>NZ_JAOWGA010000007.1:0-210 GCF_030333395.1 Citrobacter sp. CK194
TAGCTCAGTTGGTAGAGCACGACCTTGCCAAGGTCGGGGTCGCGAGTTCGAGTCTCGTTTCCCGCTCCAAAATTTGAAAGTATCAGCAGATACGCACCACCCAATCGCAGGATTTCAGGCAGCGGCCTGGAAGACGAAGATTAAGCGGGAATAGCTCAGTTGGTAGAGCACGACCTTGCCAAGGTCGGGGTCGCGAGTTCGAGTCTCGTT
>NZ_JAOWGA010000008.1:0-265 GCF_030333395.1 Citrobacter sp. CK194
ATGGTGGAGCTATGCGGGATCGAACCGCAGACCTCCTGCGTGCAAAGCAGGCGCTCTCCCAGCTGAGCTATAGCCCCATATGATGTAGTTAAACCTCATCCCCAATTCGTTTCCGGGCGCGGCGTGGTGAAGCGAAGCATACTGAGGTATGCGAGCTTTGCCACAACAAAGCACGGGAGCGAATTTGGTAGGCCTGAGTGGACTTGAACCACCGACCTCACCCTTATCAGGGGTGCGCTCTAACCACCTGAGCTACAAGCCTGTA
>NZ_JAOWGA010000009.1:0-236 GCF_030333395.1 Citrobacter sp. CK194
TGCGCCTCCACTGACACGGAACAACGGCACACAGGCCGCCGGGTCAGCGGGGTTCAGCGATGAACGCCGGCAGAGAAAAGTGAAAATAAGCACTTGACTCTGAATGAGGAAAACGTATTATACGTCACCTCGCAACGGTGAGCTGAAAGCCGCGTTGCAACTGCTCTTTAACAATTTATCAGACAATCTGTGTGGGCACTCAAAGTGACATGGATTCTTAATGTCTTCGGACAATA
>NZ_JAOWGA010000010.1:0-203 GCF_030333395.1 Citrobacter sp. CK194
TAGCTCAGTTGGTAGAGCACGACCTTGCCAAGGTCGGGGTCGCGAGTTCGAGTCTCGTTTCCCGCTCCAAAATTTGAAAGCAACACCAGATACCCAATCGCAGGATTTCAGGCAACGGTCTGAAAGACGAAGATTAAGCGGGAATAGCTCAGTTGGTAGAGCACGACCTTGCCAAGGTCGGGGTCGCGAGTTCGAGTCTCGTT
>NZ_JAOWGA010000011.1:0-29478 GCF_030333395.1 Citrobacter sp. CK194
CAGGATTTTTCTCTTTAATCAACCGGCTGTTTGTGTGAAGTGATTCACATCCGCCGTGTCGATGGAGGCGCATTATAGGGAGTTCTCCGCAGGCCGCAATAGAAAAATGACAGAAAAATGACTGACTGCTGCATTCCCCAGCAAAACCCCGCCTTATACCCTTTTACACACAGAGTTATCCACAATCCTGGCGATCATTTCCTGAATCTCTCCTTAATAAAGACGCGCTCAATACAGGAATAAAAGGGTATCGAATGGAAAAAGAAAAATTCGCGAGCGTTGCGCAAACGTTTTCGTTACAATGCCACCGCAAAACAAGGATGCCCCGTAAGGGGCGTTAGCTGAGTTTTTCACGAAAAATTCAGCTAACGCTCTCTGTAATAGTCAAATCCAGGGGATTTACCATGCAACAACGTCGTCCAGTCCGCCGCGCTCTGCTCAGTGTTTCTGATAAGGCCGGTATCGTCGAATTCGCCCAGGCACTTTCCGCACGCGGTGTGGAGCTGCTGTCTACAGGGGGCACTGCCCGTCTGTTAGCAGATAAAGGTCTGCCGGTGACCGAAGTTTCCGATTACACCGGTTTCCCGGAAATGATGGATGGACGCGTGAAGACCCTGCATCCGAAAGTACACGGCGGTATTCTCGGTCGCCGTGGTCAGGATGACGGAATTATGGAACAACACGGTATCGCGCCAATCGATATGGTTGTTGTTAACCTGTACCCGTTCGCCCAGACTGTCGCTCGTGAAGGTTGCTCGCTGGAAGATGCCGTAGAGAACATTGATATCGGCGGCCCGACCATGGTGCGCTCCGCTGCCAAGAACCATAAAGATGTCGCTATCGTTGTAAAGAGCAGCGACTACGACGCCATTATTAAAGAGATGGATAGCAACGACGGTTCACTGACCCTTGATACCCGCTTCGATCTCGCCATTAAAGCCTTCGAACACACCGCCGCCTACGACAGCATGATTGCCAACTACTTCGGCAGCATGGTTCCGGCATATCACGGTGAAAGCAAAGAGGCCGCTGGCCGCTTCCCGCGTACCCTGAATCTGAACTTCATTAAGAAGCAGGATATGCGCTACGGCGAAAACAGCCACCAGCAGGCAGCCTTCTATATAGAAGAGAATGTGCAAGAAGCATCTGTTGCGACCGCGCAGCAGGTACAGGGCAAAGCGCTCTCCTACAACAACATCGCCGATACCGACGCGGCGCTGGAGTGTGTGAAAGAGTTCAGCGAGCCCGCCTGCGTCATCGTGAAGCACGCTAACCCGTGTGGCGTGGCGGTAAGCACTTCTATTCTCGACGCCTACGATCGCGCATACAAGACTGACCCGACCTCCGCATTCGGTGGCATCATCGCGTTTAACCGCGAACTGGATGCCGAAACGGCACAGGCCATCATCTCCCGTCAGTTTGTCGAAGTGATCATTGCGCCTTCCGCAACCGAAGACGCACTGAAAATCACCGCCGCCAAACAGAACGTGCGCGTCCTGACCTGCGGCCAGTGGGCCGAGCGCGTCCCGGGCCTGGACTTCAAACGTGTCAACGGCGGTCTGCTGGTTCAGGATCGTGACCTGGGTATGGTAACGGCAGGCGAACTGCGCGTAGTGTCCAAACGTCAGCCGAGCGAGCAGGAACTGCGTGACGCGCTGTTCTGCTGGAAAGTAGCGAAGTTTGTGAAATCCAACGCGATTGTGTACGCGAAAGAGAATATGACTATCGGTATTGGCGCGGGCCAGATGAGCCGCGTTTATTCCGCGAAGATCGCCGGTATTAAAGCGGGCGATGAAGGGCTGGAAGTAAAAGGTTCCGCAATGGCCTCTGACGCGTTCTTCCCGTTCCGCGACGGTATTGATGCTGCGGCTGCTGTTGGCGTGAGCTGCGTGATCCAGCCCGGTGGCTCCATCCGTGATGATGAAGTCATTGCCGCCGCTGATGAACACGGCATTGCGATGATCTTCACCGACATGCGTCACTTCCGCCATTAATTCACGGAGCAGACAATGAAAGTATTAGTAATCGGCAACGGCGGGCGCGAACACGCCCTGGCGTGGAAAGCGGCGCAATCACCGCAGGTTGAAACCGTGTATGTCGCGCCAGGTAACGCCGGAACAGCGCTGGAACCGGCGCTGCAAAACGTCGCTATTGGCGTCACGGATATTCCGGCACTGCTGAGCTTTGCCCAGAACGAGAAGATCGATCTGACCATCGTCGGCCCGGAAGCGCCGCTGGTGAAAGGCGTGGTGGATACTTTCCGCGCCGCTGGCCTGAAAATCTTTGGCCCAACCGAAGGCGCCGCACAGCTGGAAGGCTCCAAAGCCTTCACCAAGGATTTCCTCGCCCGTCACCAGATTCCGACGGCGGAGTACCAGAACTTCACGGAGATCGAACCCGCGCTGGCTTACCTGCGTGAGAAAGGCGCGCCGATCGTTATTAAAGCCGACGGACTGGCTGCCGGGAAAGGCGTGATTGTGGCGATGACGCTGAGCGAGGCCGAAGCCGCCGTTCATGACATGCTGGCGGGCAACGCGTTTGGCGACGCGGGACACCGTATCGTGATCGAAGAGTTCCTCGACGGTGAAGAAGCGAGCTTCATCGTGATGGTCGATGGCGAGCATGTGTTGCCAATGGCCACCAGCCAGGATCACAAACGCGTCGGCGATGGCGATACCGGGTTGAATACCGGCGGTATGGGCGCTTACTCCCCGGCGCCGGTGGTGACCGACGAGGTTCATCAGCGCACGATGGAGCGCATCATTTGGCCAACCGTAAAAGGCATGGCGGCGGAAGGCAATACTTATACCGGCTTCCTGTACGCTGGGCTGATGATCGATAAGCAGGGCAACCCGAAAGTTATCGAATTCAACTGCCGCTTTGGTGACCCGGAAACCCAGCCAATCATGCTGCGTATGAAATCCGATCTGGTTGAACTTTGTCTGGCTGCCTGCGACGGTAAGCTGGACGAGAAAACGTCTGAGTGGGATGAGCGCGCATCGCTCGGCGTGGTGATGGCGGCTGGCGGTTATCCGGGCGACTACCGCACAGGCGATGTGATCCACGGTCTGCCGCTGGAAGAGGTGGCGGACGGTAAGGTATTCCATGCCGGCACCAAACTGGCGGAAGATGACCGGGTCGTTACAAGCGGCGGTCGCGTACTGTGCGCCACTGCGCTAGGCCATACCGTTGCCGAAGCACAGCAGCGTGCCTACGCGCTGATGGCAGATATCCGCTGGGATAACTGCTTT
Organism: Citrobacter sp. CK194; assembly: GCF_030333395.1. Classification (NCBI taxonomy): domain Bacteria; kingdom Pseudomonadati; phylum Pseudomonadota; class Gammaproteobacteria; order Enterobacterales; family Enterobacteriaceae; genus Citrobacter; species Citrobacter sp. CK194. Next base: position 3,252 of record NZ_JAOWGA010000011.1, read on the forward strand.
AGCCGCAAAGATATCGGCTGGCGCGCGATCGAACGCGAGCAAAACTAACGCTGACACCTCTTATCCGGCCTATGGAGAGCAACTGTAGGCCGGATAAGACGCAAGCCGCCATCCGGCAATCATCAGAACGTCTTCTCTATAGGTTGCCAGTGGCAGAAGTCTTCATTGGCCACCAGCAGCAGCTGAGAGCCATCAGGCGCCTCCAGCCATGCCACACTCACCTCTATCGATGAACGCTGCTGACGTCGCTCTATGTGGCTGATAGCCCACGCATCCAGGTCTGGTTTCAACGTTTCGCCTTCGCAGGTAGTTACCGTGCGGTCTGCATGCCAGCGTCCCTGACGCAGCACGACGCGCCCCTGACGCAATGCGTCACTGGTCTGGCGGATCTGATTGGCGCGATAGCGGTATAAGGCGATCTGGTCGCTGGAAAGCTGCTGCTTCTGCCCGTCGACTTCATGCTGCATAAAACTGAGCTCGCCATGATCGTCGAAGCGTGCGCGAATATGTTCAGAAGGTTTGCTGTAAATATTGAGTTCAATCAGGGAGAGCATGTCGCCCTGCCAGCGGTATTCGCTGGTTGTGGTGCTGCCGTTACGCCACGGGCTAAAGACCGAGAGCAGATGGACGCCATCGCTGGAATCTTTACGCCAGATGCGTACCGCACCCTGGTCGTCAACATAACCGCTGGCCGTAAACGGTGGAAGCGTCGTGTTATGGCTACAAGCGGACAGCAACAGCGCGCCTGCCAACGTCAGCATACGACGCCAGACAGACAAAAGGGGCGAGAGCGCCCCTTCATTAAAACTGTTCACTGCCACGCGAATTACTTAACTGCGTCTTTCAGTGCTTTACCAGAAACAAACGCCGGTACATTCGCTGCAGCGATTTTGATTTCTTTACCGGTCTGCGGGTTGCGGCCAGTACGCTCAGCGCGGTGGTTCACTTTGAAGGTACCGAAACCAACCAGTTGTACAGCATCGCCTTCTTTCAGAGACTCAGTAATAGCAGCCAGAGTGGATTCCAGAGCAGCTTTAGCCTGGGTTTTGGACAGTTCTGCTTTGTCTGCAATTACATCAATCAGTTGAGTCTTGTTCATAAGTTATCCTTACAATGTGTTTATCGCTTGCTAAGCATCGAGTGCGACGGAAATGCCAGAAAAGCACTCTCCTGCATACACGCACCGATAGCCACTTTTTTTCGCCCCCCAAATGTAGACCAGACGGGGGGCGGAAGGGAAGCCTCCAGGCACGACAAATCAGGCGTTAAATCACGTTTTCTGGTGTCATTGCTCAAAATTTATACCGATATTGCTCTCGCCGGCCTCGCGCAGGTCTGCCCGAAGCCCTTTTATCAGCTCAATATCGCGTTCTTCGCAGTCGGCCAAAAGTCGGAATATTTCCCACTGAATGTCCCATTCCTGTTCAACAGCCGGGTTTTCTTTGAGCTCTTCATCGGTCATTTCTCGACCAGCCTGAGTCATTTCCAGCATCGCAACCGTGGTAATGGATGTCTTACTGACCTCAATGGCATGTTCCAGCGTTTCGCCACTGAGACGAGAATGCATTAACTCGCTTAATGCAACGCAGGCATCAATCGCCGGGTAAACGCCGTACAGATCAAAATCGTCAGCAGCCGGAATCGCTTCCTCAAACTTTTCCAGCTGGCTGTCAAAATTGACCTTCGCATCTTTCACCGTCAGCGTTTCCCAGATGAGATCCAGGATTCGGCGGTACACCTGCCCATCGCCAAAACCCGTCTGCTGACAGAACATGGCATAGTTCGGATACATACGCTCGCACAAACAAGCCATAAAGGTGACGTGCTGCCAGCTTTCCAGGCGTTCCAGACGCAGATGAATCGGGTTTTGTAACATGTTGAATTCTCGAAATCAGAAATGAGCCGCAGTGTACCTGAATCAGCGGTGATTTGCTTGCCAGCGCACAAACGCCGGACGCTCTGATGCCACCGCATCCGCCCAGCGCGTCGGTTCCGGCAGACGGTAGCCTTGCATACAGCGCTGCACCCACGCCAACGCGCTGTCGGTACTCACGCGATGTCCGGTCGCGATAAACAGCGGGTTACAGCGCGCTTTACTGCGCCAGACCCAGGCTAACTGCTCGCCTTTGTCCATCAGCGGAGCCAGCGCGCCAGGTTCGGCGGAAAGCGGCTCAAACTTGCCGCACAGCCGTTTTTTCGCTACGCCGATGGTGGGTACATCCATCATCAATCCAAAGTGGCTTGCCACCCCCAGACGACGCGGGTGGGAAATACCGTGCCCATCGACAAAGACTAAATCCGGTTTTTGCGACAGCTGTTCCCACGCCGCCAACAGCGCAGGATACTCGCGAAAGGAGAGGAAGCCGGGGATATACGGCATGGTAGTGGCGATACGCGCCACTTTGTATTCCACCAGCTCAAGCGCTGGATACGTCAACAGCACCATCGCCGCTCGCGTCACTTCACCGCCCTGCTCGAACCCAACATCCGCCCCGGCGATCAGATCCGGCGGATCGTTATCAAGGCGATCCTCGCGGATCACCGACGAGGCGAGTTCAATTTGTTGAGCGCGTAGCGACGCGAGATCCATAATGACTCCTTAGCGGTGGTACTGTTCGGACAAGCGGTGTACCGCATCAACAAATGCGCCCGCGTGCTCCGGTGGTACATCCTGGTGGATGCCGTGTCCAAGATTAAAGACGTGGCCCTCACCCTGGCCGAATCCGGCGAGAATCGTCGCCACTTCTTCTTCAATGCGCGCCGGTGGCGCATAGAGCATGGACGGGTCCATATTGCCCTGTAGCGCCACTTTATGGCCCACGCGACGGCGCGCGTCGGCAATATCGGTTGTCCAGTCGAGGCCTAACGCATCACACCCGGTTTCCGCCATCGCCTCCAGCCACTGGCCGCCACCTTTGGTGAATAACGTGACCGGTACACGGCGACCGTCGTTTTCCCGCAGCAGACCATCAACGATTTTATGCATGTAATACAGCGAGAACTGCTGGTAATCGCGCCCCGTCAGCACGCCGCCCCAGGTGTCGAAAATCATGACCGACTGCGCGCCCGCTTTAATCTGCGCGTTGAGATACAGAGTGACGCTTTTCGCCAGCTTATCGAGCAGCGCATGCAGCGCCTGCGGATCGGCATACATCATTTTTTTGATGACGGTAAAGGCTTTGCTGCTGCCGCCTTCCACCATGTAAGTCGCCAGCGTCCACGGGCTGCCGGAAAAACCGATCAGCGGAACGTCACCTTTCAACTCGCGGCGAATCGTACGCACCGCGTTCATCACGTAGCCCAGTTCGTCTTCCGGGTCAGGAATCGGTAGCTTATCGACATCCGCTTTACAGGCGACTGGCGAAGTAAAGCGCGGGCCTTCCCCGGCCTCAAAATAGAGTCTCAGCCCCATCGCATCCGGGATGGTCAGAATGTCCGAGAAGAGGATCGCCGCATCAAGCGGGTAGCGCCGCAGCGGTTGTAGCGTGACTTCGCACGCCAGCTCAGCATTTTTGCACAGCGACATAAAATCGCCTGCTTGTGCGCGGGTGGCTTTGTACTCCGGCAGATAGCGGCCTGCCTGGCGCATCATCCATACCGGGGTAACATCAACGGGCTGGCGCAGCAGCGCACGCAGATAACGATCGTTCTTCAGTTCGGTCATTTTGCAGTTCCTTCATTGCGTCAGGGTGCCAGTGTACCATCACTCATACTCAGCCCGACACATTGCCACAGTATCTTCGATCAAACGACGCGCCACCGTGCCCGGCGGCGGCAATAACGGAAGATCGTCATAGCGATACCAGCCCGCCTCCAGCAGCTCTTTCGGGTCGATGACAATCTCGCCGCTGTCATACTCCGCCATAAACGCCGTCATCAGCGATTGCGGGAACGGCCAGGGCTGTGAGGTCACGTAACGCAAATTTTTCACTTTGATGCCGCTCTCTTCCATCACTTCGCGCGCGACCGCCTGCTCTAAGGTCTCCCCCACTTCCACAAACCCGGCCAGCACCGTATGAACACCGTTGCGATGGCGCGTATGCTGGGCCAGTAAAATGGAATCGGCGCGCCGGATGGCGACAATAATGCAGGGAGCAATCTGCGGATAGTAACGCTCACGGCAGTGGCTGCACAGCATCGCCCATTCGGTCTTGCTTGGGTACATGGGGTGGCCGCAGTAACCGCAGAATTTGTGCGAACGGTAAAATTCCGCCAGCTGCACGCCCCGCCCCGCCAGTTGAAACAGGCCAACGTCCTGATCGATAACCTGCCGTACCGACCCCATATCATGCCGACGATGCTGTAACACCAGCCAGACAGGCTCCCCTTCCCACTCGCCAATCAGGAGTGCGCGCTGCCCCACAAGATCGAAATTTGTCGCTTCGCCATATGGCAATTCTCCACGAGGCAACCATAATTTTTGCTCGTGACTGACGATCCACCAACCGTGATCTAATTTTTCAATAATACGATCCATAGCTCTTGCACTACCTTTGCTTCACTGGCATGTTGTTAACATTATATTTACATTTTTCAGGTGAGCAGTTTTAAATCTAAACTTGCGGAGTCAATCATGCTAAACCAGCTGGAAAGCCTGACGGAACACGTCGAAGGAAGTAATAAACTGGTTGATCGCTGGCTACATGTACGTAAGCACCTGCTCGTGGCTTACTACAATCTGGTTGGCATTAAGCCTGGCAAAGAATCGTACATGCGGCTGAATGAAAAAGCGCTGGATGATTTTTGTCAGGGCCTGGTCGACTACCTTTCCGCCGGACACTTCAGTATTTATGAACACATTATCCGTGAAATGGAAGAGGGAAACCCGCGTTCAACCGCAACGCGCCTCCATTCATTGCTGGAAGCCAATACTCAACAGATCATGGAATATTACGACTCCAGCCTGGAGAACGCGATCGATCACGATAATTATGCGGAATTTCAGCAAGTGCTCTCCGACATCGGCGAAGCGCTGGAAGCGCGGTTTACGCTGGAAGATAAACTCATCCTGCTGGCCTTCGACAATAATCTAACGCTTAATGCCCAGGATGAAAGCGGAATTGCACGGCCTGCTTGAGTTATGAATCAGTAACGAGTAATTTACATCCATTGCCCCGTCGCCGGGGTTACATCTTGTCGGAGTGCCGTGTGTGAAAACACAGGCTGAGACCGTTAATTCGGGATCCGCGGAACCTGATCAGGCTAATACCTGCGAAGGGAACAAGAGTAAACTGCTTTATGCGTCAACCTGTACGGGCAACGCGCATCCATTACTCCATCCGTCGTCTGACAAGCCACGTCCTTCACTTTTTGGAATGAGCTATGTCTGCAACAAAATTGACTCGCCGCGAACAACGCGCCCAGGCCCAACACTTTATCGACACCCTGGAAGGCACCGCCTTTCCGAACTCAAAACGTATTTATATTACCGGCTCACAACCGGACATCCGCATTCCGATGCGTGAAATCCAGCTAAGCCCCACGCTCATCGGCGGCAGCAAAGATAATCCGCAATACGAAGAGAACGAAGCCATCCCGGTCTATGACACCTCTGGCCCCTATGGCGATCCTGATGTCGCCATTAACGTTCAGCAGGGGCTGGCAAAACTGCGTCAGCCCTGGATTGAGGCTCGTGCAGACAGCGAAGAATTGACCGACCGTAGCTCGGCGTACACCAAAGAACGTCTGGCCGATGATGGACTGGACGAGCTGCGTTTTACGGGGCTGCTCACGCCGAAGCGCGCCAAAGCGGGCAAATGCGTAACGCAACTGCATTATGCGCGTCAGGGGATTGTAACCCCGGAAATGGAGTTTATCGCTATTCGTGAAAACATGGGGCGTGAGCGCATTCGCGGCGATGTGTTACGCCAGCAGCATCCGGGCGTTGGGTTTGGCGCGCGTCTGCCGGAAAACATCACGCCAGAATTTGTTCGTGACGAAGTGGCCGCCGGTCGCGCGATTATCCCGGCCAACATCAACCACCCGGAATCCGAACCGATGATCATCGGACGCAACTTCCTGGTGAAGGTCAACGCCAATATCGGCAACTCAGCGGTCACTTCCTCCATTGAAGAAGAGGTGGAAAAACTGGTGTGGTCAACGCGCTGGGGCGCAGATACGGTGATGGACCTCTCAACCGGTCGCTATATTCACGAAACTCGCGAGTGGATCCTGCGTAACAGCCCGGTACCGATCGGCACCGTGCCGATCTATCAGGCGCTGGAGAAAGTAAACGGGATCGCCGAAGATCTCACCTGGGAAGCCTTCCGCGACACGCTGCTGGAGCAGGCGGAACAGGGCGTCGATTACTTCACCATCCACGCAGGCGTGCTACTGCGCTATGTGCCAATGACCGCAAAACGTCTGACCGGTATCGTCTCGCGCGGCGGTTCGATCATGGCGAAATGGTGCCTCTCTCACCATCAAGAAAACTTCCTCTACGAGCACTTCCGCGAAATCTGCGAAATCTGCGCCGCTTACGATGTCTCGCTGTCGCTGGGCGACGGCCTGCGTCCGGGATCGATTCAGGATGCGAACGACGAAGCGCAGTTTGCCGAGCTGCACACGCTGGGCGAGCTGACCAAAATTGCCTGGGAGTACGACGTGCAGGTGATGATTGAAGGCCCTGGCCACGTACCGATGCAGATGATCCGCCGTAACATGACCGAAGAGCTGGAACACTGCCACGAAGCGCCGTTCTACACCTTAGGGCCACTGACCACCGATATTGCGCCGGGCTACGACCACTTCACCTCCGGTATTGGCGCGGCAATGATTGGCTGGTTTGGCTGCGCCATGCTCTGCTACGTAACGCCAAAAGAGCACCTCGGCCTGCCGAACAAAGAGGATGTGAAACAGGGGCTGATCACCTACAAAATCGCGGCGCATGCCGCCGACCTGGCAAAAGGCCATCCTGGCGCGCAAATCCGCGATAACGCCATGTCGAAAGCCCGCTTTGAATTCCGTTGGGAAGACCAGTTTAACCTGGCGCTTGATCCGTTCACCGCCCGCGCCTACCACGACGAAACCCTGCCGCAGGAGTCCGGTAAAGTGGCGCACTTCTGTTCCATGTGCGGCCCCAAATTCTGCTCAATGAAGATCAGCCAGGAAGTCCGCGACTACGCGGCGGCGCAGACCATCGAGGTAGGAATGGCGGATATGTCAGAAAACTTCCGCGCCAAAGGCGGTGAAATCTATCTCAAGAAGGAGGAAGCATAATGTATCAGCCCGATTTCCCGGCGGTGCCTTTCCGCCTGGGGCTTTATCCGGTCGTTGATAGCGTGCAATGGATCGAACGCTTGCTGGAAGCGGGTGTCCGCACCCTCCAGCTACGTATCAAAGACAAGCGCGACGAAGAGGTGGAGGACGATGTATCAGCCGCTATCGCGCTGGGTCGCCGCTACAATGCCCGCCTGTTCATCAATGACTACTGGCGACTGGCGATCAAACACAACGCTTACGGGGTGCATCTCGGTCAGGAAGATCTGGAAACCACCGACCTGAAGGCGATTCAGGCTGCCGGGCTGCGCTTAGGCGTTTCCACCCACGATGACATGGAAATCGACATAGCGCTGGCGGCCAGACCGTCTTATATCGCACTCGGCCACGTATTCCCGACGCAAACCAAACAGATGCCGTCCGCGCCGCAAGGACTGGAGCAGCTGGCGCGCCATATTGAACGTCTTGGCGATTACCCCACCGTTGCCATCGGCGGGATCAGCCTCGAACGCGCCTCGCCGGTGCTGGAAACCGGTGTGGGCAGTATTGCCGTCGTCAGCGCCATTACCCAGGCGGAAGACTGGTGCGAAGCAACGGCGCAGTTACTGGCAATCGCGGGGGCTGGCGATGAATGATCGCGACTTTATGCGCTACAGCCGACAAATTTTGCTCGGCGATATCGCCATTGAAGGGCAGCAAAAATTGCTCGCCAGCCGGGTTCTGATTGTCGGGCTGGGCGGTTTGGGTTCCCCTGCGGCGCTCTATCTGGCGGGCGCTGGCATCGGTACGCTGGTTTTAGCCGACGATGACGAAGTGCATCTGAGCAATCTGCAACGGCAAATCCTGTTCACCACAGATGATATTGCCCGCCCTAAATCCCTGGTGACAAAGCAGCGGCTGGCGCGGCTGAACCCGGATATTGAACTGCTGGCGTTACAGCAGCGCCTCACTGGCGATGCGCTCCGCCATGCGGTTGAGCGCGCCGATGTGGTACTCGACTGTACCGACAACATGGCGACCCGTCAGGAGATCAACGCCGCCTGCGTCGCGCTGGATACTCCACTCATTACCGCCAGCGCCGTCGGCTTTGGCGGCCAGTTGATGGTGCTGACGCCGCCCTGGGAACAGGGCTGCTACCGCTGCCTGTGGCCGGATGATGAAGAACCGGAACGCAACTGCCGCACGGCAGGGATCGTCGGCCCCGTTGTCGGCGTGATGGGAACATTGCAGGCGCTGGAAGCCATCAAGTTACTGAGCGGGATGGACATCCCCGGCGGCGAGTTGCGGTTATTCGATGCCAAAACCAGCCAGTGGCGCAGTCTGGCATTGCATCGCGCCAGCGGTTGTCCGGTATGCGGAGGGCGTCATGCAGATTCAGTTCAATGATGAACCTATGCAGTGCGCTGACGGCCTGTCCGTTATCGATCTGCTCACTCAGCTTAACCAACTGAAACCAGGGGCGGCGCTGGCGCTGAATCAACAGATCCTGCCGCGTGAACAGTGGGAACAGCAAATCGTGCAGGAAGGCGACCAGATCCTGCTTTTTCAGGTTATTGCAGGGGGTTGATATGTTACGTATTGCAGATAAAACGTTTGATTCACATCTGTTCACCGGCACGGGGAAATTTGCCTCTTCACAGCTGATGGTCGAGGCGATTCGCGCTTCCGGCAGCCAGTTGGTCACGCTGGCGATGAAACGCGTGGATTTACGCCAGCACAATGACGCGATTCTGGCGCCGCTTATTGATGCCGGGGTAACGCTGCTTCCCAATACCTCCGGTGCGAAAACAGCGGAAGAAGCCATCTTCGCCGCGCAACTGGCGCGGGAGGCCCTGGGCACACACTGGCTGAAACTGGAGATTCACCCCGACGCGCGCTGGCTGCTACCGGACCCTGTCGAAACGCTGAAAGCCGCAGAAGCGCTGGTAAAACAGGGGTTCGTCGTGCTGCCCTACTGCGGCGCCGACCCGGTGTTGTGCAAACGTCTTGAGGAGGTTGGCTGCGCCGCCGTCATGCCGCTCGGTGCGCCCATTGGTTCCAATCAGGGGCTGGAGACGCGCGCGATGCTGGAGATCATCATCCAACAGGCCACCGTTCCGGTGGTGGTCGATGCCGGGATCGGCGTTCCCAGCCACGCCACACAGGCGCTGGAAATGGGCGCCGACGCGGTACTGGTGAATACGGCGATTGCGGTAGCGGATGATCCGGTGATGATGGCGCAGGCTTTTCGCCTGGCGGTTGAAGCCGGAGTTATGGCGCGTCGGGCCGTACCCGGAACGCGCAGCAGTTACGCTCAGGCCACCAGCCCGCTCACCGGATTTCTGGAGGCTTCGGCATGAAAACGTTCACCGACCGCTGGCAACAGCTGGACTGGGACGATATTCGCCTGCGCATCAACAGCAAAACCGCCGCCGATGTGGAACGGGCGCTTAACGCCACGCAACTTAGCCGCGACGACATGATGGCGCTGCTTTCACCCGCCGCCAGCGACTATCTGGAGCCGTTGGCCCAACGTGCGCAGCGCCTTACCCGTCAGCGCTTTGGCAATACCGTCAGCTTTTATGTGCCGCTGTATCTCTCCAATCTGTGCGCCAACGACTGCACTTACTGCGGCTTTTCCATGAGTAACCGCATTAAGCGCAAGACGCTGGATGAAACAGAAATAGGCCGTGAATGCGAGGCGATTCGCGAGCTGGGTTTTGAGCATCTCCTGCTTGTCACTGGCGAGCACCAGGCCAAAGTCGGCATGGACTATTTTCGTCGTCATTTGCCCACTATCCGTCGCCAGTTTTCTTCACTCCAGATGGAAGTGCAACCGCTGGCGGAAGAAGAGTATAGCGAGTTAAAAACGCTGGGGCTTGACGGCGTGATGGTCTACCAGGAGACCTACCATGAGGCGATTTACGCACAACACCATCTGAAAGGGAAAAAGCAGGATTTCTTCTGGCGGCTGGAAACCCCGGACAGGCTGGGTCGGGCAGGTATCGACAAAATTGGTCTCGGCGCGTTGATTGGGCTGTCTGATAGCTGGCGTGTGGACTGCTACATGGTAGCCGAGCATCTGCTCTGGATGCAGAAGCATTACTGGCAGAGCCGCTACTCTATCTCCTTCCCGCGTCTGCGCCCGTGTACTGGCGGCGTCGAACCCGCCTCCATCATGGATGAGCGCCAGTTGGTGCAAACCATTTGCGCATTTCGTCTGCTGGCGCCGGAGATTGAGCTGTCGCTCTCAACGCGCGAATCGCCGTGGTTTCGCGATCACGTTATTCCTTTGGCGATTAATAACGTCAGCGCATTTTCAAAAACGCAGCCAGGCGGCTATGCCGATAATCATCCCGAGCTGGAGCAATTTTCTCCTCATGACGATCGCCGACCAGAAGCCATTGCTAATGCACTGACCGCACAGGGGTTACAGCCCGTCTGGAAAGACTGGGATAGTTATCTGGGGCGTGCTTCGCAAACATAATGCACGAATGTGACACGGCGTAATTTTTTTGCGCGCCGGTGCGTAATACAAAAAACGGGAGATTGTCGTCAGGCTCCCGTTTTTTTATGTTGTCGTGGTCGGCAGCGGACGCTGACCAGGGCGAAAAATTCCTTCCTCATTTCGCCCTGCCTTCACATCTGGTCAGACGGTCTTTGCAGACCCCATCGGATTACTGCAACCGGTTTCAGTTTTTGTGTGATGCTTTACACACATTCACTTTAAGACGGTTGTTCTCCCCCCGGCCACAGGCTAAAGATGAAGAACCAAGGGAACCGTGAGAGCCGATTATGAAGAATATCGTTTTATGCTGTGCCGCCGGGATGTCCACCAGCATGCTGGTGCAACGGATGAAAGACGCCGCGCAGAAGAAAGGGGTTGAAGTCAGTATCAAAGCTGTTCCGGTGGCTGAATTTAAAGAAAACATCGCCACTGCGGATATTGTTTTGCTTGGCCCTCAGGTCAAGTATGAACAGGCGAAATTGCAGGCGCTTGCCGACCCCTTAGGTAAAAAGGTCGCGGTTATCGACATGATGGATTACGGCATGATGAAAGGCGATGCCGTGCTGGAAAAAGCCCTCAAGCTCATGGAGTAATAGCATGGAAGAGTTAGAGACGATCATCATGGAGCTGCTGGTCAACGCAGGCGCAGCCCGTAGTTCGGCACTGACCGCACTGCAACTGGCGCGAAAAGGCGATTTTGCTGGCGCCGAGAAAGCGATGGAAGAGTCGCACGAGTTTGTCAAACTGGCACACGGCATCCAGACAAAGCTGATTGGGATTGATGAAGGAACCGGAAAACTGCCTGTTAATCTGATCACCGTTCATTCCCAGGATCATCTGATGAACGCGATGGTTATTCAGGATCTGGCCGGGGATATGATTGAGTTGTACAGACGATTGTCGCTGGTAAAATAAACTAATATTTATTGCCCGGTAGCGCAGGCTACCGGGCCTGGTATTAGCTCAGCACGAAAGAATAATCATATTATTCTTTTATCAGTAACCATCCAGAACATTCATATTATAAATATGATATTTTTCCTGATAAAAAATATCCGAAAGAGAACTGTAATAATTAACTGACGTCCTTTATCATAGCGTAGATAAATAAACGCTTGACTGCAAGGACAGAACATGAGTCATTTCAAAGGTACAGATATATATTTTATAAAAGAGCTGATCTATAGCAAAGGCGGCTTACCCACCATTGCAAATACTATTGGCCCTACAGGAATACAGGTATTAAAACAGGTTTATCATTTAATGTGTGAACAGCAGGCTTTTTATAATGGAAAACCATTGGATTATAATCAGTTAAATTTATGGGATAAATTTAGAATCACACTTGGACTTAATATTACAGAAAAAACTGAAGCTAATGGCAAAACAACTTTTAACTTCGAATATTGTGGATTTACTACTTTTATCACTCCGGTTGATGGTTTTGGCAGGATGTTGCCAAAGTGGTTCTCGAAAAAACATAATACAAGCGTCCCAACCCCCTATACATTCGGCCGGGATCCTATTCCTAGTATAAATCTTTATCGTAATACAAAAGCAAAATTCTTTATGGCTAACGGTGGTGATAGTGTTCCTTGTGCAATGGCAAAATATAACGCAAAATCAGGACAATTAGTTTATATCGCCAGTGAAAATGAATTTTTATATATGATGCGAGAAACAAGAGACATGAAAAAATAACTCAGTTATTTATCAGATTTATAATTACAGATATGATTAAAAGCCAACATGGTATTGAAAAATAAAATACTTCTTTTTTATCTATACTGACTTTTACTCTGTAAATAACGATAGTAACAATGATAATAAGAAAAGAATAGATAAATATCAACAATGGCTTATGTTCAAATATACTCAATGACAAAAACAATAAAAAACCAGAGAGAAGTGTTGAAATTCTAACTTTTCTGGTAAATACGAAAAACCCAAACACTAAATAGAGTAATGAAATAATCGCAGGCATTTCTCTTTCCCTGTAGACAAACAACCTGATGTGCGGACTCCGGCACAATGCTGGTGGAGAAGTGTTTTTAAACACACCTCCCCACCAGTTTAACGATTACTCGTTGTCGGAACCGCCCAGGCCTGCGTTCAGCAGTTCTGCCAGGCTGGCAGACGCATCTTCAGCAGTCACCTGCGGTGCAGCCGGGAGTTCACCCGCAGCACGGCGGCGCATACGATCCTGGTGGTACGCATAACCGGTACCTGCCGGGATCAGACGACCCACGATAACGTTCTCTTTCAGGCCACGCAGTTCGTCGCGTTTACCCGCAACGGCTGCTTCGGTCAGGACACGCGTGGTCTCCTGGAACGATGCCGCAGAGATGAAGGACTCGGTTGCCAGAGACGCTTTGGTGATACCCAGCAGATCGCGGGAGAACGTTGCACCCACTTTGCCGTTCGCTTCCAGGTCGCGGTTAGCGATCTTGACGCGGGAGTATTCAACCTGCTCGCCTTCCAGGAAGTCGGAGCTACCTGCATTTTCGATGGTGGCTTTACGCAGCATCTGACGAACGATAACTTCGATGTGTTTATCGTTAATCTTAACGCCCTGCAAACGGTATACGTCCTGTACTTCGTTAACGATGTAACGAGTAACAGCATGAACACCACGCAGACGCAGAATGTCGTGCGGCGCTTCCGGGCCATCGGAAACCACGTCACCACGTTCTACACGTTCACCTTCGAACACGTTGAGCTGACGCCATTTCGGAATCATCTCTTCGTACGGCTCGCTACCGTCTACCGGGGTGATAACCAGACGACGTTTACCTTTGGTTTCTTTACCGAAGGAAATGATGCCGCTGATTTCAGCCAGGATTGCCGGCTCTTTCGGACGACGCGCTTCGAACAGGTCAGCAACGCGCGGCAGACCACCGGTAATATCCTTGGTACCGCCGGATTCCTGCGGAACACGCGCCAGGGTGTCACCAGAACTGATCTGTACGCCATCTTCCAGCTGAACAATCGCTTTACCCGGCAGGAAGTACTGCGCAGGCATATCGGTGCCAGGAATCAGAACGTCGTTACCCTGAGCATCAACGATTTTCAGCGCCGGACGCAGGTCTTTACCACCCGTAGTACGCTCTGCGGAATCCAGAACCACCAGAGAAGACAGACCGGTCAGCTCGTCAGTCTGACGAGTAATGGTCTGGCCGTCGATCATGTCAGTAAAGCGGACGAAACCACTTACTTCGGTGATAACCGGCATGGTGTGCGGGTCCCAGTTTGCAACGGTTTCGCCGCCGGCAACCTGCTCGCCATCACCTTTCGCCATAACAGAGCCGTAAGGCACTTTATAGCTCTCTTTGGTACGACCGAATTCGTCGATCAGTTTCAGCTCGGTGTTACGGGAGGTGATAACCAGTTTACCGCTGGAGTTCACAACCGACTTCGCGTTGCTCAGACGGATGCTACCTTTGTTTTTCACCTGGATGCTGGATTCAGCAGCCGCACGAGATGCCGCACCACCGATGTGGAACGTACGCATCGTCAGCTGTGTACCCGGCTCACCGATGGACTGTGCCGCGATAACGCCGATAGCTTCACCTTTGTTGATGATGTGGCCACGCGCCAGGTCACGACCGTAGCAGTGCGCACATACACCAAAGTCAGTGTCACAGGATACAACGGAACGCACTTTAACGGCGTCAACAGAGTTCTCTTCCAGCAGGTCACACCACTGTTCGTGCAGCAGCGTGTTGCGCGGAACCAGAATATCTGCGGTGCCCGGCTTCAGTACGTCTTCAGCAGTCACACGACCCAGTACGCGATCGCGCAGCGGCTCTTTAACGTCGCCACCCTCGATAACCGGAGTCATCAGGATACCTTCGTGAGTGCCGCAGTCGTCTTCAGTTACCACCAGATCCTGCGCAACGTCAACCAGACGACGAGTCAGGTAACCGGAGTTCGCTGTTTTCAGTGCGGTATCCGCCAGACCTTTACGCGCACCGTGAGTGGAGATGAAGTACTGGAGTACGTTCAGACCTTCACGGAAGTTCGCGGTGATTGGCGTTTCGATGATGGAGCCATCTGGCTTCGCCATCAGACCACGCATACCAGCAAGCTGACGAATCTGTGCCGCAGAACCACGCGCACCGGAGTCGGCCATCATGTAGATGCTGTTGAAGGAAACCTGCTGCTCTTCCTGACCGTCACGGTTAATCACGGTTTCGGTCTGTAGGTTATCCATCATCGCCTTGGATACACGATCGTTCGCCGCAGCCCAGATATCGATAACTTTGTTATAGCGTTCGCCCGCTGTTACCAGACCAGACTGGAACTGTTCCTGGATCTCAGCAACTTCGGCTTCCGCTTCGGAGATGATCTCGTGTTTCTTCTCCGGGATAACCATATCGTCGATACCAACGGATGCACCTGAACGCGCTGCATAAGCAAAGCCGGTGTACATCGTCTGGTCCGCAAAAATAACGGTCGGTTTCAGGCCCAGAATACGGTAGCAGGTGTTCAGCATTTTAGAGATGGCTTTCTTACCCAGCGCCTGGTTGACGATGGAGAAAGGCAGACCTTTCGGTACGATCATCCACAGAATGGCACGGCCGATGGTCGTGTCTTTCAGGCTGGTTTTCGCTACGAATTCGCCGTTAGCATCTTTTTCGTATTCGGTGATACGCACTTTAACGCGCGCATGCAGAGAGGCCAGGCCAGCGCGATAAATACGCTCAGCTTCTTTCGGGCCAGTCAGCACCATGCCTTCGCCTTTGGCGTTAACACAGTCACGGGTCATGTAGTACAGACCCAATACAACGTCCTGAGACGGAACGATGATAGGTTCGCCGTTCGCCGGGGACAGGATGTTGTTGGTAGACATCATCAGCGCACGCGCTTCCAGCTGGGCTTCCAGCGTCAGCGGTACGTGAACAGCCATCTGGTCACCATCGAAGTCGGCGTTATATGCCGCACAAACCAGCGGGTGCAGCTGGATAGCTTTACCTTCGATCAGTACCGGTTCAAATGCCTGGATACCCAAACGGTGCAGTGTTGGCGCACGGTTCAGCAGTACCGGGTGTTCGCGGATAACTTCGTCCAGGATATCCCAAACGACAGCTTCTTCACGCTCAACCATTTTCTTCGCGGCTTTGATGGTGGTGGCGAGGCCACGCAGTTCCAGCTTGCCGTAGATGAACGGTTTGAACAGCTCCAGCGCCATTTTCTTCGGCAGACCGCACTGATGCAGACGCAGGTATGGACCTACGGTGATGACAGAACGACCGGAGTAGTCAACACGCTTACCGAGCAGGTTCTGACGGAAACGACCCTGTTTACCTTTGATCATGTCGGCCAAAGATTTCAGAGGACGTTTGTTAGAACCGGTGATCGCACGACCGCGACGACCGTTATCCAGCAGGGCGTCAACCGCTTCCTGCAACATTCGTTTTTCGTTACGTACGATGATGTCCGGCGCAGCCAGATCCAGCAGACGTTTCAGACGGTTGTTACGGTTGATCACGCGACGATACAGATCGTTCAGATCCGACGTTGCGAAACGACCACCATCCAGCGGAACCAGCGGACGCAGATCTGGCGGCAGAACCGGCAGAACGGTCAGGATCATCCACTCTGGTTTGTTACCAGACTGAACGAATGCTTCCAGCAGTTTGATACGCTTGGTCAGCTTTTTACGCTTGGTTTCGGAGTTGGTTTCGTTCAGCTCTTCGCGCAGAGTTTCACACTCTTGCTCCAGATCCATGCTCTTCAGCAGGGCCTGAATAGCTTCCGCACCCATCTTCGCGTCGAATTCGTCACCGAACTCTTCCAGCGCGTCCAGATACTGTTCTTCAGTCAGGATCTGCTGGCGTTCCAGGTTAGTCATACCGCCTTCGATAACCACATAGGATTCGAAGTACAGCACGCGTTCGATATCGCGCAGCGGCATATCGAGCAGCAGGCCGATACGAGACGGCAGAGATTTCAGGAACCAGATGTGAGCAGTCGGGGACGCCAGCTCGATGTGGCCCATACGCTCACGGCGTACTTTAGTCTGGGTCACTTCAACGCCGCACTTCTCACAGATCACACCACGGTGTTTCAGGCGCTTGTACTTACCGCACAGGCACTCGTAATCTTTTACCGGCCCGAAGATACGGGCGCAGAAAAGGCCGTCACGCTCAGGCTTGAACGTACGGTAGTTGATGGTTTCCGGCTTTTTAACTTCACCGAAAGACCATGAACGGATCATGTCTGGCGAAGCCAGAGCAATTTTGATCGCATCAAACTCTTCGGTTTTAGTTTGCGCTTTCAGAAACTTTAATAAGTCTTTCACGGATTTGCTCCCGTCGGAGTTAGCACATTCCGCTGCCGGGTATTACCCCGGCAGCAGTGACCTGTTTGAGCGAGAATTACTCGTCTTCCAGTTCGATGTTGATACCCAGCGAACGAATCTCTTTCAACAATACGTTGAAGGATTCCGGCATGCCCGGTTCCATCTGATGGTTGCCGTCCACGATGTTCTTATACATCTTAGTACGGCCATTCACGTCATCAGACTTAACGGTGAGCATTTCCTGCAAGGTGTATGCTGCGCCGTATGCTTCCAGCGCCCACACTTCCATCTCCCCGAAGCGCTGACCACCGAACTGCGCCTTACCACCCAGCGGCTGCTGAGTAACCAGGCTGTAGGAACCGGTGGAACGAGCGTGCATTTTGTCGTCGACCAGGTGGTTCAGTTTCAGCATGTACATGTAACCTACGGTTACCGAACGCTCGAACTGTTCACCGGTACGGCCGTCAAACAGCGTGATCTGACCGGAAGTCGGCAGGTCACCCAGTTTCAGCAGCTCTTTAATTTCCGCTTCTTTCGCACCGTCGAACACCGGCGTTGCGATCGGCATACCTTTGCGCAGGTTTTCAGCCAGACGCAGAACTTCTTCATCGCTGAAGGTATTCAGGTCAACTTTCTGACGAACGTCAGCGCCCAGATCGTACGCACGCTGGATGAATTCGCGCAGTTTCGCGACTTCCTGCTGCTGTTTCAGCATGGCGTTGATCTTATCGCCGATACCTTTCGCAGCCATACCCAGGTGGGTTTCCAGAATCTGACCGATGTTCATACGAGACGGTACGCCCAGCGGGTTCAGTACGATGTCTACCGGCGTGCCGTTTTCATCGTAAGGCATATCTTCGATCGGGTTGATCTTAGAAATTACACCCTTGTTACCGTGACGACCTGCCATCTTGTCACCAGGTTGGATACGGCGTTTAACCGCCAGATATACCTTAACAATCTTCAGCACGCCCGGTGCCAGATCGTCGCCCTGAGTGATTTTGCGGCGTTTCGCTTCGAGTTTTTTTTCGAACTCGTGTTTCAGTTCGTCATACTGCTCAGCCAGTTGCTCCAGCTGATTTTGTTTCTCTTCGTCGGTCAGGCCCAGTTCCAGCCAGCGATCGCGCGGCAGTTTGTCGAGCTTCTCAGCTTCAACGCCACCGGAAACCAGCACAGCGTGGATACGGCTAAACAGGCCAGCTTCGAGGATCTGCAATTCTTCAGACAGGTCTTTCTTCGCCTGCTTCAGCTGCATCTCTTCGATTTCCAGCGCACGTTTGTCTTTTTCTACGCCATCGCGAGTAAAGACCTGAACGTCGATAACCGTACCGGAAACACCGTTTGGTACGCGCAGAGAAGAGTCTTTAACGTCAGACGCTTTCTCACCGAAGATCGCACGCAGCAGTTTCTCTTCTGGCGTCAGCTGGGTTTCACCTTTCGGCGTTACCTTACCAACCAGAATGTCGCCGCCGGTCACTTCCGCACCGATGTAAACGATACCGGATTCATCCAGTTTAGAGAGTGCAGCTTCACCCACGTTCGGGATATCAGCGGTGATCTCTTCCGGCCCCAGCTTGGTGTCACGAGACACACAGGCCAGTTCCTGAATGTGGATGGTGGTGAAACGGTCTTCCTGGACAACACGCTCGGAAACGAGGATGGAGTCTTCGAAGTTGTAGCCGTTCCACGGCATGAACGCTACGCGCATGTTCTGACCCAGCGCCAGTTCACCGAGGTCGGTGGACGGACCGTCAGCCAGCACGTCGCCGCGCTCAACCGGCTCACCCAGAGAAACACACGGCATCTGGTTGATACAGGTGTTCTGGTTAGAGCGGGTGTATTTGGTCAGGTTGTAGATGTCGATGCCTGCTTCGCCCGGGTACATCTCGTCTTCGTTAACTTTGATAACGATACGGGACGCATCCACGTACTGAACAGTACCGCCACGTTTAGCAACCGCAGTTACACCGGAGTCAACGGCAACAGCACGTTCCATACCGGTACCAACCAGCGGCTTATCAGCGCGCAGAGTCGGAACCGCCTGACGTTGCATGTTCGCACCCATCAATGCACGGTTGGCGTCATCGTGTTCCAGGAACGGGATCAGGGACGCACCGACGGAAACCACCTGTTGAGTGGAAACGTCCATGTAGTCAACCTGGTCGCGGCTGAACAAGCTGGATTCGCCTTTGCTACGGCAAGTAACCAGATCTTCTACAAAGTGGCCTTCGTCATCCAGGTTGGAGTTCGCCTGAGCGATAACGTAGTTACCTTCTTCGATAGCAGACAGGTAATGAATTTCGTCAGTCACAACGCCGTCGGTGACTTTACGATACGGCGTCTCGAGGAAACCGTATTCGTTAGTCTGTGCGTACACGGACAGGGAGTTGATCAGACCGATGTTCGGACCTTCAGGCGTTTCGATAGGACATACGCGACCGTAGTGGGTCGGGTGTACGTCTCGAACTTCGAAGCCTGCGCGTTCACGGGTCAGACCGCCTGGGCCGAGTGCGGAGATACGACGTTTGTGCGTAATCTCAGACAGCGGGTTGTTCTGGTCCATAAACTGAGACAGCTGGCTGGAGCCGAAGAACTCTTTCACTGCCGCAGAAATCGGTTTGGCGTTGATCATGTCCTGAGGCATCAGGGTATCCAGATCGCCCAGAGACAGACGCTCTTTCACCGCACGCTCAACACGCACCAGGCCAACGCGGAATTGGTTTTCCGCCATTTCGCCTACGGAACGGATACGACGGTTGCCGAGGTGGTCGATATCATCGACTTCGCCTTTACCGTTACGGATATCAATGAGCTTCTTCATCACGTCAATGATGTCGTCTTTGCTCAGGATACCGGAACCTTCAATTTCGTCGCGCAGCAGAGAACGGTTGAACTTCATACGACCAACCGCAGACAGGTCATAGCGGTCTTCGGAGAAGAACAGGTTCTCAAACAGGCTTTCAGCCGCTTCACGAGTCGGCGGCTCACCCGGGCGCATCATGCGGTAGATTTCTACCAGCGCGCTCAGACGATCGTTGGTCGGGTCGATGCGTACCGTTTCAGAAATGTACGGGCCGTGATCCAGATCGTTGGTGAACAGCGTTTCGATACGCTTGTGGCCAGACTGGCTCAGCTTCGCCAGCAGATCCAGGCTCAGCTCCATGTTCGCTGCGCAGATCAGCTCGCCAGTTGATTCGTCAACGTAGTCTTTAGACGCCACTTTACCCGCGATGTACTCAACCGGAACTTCGATATGTTTGATATCGTCTTTTTCCAGCTGGCGAATGTGGCGCGCAGTAATGCGACGACCTTTTTCGACGTACACTTTGCCGTTGGCTTCGATGTCAAAGGAGGCGGTTTCACCACGCAGGCGTTCCGGCACCAGTTCCATCTGCAACTTGTTGTCGCGGATCTCGAAGATCACTTTCTCAAAGAACAGGTCCAGGATCTGTTCAGTGGTGTATTGCAGTGCACGCAGAATGATGGTCGCAGGCAGTTTACGACGACGGTCGATACGGACAAACAGGTTGTCTTTCGGATCGAACTCGAAGTCCAGCCATGAACCACGGTAAGGAATGATGCGCGCGTTATACAGTACTTTACCGGAAGAGTGAGTTTTACCTTTATCGCTGTCGAAGAAGACACCCGGGCTACGATGCAGCTGGGAAACGATAACACGCTCAGTACCGTTGATAACGAAAGTACCGTTGTCGGTCATGAGCGGAATTTCGCCCATGTAGACTTCTTGTTCTTTAATGTCTTTTACGGTGCCTTCCGGCGCTTCGCGCTCGTAGATCACCAGACGCAGTTTTACGCGCAGCGGTGCGGAATAGGTCACGCCACGGATCTGACATTCCTGAACGTCAAACACCGGTTCGCCAAGGCGGTAGCTGACGTATTGCAGCTCGGAATTACCGCTGTAGCTCTGAATCGGGAACACGGAACGGAATGCAGCTTCCAGACCGTACTGCCCTTCAGGATCTTGCTCGATAAACTTCTGAAACGAGTCAAGCTGGATAGAAAGGAGATAAGGTACATCCAGAACTTGTGGACGTTTACCAAAATCCTTACGAATACGTTTTTTCTCGGTATAGGAGTAAACCATAGGGTTCCTCAGCTCGCTGACAAGTCGACCCATCTGTCCTGCGGAGGGACAGTTTGTGCAACACTATTTTGTTGACCGGAAAATGGAATACTTTCCGCAATGCCTGTTGCTATCACGCTTAAACCATTTCATTGCGATTTACACAGAACGGGCGTTCTGTCGCAGTATATTAAGTCGTCGATAGAAACAAGCATTGTCAGGACAACCAGTAGTCAAACAGTGTGAAACGCTACTGGCGCCTTACAGCGCAAAAAGGCTGGTGACTAAAAAGTCACCAGCCATCAGCCTAATTTCTTAGGCTGCAACCGGAAGGGTTGGCTTATTTAACTTCAACTTCAGCGCCAGCTTCTTCCAGAGATTTTTTCAGAGCTTCAGCGTCATCTTTGCTCACGCCTTCTTTCAGAGCGGCCGGAGCAGATTCTACCAGGTCTTTAGCTTCTTTCAGACCCAGGCCAGTTGCGCCACGTACTGCTTTGATAACAGCAACTTTGTTAGCGCCAGCAGCTTTCAGAATTACGTCGAATTCAGTTTTTTCTTCAGCAGCTTCAACCGGGCCAGCAGCTACAGCTACAGCAGCAGCAGCGGAAACACCGAATTTTTCTTCCATTGCAGAGATCAGTTCTACAACGTCCATTACGGACATAGCGGATACTGCTTCAATGATTTGATCTTTAGTGATAGACATTTAAATTGTTCCTGAATATCAGAATAAGTTTATACGTAAGCGGATGCGTTACAAAGATAACTGCGATTAAGCAGCTTCTTTCGCATCGCGTACAGCAGCCAGAGTACGAACCAGTTTGCCAGCCGAAGCTTCTTTCATGGTTGCCATCAGGCGTGCAATTGCTTCTTCGTAGGTCGGCAGAGTTGCCAGGCGGTCGATCTGAGACGCCGGGATCAGCTCACCTTCAAAGGCAGCGGCTTTGACCTCAAATTTTGCATTCGCTTTCGCGAACTCTTTGAACAGACGAGCAGCAGCGCCCGGGTGTTCCATAGAGTATGCAATCAGGGTCGGACCAACAAACGTGTCTTTCAGGCACTCGAACGGAGTACCTTCAACGACGCGGCGCAGCAGGGTGTTACGAACAACACGCATGTAAACGCCAGCTTCACGACCTGCTTTACGCAGTTCAGTCATTTTATCTACAGTTACGCCACGGGAATCCGCAACTACTGCAGACAGCGCGCCTTTGGCTACTTCGCTGACTTCAGCAACAATCGCTTGTTTGTCTTGAAGATTTAAAGCCATTAGCTTTGCTCCTGGATGTTTGCCAGAGCTCATGCTCTGGAACTCACTTCACTCTCCTCAACGAGAAGAGCGTCTTAATACGGTGAGCAGAAACAAGCCAGAGTATAAAAAATAATCTTAGCGTTCTGTCACCGTCTACGCAGGGCATTAAGTTTCTTACGAAACACCTGCGGTCTTCGACGGAGGCCTGGATAGGCCAGGCTCCAACGAACAAATCTTGTCTATGACTTCGCCCTTTGAACCGTAGCCGCGTTAGCTGCTACAATTCAAATGACTCGCATAGAGTTCTGTTTATTTCAACAGAAACGTGGGGGTAAGATTGTAGACAAAATCACCGCCCACGTAAAGGCGAATATTAGTTCGCCACAGTCGCAGTCAGACCGGACTGATCAACGGCAACGCCAGCACCCATGGTGGTGGAGATGCTAACTTTCTTGATGTACACGCCTTTCGCCTGAGTCGGTTTTGCTTTTTTCAGCGCAACCAGCAGAGCTTCCAGGTTTTCTTTCAGTTTGTCAGCGTCAAAATCCACTTTACCGATGGTGGTGTGGATGATGCCGTTTTTGTCGTTACGGTAACGAACCTGACCAGCTTTAGCGTTCTTAACCGCTTCAGCAACGTTAGGCGTTACAGTACCCACTTTCGGGTTCGGCATCAGGCCACGCGGACCCAGAACCTGGCCCAGCTGGCCAACAACGCGCATTGCATCCGGGGAAGCAATAACAACGTCAAAGTTCATTTCGCCTTTCTTGATCTGTTCAGCCAGATCTTCCATACCTACCAGTTCAGCGCCAGCAGCTTTAGCAGCTTCAGCGTTTGCACCCTGGGTAAATACGGCTACGCGAACGGAACGGCCAGTACCGTGCGGCAGTACAGTTGCGCCACGTACGTTCTGGTCAGATTTACGCGCGTCGATGCCGAGGTTAACGGCAACGTCTACGCTTTCTACGAACTTAGCAGTGGCCAGTTCTTTCAGCAGAGAGATAGCTTCGTTGATGTCGTACTGTTTGGTCGCATCAACTTTCTCACGGATCACACGCATGCGCTTGGTCAGTTTAGCCATTTCTTAGTCCTCCACTACCAGGCCCATGGAACGTGCAGTACCTTCGATGGAGCGAGTCATCGCTTCAATGTCGGCACCAGTCATGTCGGCAGCTTTGGTCTGCGCGATTTCCTGCAGCTGAGCGCGGGAAATTTTACCTACTTTGTCTTTGTTCGGCTTGCCGGAACCAGACTTAATACCAGCCGCTTTCTTCAGCAGAACTGCTGCCGGAGGCGTTTTGGTAATGAAGGTGAAAGAACGGTCAGCGTAAACGGTGATAACAACCGGAATCGGCAGACCTTTTTCGATGGAATCAGTTTTTGCGTTGAACGCTTTGCAGAATTCCATGATGTTTACGCCCTGCTGACCCAGAGCCGGACCTACTGGCGGACTCGGGTTAGCCATACCAGCTGCAACTTGCAGCTTGACGTAGGCTTGTACTTTCTTAGCCATTGCAATTTCCTCGTTTGGGTATAACGCCTGAAAACAGGCTCCCCGTGATATAAAAAAATCGTTTTACGGGCCAGGCCCATAAAAACAAAAGGCGCGAAATTGTATTCCAATCTCGCGCCTTGTGCAACGATTAAATCGCCGCTTTTTTGATCGCTGCTTAGGCTTTCTCAACCTGGGCAAAGTCCAGTTCTACCGGGGTCGCACGACCAAAGATAGAAACCGACACCTTCAGGCGGGACTTCTCGTAGTCCACTTCTTCAACAACGCCGTTAAAGTCAGCAAACGGACCGTCGTTAACACGAACCATTTCACCCGGTTCAAACAGCGTTTTCGGACGCGGTTTATCACCGACCTGTTGCAGGCGGTTCATGATCGCATCAACTTCTTTGTCGCTGATTGGCGCCGGACGGTCAGACGTACCGCCGATGAAGCCCATCACACGCGGAACACTGCGCACCAGGTGCCAGCTTGCGTCGTTCATCACCATCTGAACCAGGACGTAGCCCGGGAAGAATTTGCGCTCGCTTTTGCGACGCTGGCCACCACGGATTTCGACCACTTCTTCGGTCGGCACCATGACTTCACCAAACAACTCTTCCATATTGTGTAATTTGATATGCTCACGCAGCGATGTTGCTACGCGGCCTTCAAAACCGGAAAACGCCTGAACGACGTACCAGCGCTTTTTAGGAGCTTCAGACATCTCAGAACCTCAGGCCAGTGATAAAGGATACCAGGCGAACCAGAATACCATCCAGTCCCCACAGGATCAGTGACATTACTGCGGTAACCGCAGCCACAATCAGCGTGGTGTGCAATGTTTCCTGGCGAGTCGGCCAAATGACCTTACGGACTTCGGTACGCGCTTCACGGGCAAAAGCAACGGTTGCTTTACCTTTTGTCGTCAACAGCGCGACACCACCCGCTGCAGCAATCAGAATTACTACGGCCAGCGCACGCAGCGGCAGCATCATGTCGCGATAGAGGTAGTTGCCCACAATAGCCACAAGCAGCAATGCGACAACAACGACCCACTTCATCGCTTCCAGGCCGCGCCCGCTTCCTTGAGCTTCGGTATTCGCACTCATAAACCAACCTGTCAGAAGTATTCTACAAACATTTTCACCCCGCGTATGCGAGGCAATCCAAACCGAAATGCTCTGTGTTGCGTTTCGGACTAAACGCCCTCAGCAGAGCCTGTCTCAGCAATGATTATGACAAAAAAAATCACTGATGAGCCAGGTTCTGATGTGAAAGCGTGCAAAAAGGGCATCAAATGATGCCCTTTTATTGCGCATTGCGTCAAATATTATCAGCGATTAGCCGAGAACTTTAGCAACCACGCCTGCGCCAACAGTACGGCCGCCTTCACGGATTGCGAAACGCAGACCGTCGTCCATCGCGATCGGGTGGATCAGGGTAACAACCATTTTGATGTTGTCGCCCGGCATTACCATCTCTACGCCTTCCGGCAGTTCGATGGTGCCAGTCACGTCAGTTGTACGGAAGTAGAACTGCGGACGGTAGCCTTTGAAGAACGGAGTATGACGGCCGCCTTCATCTTTAGACAGAATGTACACTTCAGATTCGAACTTGGTGTGCGGCTTGATGGTGCCCGGCTTAGCCAGTACCTGACCACGTTCGATTTCTTCACGTTTGATACCACGCAGCAGAACACCTACGTTCTCACCAGCACGGCCTTCGTCCAGCAGTTTGCGGAACATTTCAACGCCAGTACAGGTAGACTTCGCAGTCTCTTTGATACCAACAATTTCAACTTCTTCGCCCACTTTGATGATACCGCGCTCTACACGACCGGTAACAACGGTACCACGACCGGAGATGGAGAATACGTCTTCGATCGGCAGCAGGAACGGCTTGTCAATCGCACGCTCTGGTTCCGGGATGTAGGAATCCAGGTAGCCAGCCAGTTCGATGATTTTCGCTTCCCACTCAGCTTCGCCTTCCAGCGCTTTCAGAGCAGAACCACGAACGATCGGCGTGTCGTCGCCCGGGAAGTCGTACTGAGACAGCAGTTCACGCACTTCCATCTCAACCAGTTCCAGCAGCTCTTCGTCATCAACCATGTCGCATTTGTTCAGGAACACGATGATGTACGGAACGCCTACCTGACGACCCAGCAGGATGTGCTCACGGGTCTGCGGCATCGGGCCGTCAGTCGCAGCAACAACCAGGATCGCGCCGTCCATCTGCGCAGCACCGGTGATCATGTTTTTAACATAGTCGGCGTGGCCCGGGCAGTCTACGTGCGCGTAGTGGCGAGTCGGGGTGTCGTATTCAACGTGAGAAGTGTTGATGGTGATACCACGAGCTTTTTCTTCCGGCGCGTTATCGATCTGGTCGAATGC
>NZ_JAOWGA010000012.1:0-439128 GCF_030333395.1 Citrobacter sp. CK194
TCCCCACTGCTGCCTCCCGTAGGAGTCTGGACCGTGTCTCAGTTCCAGTGTGGCTGGTCATCCTCTCAGACCAGCTAGGGATCGTCGCCTTGGTGAGCCGTTACCCCACCAACAAGCTAATCCCATCTGGGCACATCTGATGGCAAGAGGCCCGAAGGTCCCCCTCTTTGGTCTTGCGACGTTATGCGGTATTAGCTACCGTTTCCAGTAGTTATCCCCCTCCATCAGGCAGTTTCCCAGACATTACTCACCCGTCCGCCACTCGTCAGCGAAGCAGCAAGCTGCTTCCTGTTACCGTTCGACTTGCATGTGTTAGGCCTGCCGCCAGCGTTCAATCTGAGCCATGATCAAACTCTTCAATTTAAGTTTGATGCTCGTGAATTAAACTTCGTAATGAATTACGTGTTCACTCAGAGACTTGGTATTCATTTATTGTCCGAAGACATTAAGAATCCATGTCACTTTGAGTGCCCACACAGATTGTCTGATAAATTGTTAAAGAGCAGTTGCGACGCGCTTTAGCGCTCTGTCGCGAGGTGGCGTATATTACGCTTTCCTCTTTCAGAGTCAACCCTGAATTTCAGGATTTTTCTCTTTAATCAACCGGCTGTTTGTGTGAAGTGATTCACATCCGCCGTGTCGATGGAGGCGCATTATAGGGGGTCGTCTCAGGAAGACAAGCGGAAAAATGCATTTTTATCTCAACCGCTCATCTTTTAATCATAACGCTTATTTTTGCTGCTTTCTTATCGCCGATGGCAGGTCAGCAAGGCTATTTAACACCCAATCTGCCGCATTTTCTGCTTCGGGCGTAACGGGCTTACCGGTGCGTACCAATACTTTCGTACCAACATTTGCAGCTGCCGCCGCCTGCATATCTTCTATTTTGTCACCCACCATATAAGACGCGGCCATATCAATGTGCAGAAAATCACGCGCAGAGATAAGCATCCCGGGATGCGGTTTACGACAATCACACGCCTGACGGAACTCTTCTACGCTGCCCTGCGGATGATGCGGACAATAATAGATGCCATCCAGATCGACATCGCGGTCCGCCAGCGACCAGTCCATCCATTCGGTCAACGTCTCGAACTGCGCTTCCGTAAATTTACCGCGCGCAATACCAGACTGGTTGGTAACAACGACAAGCGCAAAGCCCATCTTTTTCAGTTCACGCATCGCGTCAATGACGCCTTCAATAAACTCGAACTCATCGATTTCATGTACGTAACCATGATCCACATTAATAGTGCCATCACGGTCGAGGAAAATTGCGGGTACGGACTTTGCCACCTTTTATAGCTCCTGAATAAGGCATGTGCCGTTAGTATCGCATGTTTCAGCGAGCAAGAAAGTGCTCATCATCGAAAGCCTGATTGATTTAGACGTCTGGATGCCTTAACATCCATTTTGTTGACGGCTTCGACCGTATCAGGCAGAAGAAAATGCCACGGCTAACTTAATTACGATAATAAATAATCAATGATTAAACTTTCGAATATCACCAAAGTGTTCCAACAGGGGACTCGCACCATTCAGGCGCTGAACAACGTCAGCCTGCATGTCCCTGCCGGACAAATTTATGGCGTTATTGGCGCCTCCGGCGCCGGTAAAAGCACACTCATTCGCTGTGTGAATCTGCTGGAACGTCCCACGGAAGGGAGCGTATTGGTTGGCGGCCAGGAGCTGACCACCCTTTCTGAATCTGAGTTGACGAAAGCCCGTCGCCAGATTGGCATGATTTTCCAGCATTTTAACCTGTTAGCTTCACGTACCGTTTTTGGCAACGTGGCGTTGCCGCTGGAACTGGACAATACGCCGAAAGACGAGATTAAACGCCGCGTCACAGAGCTGTTGGATCTGGTAGGGCTCGGCGATAAGCACGACAGCTACCCGGCCAACCTTTCCGGCGGCCAGAAACAGCGTGTGGCGATTGCTCGCGCATTAGCCAGCAATCCCAAAGTCCTGCTGTGCGACGAGGCCACCAGCGCCCTCGATCCGGCAACGACCCGTTCGATTCTGGAACTGCTGAAAGATATTAACCGTCGCCTTGGCCTGACCATTCTTCTTATTACTCATGAGATGGATGTGGTTAAGCGCATTTGCGATTGTGTCGCAGTTATCAGTAACGGAGAGCTGATTGAGCAGGATACGGTCAGCGAAGTGTTCTCCCATCCAAAGACGCCGCTGGCGCAGAAGTTTATCCAGTCCACATTGCATCTGGATATCCCGGAAGATTATCTGGAACGTTTAAAAGCGGAGCCGTATGCGGACAGCGTCCCCATGCTGCGTATGGAATTTACCGGACAATCCGTAGACGCCCCGCTGCTGTCTGAGACGGCCCGCCGCTTCAATGTGAACAACAACATTATTAGCGCGCAGATGGATTACGCTGGCGGCGTGAAGTTCGGCATCATGCTGACGGAAATGCACGGCACGCAAGAAGAGACGCAAGCCGCAATTGCCTGGTTGCAGGAACACCATGTGAAAGTAGAGGTACTGGGTTATGTCTGAGGCGATGATGTGGTTACTGGCGCGCGGCGTCTGGGAAACGCTGGCGATGACTTTTGTATCCGGCTTTTTTGGTTTTGTTATTGGTCTGCCGGTTGGCGTACTGCTGTACGTTACGCGTCCAGGGCAAATTATTGAAAACGCGAAGCTCTACCGCACACTCTCTGCGGTCGTCAATATCTTCCGTTCAATCCCGTTCATTATCTTACTGGTATGGATGATTCCGTTTACCCGTGTGATTGTCGGCACCTCCATCGGTTTGCAGGCGGCGATTGTGCCGTTAACCGTCGGCGCCGCGCCGTTTATCGCCCGCATGGTGGAAAACGCATTGCTGGAAATCCCAACCGGATTGATCGAAGCCTCCCGTGCGATGGGGGCCACGCCGCTGCAAATCGTGCGTAAGGTGCTGCTGCCGGAAGCATTACCGGGTCTGGTCAATGCCGCAACCATTACCCTGATCACTCTGGTGGGCTACTCTGCTATGGGCGGCGCCGTTGGCGCTGGCGGACTCGGTCAGATTGGCTATCAGTATGGTTACATTGGCTACAATGCTACCGTGATGAATACGGTGCTGGTATTACTGGTCGTTCTGGTTTATTTAATTCAGTTATCCGGCGATCGCATCGTTCGGGCAGTGACGCACAAGTAACATTAAACACAACACAAATGACTCATTAAGGAAATAAGCATGGCGTTCAAATTTAAAACCTTTGCGGCAGTGGGAGCCCTGATTGGTTCTCTGGCACTTGTGGGTTGCGGCCAGGATGAAAAAGATCCGAACCACATCAAAGTGGGCGTGATTGTCGGCGCTGAACAGCAGGTTGCGGAAGTCGCGCAAAAAGTAGCGAAAGAAAAATACGGTCTGGATGTTGAGCTGGTGACGTTCAACGACTACGTATTACCGAACGAAGCGTTAAGCAAAGGCGATATCGACGCGAACGCTTTCCAGCACAAGCCGTACCTGGATCAGCAGATCAAAGATCGCGGTTATAAGCTGGTTGCCGTTGGCAATACCTTTGTTTATCCGATTGCCGGTTATTCCAAAAAAATCAAATCACTTGATGAGCTACAGGATGGTTCTCAGGTAGCCGTACCAAACGATCCGACTAACCTTGGTCGTTCACTGCTGCTGTTGCAGAAAGTAGGATTAATCAAACTGAAAGATGGCGTTGGCCTGCTGCCGACCGTTCTGGACGTGACCGAAAACCCGAAGAACCTGAAAATTGTTGAGCTGGAAGCACCGCAACTGCCGCGCTCTCTGGACGATGCGCAAATTGCCCTGGCCGTGATTAACACCACTTACGCCAGCCAGATTGACCTGACGCCGGCAAAAGACGGTATCTTCGTGGAAGATAAAGATTCCCCGTACGTTAACCTGATCGTAACGCGTGAAGACAATAAAGACGCAGAGAACGTGAAGAAATTCGTTCAGGCTTATCAGTCTGACGAAGTCTACGAAGCCGCGAATAAAGTCTTCAACGGAGGTGCTGTTAAAGGCTGGTAATTTTTAGGCGGTTTCCACAATCTGTAATATCATTCAGGACGGGCGCTTGCCCGTCTTGTCATTTATGCAAGCTCCTGATTCAATATCTGACGATTAGATCATTCATTGAGGAAATATTATGCGTGCTTTACCGATCTGTTTATTGGCACTCATGCTGGGCGGTTGTTCCATGCTAAGCAGATCCCCTGTTGAACCCGTTCAAAGCACCGCAACCCCGCCAAAAGCGGAGTCGGAAAAACCGAAAGCGCCGCGTGCCGCACCGGTCCGAATTTACACCAACGCCGAAGAGTTAGTGGGTAAACCGTTCCGCGATCTTGGCGAAGTCAGCGGTGACTCCTGCCAGGCATCTAATCAGGATTCCCCGCCGAGCATCCCGACGGCACGTAAACGCATGCAGATTAACGCCTCTAAAATGAAGGCGAATGCTGTACTGCTACACAGCTGCGAAGTCACCAGTGGAACGCCAGGCTGCTACCGTCAGGCTGTTTGCATCGGTTCCGCCCTTAACATCTCGGCTAAATGAGCAGTTTTCAGTTCGAGCAAATAGGCGTTATTCGCTCCCCCTATAAAGAAAAGTTCGCCGTCCCGCGCCAGCCTGGTCTGGTAAAAAGCGCCGACGGCGAACTGCATCTTGTTGCGCCCTATAATCAGGCCGATGCCGTTCGCGGTCTGGAAGCGTTCAGCCATTTGTGGGTGATCTTCGTCTTTCATCAGACGATGGCTGGCGGATGGCGCCCGACGGTTCGCCCTCCCCGTCTCGGCGGCAATGCCCGGATGGGCGTCTTCGCGACCCGCTCCACCTTTCGCCCTAACCCTGTCGGTATGTCGCTGGTTGAATTGAAAGAGATTGTCTGTCAGAAAGAGAAAGTCATCCTGAAGCTGGGCAGTCTGGATCTGGTTGATGGCACGCCGGTTATTGATATCAAACCCTACCTGCCGTTTGCCGAGTCATTACCGGGCGCAACGGCCAGCTATGCGCAACAGGCGCCTGTTGCAGAGATGCACGTCAGCTTCACGGCCGACATTGACCAACAGCTTTCACGGCTTGAACAGCGTTACCCGCAACTGAAAACATTTATCGGCGAAGTGCTGGCGCAAGATCCGCGTCCCGCCTATCGTAAAGGTGAAGAGACCGGTAAAACGTACGCCGTCTGGCTGCACGATTTCAACGTGCGCTGGCGCGTCACCGAAGAGGGTTTTGAAGTCTTTGCGCTGGAACCCCGCTAATTTCACGCCCTTCTCTTTTGACATCCCTTTCTCGCTGGTAAACTAAATCACTTTTTTTGTGTCAGGCTCGCGTTGAGCCTGTTCGATCGTCCAACTGGAACCGTAACAACATGCGTACTAGCCAATATCTGCTCTCCACTCTGAAGGAGACACCTGCCGACGCCGAGGTTATCAGCCATCAACTGATGCTGCGCGCCGGGATGATCCGCAAGCTCGCCTCCGGGTTATATACCTGGCTGCCGACTGGCCTGCGCGTCCTGAAAAAAGTCGAAAACATCGTGCGTGAAGAGATGAATAACGCCGGTGCCATCGAGGTGTCAATGCCAGTGGTTCAGCCTGCTGACCTGTGGCAAGAGAGTGGTCGTTGGGAACAGTACGGCCCGGAACTGCTGCGTTTTGTTGACCGTGGCGAGCGTCCGTTCGTA
The DNA here is from genome assembly GCF_030333395.1 of Citrobacter sp. CK194. Taxonomy (NCBI): domain Bacteria; kingdom Pseudomonadati; phylum Pseudomonadota; class Gammaproteobacteria; order Enterobacterales; family Enterobacteriaceae; genus Citrobacter; species Citrobacter sp. CK194. The sequence goes on from NZ_JAOWGA010000012.1 coordinate 5,671, forward strand.
CTCGGCCCGACTCACGAAGAAGTTATCACCGACCTGATTCGTAACGAACTCAGTTCTTACAAACAGCTGCCGCTGAACTTCTTCCAGATCCAGACCAAATTCCGTGACGAAGTACGTCCGCGTTTCGGCGTAATGCGTTCCCGCGAATTCCTGATGAAAGACGCCTACTCTTTCCATACCTCTCAGGAATCGCTACAGGAAACTTACGACGCAATGTATGCCGCTTACAGCAAAATCTTCAGCCGTATGGGCCTGGATTTCCGCGCGGTACAGGCAGACACGGGGTCTATCGGCGGTAACGCATCCCACGAGTTCCAGGTACTAGCGCAAAGCGGTGAAGATGATGTGATCTTCTCTGATTCTTCTGACTACGCGGCTAACATTGAGTTCGCCGAAGCCGTTGCGCCGAAAGCGCCGCGCGCGGCTGCCAGCCAGGAGATGACGCTGGTTGATACGCCAAACGCGAAAACCATCGCGGAGCTGGTTGAGCAGTTCAATCTGCCGATTGAGAAAACCGTCAAAACGCTGCTGGTGAAAGCGGTTGAAGGAAGCAGCTACCCGCTGGTTGCTCTGCTGGTACGTGGCGATCACGAACTGAACGAAGTGAAAGCGGAAAAACTGCCGCAGGTTGCCAGCCCGCTAACCTTCGCCACAGAAGAAGAGATTCGTGCGCTGGTGAAAGCCGGCCCGGGTTCTCTCGGCCCGGTAAATATGCCGGTTCCGGTGGTGATCGACCGTACCGTTGCAGTAATGAGCGATTTCGCGGCAGGCGCCAACATCGACGGTAAGCACTACTTCGGCATCAACTGGGATCGCGATGTCGCGACACCAGAAGTCGCCGATATCCGTAACGTCGTGGCAGGCGATCCAAGCCCGGACGGCCAAGGCACGCTGCTGATTAAACGCGGCATCGAAGTGGGTCATATCTTCCAACTGGGCACCAAGTATTCCGAAGCGCTGAAAGCCTCCGTACAGGGTGAAGATGGTCGTAACCAGATCCTGACGATGGGTTGCTACGGTATCGGGGTAACGCGCGTGGTGGCGGCGGCGATTGAGCAGAACTACGACGAACGCGGTATTGTATGGCCTGACGCCATCGCGCCATTCCAGGTTGCCATTCTGCCGATGAATATGCACAAGTCCTTCCGGGTGCAGGAACTGGCGGAAAAACTGTACGGTGAACTGCGCGCACAAGGCATCGAAGTGCTGATGGATGACCGTAAAGAGCGTCCGGGCGTCATGTTCGCGGATATGGAACTGATCGGCATCCCGCACACTATCGTGCTGGGCGACCGTAACCTGGACAACGACGATATTGAATACAAATACCGTCGTAACGGCGAGAAGCAGTTGATTAAAACTGGCGAGATCGTCGATTTCCTGGTGAAAGCCATCAAAGGCTAAACACAAAAAACCCCGCATTAGCGGGGTTTTTTAATGTCCAGACGGGGTCGATACCGCAATTACTTGCTGGAACAATCCTGTCCAGGAACGAATTTAATCTCTTTATCGGCCACCAGCGTTTTTACCTGCGCGCCCGTATCCGGGTTGGCTTCCTGCGTAAAGTGGCCTTCCACCGTTAATAATACCGGTTTTTCCGCAGCGCCTCGTGCCGCCAGATAATCACGTTCCAACTGAGCATTGTTCGCCACCGGCATGCGTTTCCCGGTAGCGCAATCGATAAAGGTCGCCGCATCCGCCATATAGAAATACATGCCGCGCACCGGCATTGGCGTTACGGGCAAACTGGCAGACACCGACTCAAGCGTGTAATTAAACTGCGATTCAATCGGATTACCTTCACGATCAAGCATTTCCAGAGCGTCGCCTTTCGCACGATAGTAAGACTTCTCGCCTTTGCTGTCGGTCAATACCAGTTTATCGGCTGTACGCGCCCAGGTGCCATACGAGGCAAACGAAGAGGGTTCTTCACGAACGCCCTGATAACGTTCATTCATCACCCATGTTCCATCTTTTTCCAGGAACAAAGAGGTTTCGATCCCTTCACAGTCTGCGCAAGGCAATACGCCACGCCAGCTTTGCTGCATCGGTTTTAATTCTGCCGTCTGCGTCGGCTGTAGCGCCTCCACTTCAGTACGATTATTACATCCGATCAAGGCAAAGAGCGTACATGCTGCCGCTACTGACAATATCGCTGTTTTCACCATAAATTCCTTATGAAATGTTATCCCCGCTCGTCACTCCTGAGGACGACGAACTCTACCGCGAAGCGCCTTCACTGTGGATTTTTGTGCCTTCGATGACAACCTGCGTTCTTTCGACGCGCGCGTAGGGCGGGTTGCCCGTCGGCTTTTTTGCACTGCGGTTAATTCTTTGATGACTGCCACCAGCCGGGCGATAGCCGCCTCCCGGTTGAGCTCCTGGCTGCGATACTCCTGCGCCTTGATAATAATGACGCCATCGCTGCTAATAAGATGATGGCTGGCAGCCAACAAACGTTCCTTATAATACTCTGGCAGGCCAGAGGCCCGAATGTCAAAGCGCAAATGGATAGCCGTTGAGGTCTTATTAACGTGCTGTCCACCCGCTCCCTGCGCACGAATGGCTGTGATTTCCAGCTCATTGTCGGGAATCGAGACATTTCGGGAGATGACAATCATGAAGGCTGTTGCCATGCAGCCAGATGAATTTCCAGATTATTCTGAGAATCCGACAGCCAGATGGCGCCATCCTGAATCGTTGCCTGCAACGTCATGGTTCGGCCGGCAAAATCACTCAGTTTCGCCAGTTGCTCATCATCCAGATACCACACGGACAGGTTAGCGTACTGCGCGCATTTACTCTGGTTCTGCTGCCACCAGATTTGCGCGGCACGACTATTATAGGCAAACAGCGCAACCTCCGCAGCCTGGGTACAGGCTTTCTTAATGCGGCGCTCATCCGGCAGCCCCAGCTCAACCCATAAATCAATCCCCAGATGGTCGTTACGCAGCCATGCCTCAGGCTCATCTTCTGCGCTCAGACCACGCGTGAACTGTAGGCGCTCATCGGCATATTTAATCCAGGCCAGCAGGCGCAGCATCATGCGCTCCTGCGTTTCAGAAGGGTGACGCGCCAGCGTCAATGCCGCGTCAAGAAACTGGTTGCGGTCAAGATCCGCCACATTGACTACGGCTTTATAAATCGTCGCTTTAAGCGCCATGAGAGAACTCCTTTCGAATCAGGGACACATTGTAGCGAAATCTGCGTCAAAAGGCTGTTAACGGATGTCGTATACCTGCACCGTCAACCTGCTGATATTGCCTGGATGGGTATGTTATAGTCACCTTGCTAAACAGAGTTTATCTTCGTAGGCTTAGACTTGCATCCACGGTTAAGTCAGAGTGCTGACAGGAGGGCATGTGGAAAAATATTGTGAGTTAATACGCAAGCGGTATGCGGAAATCGCCAGCGGAGACTTAGGGTATGTCCCGGATGCGCTGGGTTGTGTATTGAAAGTGCTTAATGAAGTGGCAGCAGACGATGCCCTTTCAGAGTCGGTCAGGGAAAAGGCGGCATATGCTGCCGCGAACTTACTGGTGAGCGATTATGTCAATGAATGAAACGTATCAACCCATCAACTGCGATGATTACGACAATCTTGAGCTCGCCTGCCAGCATCATCTGTTACTGACGCTGGAACTTAAGGATGGAGAAGTTTTACAGGCGAAAGCCAACGATCTGGTGTCGCGCAAAAACGTGGAATATCTGATCGCGGATGTCGCCGGTGAAACACGCGAGCTGCGTCTGGACAAAATTACCAGCTTCAGTCATCCACAAATCGGTACTGTAATCGTCAGCGAATCCTGATTCTTTTGTTGCCGGATGGCGGTGCAAGCACCTTATCCGGCCTACTTTCCATGCGATACGTAGGCCTGATAAGCGCAGCGCCATCAGGCATTACGCGATGACGACGTCTCTTCCTTCCATTCCAGCCTGACGCCCGCTCCCTCCTCCGCCAGACCATCACAGGTAACAAAAATACCTGCGGCAGCAATCAACGTCTCGCCATAAAACAGCAGCGGCGTGGTATCCCGCCGCCAGGGCGGTACGCCCAGCTCCTGCCAGATTTTCTTTAGCTTACGCCCGCCATTGCGCCCGATAATATGCAGTAACCCAGATGCCTTAAAGCGTATGCTAACTGGCTCGTCGGCACGCGGCATGCGCAGGTCGCCTCCTGGAACGAGCCGCACCGTCCCAAGTCCAACGGGCAGCGATAACGGTGTTTGCCACGATGGCCACGGGATCACCGTCGCGCTTTGGCCGGTAACGGATTTTATCCACCATAGCTGTGACTGATAACGGCGAATGTCGTACTCGCCAAAGCGCAAGCAGGGAGCGGCGTCCTCACGCGCCAGCGCCACCTCCTGCCAGATACGTTCCAGCCCGTCTCGGGAAGGCATCGGCGCATGCTTCGCAGCCAGCCAGCGGCGCAATAGCGCAGCACGTCGCGGGCCGCTCATCGCCATTAACGGCGCTAACTGCAATGCTCCATCAGCGGTGATACAGCCCGCTAAATCCTCTGCCAGAAGCTCATCCAGCAGGCGCTCCTGTTCTGCGCAAAGCGCGGCGCTACGGGCAGTCGCTTCAGCAAAATGCGGCCAGCGTTGTTGCAGCAGCGGCAGCACCCTAAGGCGCAGGAAATTACGATCGTAGGCATCATCCTGATTGCTTTCATCCTCAATCCAGCGCAGCGCATAGCGTTTTGCCCACTGCTCCAGCGCCGCACGGGTTTCCCCAAGTAGCGGGCGGATCAGCTGCGTTCCGGCAAACGACGAGCGTTCCCCCATAGCGGACAATCCCGCCGGGCCGCTGCCGCGCTTCAACGCCAGCAAAAACGTTTCACATTGATCGTCAAGATGCTGGGCCGTGACCAGGACTTCACCGGGATGCAGCGCCTGCGCAAAGGCCGCGTATCGCGCCTGGCGCGCCTGAGCCTCAATCCCCAACCCCTCATCCTGAAGCTGCACTCGTCGGACAACCAGCGGCACCTGCCACTGCTGGCACACAGCCTCGCAATGCGTCACCCAGCTATCGGCATGAGAGCTTAACCCATGATGAATATGGATGGCGCGCAGCGTGACATCAGGCTGCTGTTCTCGCCATTGCACCAGTTGATGCAGCAGTACGGTAGAATCCAGCCCGCCGCTAAAGGCCACCAGAATCTGGCGGTATGGCAGGAGTGAGGCGTTCAGGGTGAGTGTTGTCATGATCATTGCTTAACTGTGGCACTGCCCGGCACGTTACCGGGCAGAAACCGTGATGACAAGTTTTACTGCTCATACAGTTCGAGCGGCAGTCCGTCTGGATCGTTGAAAAAGGTAAAACGTTTATTCGTAAACGGGTCAACGCGAACCGGCTCGCATTTAACGTTGTTCGCCTCCAGATGCGCTACCGCTTTGTCTACGTCTTCCACGCTGAATGCCAGATGCCGCAGACCGCAGGCCTCCGGTCGGTTCGGTCGCGCAGGCGGGAAGGGAAAAGAAAAAAGCTCAATCACATATTGCCCGTTTAACGCCAGGTCGCCTTTCCAGGAATCACGTTCTTCCCGGTACGCTTCACTCAACAGCGTGAAGCCCAGTACGTCACAATAAAACGTTTTGCTCGCCGCATAATCCGTCGCGATAATCGCAATATGGTGAACCTGTTTTAATCCCAGCATAGCGTCTCCTTAATGTGTTATCAGCACGTTACCCGCCTTGCCGTCGCGAGGGCAAGCCATCATGCCGTTTTTAAGACTCTCACTCGGTAAACGCCATCCTCATCCTGTTTTGCGCCATGAATATCGGTCTCAAAGCCAGGGTAATGGTGGCCGATGGAACACAGCATCAGCAGAAAATCGAGTACCGCACGGCTCGCTTCGGTGATCATCTCCCCCGGCATCAGCAACGGCACGCCAGGCGGATACGGCAGCACCATACTGGCGGAAATACGCCCCACCAGTTGATCAATCGCGATGGTCTCCACTTCGCCTTTTATCTGCCTCTGCCAGGCCTGATGTGGCGTCATTTTCATTTCGGGCAATGTGTCGAACGCCCGTAACATCAACCCGGAAAGATCGTGCTGGCGGATCAGTTTATGGATACCCTGCGCCAGATCCTGAATCCGCATATTACGATAAAAATCGGGATCTTCGGCGTACAGATCCGGCAGCATATTTTTAACGCGCAGATTAAGATCGTAAGCGCGTTTAAACTCCGTCAGGCCGCGCAGCAACCCCATCGCCCGGGTTTTATCAATACCAATACTGAACAGGAACAGCAGGTTATAAGGCCCGGTTTTTTCTACCACCACGCCGCGCTCATCAAGGAACTTCGCCACCAGCGCGGCGGGAATCCCCTCCTCGCTCATGTTGCCCTGCTCATCCATACCGGGCGTCAAAATGGTGACTTTCACCGGATCGAGAAACATATGGTCGGCATCCGCATCGGTAAAACCGTGCCACTCCTCGCCGGGCGCAACGGGCCAGCATTCCGCTTCATCCACCTCTTCCGGTTGCCAGATATCAAAGAACCAGCCTTCTGACTCTTCGCGCAGCCGCTGTACCTCTTTGCGAAAATGAAGCGCCCGCTCCACGGAGCGATTGATCAATCGTTTACCCGGATTGCCACGCAGCATTGCCGCAGCCGTCTCAATCGACGCCACGATGGGGTAGCTTGGCGATGTTGAGGTGTGCATCATAAACGCTTCATTAAAGGTATCTTCATCGTAATCCCCTTTAATGTGAATAAGCGATGCCTGAGACAGCGCCGCCAGCATTTTATGCGTCGACTGCGTTTCGAAGATGACTTTTCCCGGCACCCGCTCGCCGCTCATCCCGCTTTTCCCCTGATAAATCGGGTGAAAATGGGTATAGGGCACCCAGGCCGAGTCGAAATGGATCGAAGGGACATCCAGCGTTTGTTTAATCCAGTTGGTGTTGTACAGCAGGCCGTCATAGGTCGAGTTGGTGATAACCGCATGTACCGGCCACTGCGCCTGCGCCGTCTCCGAAACCTTATGTTCAATACTCTCACGCGTAAATTCACGCTTAGGAATGCCCCCCAGAATACCGAGTGCGTTGCGCGTGGGTTTCAGCCAGAGGGGCACCACATCGCTCATCATCAACAGGTGCGCGAGAGATTTATGGCAGTTGCGGTCAATCAGCAGCGTGCTGCCCGACGGCGCCGCGTACATGCCGACAATTTTGTTCGATGTGGAGGTGCCGTTGGTCACCATATAACTCTGCTCGGCGCCGAAGGTGCGGGCAATATACTCTTCCGCCTCCAGGTGCGGCCCGGTATGGTCCAGCAGCGACCCCAGTTCGGTCACGGAAATAGACACATCCGCTTTTAGCGTATTCCCCCCGAAGAAGTCATAAAACAGACAGCCAATCGGGCTTTTCTGGTAAGCGGTTCCCGCCATATGCCCCGGCGTGCAAAAGGTGTATTTTCCCTCTTTCACATAGGTAAACAGCGCCCGGGTGAACGGCGGCGTGATGTTATCAAGGTATTCATTCGTATACTGGCGGATGCGCGTCGCAATATCTTCTGACTGGCCGAGCGCGTATTCAAAAAACCACAGTGCCATACGCATATCATGCACGCTGACATCCATCGTCGAATGCGTATTGATAAACGCATACAACGGCAGGTATTCATTTAGCTGGTTGATATCGCTACACAAATCGAGGCTGTACTCATCCCAGTCAAAAATGACGCCACAGATTCGCGGATTGTGTTCAATGAATTTCAGCAGGTCGACGCTATTTTGCGGCCAGATAATCTGAAACCCCTGCGACTGTAGGGCAAGCTCAAGTTCCTTGATGGGTTCGTCTTTATAAAAAACGCCATGCGGCCCCATGATGGCAATGATATTCATGCGTTCCTCCTGGAAAAACCTTAGCTAATCATAGCCTGGTCAAACCGCAGATAAAAAAAAGGGCCACAAAATGTGACCCTTTTTACTCCATGTCCGATAAGCGCAAGCGCCATCAGGCATTGATGATGTTTACGCGTAGCCGTAGCTCATCAGGCGCTGATAACGACGGTTTTTCAAATCGTCTTTGCTCAACACGTCGAGATCGGCGAGATCAGCCAGCAGTTGCGCTTTCAGAGAAGCCGCCATCGCTTCCGGGTTACGGTGCGCGCCACCCAGCGGTTCCTGAATGATGGAATCAATCAGCTTCAGCTCTTTCAGGCGCGGCGCGATAATACCCATCGCTTCGGCAGCCAGCGGCGCTTTGTCCGCGCTTTTCCACAGAATGGACGCACAGCCTTCCGGGGAGATAACGGAATAGGTGCTGTACTGCAACATATTCACTTTATCGCCCACGCCAATCGCCAGCGCGCCGCCGGAACCCCCTTCGCCGATAACGGTACAAATCACCGGTACGCTCAGGCGTGACATTTCACGCAGGTTACGTGCGATCGCTTCAGACTGACCGCGTTCTTCCGCCCCCACGCCAGGGTAAGCGCCAGGGGTGTCGATAAAGGTAATGATCGGCATGTTGAAACGCTCAGCCATTTCCATCAGACGCAGCGCTTTGCGGTACCCTTCAGGTGCCGGCATGCCGAAGTTACGACGGATTTTCTCTTTTGTTTCACGGCCTTTCTGATGACCAATAATCATCACTGGACGACCATCCAGACGCGCGATGCCGCCGACGATAGCTTTATCATCCGCATAGGCGCGATCGCCCGCCAGTTCGTCAAATTCATCAAACGCCAGGCGAACATAATCCAGGGTGTATGGACGTTGCGGATGGCGCGCCAGTTGAGCAACCTGCCATGCGCCAAGATCGGCAAAGATTTTGCGCGTCAGTTCTACGCTTTTTTCACGCAGACGATGCACTTCTTCATCGATATTAATATCCAGTTTCTCGTCCTGGCGGCTTACCGCTGTCAGAGAATCGATTTTCGCTTCCAGCTCTGCAATCGGCTGTTCAAAATCAAGGAAATTCAGACTCATAGTATTCCTGTATTAGTCAAACTCCAGTTCCACCTGCTCCGAACCAATGAGGCCACGGAGATCGTTTAGCAAACGATCGCTCGGAGAGACACGCCACGTCGCGCCAAAACGCAACCGCGCGCGTGCATCCGCCCTCTGATAGTAGAGATGTACTGGAATTGTCCCCGAGCGGTGGGGTTCCAGAGACTGACGGAGTCGGTTTAAAAGCTGGTCATCAATTTGCCTGTCCGTCAGCGAGATAGCAAGCCCGCGAGCATATTTTTCCCGGGCTTCGTCAATATCCATGACTTCACGGGCCATCATTTTAAGCCCGCCGCTGAAGTCATCAAAGCTGACCTGTCCGCTGACGATAAGTATGCGGTCTTTTTCCAGCAATTGCTGATATTTATCCAGAGCGTCGGTAAACAGCATAACTTCCAGACGTCCAGAGCGGTCATCCAGCGTACAGATGCCGATACGATTGCCGCGCTTGGTGACCATAACCCTTGCAGCAATCACGAGCCCCGCAGCCGTGGTGACTTTACCACGTTCTGTCGGATGCATGTCTTTCAGCCGGTAGCCTCCGACATAGCGCTCAATTTCTTTTAAATACTGATTGATAGGGTGTCCCGTCAGGTAAAGCCCCAACGTTTCACGTTCCCCGTCCAGCACCACCTGTTCCGGCCACGGCTGGCAGCTGGCATAGGATTGTTCAATTTGTTCCGGCTCTTCCGCCAGTACGCCAAACATATCCGCCTGCCCGATCGCTTCCGCTTTGGCATGCTGATCGGCGGCTTTCAACGCGTCGCCCAGCGAGTTCATCAGCGCGGCGCGGTGCGGCCCCAGGCGGTCAAACGCCCCGGACATGATCAGTTTTTCCAGTACCCGGCGGTTGAGCTTTTTCGTGTCCGTGCGGGCACATAAATCAAACAGCTCGCGGAAGTAACCGTCTTTATTGCGCGCCTCGATGATAGCTTCAATCGGGCCTTCACCCACGCCTTTGATCGCGCCGATGCCGTAAACAATTTCGCCGTCGTCGTTAACGTGGAAGTGATACAGCCCTGAGTTGATATCCGGCGGCAGGATTTTAAGCCCCATGCGCCAGCATTCATCCACCAGACCGACCACTTTTTCGGTGTTGTCCATATCGGCGGTCATTACCGCCGCCATAAACTCTGCCGGGTAGTGCGCTTTCAGCCACAGCGTCTGGTAAGACACCAGCGCATAGGCGGCGGAGTGCGATTTGTTAAACCCGTACCCGGCGAACTTTTCCACCAGGTCGAAGATTTTTATCGCCAGCTCGCCGTCGATGCCGTTCTTTCTGGCGCCCTCTTCAAAGACGGAACGTTGTTTCGCCATCTCTTCCGGCTTTTTCTTACCCATCGCACGACGCAGCATATCCGCGCCGCCAAGGGTGTAACCGGAAAGCACCTGGGCAATCTGCATAACCTGTTCCTGGTACAGGATGATGCCGTAGGTCGGCTCCAGTACGGGTTTCAGGCTTTCATGCTGCCATTGCACGTCTGGATAGGAAATCTCTTCACGGCCATGCTTACGGTCGATGAAGTTATCCACCATGCCCGACTGCAACGGGCCGGGGCGGAACAACGCCACCAGCGCGATCATATCTTCGAAGCAGTCAGGTTGCAGACGCTTAATCAGATCTTTCATGCCACGGGATTCAAGCTGGAAGACCGCCGTGGTTTCCGAGCGTTGCAGCATGTCGAAACTTTTCTTGTCATCCAGCGGGATCGCCGCGATATCCAACGGCGGTTCGCCATTCTTCTCGCGGCGGGCGTTGATCATCTCCAGCGCCCAGTTAATGATGGTGAGCGTGCGCAGCCCCAGGAAGTCGAATTTGACCAGCCCGGCGTATTCCACGTCGTTTTTATCAAACTGCGTTACCGGGTGCTGACCGGCCTCATCACAGTACAGCGGCGCAAAATCGGTGATTTTGGTCGGCGCGATAACCACGCCACCGGCGTGCTTACCGGCGTTACGCGTGACGCCTTCCAGCTTGCGCGCCATATCGATCAGCGCTTTAACTTCCTCATCCGCCTCGTAAATTTCCGGCAGTTGCGGTTCCGCCTCAAACGCTTTCGCCAGCGTCATGCCTGGGTCAGGCGGCACCAGCTTCGAGATACGATCCACGAAACCGTACGGGTGCCCCAGCACGCGCCCCACGTCGCGGATAACCGCTTTCGCCGCCATCGTACCGAAGGTAATAATCTGAGATACCGCATCGCGGCCGTACATATCCGCTACGTGTTCGATAACCTGGTCGCGTTTCTCCATACAGAAGTCAACGTCGAAGTCAGGCATGGAGACACGTTCCGGGTTAAGGAAACGTTCGAACAGCAGGTCGAATTCCAGTGGATCAAGGTCGGTAATTTTCAGCGCATAGGCCACCAGCGACCCCGCACCGGAACCGCGCCCCGGCCCTACCGGTACGCCGTTATCTTTCGACCACTGGATAAACTCCATCACGATGAGGAAGTAGCCAGGGAACCCCATCTGGTTAATAACCTGAAGTTCAATGTCCAGACGTTCGTCATAGGGGGGACGCTTCTCTTTACGCACCGCTTCGTCAGGGAACAGGAATTCGAGACGTTCTTCCAGACCCTCTTTCGATTTCTTGACCAGGAAGTCTTCGGTGGTCATGTCGCCCGTCGGAAACTGCGGCAGGAAGTATTCGCCCAGACGGACGGTCACGTTACAGCGTTTGGCTATCTCAACGCTGTTTTCCAGCGCTTCCGGGATGTCGGAGAACAGCTCGCACATCTCGTCTTCGCTACGCATATATTGCTGCGGCGAGTAGTTACGCGGGCGTTTAGGATCGTCGAGCGTAAAACCATCGTGAATAGCCACGCGGATTTCGTGCGCGTCAAAGTCCTCGCTGTTAATAAAGCGGACATCATTCGTTGCGACAACCGGCAAGCCACGCGTTTCCGCCAGCTCAACCGCCGCATGCAGATACGTTTCCTCATCCTGCCGACCCGTGCGGATCAGCTCCAGATAGTAGCGGTCGGAGAAATGTTCTTCATAGAAGGCGACGCATTCGTCCACCAGCGCACTGTTGCCGCGCAACAAACTGCGGCCCACATCGCCCATCCGGCCACCGGAAAGCAAAATCAGACCGTCTTTTAATTCAGTCAGCCATTCCCTGTCGATCACCGGCCCTTCTGCGCCGTAGCCACGCTGATAGGCTTTTGAGATCAACAGAGTAAGATTCTGATAGCCCGTATTATTTGCCGCCAGCACGGTCAACTGGCAGAGTTCATCTCCCAGCGGAGTGCCGCGAACATGGAAATCAGCGCCGACAATGGGCTTAATCCCTGCGCCGTGGCCCGTTCCGTAGAACTTCACCAGACCGCAAAGGTTGGTAAAATCGGTGATCGCCAGCGCAGGCATGCCTAACGCAGCCGCCTTTTTTACCAGCGGCCCGGTTTTCGCCAGCCCATCGATCATGGAGTAGTCGCTGTGCACCCGCAGGTGGACGAAACGTGGTTCAGACATCTTCAGATTCCCGTTTACTTAATCTCGACACAAGAATCAGGACGCAAGTCCCAGGGCGCGTTTGACAGGAGCAAAACTACGTCGATGATGCTCCGTCGCACCATGTTCAGCAAGCGCCGCCAGATGAAAAGCAGTCGGATACCCTTTGTGCTGGGCAAAACCATACTGTGGGAAAATACCGTCCAGCGCCGCCATTTCGGCATCGCGCGTCACTTTCGCAATAATAGATGCCGCGCTGATCTCGGCCACACGGCTGTCGCCTTTCACCACCGCCATAGAGGGCACGGGCAGTGCCGGACAGCGGTTGCCGTCAATCAGCACATATTCCGGCACAATATGCAAACCGGCAACGGCGCGCTGCATCGCCAACATCGTGGCGTGCAAAATATTTAGCTCATCAATTTCATGAGGTTCCGCGCGTCCCAGACTCCAGCTTAACGCTTTTTCTTTGATTTCATCATACAGCGCCAGACGGCGCTTTTCTGAGAGCTTCTTGGAATCATTGAGACCCACGATTGGGCGAGCCGGATCGAGGATCACAGCGGCCGTCACCACCGCGCCGACCAGCGGGCCGCGTCCAACTTCATCCACACCCGCGACCAACTGCGTATGCGGATAAACAAATTCGATCATTGTGCTAACTCCAGGACAGCGTCCGCCGCTTGCTCATCGGCATTGCAACGGATTTGCTGGTGCAACTCGCGGAAGGTGTCATGCATCGCATGGCTGGTTTTGCCATTCGCCAGCAGCGGCAGCAAGGCCGCTGCAAGCGCATGCGGCTCACACTCTTCCTGCAACAGCTCTTTGACTAATTCTCTTCCCGCCAGCAGATTAGGCAGCGAAACATAGTCGGTCTTTACCAGGCGCTTCGCCAGCCAGAAGGTAAAGGGTTTCATCCGATACCCCACCACCATCGGGCATTTCGCCAGCATACACTCCAGCGCAGCCGTACCAGACGCCAGCAATGCGGCGTCGCTGGCCACCATCGCTTCACGTCCCATTCCGTCGAGCAGATGCACGGAAAGCTCCGGCGCAACCTCAGCTTTAATGCGCTCGAACTGCTCGCGGCGTTTAGCGTTCACCAGCGGTACGACAACTTCAAGGTCAGGATAGGTCTGACGCAGCAGCTGCGCGGTTTTCAGGAAGTCCGCGCTCAGCATCTCCACTTCCGCGCCACGGCTACCGGGCAGTAGCGCCAGGCAGTGTGCATCATGCGAGATTCCCAGCACATCACGCGCGGCGTTTTTATCCGGGTCCAGCGGCATAGCATCTGCCATCGTATGCCCGATAAAACGGCATGGCACGTTAAACTTGTCGTAAAACGCTTTTTCGAAAGGCAGAAAAGCCAGCACCATATTGGTGGATCTGCCTATTTTGAAAACGCGTTTCTGTCGCCACGCCCAGACGGACGGACTGACATAATGGATGGTTTTTATACCCTGCTTTTTCAGGTTGCCTTCAAGGGTAATATTGAAGTCCGGCGCATCAATGCCGACAAAAACATCCGGCTGAAGCTCGGTAAAGCGGCGGGTCAAATCGGCACGAATATGCAATAAGCGACGCAGGCGACCAAGCACTTCAACAATGCCCATTACCGCCAGCTCTTCCATCTCATACCAGGCTTCGCAGCCTTCAGCCTGCATACGCGGCCCCGCCACGCCGACGAAACGCGCGTTGGGCACACGCGTCTTCAGCGCGCGAATTAAGCCTGCACCAAGAATATCGCCGGAGGTTTCTCCGGCGACCAGGGCTATCGTTAAGGGACGCTGTTCCGCCATTAACGAATCAGACCGCGCGTTGAGCGGGCAAAGAAATCGCTAAAGAGTTGCACTTCCGGGTACTGCTTCGCCAGTTCGGCAATTTCCGGTTTAGCTTCATCCAGCGTTTTGCCGCTGCGGTACAACGCTTTGTAAGCGTTGCGGATCGCGGTGATCGCTTCGCGGGTGAAACCGCGACGCTTCAGCCCTTCGATGTTGACGCCAAACGGCGTCGCGTGATTGCCCTGAGCAATAACGTACGGCGGAACGTCCTGGGCAACGCCAGAACAGCCGCCAACCATCACATGCGCGCCAATGGTGCAGAACTGGTGCACTGCGGTCATGCCGCCGATGATGACAAAATCATCCAGCGAAACGTGGCCCGCAAGCGTAGCGTTATTGGCCAGAATACAGCGGTTGCCTACTGTACAATCGTGCGCCACATGGGCATTGATCATCAGTAAGTTATCGCTGCCCACCTTCGTCAACCCACCACCCTGCACTGTGCCACGATGAATGGTGACGCTTTCGCGAATGCGGTTACGATCGCCAATTTCCACACGGGTCGGTTCGCCAGCATATTTCAGATCCTGGTTTACTTCACCGATGGAGGCGAACTGATAAATCTCGTTATCGCGACCAATTTTTGTATGGCCATTCACGACAACGTGAGACTTCAGTACGGTACCCTCACCAATTTCGACATGGGATCCAACAATACAAAAAGGACCAATATGAACATTAGCGCCAATACAGGCGCCGTCTTCCACAATGGCGGTTGGATGAATAAAGGCGGATTTATCAATCACGTATCAGGCCTCCCGGCTACGAGCACACATCATGGTTGCTTCGCACACAACTTTGCCATCGACCAGAGCAACCCCTTTAAAGCGGGTCAGGCCACGGCGCGTTTTCTCGAAAGTCACTTCCATGATCATCTGATCGCCAGGCACGACAGGACGCTTAAAGCGCGCTTCGTCAATACCCGCGAAGTAATACAGTTCACCCGGCTCCAGTTTTCCAACGCTTTTAAACGCCAGAATCCCTGTTGCCTGCGCCATCGCTTCCAGAATCAGCACACCCGGAAAAATCGGTTTACCCGGGAAATGGCCCTGGAAGAAAGGCTCATTTACGGAGACATTCTTCACTGCGCGCAGAAAACGACCTTCTTCAAAGTCCAGCACACGGTCAACCAGCAAAAACGGAAAACGGTGCGGCAGAAGTTCTAAAATCTCTTCAATATGCAGAGTATGAGTGTTAGTAGTCAAAATACTCTTCCTGTCCAAATATACTAAAAGGCAATAATAACACGGCCTGCCGCAATCATATGAATGTGACAGGCCGTAAAAGGATGGCACTACAGGTGGAACGCTAGTCTTGTTGATTAACCTTGCGCTCAATCGCTTTGAGACGCTTGCTCATATCATCAATGTTCATCACCAGTGCAGCGGTTTTACGCCATACTTTGTTAGGCTGCAACGGAATGCCTGAAGAATAGACGCCAGGCTCAGTGATAGGACGCATGACCATCCCCATACCCGTCACCGTGACTTTATCGCATATTTCCATATGCCCGTTAATCACGCTGGCCCCGCCAATCATGCAGTAACGGCCAATCTTCAGGCTGCCCGCCATAATGACGCCACCGGCAACCGCCGTATTGTCGCCAATCACAACGTTATGTGCAATCTGGCACTGGTTATCAATGATAACACCGTTGCCGATCACAGTGTCATCCAGCGCGCCACGGTCAATCGTCGTACAGGCGCCGATCTCAACACGATCGCCAATAATGACGCGACCAAGCTGCGGGATCTTCACCCAGTTACCCCGATCGTTAGCGTAACCAAAACCGTCTGCGCCGACGACAGTGCTCGACTGGATCAGGCAATTCTCACCGATCTGAATGTCGTGGTAAATCGTTACATTCGCCCACAGACGCGAACCTGCACCGATTTTTGTGTTTTTCCCGACGAAGCAACCTGCGCCGATAATCACGTTATCGCCCAGTTCTACGCCAGACTCAATGACCGCATTCGCGCCAACTGAAACATTGTTACCCAGCGTCGCTGTCACATCGATCGCTGCACTCGGTGCAATATTCTGCGCAGGCTGCGGCGTGGTATCTAAAATTTGCGCCATTCGCGCATACGTCAGGTAGGGGTTCTTCACTACCAGCGCAGCACTCTTAGCAAAAGGAAGATCGTCCTGCGTCATGACAACGGCAGAAGCCTGGCATACGCCTAAGTGTTCACGGTATTTAGGATTCACCATGAACGTGATGTGGCCTGTTTGCGCAGATTGCATGGACGCAACGCCGGTGATGACGATATCGCCATCACCGTGTAATTCTGCATCCAACTGCTCTGCTAAATCAGCCAGTCGAATTGAAGGCATTACTTATTTAACCTGTTTCAGTACGTCAGCAGTGATGTCTTTCACGTCGCTGCTGTTATAAGCAACGGTGTTGGCATCAACGACCAGATCGATACTCTGGCTGTTAGCAACGGATTTCACAGCAGTCTGGATACGGGTAACCAGTTTGCCACGTTCTTCGTTGGAACGACGCGCGCGATCCTGTTCAAAAGCCTGGGCTTTCTGAGAGAAAGTCTGGCGTTGAGCCATCACGTCTTTTTCCAGCTTAGTACGTTCGCTACCTGCTTTCATGGACTGCAAACGCTGCATTTTAGATTGCAGATCGGTTTCCATACGCTGCAATTCGCTGGCACGGCCTTTGAACTCGTTTTCCAGCGTGTTAGAAACACCCGTCTTCTGTGCGACCTGTTGGAACAGGCTACCCATATTAACGATCGCAATTTTGTCAGCAGCCTGTGCGGACGTTACCATCGCTAAACCGAGACCTGCAGCTAATAACCACTTTTTCACAATAAACTCCTTACCATCCCATTTGTGCCCGCAGGCACAGTTCTTTGCGTGGCCAGGCGATCTCAGACGAGATCGCCAAAAGTCATCGCTACACTACCATTACATTCCTTTGCACAGAACAATTACCAGGTCTTACCAATGTTAAACTGGAACTGTTCCGATTTGTCTCCATCGTACTTTTTGAACGGCTGGGCGTAGGAGAAGACCAACGGCCCCAATGGGGACATCCATTGTAATGCGATACCAGCAGACATACGGATATTACTCGGATCGCTGTAGTCCGGGTAACCGGCATACGCGTTCGAATCCCAGTTCGTATCCCAGACAGTACCTACGTCCCAGAAGAAGGAGGTACGAACCGAGTTAGCGTACTTGTCGCTAATAAACGGCGTCGGGGTGATGAATTCGAGGCTGGCGACAGCCATAGCGTTACCGCCTACTGCGTCATCAGACTTACATGGCGCAGTTTCAGTGCTCTTACAATCGTTATCGTAGTCGTCATCACCGTCATGACGGCTGCTCGCCGGGTAGTACACCGCTTTTGGACCGATAGTATTGGACTGGAAGCCACGCACGGTGCTTGAGCCACCGGCATAGAAGTTCTCATAGAACGGCATCTCTTTGCCGCCAATACCGTCACCATAACCCCAACGAGTACGACCCAGAACCACCCATTTGTGATCGTCATCGATCGGCACATAGGTCGCGGTATCCAGCGTCGCTTTGTAGTATTCGTTATCAGAGCCCGGGATGGTCACTTTACCATTCAGGTTGACACGCGTACCTTCCGTCGGGAAGAAGCCACGATCCAGCTTGTTATAAGTCCAACCGTAGTTGAAGGTGAAGTCGTTAGCGCTGAATGAGTTGCGGTCATTCGTATCGGACGGATATTCACCCATCGAATTCAGGTAACGCCACATGGCAACCTGCGGCTGCATGTTGGACAGGGAGTTATGTACATAACCTAAACCTGCACGCAGCGTGTTGTACTCGTTAATCGGGAAGCCCAGCGTAACGTCCGTACCATAACTTTTGTTGGTATAGTCGGACAGGTCCGCATCATCTGCCTGGAAGTCATTATAGAAGATACGGCCGCCGAGGCTGACGCCATCAACAGTGAAGTATGGGTTAGTGACAGACAGTTCAGTATAGGTCTGGTAGTCGTTTTTGGTTCCGTTAATACCCACGGAATAACCCGTACCTAACCAGTTGTCCTGCTGAACGCCCGCCTGGAAGCTCACGCCGCTTTCTGTGCCGTAACCAATACCGAAGTTAAAGCTACCGGTGTTACGCTCTTTCACTTTATAGACGACGTCAACCTGGTCCGGGCTGCCCGGAACGCGCTGCGTGTCGGTATCGACGGTTTCGAAGTAACCCAGACGGTTCAGACGCTCTTTACCCTGATCGACCAGATCGCTGCCTAACCATGCCCCTTCCATCTGGCGCATTTCGCGGCGCAGGACGGAATCTTTCGAGGTGTCGTTGCCTTCAAAACGGATCTTACGCACGTAGAAACGGTTACCCGCATCAACGTTCACACGTAATTTAACGGTTTTGTCGGCATCGTTGATTTCAGGCTGCGACTGCACGCGCGGGTAGGCATAGCCATAACGACCAAGAAGTTTCTTGATGTCGTCTTCCATTTTGGTCACTTTGGTACCGTTATAGAGTTCACCTGGTTCGATCTTCGTCAGGTTCTCAATCTCGGCGGAGTGTCCAGCCAGGTTACCGCTCACCTGCACACCGGAAAGCTTGTACTGATCGCCTTCGGTGATATTAACGGTGATGTAGATGCCTTTCTTATCCGGCGTCAGGCTGACCTGCGTCGAATCGATGTTGAAACGGGCATAACCGCGATCCAGATAGTAGCTGCGCAGCGTCTCAAGGTCGCCAGCCAGTTTCTGTTTCTGGTATTTACGATCGCCCACGACGTTCCACCACGGCACTTCGTCGCGCAGTTGGAAGTGAGAAATGAGTTCGTCAGTGCTGAAGGCATGGTTGCCGACGATATTGATCTGTTGGATCTTCGCCGATACACCCTCCTGGAACACCAGTTTGAGGTCCACACGGTTACGCGGCAGCGGCGTGACGACCGCTTTTACGCTGGCGCTGTATTTACCAACGCTGTAGTAGAAGTCTTCCAGTCCTTTTTCGATATCAGAGAGCGTGGTGCGATCCAGTGATTCGCCAACACGCACGCCAGACGCCTCAAGGTTCTGCTTCAGCATGTCATCTTTCACCGATTTGTTACCGGAGAAAGTGATGCTGGCAATCGTCGGACGTTCTTTTACCTGAACCAGAAGCGTATCACCATCGCGCAGGACGCGGACATCCTCGAAGTTGCCAGTGGCGAACAGAGCACGAATGGTATTACTGATATCTTCATCATTAACCGTGTCGCCTGTGCGCACCGGCATACTGAGGAGGGCCGCACCAACGGCGACTCGCTGTAGGCCTTCGAAATGAATGTCCTTCACCACGAACCCTTCAGCACCGTATACGGTGGCGCTGCTAAACAGCAGCGACGCTATGAGCAACTTTTTCATCGCCATCGTTATTATGCGTTCTTCCTAACTAACTCTCTTACAACCGAGAGAAATCATTGAAAAGTGCAAGCCCCATTAACAACACCAGCAAAATCGCGCCAATGCGGTAACTAAAGTCTTGAACCCGCTCGGATACCGGCCCGCCCTTCAGCTTTTCAATCGCCAGGAACAGCAGATGCCCCCCGTCAAGAACGGGCAGCGGAAACAGGTTGATTATCCCTAAGTTCACGCTGATAAGCGCAAGAAACATCAGGTAATAAATGCCCCCAAATTCCGCTGACATCCCAGCCCCCTGAGCGATAGAAATCGGCCCACTGAGGTTGTTCAGTTTCACATCACCGGTTATCAATTTTCCCAGCATACTGACCGTCAGCTTCATCAACTGCCACGTCTTGTCCGTGGCTTCGAGGATGGCGCTGAATGGCCCATACTGGCGTACAGTCTTGTACTCATCCGGCAGAGGAATAATTTTAGGCACAACACCCGCAAAACCTTCTGCCTTTCCGTTAACCGGCTTTGTATCCGGGATTAACGTCAAAGACAAGGAACTCCCCTGCCTTTCAATTTCCAGCGCTAACGGCTTATCTGGATTGTTGCGCACAAGCGTCACAAACGTCATCCATTGCGTTAACGACTGACCATCGACTTTAACGATCCTGTCGCCTGCTTGCAAACCCGCCTTACTTGCAGCGGAGTTCGCCTGCACTTCTGACAGCACCGGTTCGATCTGTGGACCACGCGGCCGAATCCCTAAAGAAGATACAGGATCTTCTTTATCTGGCTCAAATGCCCAGTGGCGCAAATCTAACGTTTTATCCTGGCGCTGATTACTGCCGAACGGCGCCACGCTGATTGTCGTACGCTCATCGCCGATTTTGGACACCAGTTGTAAGCGCACCGCATCCCAATCAGGGGTTTCGATGCCATCAATGGCTTTAAGTTCCGTACCAGGAAGAATTTGCGCCTGGGCGGCAATCGAGTTGGGTGTTATTTCACCAACCACCGGACGAACGCCAGGGACGCCGATGATAAAAACCAGCCAGTAGGCAAAAATAGCGAAAAGAAAATTTGCAATCGGACCTGCGGCGATAATCGCCGCCCGCTGTCCCACGGTTTTATTGTTGAAAGCGTGGTGGCGCAGTTCCGGCACAACCGGCTCAGCGCGCTCATCCAGCATTTTGACGTAACCGCCGAGGGGAATCATGGCGATCACATATTCCGTACCGTATCGATCGGTACGCCGCCAAAGCGCTTTCCCAAAACCGATAGAAAAGCGCTCGACACGAACACCGCAGCGCCGGGCAACCCAGAAATGACCAAATTCATGCACGGTGATAAGCACACCCAGTGCGACGATGAATGCAGCCAGATTCCAGAGAATACTCAGCATAAAACCTTCCGTTAGAGTGTCCTGAATACCAGTAACAACAGGCAAGCAAAGACCGGTACTGCCGCCGTCAGGCTATCAATACGATCCAGAATACCACCATGCCCTGGGATCAAGTGACCACTGTCCTTAATTCCTGCTTCACGCTTAAACATGCTCTCAGTCAGATCGCCCAGCACTGACGCCAGGGCCGCGATGACAGAACAAATCAGTAAGGTTGAAGGCGCAACATCCAGATTCGCCCACATGCCGTAACCCCATGAAATCACGGCGGCAGTCGCGAGTCCGCCAATAAAGCCCTGCCAGGTTTTACCAGGAGAAACCTTTGGCGCAAGTTTATGTTTGCCGAACAGTTTGCCAAACATATATGCCCCGGAGTCTGCCCCCCAGACGAGGATCATGACATAGAGCAGCCATATGGCGCCACTGTAATGATTCTCATCATAGTGCCAGGCGCGCAGCGCCAGCATTCCCCAAAAAAAAGGAATGATGGTTAACACCCCGAAAATTACGCGTAATGTCTTTGAATTACGCCAGATCGCCGCCGAACCGGGATAAAATAACACCAGTAATAATGCAACGACCCACCAGCCCAACGACGCCCAAAGCGAAACCTCAACAAGCGGTTGATGAATGTTGCGGTGATATTCAGGCAGCAAAAACAGCATCAGCGCCAGCAATAACCCGCACAGCACCGCCAGCCAGACCCGCTGAGTACGCGTGGTAAAACCGCTTAACTGTCCCCATTCCCAGGCGGCCAGCATACAAACGACCAGCGTGACAATGGCGAACCCCACCGGCGGGAGTAAAAAAAGCGCCGCGATGACAACGGGTATTAAAACAAAAGCAGAAATCAGGCGATACTTCAGCAAAAGCGACCCCCATCAGGCTTTTTCATCACCGGGCTCGGTGCCGCCGAAACGACGCTCTCGATTGGCAAAGGCATGCAGCGCCCCTTCAAAGTCTTGTTCATCGAAATCGGGCCAAAGAACATCAGTAAAGTAAAGTTCGGCATAGGCAATTTGCCAAAGCAAAAAGTTACTAATGCGATGCTCTCCCCCAGTCCTAATTACTAAATCTACAGGAGCCAGTTCATGCATACAGATTTTCTGGTTTAGCATCTCTTCGTCAATCTGATCAGGGCGCAGCAGTCCTTCCTGCACCTGTTCTGCCAGTTGCCTGACTCCCTGGACAATATCCCAACGTCCGCCATAATTCGCCGCGATATTCAGCGTCAGCCCGGTATTCTGGGCGGTAAGCGCTTCAGACTTGCGAATACGTTCTTGCAAACGCGAGTTAAATCGACTGGTGTCGCCAATAATGCGCAGGCGAACGTTATGGCGATGCAGGCTTTTTACTTCGCTATCCAGCGCCCACACGAACAGCTCCATTAACGCACTCACTTCCTGCGCTGGTCGGTTCCAGTTCTCACTGCTAAAGGCATACAGCGTTAACGCATCAATACCGTTGTTGGCAGCGAAAGATACGGCCCGACGGACGGATTTTGCTCCGGCCTTATGCCCAAAGGCGCGAATCTTCCCTTGCTTTTTCGCCCAGCGGCCATTGCCATCCATAATGATTGCTACATGGCGACAGCCATGTGCTGGCAAATTTTCGCTTAGTGGTTGAGTTGCAGACAACATAACGCGTTTTTAGTCCCTGAAAGGATTTAACGGTACTCAGGAATACTGAAGCCTTTTGCGCTTCATCCTTCAGGCTGCCTCTTCGTTGGCTATGAATGATGCAACCTGAATGATTTTGTGCATCCACAAAAAAGCCGTGTCAAACCACGGCTTACCTGACCGCATAAAGCCAAATATCTGCGATCGGGTGGCGCAGACTATATCACTGAAGCCCAACGCTAACAAATAGCACGATCCTGTGTAGAGGGATTATCATCAGCTTGCGAGTCGCATCACCTGTTTTCTGGCGACGTCACGCGCGACGGCATCAACCCTGAGAACGTCGTCAACGCTTCCCGGTTCCTGCAAATCCATTTTCTCCAGCACAGATAAATTGAGCTCAGCAATATCTGTAAAGCGAATCTCTTCAGCCAGAAATGCGGCGACGGTGATTTCATTCGCCGCATTCAGCGCGGTTGTCGCGGCCTGACCTTGCCCAAACGCGTCCATCGCCAGTTTCAGGCACGGATAGCGCTGATAATCCGGCGCAGAGAACGTCAACGCACTGAGCGTGCAAAAATCGAGCGGCTTCACGCCAGAGTTCACGCGATTCGGCCACGCCATCGTATGCGCGATTGGCGTACGCATATCCGGCTCCCCCAGTTGCGCCAGAACGCTGCCGTCCTGATAACGCACCATTGAGTGAATAACCGACTGCGGGTGAATCAACACGTCCATCTGGCTTGCGCTGGCGTTAAACAACCAACGCGCTTCAATGTATTCCAGACCTTTATTCATCATGGTGGCGGAATCGACGGAAATTTTTCGTCCCATAGACCAGTTCGGATGACGACATGCCTGATCGGGCGTCATGGCCGCCAGATCGCACAATGGCGTTTCACGAAAAGGGCCACCAGACCCGGTAAGCAAAATCGACATCACGCCATTTTGCTCCAGCTCAGCGTATCCCAGATCGTTTTGAATAGGTTGGGGCATACTCTGAAAAATCGCGTTATGTTCGCTATCTACCGGTAAAAGCCGGGCTTTACTGCGTTTCACCTCGTCCATAAACAGGCGCCCGCAGGTAATCAGCGACTCTTTATTGGCAAGCAGGATGGTTTTACCGGCGCGAATCGCCGCAAGCGTAGGCAGCAGACCTGCCGCGCCCACGATAGCAGCCATCACCTGATCGACCTCATCCAGCGCAGCCATATCGCAGGCGGCCTGTTGTCCGCTCAGGACGTCAGTGCGGCTTCCATGTTCCAGAAGCGCAGTTTTCAGCCGTTGAGCGCTCTGTTCATCGTCCATCACCGCATAACGCGGCGAAAACTCCAGGCACTGCTCTACCATACGGGTGACATTTTTACCCGCAACCAGCGCGACAACACGGAAGCTTTCAGGATTATGGCGCACCACATCCAGCGTGCTGCAACCAATAGAGCCGGTCGAGCCCAGAATGGTTAGTTGCTTCATGAAACGTCCAGAAGAATTGAGACAGGATAGAAAGCAAAACGCCGCCCGGAAGACCCGTCAGGGTCAACCAGCGGCGTTTTAGTCGTACAGGAAAATCAGAACTGCATCAGTTCCGCTTCTTTTTCCGTCAGCGCCGCATCAACTTTCTTGATGGCAGCGTCAGTCAGTTTCTGTACTTCGTCCTGAGAACGGCGATCGTCATCTTCGCTGATCTCTTTATCTTTCAGCAGCGCTTTTACTTTGTCGTTCGCATCACGGCGTACGTTACGCACGGCAACACGCGCCTGCTCTGCTTCGCCACGAACGATTTTGGTCAGGTCTTTACGACGTTCTTCAGTCAGCGGCGGCAACGGAACACGGATATCGCTACCCGCAGAACTCGGGTTCAGGCCGAGGTCAGAAGCCATAATCGCTTTCTCAACCGCCGGGCTCATGGAGCGATCGAACACGTTGATTTTCAGCGTGCGGGAGTCTTCTACCGTTACGCTCGCCAGCTGACGCAGCGGAGTCGGCGTGCCGTAATATTCCACGACAATGCCATCCAGCAGGCTGGGAGAAGCACGACCCGTGCGAATTTTGCTGATTTGGTTTTTAAACGCTTCAACGCATTTCTCCATGCGTACTTCAGCATCTTTTCTGATATCGCTAATCACGTTACGAATCCTTGAAAACTAGTCTCAGTCGACCAGACAATCACACAATACACTTCATCCTTCAGGCTGCCTCTGCGTTGGCTGCGAACGTTCTTCCCTGCCACGTACCAGTGTACGCGCCTCGGGATTCACGCTCTTGCCGCCGTGATGCAGCATGAATGATTTCGTGTATACAGAGTATGCTCAGTATAGTCTCGTTTAATTCATGCCACAGGATATATAAATCCTGCCGGGTAAAGGCGAATCTTACCCGGAATTGGCCATCACGGGAATTATTCCGTGATTAAAGTCCCTTCTTTTTCGCCCATCACGACGCGACGCAGCGCGCCCGGCTTGTTCATATTGAAGACACGAATTGGCAATTTGTGGTCACGAGCCAGCGTGAACGCGGCCAGATCCATCACTTTCAGCTCTTTATCCAGCACTTCGCCGTAGGTGAGTTGCTCATACATCGTGGCGGACGGATCTTTGGCCGGGTCCGCAGTAAATACGCCATCGACTTTCGTGGCTTTCAGCACCACATCCGCTTCAATTTCGATACCGCGCAGGCAAGCCGCAGAGTCGGTGGTGAAGAAGGGGTTGCCGGTGCCCGCAGACAGGATAACCACACGGTTATTACGCAGCAGACTAATGGCTTCTGCCCAGCTGTAATTGTCACACACGCCATTCAGCGGAATAGCGGACATCAGGCGGGCGTTCACATAGGCGCGGTGGAGCGCATCGCGCATCGCCAGACCGTTCATCACGGTGGCCAGCATGCCCATGTGGTCGCCCACAACGCGGTTCATACCCGCTTTCGCCAGACCAGCACCACGGAACAGGTTACCGCCACCAATCACCACACCAACCTGAATGCCCAGTTCCACCAGTTCTTTGATTTCCTGAGCCATACGATCCAGTATGCTTGCATCAATACCGAAGCCTTCCGAACCCTGCAAAGCTTCGCCACTCAATTTAAGCAGAATACGTTTATAGACGGGTTTTGCATTGGTAGCCATGTTTCTTTCCTGAGACTGTCAACGATTGAGATGAGTTAATTCCGGCGACATTGTATGTCGCTTTTCAGCGCAGCCACTATAGGGGTTGGCTGAATTTACAAGATGGACGCAAAAAGAAGCCGCCCTCAGGCGGCTCCTTTTCGACAATTAAGACTGCTTGGACATCGCAGCAACTTCTGCTGCAAAGTCAGTCTCAACTTTCTCGATGCCTTCGCCCACTTCAAAGCGGATGAAGCCAGTTACGTCGGCGTTGTGCTCTTTCAGCAGCTGACCAACAGATTTGCTCGGTTCCATAACGAAAGGCTGACCGGTCAGAGAAACTTCGCCGGTGAATTTCTTCATGCGGCCTTCAACCATTTTCTCTGCGATTTCTTTCGGCTTACCAGACTGCATCGCGATGTCCAGCTGTACCTGGTATTCTTTCTCTACCACTTCAGCAGACACGTCTTCCGGCTTAACGAACTCAGGCTTGCTTGCAGCAACGTGCATTGCCAGCTGTTTAACCAGCTCTTCGTCAGCGCCTTTAGCCGCAACCAGAACACCGATGCGCGCACCGTGCTGGTAAGAACCCAGAACGTCGCCTTCCAGGGAGGCAACACGGCGAATGTTGATGTTTTCACCGATTTTTGCCACCAGAGCAACGCGCTCTTCTTCGAACTGTGCTTTCAGCACGTCAACGTCAGTGATTTTGCCAGCAACAGCGGCGTCCAGCACTTTGTCAGCAAATGCCTGGAAACCAGCATCTTTAGCAACGAAGTCAGTCTGGCAGTTAACTTCCAGAATGATGCCGTAGTTGCCGTCGATTTTGGTTTTGATCACGCCGTCAGCAGCAACGTTGCCTGCTTTTTTCGCTGCTTTGATCGCACCGGATTTACGCATGTTTTCGATTGCCAGCTCGATGTCGCCATTCGCTTCAGTCAGTGCTTTTTTGCAATCCATCATGCCTGCGCCAGTACGCTCACGCAGCTCTTTTACCAGGGATGCGGTAATTTCAGCCATTCTAAAATCCTCGGAAGATTTGATCTGCCCGGCATCAAACCGCACAGATTTAAAAGTGAAAAAGGGGCCTAAAGGGCCCCTAACCAAACGTGATACTACCTGGTTTATAAGGGGGCTCGAACGAGCGTGCCTTATTATTCAGCTTCTACGAAGCTTTCTTCCGCCTGAGAAGCCAGATCCTGAGAACGGCCTTCACGAACGGTTGCAGCTACAGCGCCCAGGTACAGGCTAACAGCACGGATTGCGTCGTCGTTACCCGGGATAACGAAGTCAACACCGTCCGGATCAGAGTTGGTATCAACGATAGCAAATACCGGGATACCCAGGTTGTTTGCTTCTTTGATAGCAATGTGCTCGTGGTCAGCATCGATAACGAACAGTGCGTCCGGCAGGCCGCCCATGTCTTTGATACCGCCCAGGCTGTTTTCCAGTTTCTCAAGCTCACGAGTGCGCATCAGCGCTTCTTTTTTGGTCAGCTTTTCGAAAGTACCGTCCTGAGACTGAGTTTCCAGGTCTTTCAGACGTTTGATGGACTGACGAACGGTTTTCCAGTTAGTCAGCATACCGCCCAGCCAGCGATGGTTCACGAAGAACTGGTCGCAGCTGTTAGCAGCGTCTTTCACCGCTTCGCTTGCAGCACGTTTAGTACCAACGAAAAGGATTTTACCTTTGCGAGAAGCAATCTTGTTCAGTTCAGCCAGCGCTTCGTTGAACATCGGTACCGTTTTCTCAAGGTTGATGATGTGAACTTTGTTACGCGCACCGAAGATGAACGGCTTCATTTTCGGGTTCCAGTAACGGGTCTGGTGACCGAAGTGAACACCAGCCTTGAGCATGTCGCGCATGGAAACAGTTGCCATGATTAAAACCTCTATATATAAAAGTTGGGGTTATGCCTCCACGTATCCCATATTACCGACCCCAAAGGGCACCCCGGAATATGTGCCGATACGTGTGTGTTGTTACACAAAGTGAGATTTGTCGCTTCAGTCCATCTTGTGTAGTCTTCGAATGGAACGGAAGTCCGGCGCGCTTTATACCACAAATACGCCGCAGACACCAATAATTGTTGGCTCGATGTGCTGTTAATGATTCTCAATTTGGCAGGCTACGCTTTGGACTGATACCATTGACAGCACTTACACAATTATTGTCGAAATAATCGACATCGATGGACAGAATTCATGGCTATCTCAATCAAGACCCCTGAAGAAATCGAAAAAATGCGCGTCGCTGGCCGCCTGGCCGCAGAAGTGCTGGAGATGATCGAACCGTATATCAAACCGGGCGTCAGCACCGGGGAACTGGATCGCATCTGCAACGACTACATCGTCAATGAACAACACGCGATCTCCGCTTGCCTCGGCTACCACGGTTATCCGAAATCCGTTTGCATCTCCATTAATGAAGTGGTGTGCCACGGTATCCCGGACGACGGCAAATTGCTGAAAGACGGCGATATCGTCAATATCGACGTAACCGTAATTAAAGATGAATACCACGGCGATACGTCAAAAATGTTTATCGTCGGCAAACCGACGATTCTGGGCGAGCGCCTGTGCCGTGTAACCCAGGAAAGCCTGTATCTGGCGCTGCGAATGGTCAAACCGGGCATCCGTCTGCGCACACTGGGTGCAGCCATTCAGAAATACGCGGAAGGCGAAGGCTTCTCTGTCGTTCGCGAATATTGCGGTCACGGGATTGGTCGCGGCTTCCATGAAGAACCGCAGGTTCTGCACTACGATGCGGACGACGGCGGCGTGGTTCTGCAACCGGGAATGACGTTCACCGTTGAACCGATGCTGAATGCCGGTGATTACCGCATCCGCACCATGAAAGACGGCTGGACGGTAAAAACCAAAGACAGAAGCTTGTCTGCACAGTACGAGCATACTATTGTGGTAACCGAAAACGGCTGTGAAATTCTGACGTTACGCAAGGATGACACCATCCCGGCAATTATCACGCACGACGCATAAACTTTTGCCTGATGGCGCTACCGCTTATCAGGCCTACAATCAGCGTTTACCCGTAGGCCGGATAAGGCGTTAACGCCGCATCCGGCTTTTTAATGGGTGGCGCATAATGAATACTCTTCCTGAACAGCACGCGAATACGGCTCTCCCCACCCTACCCGGCCAACCGCAAAATCCGGGAGCCTGGTCGCGTGACGAGCTTACCGTCAGCGGAATTAAAGCCCACATTGATATTTTCCAGCAGTGGCTGGGAGACGCTTTTGACAGCGGGATTTCCGCAGAGCAATTGATTGAAGCCCGCACCGAATTTATCGACCAGCTGCTGCAACGACTGTGGATCGACGCCGGATTCGGGCAAATTGCCGATCTGGCCCTGGTGGCCGTCGGCGGCTATGGCCGGGGCGAGCTGCATCCGCTTTCCGACATTGACCTGCTCATCCTGAGCCGTAAAAAGCTGCCCGACGCTCAGGCGCAAAAGGTCGGGGAACTGCTGACCTTACTGTGGGATGTGAAGCTGGAAGTCGGGCATAGCGTGCGCACACTGGAAGAGTGTCTGCTGGAAGGGCTGTCGGACTTAACCGTCGCCACCAATCTGATTGAAACACGTCTGCTGATCGGCGATGTGGCGCTTTTTCTGGAGCTGCAAAAGCATATTTTCAGTGAAGGTTTCTGGCCGTCGGAGAAATTTTTCGCCGCCAAAGTCGAAGAGCAAAACCAGCGCCACCAGCGCTATCACGGCACCAGCTATAACCTTGAACCCGATATTAAAAGCAGCCCCGGCGGCCTGCGTGATATCCACACCCTGCAATGGGTGGCCCGCCGTCACTTCGGCGCAACGTCTCTCAATGAGATGGTCGGCTTCGGCTTCTTAACCCAGGCAGAACGCGCCGAGCTAAACGAGTGCCTGCATATTTTGTGGCGCATTCGCTTCGCGCTGCACCTGGTGGTCAGCCGTTACGACAACCGCCTGCTGTTCGACAGGCAGCTCAGCGTTGCCCAGCGGCTCAACTACACTGGCGAAGGCAACGAGCCGGTTGAGCACATGATGAAAGACTATTTCCGGGTCACGCGTCGGGTCAGCGAACTGAACCAGATGCTATTGCAACTGTTTGATGAAGCGATCCTCGCCCTGCCCGCCGATGAAAAACCGCGCCCGATTGATGACGAGTTTCAACTGCGCGGCACGCTGATCGACCTGCGCGATGACGATCTGTTTATCCGTTCACCGGAAGCGATCCTGCGGATGTTTTATACGATGGTGCGCAATAGCACCATCACTGGCATCTATTCCACCACGCTGCGCCATCTGCGCCATGCCCGCCGCCACCTGACCCAGCCGCTGTGCTACATCCCGGAAGCGCGCTCTCTGTTTCTCAGTATGCTGCGTCATCCGGGCGCCGTCAGCCGCGGTTTGCTGCCAATGCATCGCCACAGCGTGCTTTGGGCTTACATGCCGCAATGGTCGCATATCGTCGGCCAAATGCAGTTCGACCTGTTCCATGCCTACACGGTGGATGAGCACACTATTCGCGTGATGCTGAAGCTGGAAAGTTTCGCCAAAGAAGAGACCCGCCAGCGCCATCCGCTGTGCGTCGATCTCTGGCCGCGCCTGCGGCAACCGGAACTGATCCTGATCGCGGCGCTGTTCCATGATATCGCCAAAGGGCGCGGCGGCGACCACTCGGTACTCGGCGCGCAGGACGTGCTCAAATTTGCCGAACTGCACGGCCTGAACTCACGCGAAACGCAACTGGTCGCCTGGCTGGTACGCCAGCACCTGCTGATGTCGGTTACCGCCCAGCGGCGCGATATCCAGGACCCTGAGGTCATCAAACAGTTCGCCGAAGAGGTGCAAACGGAACACCGCCTGCGTTTCCTGGTATGCCTGACGGTCGCTGACATTTGCGCCACTAACGAAACGCTGTGGAACAGCTGGAAGCAAAGCCTGTTGCGCGAACTGTACTTCGCCACCGAAAAACAGCTACGTCGCGGCATGCAAAACACGCCGGATATGCGCGAACGCGTGCGCCATCATCAGCTTCAGGCGCTGGCGCTGCTGCGAATGGACAATATAAACGAAGAGGCGCTGCATCAAATCTGGACACGCTGCCGCGCTAACTATTTCGTGCGCCATAGTCCGAATCAGCTGGCCTGGCATGCGCGTCATCTGTTACAGCACGATCTGACCCGACCGCTGATTCTGGTCAGCCCACAGGCCACGCGCGGCGGAACGGAGATCTTCATCTGGAGTCCTGATCGCCCTTATCTGTTTGCCGCCGTTTGCGCAGAGCTGGACAGGCGCAATCTGAGCGTTCATGACGCGCAAATCTTCACCACCCGCGACGGCATGGCGATGGATACCTTTATTGTGCTGGAGCCGGACGGCAGCCCTCTCTCCGCCGACCGTCACGAAGCCATCCGTTTTGGACTGGAGCAGGCGATTACCCAGAGCAGCTGGCAGCCTCCGCAGCCGCGTCGCCAGCCGGCCAAACTGCGCCACTTTACCGTCGATACCGAGGTCACTTTTCTGCCTACTCACACCGACAGAAAATCGTTCCTTGAACTTATCGCTCTCGATCAGCCGGGCCTGCTGGCGCGGGTCGGGCAAATTTTTGCCGATCTGGGAATTTCGCTTCATGGCGCCCGAATTACAACCATTGGCGAGCGAGTAGAAGATTTATTCATAATCGCGACAGCCGACCGGCGTGCCCTTAATAATGAGCTACAGCAGGAAGTGCATCAACGGTTGACAGCGGCCCTCAATCCAAACGATAAAGGGTAGTGTGTTTATTCATATGGAAAGAGTTTAACAATGCAGCAGTTACAGAACGTTATTGAGTCCGCTTTCGAGCGCCGTGCCGACATCACTCCGGCGAATGTAGATACCGTGACCCGCGAAGCGGTTAACCAGGTCATTTCTCTGCTGGATTCCGGTGCGCTGCGTGTGGCAGAAAAGATTGATGGCCAGTGGGTGACTCACCAGTGGCTGAAGAAAGCGGTTCTGCTCTCTTTCCGTATTAACGATAACCAGGTTATCGACGGTGCGGAAAGCCGCTACTTCGATAAAGTACCGATGAAATTCGCCGACTATGACGAAGCGCGCTTCCAGAAAGAAGGCTTCCGCGTAGTGCCGCCTGCCGCTGTGCGTCAGGGCGCGTTTATCGCACGCAACACTGTGCTGATGCCATCCTACGTAAACATCGGCGCATTCGTTGATGAAGGCACGATGGTAGATACCTGGGCGACCGTAGGTTCCTGCGCGCAGATTGGTAAAAACGTACACCTGTCCGGCGGCGTCGGCATCGGCGGCGTACTGGAACCGCTACAGGCAAACCCGACAATCATCGAAGATAACTGCTTCATCGGCGCGCGTTCTGAAGTGGTTGAAGGGGTGATCGTTGAGGAAGGTTCCGTGATCTCTATGGGCGTGTACATCGGTCAAAGCACCCGTATTTACGATCGCGAAACGGGCGAAATCCATTATGGCCGCGTACCGGCAGGCTCCGTTGTGGTTTCCGGCAACCTGCCGTCGAAAGACGGCAAATACAGCCTGTACTGTGCGGTCATCGTGAAAAAAGTTGACGCGAAGACGCGCGGCAAAGTCGGGATCAACGAGCTGTTACGTACCATCGACTAACAATGATTTGAAAAAGCGGGCTGAGCCCGCTTTTTTTACATCTGTGGCTGGCGGAAAGAGAACTTTTCGTTAATTATTCATAGGTTATGTTGAGATGAAGGGTACCGCTATGTATGACAATCTGAAAAGTCTGGGCATTACCAATCCTGAAGAAATCGATCGTTACAGCCTGCGGCAAGAAGCCAACAACGATATCCTGAAAATCTATTTCCAGAAGGATAGAGGCGAGTTCTTTGCCAAAAGCGTAAAGTTCAAATATCCCCGCCAGCGTAAAACCGTCGTCGCCGATGGTATCGGACAAGGTTACAAAGAGGTGCAGGAGATCAGTCCTAACCTGCGCTATGTGATCGATGAACTGGATCAGATCTGCCAGCGCGATCGCACGGAAGTCGATCTCAAACGTAAGATCCTGGATGATTTACGTCATCTGGAAAGCGTAGTCGCCAACAAGATCAACGAAATCGAAGCGGATCTGGAAAAACTAACGCGTAAGTAAGCTGTGTGTTGCCGGATGGCGGCGTGTTACGCCTTATCCGGCCTACAGGTAACTCCCGGTAGGCCTGATAAGCGTCGCGCCATCAGGCAATCAATGCTGCTCGTCCAGTTGCAACGCGACATACAGCAACAGCCGATCGTCAAAATTGCCCAAATCCAGCCCCGTCAACTCAGAGATGCGGTTCAGACGGTATTCCAGCGTATTACGGTGAATAAAGAGCGCCTTCGACGTTGCCAGCGGCTGCACGTTATGGCGAAACCACGCGGCCAGCGTCCGGCGTAACAGCCCGTTATTATCCATCGCTTTCAGCTTTGAGAGCGGGCGCGCCAGCTCATTGGCCTGCCAGCCACCACGCAGGCTGTCCAGCAGCACTGGCAGCATCAAATCCTGGTAAAAGTAGCTGCGTTGCTCCGGCATACGCTGCTTGCCCACCATCATGGTGGTACGCGCAGTGCGCCAGGAGCGGGCGATACTGCCCGGGCCGGTAAAATAGTTCCCCAGTGCGACCCGAAAGCGCAATTGCCCGTTCTCTTTCATCCGGGCAATCAACTGCTCAATACGCTTGCGATGGTCGTCCGCATCCCAGCGCCCAAACTGATTCAGCGCCGGTTTCAGCACAACCATTTCCGTCAAAGAAACGATAGCAATCAAATTGTTGCGTTCAGGCGTCGTTAACGCATTTTGCAGTTGCTGCAACTCCTCCATCGCGCTGTCAACGCCAAGCTGCCCGCTGTCCACTTCAACCACGGCAGCCACACGCGGTTGGTTCAGGTCGATACCCAGCCGCTGCGCCCACTCCGTCAACGCTGGCGTATTTTCCTCAGCCTGAATCAGGTTCATCACCAGTTCTTCACGCAGACGGCTGTCCTGGGCCAGCAGATGCATCAGCCGCGACTGCTCCAGCATCATTTCGGCAGTCATACAGACCAGCTCACCGTATTTTCGCAGGTGTTGTGGCTCACCGGTTAAACCAATAACGCCGACGATCTCCCCTTCCAGGCGCAACGGCAGGTTGATCCCCTGGCGCACGCCGTGGAGATGCCGTGCCACCGCATCATCAATATCGACCACGCGCCCCTGCGACAGCACCAACAGCGCGCCTTCGTGCAATTCACCAATACGCTCCCGATCGCCGCTACCGATAATACGCCCACGGGCATCCATTACGTTGATATTGGTATCGATGATGCGCATTGTGCGCGCCACAATATCCTGTGCCATTTTGGTATCAAGATGCCAGCCAGCCATAATCCCCTCCTGTGAGCAGAGCTCAAGCATAGGGAAGATGCTAACCTGCATCATTGTGCATCTGCACAAACTAAAGCAGAGAAGTATGGAGTTGTGGGGGGCCTCACAGAATGTGAGAAATGCCCTTTTCCCGGACAGGAAAAGGGCAAGAGAGGAAATTACTGCATCAGCAGATAGATGGTGCTATCGCCGCGCTGAATATTCAGCGCCAGAACAGAAGGTTTGCTGTCGAGGATTTTACGCAGCTCAGCGATGTTCTTAATCGCCTGCTGGTTGGCTCCCACAATCACGTCCCCTTTCTTCAGGCCAATCTGCGCAGCCGGCGTATTCGGCTTCACGTTGCTGACGACAACGCCTTTATCCTGGCCTTTGTTGCTCATTTCCGCGCCTTCAATACCATTGAAGATGGAGCTGGAATCAACCTGATTCTGGCTGCTCTGTTGCAGTTCCAGGTTGACGGTCACCGGCTTGCCATCACGCAGCAAGCCAAGGCTGATTTTGCTGCCTACCGGCATCGTACCCACCTGGGCGCGCAGCGCGGCAAAGCTGCTGATCGGCTTACCGTTCAGGGACGTGATCACGTCCCCGGCTTTAATACCGGCTTTCGCCGCAGAAGAGTTCGCCATCACCTGGCTGACAAACGCGCCGCGCTGGGCATCGACTTTCATCGCCTTCGCCAGTTCAGAGTTTAGCTCCGTCCCCATGATACCCAACTCACCGCGTTTAACCTGGCCATACTCCACCATCTGGGAGGTCAGGTTTTTCACCATGTTGCTGGGAATAGCAAAACCAATACCGATGTTGCCGCCGTCCGGCGCAAGAATCGCGGTGTTAATCCCGATCAGTTCGCCGTTCAGGTTCACCAGCGCGCCACCGGAGTTACCACGGTTGATGGCGGCATCCGTCTGGATAAAGTTTTCGTAGTTTTCCGCGTTCAGACCGCTACGGCCCAGTGCGGAGACGATACCGGAAGTCACCGTTTCACCCAGACCAAACGGGTTGCCGATAGCGACGGTATAATCCCCCACGCGCAGCGCGTCGGAATCCGCCAGCTTAATGGCCGTCAGATTTTTCGGGTCCTGAATTTGAACCAGCGCGATATCAGAGCGCGGATCTTTACCGACGACCTTGGCGTCAAATTTACGGCCATCGCTCAGTTGAACTTTGATGACCGTCGCGTTATCCACCACATGGTTGTTGGTGACGACATAACCTTTTGCGGCATCAATAATGACGCCGGAGCCCAGCGCCATAAATTTCTGTTGCTGACCGCCGCCCTGACCCCCGCCCTGGCAGAACGGAGAACTCTGGAACGGCGAACCGTCCTGGCAGAATGGCGAATCATCGCCAAAGAACTGCTGGAAATTACGCGGCATACGCGGCGTGTTGACGGTTGTGCTACCTTCCACGTTGATACTCACCACCGATGGCATCACTTTTTCGAGCATCGGTGCCAGACTTGGCATCTGCTGGGCAGTCGTTGCCGAAGACGCCGTCTCAGCCGCCGTTGCAGACAGGGGGGACAGCGCCAAACCTAAACTCAGAGCCAGTGCACTCATTGCTAATGTGGTTTTTTTCATGTGTTTCAATCTCGATTAACAGATAACGCAAAATTGCTGTGTACGTCAGATTCGTTTTATAGCGCGAAGTTCCAGAATAAAGTTTCTGGAAAAAGTAAAAATTTATTGTTCATCTTTACAAAAGCGTATTTATTATTCAACCGCCATCAGACGCCGGTATTCATCCCAGGCGTACAGATCCGTCATCCCGCTGATATAATCCTGGATCAAACGGCAGCGATAATAATATTCCAGCGTGGGGTACTCCGGCGCCTCCGGCGATAATTTACTGACGGCCTCCACGTAAGCCAGGCGATGGCGCGTAGAGAGCTTCTGGAATAAACGAGATTCTATTGGAAAACGCTTCACCCGCTCTTTTTCAACCAGTTCCCTGAAATCGACCAGGGACATACGTAATAACGGTTGGTAAATTTCTAATAACCCGCTGATGACGCGATAGCCCTGTAATTCCAGTTGTTCAACATCCGGGTGGCTAAACACATGTTTTATCGCCACATTTTTATATAACTCAAGCAACTGGCTGAAGCTGCTGGCGTCTTCCAGCAGCGCATGATTGAAACTGCCGTCAAAGATTTGCGGCAGGTTATCAATAAAACGCTGAGCCGCGTAGGGCACCAGTTTATTTAGCGTATTCACGCGCAAATACATAAAGAACTGATCTTCCGTACTGCGACTTAGCGAATTTGAGCGAGATTTTTCCCAGGCATTCTCAACAACCTGAGTAAACAGCGACCCTTTTTCATGGTGTCCCCATGCTTCGTAAAGATGGTGATATAACTGCTCAACGCTGAAGATTCTTTTCTCGACGGCATCTTCCAGATCGGCCACGCAATAAGAGATATCATCGGCGGCCTCCATAATCCATGTTAATGGGAAGCGGCTGTAAGGCGCTAACGCAAGTTCTTTACGTAACCTCTCAATATACGGCGCTTCAGAGAGATAATACCCCGGCTTCTTCATTAAATAACGGTGCGTCGCGGGCGTTTCTCCTCGCCACCATGCCGGGCGAGTGTATTTTAAAATGCCGCCCACCTGCGCCCAGGTCAGATTCATGCGCATTAATGTATGCACCAGGCGGATGCCCTGCGCGTTGCCCTCGAAATGACATAAATCCTGGCGCACCTTGCGACGAATGTCATTCAAAGACTCCTCGCCTTCACGCAGACGCAGCGCCGCCACCGCGCAGCGATCGTCGCTAAGCGGCTGGCTTTCCGCATCCGCCGGATGCAGGCGCTGGCGAAACCAGTCATTGATCGCCGCCTCGCCGAAATGACCAAACGGCGGATTGCCAATGTCATGCATCAGGCAGGACATTTCCACAATGCTCTCAAAGGGGCCGGTCAGTTCATCCAGACCGTATTGTTCCAGCAGCTTTAACTCTTTTAACCGGCTCAGGATCTCTTTCGCGATATAACGCCCGACCTGCTGCACCTCCATAGAATGCGTCAACCGCGTCCGAACGGCGGCATTACGCTCCAGTGGAAAGACCTGCGTTTTTTGCTGAAGCCGACGGATCGCCGGGGAATTGATGATGCGTCCACGATCGCTTTCAAAGATCCGCAGGATCTCATGTTCGGTCTTCACACCCTGCGGTGAACGATAACGACGATGCCAGTTAATTTTATTTCGGAAATCGATCTGTGCCATGTCCTCTCCCGCCTGAGAAATGCGCTTCCCCTTAAGCGCATGATAGACTATGCCTTCAAATCTGGCTTATCGCGAGTAAATCTATGAAAATCGGCATCATTGGTGCAATGGAAGAAGAAGTTACGCTGCTGCGTGACAAAATCGAAAACCGTCAGACGATCACCCTGGGCGGTTGTGAAATTTACACCGGCCAACTGAACGGGACCGAGATTGCGCTGCTGAAATCCGGCATCGGTAAAGTCGCGGCGGCGCTGGGCGCAACGTTGCTGCTGGAACGTTGCAAGCCGGATGTCATTATTAATACCGGTTCCGCTGGCGGTCTGGCCCCGACGCTGACAGTCGGCGATATCGTCGTTTCCGATGAAGCGCGTTATCACGACGCCGACGTTACCGCGTTTGGTTATGAATTTGGTCAGCTCCCTGGCTGCCCGGCAGGTTTTAAAGCCGACGACGCGCTGATCGCGGCGGCGGAATCCTGCATCGCAAAACTCAACCTGAATGCGGTTCGCGGACTGATCGTCAGCGGCGACGCTTTCATTAACGGCTCCGTGGGCCTGGCGAAAATCCGCCACAATTTCCCGCAGGCGATTGCCGTGGAAATGGAAGCAACCGCGATCGCGCATGTCTGCCATAACTTCAACGTGCCTTTCGTGGTAGTTCGCGCCATCTCTGATGTGGCCGATCAGCAATCCCACCTCAGCTTTGACGAATTCCTGGCCGTAGCCGCGAAGCAGTCCAGCCTGATGGTTGAAACGCTGGTGCAGAAACTGGCGCATGGCTAAATTATTCCCCAGGGCGCTGGCCGCCCTGCTTTTAGCCCTTCCGTTGTGGCTTTGCGCCGCACCGCGCGTCGTTTCCCTCTCCCCTTCCAACACCGAACTTGCCTTTGCCGCAGGGATCACGCCCGTTGGCGTCAGCAGTTATTCCGACTATCCCCCGCAAGCAAAAAACATCGAAGAAGTCTCCACCTGGCAAGGGATGAATCTGGAACGTATTGTGGCGCTCAAACCCGATCTGGTCATCGCCTGGCGAGGGGGCAATGCTGAACGGCAGGTTAACCAGCTGGCGTCCCTGGGCATTAAAATCATGTGGGTGGATGCCGTAACCATTGAGCAGGTCGCCGACGCACTGCGCCAGCTTGCCGCATGGAGTCCTGAGCCAGAAAAAGCCAGACGCGCGGCGCAAACGCTGCTGGACGAGTATGCCGCGCTAAAGTCGCAGTACGCTGATAAACCGAAAAAACGCGTTTTTCTCCAGTTTGGCGCAAATCCGTTATTCACCAGCGGAAAAGGTTCCATCCAGCACCAGGTTCTGGAGGTCTGCGGCGGAGAAAATATTTTTGCGGGCAGTCGCGTCCCCTGGCCGCAGGTCAGCCGCGAGCAGGTGCTGGCCCGACATCCGCAGGCGATTGTCGTTACCGGCGATGCGGGCGAAATTCCTAAAATCGAACAATACTGGCAAAATCAGCTAAAAATCCCGGTTATACCGCTGAATGGTGACTGGTTTGAACGCGCGAGCCCGCGTATCATCCTCGCCGCAAAACAACTCTGTAATGCGCTTTCACAAGTAGAATAGAACCTGCGCAGTCAGGTTCTCAGTGGGGATTCGATAATGCTCGTCTATTGGCTGGATATTGTAGGCACAGCTGTCTTTGCTATCTCTGGCGTATTGCTGGCCGGAAAGTTGCGTATGGACCCGTTTGGCGTACTGGTATTGGGCGTCGTGACCGCAGTGGGCGGCGGGACGATCCGCGATATGGCGCTGGATAACGGGCCCGTCTTTTGGGTCAAAGATCCGACCGACCTGGTGGTGGCGATGGTCACCAGCATGCTCACCATTTTGCTGGTGCGCCAGCCGAGACGATTGCCTAAATGGATGCTTCCCGTGCTGGATGCCGTCGGCCTCGCGGTGTTCGTCGGTATTGGCGTCAATAAGGCGTTCCTTGCCGAAACAGGCCCGCTGGTCGCCATCTGTATGGGCGTGATTACCGGCGTCGGCGGCGGGATTATCCGCGACGTGCTGGCGCGTGAAGTGCCGATGATCTTACGCACGGAGATTTATGCCACGGCCTGTATTATCGGCGGCATCGTGCATGCGACGGCGTTTTATACCTTTTCCGTGCCGCTGGAAAGCGCCAGTATGATGGGGATGGTTGTGACGTTGATGATTCGTCTGGCCGCAATTCGTTGGCATTTAAAATTACCGACGTTTGCTCTGGATGAGAACGGGCGTTGATTTCACTGCCCGATGGCGCTGACGCTTATCGGGCCTACATTCAGGAACGCAGCAACACGCACCGTAGGCCGGATAAGACGCCCTGCGTCGCCATCCGGCAATACATCAGATACTAAAGGACGAACCACACCCGCAGGTGCTTTTCGCATTCGGGTTGGTGACCACAAAGCGGGAACCTTCCAGACCTTCGGTGTAATCGACAGCGCCGCCTACCAGATATTGCAGGCTCATCGGGTCAACCACCAGGCCAACACCCTGCTTCTCGATGGTCATATCACCTTCGTTCACCTGATCATCAAAGGTAAAACCGTACTGGAAACCGCTGCAACCACCGCCGGTGATATACACGCGCAGTTTCAGATTCGGGTTATCTTCGTCAGCGATCAGGCTTTTTACTTTCTTGGCTGCTGCTTCAGTAAATTGCAGTGGCAGCGCTACGTCATCACTCATTTTTTGCTCCAAACGACATTGGCAATTGGGCAAATTATAACCCAATCGTTATGGCATTATCTAATACCCTGGTATTTCATTCAAGTATTCTCACCAGCGACCGACCGCTGGCTTTTTGCCGCCTGCTCCGCATCCTGTTTCGCCAGCGTGCGCGCAAGGATGGTGGAGTATAGCGGTTTTCCGCCCATAAATTGTGCTAATAGTGTTGCGCCAAGACAGGTAATAATCATTGGCAAAATGAGCTGATAGTTATCGGTCATCTCCAGCACTAACACGATCCCCGTTAAAGGCGCACGCACCGACGCCGCCAGCAACGCGCCCATTCCGGCAATCGCGAATGTTCCGGCTTCCAGATGGTACTGCGGAAAACACGCCGTAGCCGCCATACCAAATGCGGTGCCGAGCAACGTCCCCAGCGCCAGCATTGGCGCAAAAATTCCGCCCGGCGCGCCGGATGAGAAACAAAGCAGCGTGGTAAGGACGCGGGCGATAAAAATAAACAGCAGCAGGCCTACGCTGTAATTCCCCGCCGCCGCAATGGGGATCAAATTAAATCCACCGCCCGCCGCTTCCGGCTCAATTAAGCCGAGAATACCGCACAGGCCGCCGATCGCGCCGCCCATCAGAACCCACTTTTTGATTTCGCCGCCGTGAAAACGCTGGAACATATCCTGAGTGCGTAATACCAGGTGATTGAACAGCGGCCCGACGCAGCCAAAAATCATGCCGAGGATTAAATATAACCATAGCGTATTAACCGGTGCGTTTGAGAGCTTCCCGACCTCAATAATCGGCGCTTCACCGTTAAAAATACGAAACACAATGCTCGACATGATCACGCCCGTAAACACGGCTTTGATCGAAATTAAATTGTAGCGAAACTGCGGGCGCATCTCTTCGATGATAAATAAGATCCCCGCCAGCGGCGCGTTAAAGGCTGCCGATAACCCTGCGGCCGCACCGGTTGCCAGTAAGGTGTGACGCGCCTCGGCGCTACGCATACGGAAGAGGTCCAGCACCATCCGCCCGATATTGCCCCCGATTTGTACCGTCGGCCCTTCCCGCCCCAGCACCATGCCAGCGCCCAGCGTTCCCATACCGCCCACAAATTTCACCGGCAGCACGCGCCACCAGCGAACAGGACGCAACTCTTCCAGCGCGCCTTCTATTTCCGGGATGCCCGACCCACCGGCTTCCGGCGCAAACTTACGCACCAGAAAATAACCGACCATCGCCAGCAGCGCAGAGAGGATAAAGGCCAGCGGCCAGACCAGAATCGCGTAATCGGCCGTCTGAACGAGCGCGCCGATACGTAAGTTCTGCACCCAGGTCACGGCTTTCTCAAACGCAACGCCAATAAGACCCGTGACGGTGCCGACCACCGCCGCCGTGAATAAGATGGCCAGCGGCGTTTTATCCCGCTGAAGTAGTCTGCGGATCAGATCCCCGCGCCGTAAGCGCACAACTTGCTGTGCTTCGAAAGTGGGAGTGTCTGTGTTCATCAGATGATCATTAATTGGTAATACAAATACAGAAGCGGCATTGTACCTGCCTGTTTCGGGAAAATCCCCTGTAAATCGTCATGTTTCAAATGCGCAAAATGTTCATAACCTTCTGTGAATAACTTAGAATAAAGGGCATTCACTTTTTCTACGAACCAGGAACCCCATCCATGAGCAAGTCTGAAAACCTCTACAGCGCAGCGCGCGAGCTTATCCCCGGCGGCGTCAACTCCCCTGTTCGCGCCTTCACTGGCGTGGGCGGCACCCCGCTGTTTATCGAAAAAGCAGACGGCGCGTATCTGTATGATGTCGATGGCAAAGCGTACATCGATTACGTCGGCTCCTGGGGTCCGATGGTACTGGGCCATAACCACCCCGCCATCCGTAATGCAGTGATTGAAGCCGCTGCGCGCGGGCTGAGCTTCGGCGCGCCGACCGAGATGGAAGTTAAAATGGCGGAGCTGGTCACCGAACTGGTGCCGACTATGGACATGGTGCGGATGGTAAACTCCGGCACCGAAGCCACAATGAGTGCGATTCGCCTGGCGCGCGGCTTCACCGGTCGCGACAAGATCATCAAATTTGAAGGCTGCTACCACGGCCACGCCGACTGCCTGCTGGTGAAAGCGGGTTCCGGCGCACTGACGCTGGGCCAGCCGAACTCACCGGGCGTTCCGGCTGATTTCGCCAGACATACCCTGACCTGCACCTATAACGATCTGGCCTCTGTACGCGCGGCGTTCGAGCAATATCCGCAAGAGATTGCCTGTATTATCGTCGAGCCGGTGGCGGGCAATATGAACTGCATCCCTCCGCTGCCGGAATTCCTGCCGGGCCTGCGCGCTCTGTGCGACGAATTCGGCGCGCTGCTGATCATTGACGAAGTGATGACCGGTTTCCGCGTGGCGCTGGCGGGCGCACAGGATTATTACGGCGTAGTGCCGGATCTGACCTGTCTGGGAAAAATCATCGGCGGCGGTATGCCGGTAGGCGCATTTGGCGGACGCCGCGATGTGATGGACGCACTGGCGCCGACTGGCCCGGTTTACCAGGCGGGAACGCTTTCCGGCAACCCGATTGCCATGGCGGCGGGTTTCGCCTGCCTGACCGAAGTCGCCCAGCCGGGGATTCACGAGACGCTGGACGAACTGACGACCCGACTGGCAGAAGGCCTGCTGGACGCCGCGCAGGAAGCCAACATTCCACTGGTGGTGAATCACGTCGGCGGTATGTTCGGCATCTTCTTTACCGACGCGGAATCCGTAAACTGCTATCAGGATGTAATGGCATGCGACGTTGAGCGCTTCAAACGTTTCTTCCACATGATGCTGGATGAAGGCGTTTACCTGGCGCCGTCCGCCTTCGAGGCAGGCTTTATGTCCGTAGCGCACAGCATGGACGATATCAACAACACCATCGATGCCGCACGTCGGGTATTTGCGAAACTGTAAATCGTCATTGCCGGGTGGCGCTTACGCTTACCCGGCCTACATATGGCGCCGTAGGCCGGATAAAGCACCATTACCGGCTCTGCTTGCGTAACAGATAAATAAAATACGGCGCGCCGATAAACGTCGAGAGCAATCCCGCCGGGATCTGATACGGGAACAACACCATTCTGCCGCACCAGTCGGCGAAAACCAGCAGTATTCCCCCCGCCAGCGCCGACATAATCATATGCGGCATCGTGCGGCGAAAACCGAGCATCCGCGCGAT
The DNA here is from genome assembly GCF_030333395.1 of Citrobacter sp. CK194. NCBI lineage: Bacteria > Pseudomonadati > Pseudomonadota > Gammaproteobacteria > Enterobacterales > Enterobacteriaceae > Citrobacter > Citrobacter sp. CK194. The sequence continues at coordinate 48,923 of NZ_JAOWGA010000012.1, forward strand.
ATGCGGCGCCATCAGCCCAACGAAGCTCAGCGGCCCAATGGTCATCGTCGCGGTCGCCGTCAGACAGGCCGCCAGCAACAACAGCCCAACACGCGATGGCGTCAACGCGATACCCACCGCCCGCGCCGTCTCACCGCCCAGCGGTAAAATGGTTAACCAGCGACGACACAGCGGCGTAATCGCCAACAGAATCACCATCACAATGCCGGTGCGTACCACCTGTTCTTCCGACGCGTTGTAGGTCGAACCGGAAATCCAGGTCAGCACTCCCGCCATGCGCGGATCGCCGCTCGCCTGTAACATCATCAACAGCATCGTAAACGCCGTACTGAGCGCCATCCCCGCCAGCAGCATACGGTGCGGAGAAAAGCCTCCGCGTCCTGCCGCGACCATGATGATCAGCAACGTCGCCGCCGCGCCGATGCTCCCGGCAGGCAGCAGCCAGCCAAAGGCGTTACCCGGCACCAGGAACAGCATCAGCACCACGCCGAACGCCGCGCCGGAGCTGATCCCCAGCACTTCCGGGCTGGCCATCGGGTTTCCGGTCAGGCGTTGAATAATGCACCCCGCCACCGCCAGCATCACGCCCGCAATCAATGCCGCCAGAATACGCGGCCAGCGCCAGGGCATCAGTTCATCCAGCAGCGCGCCGCTCGCCCAGTTCCAGCCGTGCGCGTCACGGCCAAAAGAGAGCGCCACGAACACCGCTAACAGCAGCACGACACCGCCTGCCAGCGCAAAACTCAGCACATGCTGGCGTTCCGCCGCTACGCGGTCATTGGCGTTCATTGCCGGCGCGCTCATGCTGCGCAGACGCGGCAGCAGCCACAGCAACAGCGGCGCGCCAATCAGCGCTGTCACGGAACCCGTGGAGACCTCCATCCAGACGCGGGTCAGCCACAAAATGGTCTGATCGGAAAGCCAGAGGATCAGCGCGCCAATCAACGGCGCCAGCATCAGGCGCGCCAGTAAGCGACGCGCGCCAAGCATTTTCGCCAGCAGTGGGGCGAACAGGCCGATAAAGCCGATAATCCCAACGGCGTTAACCAGCATCGCGCTGAGCACGATCGCCAGCGATAAAGCCGCCAGACGCGCCAGCGACAAGGCCAGCCCCAGATTGCGCGCCACGCCGTCATCCAGCCCCATCAGGGTCATCGGACGCAGCAATAGCAAAGTGAGCATCACACCGCCCAGCAGCTGCGGCCACAGCCTCTGCACCCCGCTCCAGTCGGTTTGCGTCAGCGTTCCGGTGCTCCACAGGAACATGCTTTGCAACTGGTCGTGGTGGAAAATCACCATCAGCTGGTTAATCGCCCCGCAATACAGGCTCACCACCAGACCGGCGAGAATCAGCGTAACCGGTGACAGGCGTTTTCCCCAGGCGACGCCAAACACCAGCGCCCCCACCACGCACGCGCCTGCCAGCGCCGCAAATTGCGTGGCCATCGCGCCGGGAATCGCCCATAGCGTCGTTACAGTAATCCCGAGCTGCGCCCCTGTCGCCACGCCGAGCGTCGTTGGTTCCGCCAGCGGGTTACGCAGCACCTGCTGGAACAATACGCCCACCAGCCCAAGTCCGGCCCCGACCAGCAAGGCGATCGCCAGGCGTGGTAGCAGGCTATAGTGGAAAATCATTTGCTCAATGCTGTCGATATCCGGCGACCAGAACGCTTGCTGCCACTGGCTGCGCGGCAATGCGATGGAGAAGTTAAACCAGGTCAGCCAGGCAGCGGCGATAAATAACACCGCCAGCAGCAACGCCGGAAATAGCGCAATACGTCGGCTCACGCTTTACCTCCCAGCGCATTATCCAGAATGCGCACGAAACGCATGCTCGACAGCGTCGCGCCATAAAACCAGACGGCAGGCACGCGCTGAAAACGTCCGGCGCGCACAAACGGCATCGCCTGCCACAGCGGCGTCGCCATCAGCGCAGCCATATCCGGGTTATTGCCGTGATCAAAACAGAGGACGTCAGCGTCTTTATAGGCCGCCAGCCGGTCGATACCAACCGCAGTGCTGCCCCAGAAATTGGTTTCCCCCTGCCAGGCATTGCGAATGCCGAACGCGTCCAGCGTCTCCTGGAATAAGCAGTTCGGGCCGAAAACCAGCATATGGCGCGGATCGAGCAACGTCATCAGCAGCAGAGGCCGGTCGCCACGCCGGGCAAAGCGCGGTTTCTGGCTGTCGATAAAGCTATCGTATTCCGCCAGATGGCGGCTGGCCGCAGACTCAAGATTAAGCAGTTGCGCCATTTCAATTAACGACTGACGCGCTACCGCTAACGGCTTTTTGCCGTCGCTGAAGCTAAAGCCGCGCCCCGGCGCGATACGCGCCAGCTTTTCAGGCGAAGAGCCATAGCCTGCCGACCAGACCATAAATGAGGGCTTCATTTCGGTCAGCAGTTCCAGATTAGGTTCGGTACGCAGCCCAACGTCAATGACCGACTCCGGCAATGCCGGCTCGTTAACCCACAGGCGATAATTGGGAATATCCGCCACGCCGTAAGGCATGATGCCGAGCGCTAACAGCAGCTCTACCGGCAACCACTCCAGGGCGACAATACGATGAGGATCGACGGTTGCGGCCCGGGCTTGCCCCATTTGCCAGAGCAGAGGAGAAAGCGCCATCGCCGTTAACAATCGACGTCGGGTAATAGAATGTAAACCGCTCATTAATAGACAAAACTCACGGGTGCGGCACCAGCCGGATGCGGCAAAATTCCCATCGGGATGCCATAAATCAGCTCCAGCGTTTCACCACGCATCAACTCTGCTGGCGTTCCCTGGGCAATCATTTCGCCACCGCGCAGCGCCACCAGATAATCACAGTAGCGGGCCGCCATGTTGATATCGTGCAAAACGGCAATCACCGTCAGCCCACGCTGCTGGCTTAAGCGGTGCACCAGCGCCAGCACATCAACCTGATGCGCGATATCCAGCGCGGAGGTGGGTTCGTCGAGTAGCAAACAGCGGCTATCCTGGGCCACCAGCATGGCGATCCACGCCCGCTGACGTTCCCCGCCGGAGAGGCTGTCCACCAGACGGTGCGCCAGTGGTTTTAGTCCCACCAGCGTAATCGCCTCTTCCACTTTTTCTCTGTCGGTTACGCCAAAACGACCCAGCGCGCCGTGCCACGGATAACGCCCAATCGCCACCAGCTCGCGCACCGTCATCCCTTCCGCCTGCGGAAGCTGCTGCGGCAGATAGGCGACCTTGCGGGCAAACGCTTTACTGTTCCAGCTGTTCAATGGCTGATCGTCGAGCAACACGTCGCCTTCCGACGGCGATTGATGCCGCCCCAGCATTTTCAGTAAGGTTGATTTACCTGAGCCGTTGTGACCAATAAGCCCGGTAACTTTACCCACCGGAAAGGTCAGCGAAAGAGGATGCAGAAGCGTGCGGCCAGGCACACGAAAGGAGACATTACGTAGGGCGAAAGTCGTGTCGGGACGGGTTATGTTTTCCTGCATAGCGGCCAACTTGTAAAGCGGGCACGGCGAACCGTGCCCAAAGAGAAATTAGAAACGGAAGGTTGCGGTTGCAACGACCTGACGCTCCGCGCCCCAGAAGCAGCCATAGGTAGCAAAACAGCTGGAGACATATTCACGATCAAGCAAGTTTGTTACATTTACTGCAACACTGGAACCCGCCATCCCCAAACGAGCCAGATCGTATTTCACAACTGCATCCATCACAGTTGAACTACCGGCCTTAAAGGAGTTCTCCGGATCGCCATAGCTGGAGCCAACTAAACGGCCACCAGTCCCCAGCGTTAAGCCAGAAAGGTAACCTTCGTAAAAGGTATAGTCGCCCCAAAGCGAAGCCATATGTTTCGGCACCTGAACAGGGGTTTTGCCTTTCAGCGTTGTGTCTTCCGTATATTCAGCATCCGTATACGTATAAGACGCTGTCATATTAATGTTCGCATTAACTGCCGCTTTCGCTTCTAACTCAACGCCACGTGAACGCACTTCACCTGCCGGAACCTGAGCAAACGGATTACTTGGATCAGAAGTCAGATTGTTCGTTTTGGTCAGTTCATAGACAGCAGCAGTGACTACAACAGGCAGATCTTTCGGCACATATTTCACACCAGCTTCATATTGCTTACCTTTAGAGGGAGCATAAGCAACGTTGTCCGCAGGTGTAGCAGCCCAGGCTTTAGACGGGTTCGGTTCGAAAGACTCGCTGTAACTGAAATATGGCGTAATGCCATTATCGAAGAGATAATTTATCCCGGCACGCCAGGTAAATTGCTCATCGTTACGTTCAACTTTCTGGTTGCTGGAACGAATTGTTGTTGCCTGCTCAGACCAATCATAACGCCCTCCCAGAGTTGCAACCCATTTATCCCATTCCAGTTGATCCTGAACATACAGGCCAGTCTGATGTTGAGTATTTAACTGGAAAGGTTTCGCATCCGGGAACACGACATCCTCATATACAGGATTATTCATATCTAACGGAGGCGCTGTACCATAAGCGTTGTCGATATCGTTACGCAGACGAGAATAGTCAACACCCGTCAGCAGAGTATGCGCCACATCACCTGTAGCAAACTTGCTTTCCAACTGTGTATCTACACCAAAATCATTATAGTTTTCATTCGCGACAATACTCTGTCGGGTCAGTTGGTTGCCAACAGCACCAAAACCGTACACTGTTTGCTGAGATGTCTTAATTTGGCTATAACGTAAATTTTGGCGCACGGTAAATGTGTCATCGAAACTGTGCTCAAAGCTATACCCGACCATTCTTTGGTAGCGAGAATAGGTATTGTTAGGAGCAGCATCGGTAAAACTTACTGGAATACGAGAACCGTCAGGTAAGGGTTCTACCGTCCCCTCTTTCGGCAACCAGCCATAAAAACCCGTTGAAGGTTCATTCTGGATATTTGCACGCAGTGTCAGGTTTGTTTTCTCATCCGGTTTCCAGCTAAACACGGGAGCAATGGCATAACGCTTCTGCTTCGCAAAATCCTGTTGCTCATCGTTTGAGCGAGCAAGCCCTGTTAAGCGATAAGAATAGACGCCATCATCATCCAGAGAATCGCTGAAATCAAAACCAGTCTGGAACAGATTGTCTGTTCCCATTTTAAATTGAATTTCTTTTAAAGGCTCTGACGTCGGGCTTTTGCTTACCATAGAGATCAAGCCGCCCGGATTACTTTTTCCATAAAGAACGGACGTCGGTCCACGCATCAATTCCACACGTTCAAGCATATAGGGATCAACAACAGCAGAACTGTAGTAGTCACCCTGTAATTTGATGCCATCCAGGTAATTGTTCGGGGTTGGGCCTGGCGTGTAAAAACCACGAATAATAACAAAATCATAGGTGGTAGAAGCGCCGCGTGTTGAAGCGGCAGCCCCTGGAGTATATGCCAAAGCCTCTTTTACTGAGCCTGGCTGATGAATATCCATCTCTTCACGAGTCACCACCGAAACAGACTGTGGTGTTTTCTCAATCGGGGTATCGGTCTTGGTGGTGGTTGCGGATCGTTTGGCCGCAATCGTTGGTGATGGCCCCCAGGCACTTTCCTGCTGGGCAGGTGCAGCGGTTACGGTGATAGTTTCTTCTTTCGGTTCAACCGCCGCCTGTGCATAGACAGACATGCCGCTAACCGCTGTGGCTACTACGACTGCGATTTTACGCAGCGAAGAGTTTGGCTGAGCAGTTTTAAGACGCGCCATTGGTATATCTCTAATGAAAAGTGAATGATAACGTAAACGAGAATTATTCTTATGACCGCAGCATAATATTCGAAACGTTGGCGCGATAGCAAGCAATACGCGCCCCTATCAAAACTAAGGGGTTAAGAAATAACCAGATGAAAAGGAAGGGTTAATGATTTAGGCTGGAATGTTATTCTGCGGAAATTTGCCGGATGGCGGCGCTGGCGCGCCTTATCCGGCCTACAAGATCCAATGCGTTTATTGGTCCCGTAGGCCTGATAAGCGCAGCGCCATCAGGCACAACGGTTAGTTACTACCAAACATATCCTTGATCCACCCCGCCACGCCGTCGCTGTCTTTCTTCTCCTGCTGCGCCGGTTGCTGCTGTTGAGGCTGCTGTTGCTGCGAAGAAGACTGATCGAACGGATTCCCGGTCGGCTGCTGCTGTTGCATCATTTCGCCCTGCTGGCACAGCGCGTCCGGGTCGGTCGTCCAGACCGGCAGCGCACGCATTCCACCGCTACAGACGAAATTACCGTCGTAATCAACGCCCATATCCACCACATCTTCCGGCGGCGTCAGCGTCAGCGGCGTTGGCGTTTGGTTCGCCAGATAACGCTGATAAATCGACATCGCGCCGCTGGCGCCGTACAGTTTCGTCGGCTGGTTATTATCGCGACCCACCCAGGTAATCGTCACCTGGCTGCCATCAATCCCTGCAAACCAGGTATCGACATTGTTGTTGGTGGTCCCGGTTTTACCCGCCAGATGCAGGCCCGGATACTTCGCGCCCAGCTGACGCCCGGTGCCGCGCTGCACAACCTGCTGCATCGTCCACAACGTCATATACGCCGCCTGCGCCGGAACCGCGCGCTCAGCCTGCGGGAAGCTCTGATACAGCACCGTACCGTCTTCCGCAATCACCGAACGCAATGCTGACAACGGCGCCCGGTTGCCGCCGCTGGCGATGGTCTGGAACGCTTGCGCCACTTCGATTGGCGTCAGGTTCAGCGCCCCCAGCAGCATGGCCGGAACCGGATGCAGCTGATCTTTCGGCACGCCCAGCTTCATCCAGGTATCGGTGACGGCAGGAAGCCCCAGCGCCATCCCCAGATTCACCGTCGGCACGTTCATGGAGCGCGTCAGCGCGTCCACCAGCATCACTTTGCCACTTTCGCTGTAACGACGGTCATCGTTCTGCGGAGACCAGACCTGCCCGTTCGGCTGACGAAGCGCGATCGGCGCGTCGGCAATCCAGGTGTTCAGGCGATACAGCTTCGGCTGGCTTAACGCCGTCAGATAGGTCGCCGGTTTTGCCAGAGAGCCGATAGAACGGCGCGCCTGCATCGCACGGTTGTACCCGGCGAACTGCGGCTCCGCCCCGCCGACCATCGCACGCACCTCGCCGCTGAAGCGGTCTACCACCACAATCGCGGTTTCCAGATCGCTCAGATTGCGCTGTTTCTTCAGCGCCGGAATGCCCTCAACGGCCGCTTTTTCAGCCGCATCCTGCGCCACGGAATCAAAAGTGGTGAAGATCTTCACGCCAGAAAGGTCTTTCACTTTGTCGCCGAGCTTCGCCTGCAACTCCTGACGCACCATCTGCATAAAGGCTGGCTGTGGCGAGATCACCCCGCCGCGCGGCTGCACGCCCAGCGGACGCGCACTCAGCATGTCGTACAGCTCCTGGTCGATCACCTGCTGTTGTTGCAGCAGACGCAGTACCAGATTACGACGCTCCAGCGCCAGTTTCGGGTTACGCCACGGGTTGTAGATTGACGCCCCTTTCACCATCCCCACCAGCAGCGCTTGCTGATCGAGACTCAACTCTTCAACCGGGCGGCCAAAGTAGTACAGGCTCGCCAGCGGGAAGCCGCGAATCTCGTTATCGCCGCTCTGGCCGAGATAGACTTCGTTCATGTACAGCTCAAGGATCCTGTCCTTGCTGTAGCGCGCATCCATCAGCAGCGCCATGTAAGCTTCGTTCGCTTTACGCCAGTAGGAGCGTTCGCTGGTGAGGAACAGGTTTTTCACCAGCTGTTGCGTCAGCGTACTCGCCCCCTGAACCGTGCGCCCGGCGGTAAGGTTCGCCAGCACCGCACGACCGATGGAATACAGGCTAACGCCATCGTGCTCATAGAAATGACGGTCTTCCGTCGCCAGCAGCGTATCCACCAGCAGATCCGGGAAACCGCTGCGCGGCACGAACAGGCGCTGTTCGCCGTTCGGCGAAGAGAGCATGGTAATCAAGCGCGGATCGAGACGGAAGAAACCAAACTGGCGGTTGTTATCCATATTCACGATCGTATCCAGATGGCCGCCGTCAAAGGTCAGACGCGCACGCACCTGCCCTTCTTTGCTGTCCGGGAAGTCAAACGGACGGCGGATCATCTCGATGCTGTTCGCCTGCACGGTAAACTCGCCGGGACGCGTCATTTTCGTCACCTGACGGTACTGGGTGGCCTCCAGCAATTTCACCATTTCATTCTTGCTGACGGGCATTTCCGGCTCAAGGTTAACCATCCGGCCATATACCGCCGCAGGAAGCTGCCAGACTTTGCCATCAATACGGCTACGGATTTTTTGATCCAGATAGACGCCGTAGATCGCAATCAGCACGACAAAAACAATCGACAGTTTTAGCAGTAGCCAGAGCCAGCCACGCTTGCCACGAGGCTTACGCCCTTTGCCCTTACCGTTACGCGGCATCGGTTCTTCATCCTCATAGTCATCATCATAATCGTCGTCGTACTCTTCATCTCTGAGTCGACGACGGCTTACCTTTTGTTTCACCGGACGCGGTGGTTTCCCTTTGCGTCCAATTGGCTCGCGGTCATTCCCGGCCATGCTTTTTCTCCGCAACATACAGGCGCAAAGGCCCGATTCTCTGTTCTTCCGTCAGTCGACAGAAGAAGAAATCTCTCAATTTTCTGCCATGTTTATGCCGGATGGCGGCTTCGCCTTATCCGGCCTACATTTGAGCGAGCAGGCCTGATAAGCACAGCGCCATCCGGCAGTCATGAATACTTCTTCGTGCGCCGCGTTGGCGCGGTATTCGCCGGATCGTCCGGCCAGACATGTTTGGGATAACGCCCTTTCATCTCTTTTTGTACCTCGCGGTACGCTCCCTGCCAGAACGCGCTTAAATCGCGCGTAATCTGTAGCGGGCGTTGGGCCGGTGAGAGCAACTCCAGCACCAGCGGCACGCGCCCCTGCGCGATAGCAGGCGTATTCGCTTCGCCAAACATCTCCTGCATTCTGACCGCCAGCGCTGGCGGGTTATCTTCGTGATAACGAATGGCTATCCGGCTTCCCGTCGGCACAGTGTAATGCGCGGGCAGCTCACTATCCAGACGTTGCAGCATAGACCAGTCCAGCAGGCCACGTAACGCCTGGGTAATATTCAGGGCTTTCAGGGCGCGCAGCGTATGAACGCCCGTCATGTGCGGCAGCAGCCAGCTTTCCAGCGTCGCCAGAAGAGAAGCGTCATCAACGGCGGGCCAGTCGTACTCCGGCAACCATTGCGCCGCGCACAGCAGACGCAGGCGGAACTGTTCAGCCTCCGGCGTCCAGTTGAGCACACTTAGCCCTTTATCGCGAATGCCATTGAGCATCGCCTGGTGCAGTTCCTCTTCCGAAGGCTTAGCCAGCGGCTGAACTTTTACCGTCAGTTGCCCGATACGCATTCGGCGCAGCGCCTTTAACGTTCCCTGCGCGTCGTCCCACTCTACCGTGTCGGACTGCTGCAACAACGCCGGACATGCCTGAATAAGCGCCTCGATATCCAGCGGTAAAGCCAGCAGAATACGGGCATCCGGCGACGCGCTTCCCTGCAACAGCAACGGTGCGATAAGCCACTCATGGCGACCCAGCGCGTCATCGGCGTCGAGCACCGCGCCCATGCCATTCGCCAGTTGATAGCGCCCTTCCTGACCGCGTCGACGCGCGATACGATCGGCAAACGCCTGCGCAAGCAGCGGCGCCAGCATCGTGCTGTCCACCTCGCAGCCTCGCCCGTTGAGCCGTTTCAGGAGCTGCTGGCTACGCTGCTGCCAGCCCGGTTGCTGGCGCGAAAACGCCACGCTGAGGTCGGTATTGCCCGCGCGCGGCGGCTCCTCCAGAATCGCCGCCAGTTTCGCCGCCGTCGCCTTTTCACTGTCATTGCCGGCGCTGACCAGCATCGCCGCCAGACGGGGGTCGTTGCCAAGCCGCGCCATTTTCTGCCCCGTCGCGCTCAGCCGCTCACCATCCAGCGCATTCAGCATCTGCAACAGCCGCCGGGCTGCCTGCACGTTGGCGGCCGGGGGAAGGTCCAGCCAGTTGAGCTGCGCGGGATCGCTGCATCCCCATTGCAGCAGCTCCAGCAATAAACCGGACAGATCGCTTTGTAAAATCTCCGGCTCGCTTTGCGCCGCCGCCCTTTCCGCCTGCTCTTTCGCCAGCAGGTGAACACACACGCCCGGTTCCAGACGCCCGGCGCGTCCGGCTCGCTGCGTCATGGAGGCCTGGCTGACGCGCTGGGTAATCAGCCGCGTCAGGCCGGTTCGCACGTCATAGCGCGCCACGCGCTCCTGCGCGCTGTCCACCACCAGACGGATACCCTCGATGGTTAAACTGGTTTCGGCAATATTGGTCGCCAGCACGACTTTGCGCATCCCGCGCGGCGCAGGCAGTATCGCTTTACGCTGCGCCTCCAGAGACAACGCGCCATACAGCGGGCATAACAGCACATCATCCGCCACGCGCGCGGCCAGGTGTTCCTGTACGCGCAGAATTTCCCCAACGCCCGGTAAAAACAGCAGCAGAGAGCCGGTTTCGTGACGCAGCAAATCTGCCGTGGCGATGGCCACCGCCTCATCAAAACGCAGTTGGGCCGGAAGTGACTGGTAGCGACGCTCAACGGGCCAGGCACGCCCCTCAGACACCACCTGCGGCGCATCAGGAAGGCGCTGTTGCAGCTTCCCGTTGTCCAGCGTCGCAGACATGATCAGCAGTTTCAGATCGTCACGCAGCCCTTGCTGCACGTCCAGCAGCAGGGCCAGCGCCAGATCCGCCTGCAAACTGCGCTCATGAAATTCATCAAGGATCACCAGCCCGACGCCGTTCAGCTCGGGATCGCGCTGGATCATTCTTGTCAGCACCCCTTCCGTCACCACTTCAAGCCGCGTCTGCGGGCCAACACAGCTTTGCGCGCGCATCCGATAACCGACCGTTTCGCCGGGCTTCTCGTTCAGGAGTTCCGCCAGCCGCTGCGCCACATTGCGTGCCGCCAGGCGGCGCGGTTCCAGCAGGATAATCCGCCCCTGAATGCCTTTATGCGTCAGAAACTGCAACGGCAGCCAGGTCGATTTCCCCGCGCCGGTTGGGGCGGTGAGCAAAACCTGGGGCGCGCTTTCAAGCACGGCAAGTAATTCGGGCAGTACGGCGGCAACGGGCAACGACGTCACAAATGGCTCCAGAGGGTTAACATTCTTCGCGCTGCATTGTAGCATCGCGTTAATTCATAACCGAGTACCCATCATGTCTGAGCCGAAAAGGCTGTTCTTTGCCATTGAATTGCCCGACGAGGTTCGTGAGCAGATCATCGCCTGGCGCGCCGGTCATTTTTCCCCGGACGACGGCAGGCCGGTCGCCGCAGCGAATTTGCACCTGACGCTGGCGTTTTTAGGCGAGGTGAGCGCGAGCAAACAACAGGCGTTATCACAGCTTGCCGGACGCATCCGTCAGCCGGGCTTTACGCTCAGGCTGGATGACGCGGGCCAGTGGCTACGTTCGCGGGTCGTCTGGCTGGGGATGCGACAGCCGCCGCGCGGGCTGCTGCAACTGGCGAACATGTTACGCGCCCAGGCGGCGCGCAGCGGTTGTTATCAAAGCCCACAGCCTTTTCATCCGCATATTACGCTGCTGCGCGACGCCAGCCATGCGGTCGCCATTCCAGCGCCGGGTTTTTGCTGGTCGTTTCCGGTCAATGAATTTGCGCTTTATGCCTCGTCGTTCGAACGCGGCCGCACACGTTACACACAACTACAGCGCTGGACGCTTGCCGAATAAAATAGTCTGCAAAAGCAGGCTTTAAGGAAATCACATGCAGTTCTCTCCGCCATTGCAGCGCGCCACCTTAATTCAGCGCTACAAACGTTTTTTAGCCGATGTCATTACGCCGGACGGCACGGAATTAACGTTACACTGCCCAAATACCGGTGCGATGACCGGATGTGCCACGCCGGGCGATACCGTCTGGTATTCGACATCAGAAAATACTAAACGCAAATATCCGCACACCTGGGAATTAACGCAAACCCGGACAGGCGCACTTATCTGCGTTAACACCCTGTGGGCAAACAGATTAACGAAGGAAGCGATTCAGAATGAGCAGCTTTCAGAACTTTCAGGCTACAGCCTGTTAAAAAGCGAAGTAAAATACGGCGCGGAACGCAGCCGTATTGATTTCATGTTACAGGCAGATTCCCGACCCGACTGCTATATTGAAGTGAAATCGGTCACATTAGCGGAACAAGAGTATGGTTATTTTCCCGATGCCGTCACCTTACGGGGACAAAAACACCTTCGGGAACTGATGAGCGTAGCGGCTGAAGGCCATCGCGCCGTGGTGTTATTCGCGGTGCTGCATTCAGCCATTACACGGTTTTCACCCGCGCGGCATATCGATGCAAAATATGCGCAACTATTGATTGAAGCACAGCTAAAGGGGGTAGAAATTCTGGTTTATAAAGCCGAACTTTCTGCCGAAGGTATGACTCTAAAAGAACCGTTACCCATGACTTTATAATGGCGTAAACAATCGGTTAATTAGTATTCTGGTCGCGTACGCAAATACGCTTTTCCTCACAGGGTTGTCAAGTGTTACGTTTAGATAATTGCTATCCTGAAAAGCATCTGCTATTTATAGCGACCTGATTTTTCCCCCGACAATGGGGATCGATAGTGCGTGTTAAGGAGAAGCAACATGCAAGAAGGGCAAAACCGTAAAACATCGTCCCTGAGTATTCTCGCCATCGCTGGGGTGGAGCCGTACCAGGAGAAACCGGGCGAAGAGTATATGAACGAAGCCCAGCTGTCGCACTTCAAGCGTATTCTTGAAGCATGGCGTAATCAACTCAGGGATGAAGTCGATCGCACTGTGACTCATATGCAGGACGAAGCGGCTAACTTCCCTGATCCGGTTGACCGTGCCGCGCAGGAAGAAGAATTTAGCCTTGAGCTGCGTAACCGCGCCCGTGAGCGCAAACTGATCAAAAAGATCGAGAAAACGCTGAAGAAAGTGGAAGACGAAGATTTTGGCTACTGCGAATCCTGCGGTGTCGAAATTGGTATTCGCCGTCTGGAAGCGCGTCCAACAGCCGATCTGTGCATCGACTGCAAAACGCTGGCTGAGATCCGCGAAAAACAAATGGCGGGCTAATCCCGTCAGACCGTAGAACGCCGGATGGCGCTACGCTTATCCTGCCTGGCAACAATTCATAGGCCGGATGAAGGGTTTGCGCCGCCATCCGGCAAAATCCGGGCGGGTTATCTCCCGCCTTATTCTTTTATATTGTCCACCGGTATGACCAACGCACACTATATTGGCCGCTTCGCCCCGTCCCCCTCTGGCGAGCTGCACTTTGGTTCACTGATCGCCGCCCTCGGTAGTTACCTGCGAGCCCGCTCTCAGCATGGGATCTGGCGAGTACGCATTGAAGATATCGATCCCCCTCGTGAAGTTCCCGGTGCCGCAGAGACAATTCTGCGTCAGCTGGAACATTACGGCCTGCACTGGGATGGCGATATATTGTGGCAGTCCCAACGCCATGACGCCTACCGCGACGCGCTCGCCTGGCTGCGCCAGCAGAATTTAAGCTACTACTGCACCTGCCCACGCGCGCGTATTCAACGCATCGGCGGCGTTTACGACGGCCATTGCCGAACCTTGCAGCATGGGCCGGAAAATGCCGCCGTGCGGATTAAACAGTTCAGTCCGGTGATGCAATTTCATGACGTGCTGCGCGGCGATATCCAGGCCGACCCGCTGCTGGCGAGTGAGGATTTTATTATTCATCGCCGCGATGGTCTGTTCGCCTATAACCTGGCGGTGGTCGTGGACGATCATTTTCAGGGCGTCACGGAAATCGTGCGCGGCGCGGATTTAATCGAACCCACGGTACGGCAAATTTCGTTGTACCAGCAGTTCGGCTGGCGCGCGCCGGACTATATTCATCTGCCGTTGGCGCTCAACGAACAAGGCGCTAAACTTTCCAAACAGAATCATGCCCCAGCCTTGCCGGAGGGCGATCCACGCCCCGTACTCATTGCCGCGCTGCGCTTTCTGGGCCAGAACGCCACGGCGCAATGGCAGGATATGCATACCGACGAATTATTGCAGTATGCGGTGGATAACTGGACGCTTACGACGGTGCCGGAATCGGCAAGTGTAAATCCAGCATTCTCAAATGCGTCTTGCTGAGCTATGATTAGCCGCTATTTTTACGCAGTAACTTGTCCTGATTGATGTTTGACACTACCGAGGTGCACTATTTTTACCCGAGTCGCTAATTTTTGCCGCAAGGTGCTAAACCGCGAGGAGAGCGAGGCCGAGCTTGCCGTCGCCCGTCCACATATGACGGTAATCCCGCGTGAGCAGCACGCTATTTCCCGCAAAGATATCAGTGAAAATGCTCTGAAAGTAATGTACAGGCTCAATAAAGCGGGATATGAGGCCTGGCTGGTTGGCGGCGGCGTGCGCGATCTTCTGCTCGGCAAAAAACCGAAAGATTTCGATGTCACCACCAATGCAACGCCGGATCAGGTGCGGAAGTTGTTCCGTAACTGTCGTCTGGTGGGTCGCCGTTTCCGTCTGGCGCACGTCATGTTCGGCCCGGAGATTATCGAAGTGGCGACATTTCGTGGTCACCATGAAGGCAACGACAGCGACCGCGCCACCTCCCAGCGCGGGCAAAACGGCATGCTGTTGCGCGATAACATCTTCGGCTCCATTGAAGAAGACGCCCAGCGTCGCGACTTCACCATTAACAGCCTCTATTACAGCGTGGCGGATTTCACCGTGCGCGATTACGTCGGCGGTATGCAGGATCTGAAAGACGGCGTGATTCGCCTGATCGGCAACCCTGAAACGCGTTACCGCGAAGATCCGGTGCGAATGCTGCGTGCAGTCCGTTTCGCCGCAAAACTCGATATGCGCATCAGCCCGGAAACCGCAGAGCCGATTCCGCGCCTGGCGACCTTACTCAACGATATTCCGCCCGCGCGTCTGTTTGAAGAGTCCCTGAAACTTCTGCAAGCGGGCTATGGTTTCGAAACCTACAAAAAGCTGCGTGAATACAGCCTGTTCCAGCCCCTGTTCCCCACCATTACGCGTTATTTCACCGAAAACGGCGACAGCGCGATGGAGCGCATCATTGCGCAGGTGCTGAAAAATACCGATAACCGCATTCATAACGACATGCGCGTTAACCCGGCGTTCTTGTTTGCCGCCATGTTCTGGTATCCGCTTCTGGAAATGGCGCAGAAAATCGCTCAGGAGAGCGGCCTGGCCTATTACGACGCCTTTGCGCTGGCCATGAACGAGGTGCTGGACGAAGCGTGCCGTTCGCTGGCGATCCCGAAACGCCTCACAACGTTAACCCGTGATATCTGGCAACTCCAGTTGCGGATGTCCCGCCGCCAGGGCAAACGCGCCTGGAAGCTGCTGGAGCATCCGAAATTCCGCGCCGCATACGATCTGCTGGCGTTGCGCGCCGAGGTGGAAAACAACGCTGAACTGCAACGTCTGGCGCAGTGGTGGGGCGAGTTCCAGGTTTCAGCGCCGCCCGATCAGAAAGGCATGCTGAATGAACTGGATGAAGACCCCGCGCCGCGCCGCCGCCATCGTCGTCCGCGTAAACGCGCGCCACGCCGCGAGGGAACCGCGTGACGGTTGCCTATATCGCGCTCGGCAGCAACTTAGCCTCTCCGCTGGAGCAGGTTAATGCTGCCGTGAAGGCTATCGGCGACATCCCGGACAGCCGCATTGTTGCCGTTTCCTCGTTTTACCGCACTCCCCCGCTAGGCCCGCAGGATCAGCCCGACTACCTGAACGCCGCCGTTGCGCTGGAAACCCAACTGGCGCCGGAAGAACTGCTCAACCACACGCAGCGTATTGAGTTACAACAGGGTCGCGTTCGCAAAGCCGAACGCTGGGGGCCGCGCACGCTCGATCTCGACATCATGCTGTTTGGTGATGACGTAATAAACACGCCCCGCCTGACGATACCGCACTACGACATGAAAAATCGCGGTTTTATGCTGTGGCCGCTCTTTGAAATCGCCCCCGACCTGGTGTTCCCGGGCGGCGTCACGCTGCATCATTACCTCACGCGCCTCGCAGCAGAAAAACCTGCCTACTGGTAAATTGCCCGCCCCTCTTTAGCGTTTACTGCTTTCGGGTTAATCGATTGCTTAAATCCATTGCCCCCATCAATGCTGCTGTTAAAATGCCGGTTAATATGACCTCCACCATCAGGAAACGTTATGAAACCGACGACTATCGCCTTGCTGCAAAAATGTAAGCAAGAGAAAAAGCGCTTCGCAACTATCACCGCCTACGATTACAGCTTTGCCAGACTCTTCGCTGACGAGGGTATCAACGTGATGCTGGTAGGCGACTCGCTGGGCATGACGGTTCAGGGACACGATTCCACCCTGCCTGTTACCGTAGAAGATATCGCTTACCACACGCGTGCGGTGCGCCGTGGCGCGCCTAACTGTCTCCTGCTCTCCGACCTGCCGTTTATGGCCTATGCCACCCCGGAGCAGGCGTTTGAAAACGCCGCCGTGGTGATGCGCGCGGGGGCGAATATGGTCAAAATCGAAGGCGGCGCCTGGCTGGTCGATACGGTAAAAATGCTCACCGAACGCGCGGTGCCGGTGTGCGGCCATCTGGGACTGACGCCGCAGTCCGTCAATATCTTTGGCGGCTATAAGATCCAGGGGCGCGGCGATGCGGGGCAGGTACTGCTGGATGATGCGCTGGCGCTGGAAGCGGCAGGCGCGCAGTTGCTGGTGCTGGAATGCGTGCCGGTTGAGCTTGCTAAACGCGTCACCGAAGCGCTCTCTATTCCGGTCATCGGCATTGGCGCAGGCAACGTAACCGACGGTCAGATCCTGGTGATGCACGACGCCTTCGGCATTACCGGCGGCCACATTCCGAAATTTGCTAAAAATTTCCTGGCGGAAGCAGGCGACATGCGCGCCGCCGTGCGGCAGTATATTGCCGAGGTTGAGTCCAGCGTCTATCCGGGCGAAGAACACAGCTTCCATTAATGGGGTGCTTGTAGGCCGGATAAAACGCCCTGCGTCGCCATCCGGCAAAATGCCTGATGGCGCTACGCTTATCAGGCCTACAAACCACTGTCCATCAGGCAACTTAAGGAGTCTTGTTGTGCTAATTATTGAAACCCTGCCGCTGCTGCGACAGCATATTCGCCGCCTGCGCCAGGACGGTAAACGCATTGCGCTGGTGCCAACGATGGGCAACCTGCACGATGGTCATATGAAACTGGTTGAGGAAGCGAAAGCGCGCGCTGACGTCGTGGTGGTCAGTATTTTCGTGAACCCAATGCAGTTTGACCGCCCGGACGATCTGGTACGCTACCCACGAACGTTGCAGGAAGATTGCGAAAAGCTGAACAAACGCAAAGTGGATTTCGTGTTCGCGCCGGCGCCAGCGGAAATTTACCCGCAAGGCACCGACGGCCAGACTTACGTTGATGTTCCTGGGCTGTCCACCATGCTGGAAGGCGCCAGCCGTCCGGGTCATTTCCGTGGTGTTTCCACCATCGTCAGCAAACTCTTCAATCTCGTCCAGCCGGACATCGCCTGCTTTGGCGAAAAGGACTTCCAGCAACTGGCTTTAATCCGCAAGATGGTGGCCGATATGGGCTACGACATCGAGATCGTCGGCGTACCGATTATTCGCGCCAAAGATGGTTTAGCGCTGAGTTCGCGTAACGGTTACCTGACCGCCGAACAGCGCAAAATTGCTCCCGGCTTAAATAAGGTGATGAACAGCGTCGCCGAGAAATTGCTGGCGGGTAATCGCGATCTGGAAGAGATGATCGCCGTCGCCGAGCAGGAGCTGAATGAGAAAGGCTTCCGCGCCGATGACATTCAGATTCGCGACGCGGACACGCTGCTGGAACTCACCGATAGTAGCAAACGCGCGGTGATCCTGATGGCGGCATGGCTGGGTCAGGCTCGCCTGATCGACAATCAGTCCGTTACATTAACCCAGTAGACAGGGGTTAAAAATCAGGCAATACTGCCTGAGAATTTCCTCAAAGCAGGCGACGCCTGCTTCGTTATCGCTAAGATTTAAAGGTAGAAGTTATGATTCGCACTATGCTGCAGGGCAAACTCCACCGCGTGAAAGTGACTCAGGCGGACCTGCACTACGAAGGTTCCTGCGCCATTGATCAGGATTTTCTGGACGCAGCCGGTATTCTTGAAAATGAAGCCATTGATATCTGGAACGTGACTAACGGCAAGCGCTTCTCAACCTATGCGATTGCCGCCGAACGTGGTTCCAGAATCATCTCCGTGAACGGCGCAGCGGCGCACTGCGCTGCGGTGGGCGATATCGTGATCATCGCAAGTTTCGTTACCATGTCAGACGAAGAAGCGCGTCGCTGGCAGCCCAACGTCGCCTATTTTGAAGGCGATAATGAAATGAAGCGCACCGCGAAAGCGATCCCGGTACAGGTTGCCTGATATTTCCCAAATATATTATTATATTAATAAAAGGAGCCGAAAAACTTCAGCTCCTTTTATTTTAAATAATTCCGGCCTTTCTTATCAGGACAACTAATAATATTAGTTGAGGCGTTATCAGAAAATTTAAACAAACGTTCAACAATCCATCGTTATATTTATTTATATCATTAAATTCTTTTCCTCACAAATTCATCAGGTGAATAACCAAAAATAAAAACACTTACCTTTCAACAAAATAACCATCAGTTAAGTTTACTTAAACACCATTTAAGTAAAGATAATTACAATTATCAATAAATATTTTCCTATACTCCGCAAAGTTAATGTAATTCCCCGGCCGGCCTTTACGCTTAACAGACGAAGTACTTTTTCTAAAAACGTAAAGTACACTTATTATCTAATACGGATGTTTACCAAAATGGCATTGAAAAAATACGCATTAGCTGCGGCAGTTCTGGCAACTATTTCCAGTTCAGCATTCGCAGCAGACGCGGATCGTGGCACCATCACCTTCCACGGCCTGGTCACCCCGAATACCTGTAACATCACGCTGAAAGATGATCCACTGAGTTCCCAGACAACTAAAGACTTCAACGTCACTCTGCCGACCGTGTCAGTAGAAGACTTCGCCGCTGGTACTGCTGCCGACGTTAACAGCACCCTGGGCCAGGCTAAGTTCGCGCTGTCCGTTTCCTGTGCGGATACTGAGTTGCAGTCTGCTGATGCGCAGTTTGATTCCTGGGGCGGTTCTTCCGCAAACAACGAAGGCGCGCTGGTTCCACCAACTGGCCTGCAAGGTTCAGCAACCAACGTAAGCCTGGTTCTGCACAACGATGGCAACACGAAGACCGATCTGATCAAAATCGATCATCCTAACAACACTCAGTCAACCACGCTGACTGATGGCAAAGGCGAACTGAACTACACCGTCGCTTATATGGGCCCGGCTACTGGCGTAACCAGCGGTTCCGTGCAGGCACAGGTTGCCTTCACCATGAACTACCAATAAGCAACAGGACTGTCGTTCTTCATCCTCTGGCTTAAGCCAGAGGATGTTTTCGTTACATCCAACAGGGAGTGGATAGCATCATGTTCAGCCTGACGTTAAAAACCGGATTAAAAACCCTCACCGCCGCCATGATCGGCATCGCCTCTTTTCAGGCATGCGCCGACGTGGTTATCTCCGGCACACGCATCGTATATCAACAATCCATGAAAGATGTGATTGTGAACCTGGATAACCGAGGCAAAAACCCGCTGTTACTTCAGATCTGGCTGGATGACGGGAGCCCGAACGTTAACCCGCAGGAATTAAAACTGCCTTTTGTCATTACCCCACCCATTTCACGCATCGATCCAGGGAAAGGCCAGTCTGTGCGTGTGACATATTTACAGCAGCCGCTGCCGCAGGATCGGGAATCCTTATTCTGGTTTAACGTGCTGGAAATCCCCAAAAAAGCAACGGCGAAAGACGGCGAAAGCCAGAACCAACTGCAACTCGCTTTCCGTACCCGTATTAAGCTATTTTTCCGCCCGGACGGCTTAAAAGGCACCCCGGGTGAGGCGATGAAGCAGGTTAAATGGTCGCAAACGCGCCAGGGCAACACCCTGTCTTTAGTTGGCCGTAACGACTCGCCCTATAACGTTTCACTCTCCAGCGCAACGTTTAAGGTCGGCGCCAAAGAGTATGAAATTGACAGTAAGTCGATTAAGCCGTTCTCCAGCGAAACCATGACGGTTAAAGGATTAACGAATAACGCCAGCGGAGAAGTGGTGTATATCGCTATCAATGATTTTGGCGGAACGGAAAAACTCACCGCCAACGTTAATTAATAAATTAAAAATATATTTTTTCTTCTTATATAACGGCAACCCGCTTTAATCGACTGGACTTGTTATGATTTTTCGACGATCTCTATTATGTCTCGCCATTAGTGCGGCATTGCCGTTCTCTGTTCATGCGACGGGAAATACGCCTGCACAGTCCTCTGCTCCCGACTCAGAGGAAATGGTAGAGTTTAACGATCAATTCCTGCTGAATATGGGGAGTGCAGTCGATGTAAGCCGTTATGCTCAGGGTAATCCAATATTACCGGGAACCTACCGGGCGAAAATAAGCCTGAACGGTGAAAATAAATCGACGCAAAACATCGAATTTAAAGATAACGGAACGCCACGCGCCACGCCGTGTATTACCGCATTGTTGCTGAAACAAGCGGGCGTTGATAGTAGCGTGCTGGGGAATACTATTTCCGACGATGATACAACCTGTATTGATATCAAAAAATATTACCCCCACTCGTCGGTGAATTTCGATACCTCAAAACTTACCCTGGAATTGACGATGCCGCAGCTTTACGTTCTCAAACGCCCGGCGGGATATGTCGATCCATCATTATGGGATGCAGGTATTCCGGCGGCGTTGCTGTCGTACAACCTCAACGCCTGGCATAGCGAAAGCGATGGCAATAATTCCGACACGGCTTACGCCGGTCTGCAATATGGGCTGAATTTGGGCGCATGGCGGCTGCGCTCCCGCGGCACCTACAACTGGGATAAAGACAACGGTTCGGATTACTCCAGCCAGGACATTTACCTCCAGCGCGATATTCCGGCGTTAACCGCGCAGGTTGTGGCGGGCGAAACCTACACCAACGGCGACACCTTCGACTCCGTCAGCCTGCGCGGGATGCGCCTGTACAGCGACGATCGCATGCGCCCGGAAGGCCGTACCAACTACTCACCGGTCATTCGTGGCGTCGCTAACAGCAACGCCAAAGTCACCGTCATGCAAAGCGGCAGCAAAATTTATGAAACCACCGTACCGCCAGGCCCGTTTGAACTGAGCGATCTCAGCACCACCGGCTACGGTAACGATCTACAGGTGACTGTAGAAGAGTCTGACGGCAGCAAGAGAACCTTCACGGTTCCTTTTTCCTCGGTTACGCAGATGATGCGTCCGGGAACCTCACGCTGGGAGTTTGGCGCGGGCGAACTGAACGACGATTCGCTGCATGACAGACCGAACATTGGTTACGCCACTTGGTATTACGGTCTCAACAACACCTTTACCGGCTACGCGGGCGTGCAGTACAGCGACATGGATTTTTACGCCGGTTTGCTTGGCGTGGCGATGAACACCGCGATCGGCGCCTTCGCGTTAGACGTCACGCAGTCACATGCACAAATTGACGAGCTGGGAACGCTGACCGGCCAAA
The DNA here is from genome assembly GCF_030333395.1 of Citrobacter sp. CK194. NCBI lineage: Bacteria > Pseudomonadati > Pseudomonadota > Gammaproteobacteria > Enterobacterales > Enterobacteriaceae > Citrobacter > Citrobacter sp. CK194. The sequence continues at coordinate 70,586 of NZ_JAOWGA010000012.1, forward strand.
GCTATCGCCTGACGTACAGCAAAGTCATCGAAACCACCGACACCTCATTCAATGTGGCGGCATACCGTTTCTCGACGGAAGACTACCTCAGCTTGCGGGACGCCGCCGCGCTGCACGACGACGTGAAATACGGCAGCTATAAGAATCAGTCATATGAGTCCAGCGACGAACTCTATTCTGACTATCAGCGTATGAAAAACCAGTTTCAGATTAGCGTCAGTCAACCGCTGGCGTTCAATGGTGAAAACTACGGCTCGCTCTATGTCACCGGCACCTGGGAAGACTACTGGAATGAGAGTGGTTCCACCTCAAACTACAGCGCAGGTTACAGCAATGACTTCCGCTATGGCAGCTACAGCATCTCGCTCCAGCGTACCTATGATGAAGATGGCGAAAAAGATGACAGCGTTTATCTCAACGTCAGCATTCCGTTAAGCACGTTCTCCAGTGAACGTAAAAATATTGCCGGTTTTAACAACGTCAATATGAGCGCGCGTACGGATATGGAAGGCAGCGCCAACTTTAACAACACCGCCAGCGGTAATACTGAAGACGGTAAGATTAACTACTCCATCAGTACGGCAAGCAATACCGGTGATTATGGCGATTTGAATCAGATCAGCGGTTACGGCTCGTGGAGCAGTCCGTATGGCCCTCTGTCAGTCTCTACCTCTTTTAGCGATGACAGCAGCAAACAATATTCCGCCAACTATAGCGGCGGCATGGTGGTTCACACTGGCGGCCTGACGATGGCGCCAGGAACGTTAAGTGACACCGGCCCCATCATTCTGGTTCATGCCAGCGGCGCAAAAGGCGCGCAGCTCGGTTACGGCAAAGGTGAAATAGGTCGTTCAGGATACGCGATTATGCCGTATGCCTCGGCTTACCGTGAGAACCGCGTTGGGCTGAATATCAGTTCTCTGGACGCCGACGTCGAGGTCAAAAACACCAGTGAAACCATCGTCCCGCGTGATGGCGCCGTGGTGCTGGTCAACTTCGAAACCGACGAAGGTCGTTCTCTCATCCTTGAACTTCTACGCAACGATAAAGGCTTTATTCCACTCGGCGCAGACGTCCTGACCGATAAAGGCGAGCTGGTCGGCGCCGTCGGTCAGGCCGGGCAGGCTTATGTGCGCGGCGTAGAAGATCAGGGCACCCTGCGAGTTGTCTGGGGTAAAGAAGCAGGTAGCGCCTGTACGGTGAATTATCACATTACCGACAGCGCACAAAAGGCAGGATTAACCACAATCCTGAACAATCAACTCTGTCATATGCAATAAGTTATTTTTCTACAGGGAGTTCCCTTAATGACTTTAAAAAGTAATAAATATCTCCGCAGTTTACCTGTCGCTATGTTAGCGCTGGCGGTGTGTTCATCCGTTCATGCAGACAACGGCGACAGCATCGACATTACCTTCCGAGCCAATATCCGGGACACAACCTGTGATATGACGATTAATGACTCGGACAGTAGCTCCACCATCATCATCGGCGCCGACGGCAAAGTGTCGCTGGGCGATATCATTAAATACCAGACCAGCGAGGCAGCGTCAGGGCCAACGATGGCGCAATTCGCCCTGAAAATTAAAAACTGCCCGGAATCCGTAACCGGAATTAAAGCCTCCATCAGCGGCACGACCTCCGGTTACGACGGCGGTACGCCGAAAACCATCCTCCTCCCCGGTACGGGTGAGACAGGCCCCACCGGGATTGGCCTGAAATTCTCTCGTGTCAGTGCGCCAACCAGCTATTTTGCTATTTTTGCCAACGAAACGGAGACCTCAGATAACGATGCCGAGGTAATTAAATGGAGTCCTGCTGAAATAGACAGCAAACAGGTCGACCTTGTGGCGCGTCTGGTGACGACAAGGATCTCCGGTACAACCCCGGCGGTTGGCGCCTTCCAGGCAACAGCAACCTTTAACTTTAGCTATGAATAATTCCTGCGATATAACGGAGCATCATAATGAAATCTAATTCTCTTTTTCTCGCGCTGGCGGTAGCTGGTGGATTATTCAGCGGCCTGACCCACGCCGCCCCGGTGACAGGCACCAATCAGTTGCAGGCTATCTTTACCACTGAGATCCTCCCTGGCACCTGTAACACCCAGGTGACGGATGCAGATGGCCCGACCAGCACGATTGACTTCGGCGATCTGTATAAGAACGAAGTCGGTACGCGTACCGAATCCTTTAATATCGCACTGACCGAATGCGCGGGCGTGTTAACCACAACCGTGGCGGCTCAGCCAGGGGCGGGCAATACCTGTTCCGGCGACTCCTACGCGACAACAGGCGCCACGAATACCGCCGTCGAGATCTGGGAAACCGCCGCAGACTCAGGCACCCAGTTAGCCTGCCAGACGGGCAACCCTTCGAATGTACTGACGCATTCGTTTGGTTCGAAGAATATGAACCAGAGCTACACCTATCCTCTGGTGGCTCGCTGGGTCGTTGCGAACGGTAAAACAGCCGCTGATATCACAACAGGTGAAGCGACGTCGCTTATCACCTTTTTAGTCACCTACCAGTAATGTAGCCAGCGGGCAACTATGCGACAGACACTATTTTTTATGCGATTTACTTTCGCCCTGCTGGTGGGCCTGGCAGGACTGTGGCCTGTCGTCAGTCAGGCTGACGACAGCGGAATGGACGTCAATTTTAAGGCGAAGATTCTGGCCAATACCTGCCAAGTAAGCCTGGAAAATGGCGGTAATGTCGAGTTGCCAACCGTCACGCGCAGTTGGTTTTACAATACGGACAACAGCGATCGCCTGCGGCCGGAAACGGACGCTGGCGGTACAACGTTTACCATTCAGGTTGTCAACTGCGACGTGCCGCCAGCAGGAAGCGAAGGAAGCCAGCAGCTTCATTTTCGATTTGAACCGCAATTCGGTATAAACCCCGACAACAGCCAGGTATTTATCAATAACGCGGTCAGCGATCAGGCCAGAAATGTCGGTGTGGTTGTTTTTTCCGCCACACACCACACGAACGTATTGAATAGCGATGGCAGTTCCGACGTAGCGTATGACCTTAGCGGGCAAGCGGCACCGCTCTTTCCAGCAGATTATGTGTTTTACGCCCGCTACCAGAACACGGGCGATGTCGGCAACGGACTGGTGACCAGCAATGTAGTGGTCAATGTAACCTATCAGTAAAGGGATTTATGATGAAATTACGCTATTTACTGCCGCTATTATTTTGCGTGCTCTCCATTTTCGCCAGGCAAGCGTTAGCAGACACCGCATGTCATTTTACGACACAGCAGGCCAGTATACCTGCTTTCTGGACTGCCAGAACGCTCATTGGCCCCATCGGAGGCATCGATACGCCGCTCATCATTATGAACCCTCAGTCTATGGAGGGTGATTTCCCTTTATTCCAGGGAGCGGCGCCCATCACATGCGGAGGTAGTGGGAGCAATGCCGTAACGTTGACCGGCCCTACCGACGCCAATTTGTGGGATCACTATACCACTCAGGGGTCAGATGGCCCTACCGGGCTGCTCAAAACCTCGATTCCCGGCATTGTTTACACCTATTCCGTGAGGTGTATCGGGAACTGCCACAACGGCAACAACACTAACGATCTGGATTTAAACCTGCCGCTGCCCGGAGGAACGTCAACCTTCCCAAGCCATGGCGATGCCCCCTGGACGGGGCCTAGCGCAACACGCAACTGGGATATCTTCGTCACGATGTATCAGACGCCAGACTACCACCCCCGAAATGGTCAGACGGACGGGAACGCGCTGCCAGGGAAAATCGGTACTCTGCACATAGGAGATGCCGGGCAAAACGATCTCGACCTTATGATGAGTGGAGCATCGATGGCGTTTTCCGTCATGGAGCCGACCTGCCAGGGAATGGGGATAAATAATGACGAATACGATCGGGACGTGGATTTTGGCGACTTTTACCGTTCCGATTTCGAAAAAACGGGCGAGTCGGTAGAAAAGCCGTTTACGTTTAACTTATTCCGCTGCTCATTGACGACCGTTACTGTCACCCTGACCGGCAATCATGGCGCAGACAATACGATTCTCACCAACTCTTCAGGGAGCGCCGAGGGCGTGGGCGTAAAAATTCGTTCCATTATCAATAACAACACACAAACAATGAAGGTAGACGGTTCGGAGCGTGTCGGTATCACCTACAGCGGAAATCGTGAGTGGTATCATGAATCTATTGGTCTGGATTTCACCGGGCAGTTAATCAAAATCGGTACAATTAAAGCCGGCACTTTTGAAACCGTCGGTACTTTCACCCTCAGCTACGAATAACGTTCCCTGCGGCTGACTACCTGTCAGCCGCATCATCGCTTCCACGAATTGACCGTCAGTACGCGTACAAATCATGCTTTAGCACAAAAGGCGGATTTTTTTGCTGTTGATGCCAGAGACTGGTGACATCGGGCGCGCCGAGGGAAACAATGGTGTCACGGAACGCCGCGCTGCTCATGGATTCCCGTGCGGCAAGCATTTCTTCAAGCAATGAATACGTCACACCAGCAATCACTTCGCAGCCGGAATGTTTATGGCTCATCAGCGACGCCACACGATAAGGCGCGGCGCCGGACGTGTCCGTTAAAAAGATCACCCCATCGCCGGAATCCGCCTGGTGTAATGCTTCACACATCATACGGCTGAGCATATTGGTACTCAGGCCGCGCCAGAAGTTCACCGCCCGGCACTGCGCCAGCGGGCCATGTTTTTCTTCCAGACGATCCTGTAGCTCCTGCGCGCGATCGTCATGACAGGTAATCACCCAACCCAACATAGCCTACCTCCTTAGCAAGCAAGTAGTTTATCAGTGTGATAAATGAGTAAGGGTGATAAACGTCAAAGTCTGCCTCTCCCCCCGGCGGAGGAGAGGAAAAACATTACGTGCGCAAGCCGCGTCCGCGCTGAATTAAGTACCAGCACAGCAGGTAAAACGCCAGGATAAACACGGCCAGAACGCCGAACGTAGTGACCAGCGGTACGTCGTGAATGCCCAGGAAACCATAGCGGAAGCCGCTGATCATGTAGACAATCGGGTTCAGATGCGACAATCCTTGCCAGAACGGCGGTAGCAGCGTCAGGGAATAAAACACCCCGCCTAGGTAAGTGAGCGGCGTCAGCACGAACGTCGGGATCAGGCTGATATCATCAAAGGTCTTCGCAAAGACCGAGTTCAGCAGCCCTGCCAGCGAAAACAGCACCGCCGTCAGCACCAGCGTTAACGCCACGAACACCCAGGAGTGTACCTGGAACGGCACAAAGAACAGCGAAATCACCGTAACCAGAACCCCTACGCACAGCCCGCGCGCCACGCCGCCGCCAATATATCCGACGATAATAACGTGCGTCGGGACAGGCGCCACCAGCAGTTCTTCAATGTTGCGCTGGAATTTGGCGCTAAAGAAGGATGAGGCCACATTGGCATACGCGTTGGTGATCACCGCCATCATGATTAAGCCCGGCACGATAAACTGCATATAGCTAAAACCGTGCATCTCGCCAATGCGTGAGCCAATCAGATTACCGAAGATAATAAAATAGAGCGTCATGGTGATGACCGGCGGCACCAGCGTCTGCACCCAGATACGCATAAAGCGGTTAATCTCTTTCGCCCAGATGCTTTTCAGCGCGACCCAATACAGCTGCATCATCCGCGATCTCCTTTTTTATCATGCACCAGAGAGACAAACAGTTCTTCCAGGCGGTTTGCCTTGTTACGCATACTGAGAACCTGAACGCCCTGGCTGCTCAATTGCGAAAAGACGCTATTGATGCCCTGTTCCCGCAATACTTCGACCTCCAGCGTCGAGGTATCCACCAGACGGTACTGATAGCCTTCCAGCCTCGGCAGCGGGCTTTTCGCCGCCAGATCGAGAATAAACGTCTCGGATTTCAGCTTAGAGAGCAGATTTTTCATCGAGGTGTTTTCCACCAGCGCGCCGTGCTGAATGATACCGATGTTGCGACACAGCATTTCCGCTTCTTCAAGATAGTGCGTCGTCAGGATGATCGTGGTGCCTTTGTCGTTTAAATCCTTCAAAAAGCCCCACATTGAGCGGCGAAGTTCAATATCCACCCCTGCGGTGGGTTCATCCAGAATCAACAGTTTCGGCTCATGCATCAGCGCCCGGGCGATCATCAAACGACGCTTCATCCCGCCGGAGAGCATACGCGCACGTTCGTTACGTTTTTCCCACAGATCGAGTTGTTTCAGATACTTTTCGCTGCGCGCAACGGCTTCTTTACGCTCAACGCCGTAGTACCCCGCCTGATTGACGACGATCTGCTGGACGGTTTCAAACGGGTTGAAGTTAAATTCCTGCGGCACCAGGCCAAGCTGGCGTTTGGCGTTGACCACATCTTTTTCAAGGTCGTAACCAAAGACGCAGACGCGCCCGGAGGTTTTGTTAACCAGCGAGCTGATAATGCCAATGGTGGTTGATTTCCCCGCCCCGTTTGGCCCCAGAAGCGCATAAAAATCACCCGCCTCAACCTGCAAATCGATCCCACGGAGCGCCTGAACGCCGCCCGGATACGTTTTTTTAAGTTGCTGAAGTTCCAGTGCAATGGTCATGAATTTTTACTTACCTTACGTTCTTACACTTTATTTACACTCTAAATAATTCGAGTTGCAGGAAGGCGGCAACGCAGTGAATCCCCGGAAGCTTACACCAGTAAGTGACCGGGGTGAGCGAGGAAGCCAACGCACCTGCAACGTGAAGAATGACGAGTATATGGTTTAAATAATCCCGGAGTTGCCCTATATTAGCCCAACGCACTTATTTGGTTACAGGTCGTTAACCTCCATGAAAGACATAGATACACTCATCAGCAACAATGCACTATGGTCAAAAATGCTGGTGGAAGAGGATCCCGGATTTTTTGAGAAACTGGCGCAAGCGCAGAAACCGCGCTTTCTATGGATTGGATGTTCCGACAGCCGCGTTCCCGCAGAACGTTTAACCGGCCTTGAGCCAGGCGAATTATTTGTTCACCGCAATGTTGCCAACCTGGTCATTCACACCGATCTCAACTGCCTCTCCGTGGTGCAGTATGCCGTCGATGTACTGGAAGTTGAACACATTATTATTTGTGGTCACTACGGTTGTGGCGGCGTCCAGGCGGCTGTTGAAAACCCGGAACTGGGGTTAATTAACAACTGGTTGCTGCACATTCGCGATATCTGGTTCAAACATAGCTCATTACTCGGAGAAATGCCGCAGGAGCGTCGAATCGATACCCTGTGCGAGCTGAACGTGATGGAACAGGTATATAACCTGGGCCACTCAACCATCATGCAGTCCGCGTGGAAACGCGGTCAGAAAGTGACGATTCACGGCTGGGCCTACGGTATTCACGACGGCCTGCTGCGCGATCTGGAAGTCACGGCGACCAACCGTGAAACGCTGGAACAGCGCTATCGTCGGGGGGTTTCAAACCTCAGCAAAAAGCATATTAACCACAAGTAAACGTGTATTGCCGGGTGGCGGCTACGCCTTACCCGGCCTACATTTCTACGGACATAGCACCTGTAGCGCCATCCGGCACAACGTTCTTACTCGTCCAGCAGCACCACTTTACCAACATACGGCAGATGGCGATAACGCTGAGCATAGTCAATGCCGTAACCCACAACGAACTCATCCGGGATCGAGAAACCGATAAACTCAACCGGGACGTCAACCTCACGGCGAGACGGCTTATCCAGCAGCGTACAAATCGCCAGAGACTTTGGCTCACGCAGGCTCAGGATTTCCCGTACTTTCGACAGCGTATTCCCGGAATCGATAATATCTTCGACAATCAGCACATCCTTGCCACGGATATCTTCATCCAGGTCCTTGAGAATTTTCACATCGCGAGTGGTGGACATGCCGCTACCGTAGCTGGAGGCGGTCATAAAATCGACTTCATGAGACACCTGTACCTCGCGGCACAGATCCGCCATAAACATAAATGAGCCACGCAGCAGACCTACCAGCACCATGTCACTGCCGCTGTCTTTATAACGTTCAGTAATCTGACGACCCAGTTCGGCAATGCGCGCTTTGATCTCCGCTTCGGGGATCATTACTTCTACAGTATGTTTCATATCTCTAACCATATGATTTAAAAACAAATCACTTCATGCCTGCTCTTGATAAGACAGCATCGAAGCGCAAGGCACGCAGTATACCAGCAAAAGTATTTATTCGCGGCATCTGTTAATAAAGCTCATTTTGTGATGACGATCACACTTGTTAAATCCTATAATTAATTGCTACTAAAAAATTAACAAATTGAGATGGTATCTTTTTATGGCAAATAACAACGCAAAAGCGCCACGGCTTCTCGTGACGCTGACAGCCCTCTTCGCTGCACTCTGCGGGCTGTATCTGCTGATCGGCGGCGGCTGGCTGGTCGCCATCGGCGGCTCCTGGTACTACCCGATTGCGGGCATCGTCATGCTTGGCGTCGCCGGGCTATTATGGCGCAGCAAGCGTTCCGCGCTGTGGCTGTATGCCGCCCTGCTCCTCGCCACTATGATCTGGGGCGTGTGGGAAGTCGGCTTCGACTTCTGGGCGCTGACCCCGCGTAGCGACATTCTGGTCTTCTTCGGCATCTGGCTGATTTTACCGTTTGTCTGGCATCGCCTGAGCGTCCCTTCCAGCGGCGCTGTCAGCGCGCTGGTAGTTGCCCTGCTGATAAGCGGCGGCATCCTCACCTGGGCTGGCTTCAACGACCCGCAAGAGATCAACGGTACGCTAAGCGCGGACGCGGTGCCTGCCGAACCGATCTCTCCGGTTGCGGACCAGGACTGGCCTGCCTATGGCCGCAATCAGGAAGGGCAGCGCTACTCTCCGCTGAAGCAGATCACTGCTGATAACGTCCACAACCTGAAAGAGGCGTGGGTGTTCCGTACCGGCGATCTGAAGCAGCCGAACGATCCGGGTGAAATCACCAACGAAGTGACCCCGATTAAAGTCGGCGATACGCTGTATCTGTGTACCGCCCACCAGCGTCTGTTTGCGCTGGACGCGGCGAGCGGGAAAGAGAAGTGGCATTTCGACCCGCAACTCAATACCGATCCCAGCTTCCAGCATGTCACCTGTCGTGGCGTCTCCTATCATGAAGCCACGGCCGATAACGCCTCGCCGGATGTCGTTTCAGACTGCCCGCGCCGCATTATTCTGCCGGTGAACGATGGCCGTGTTTTCGCCCTCAACGCGGACAACGGCAAGCTGTGCGAATCCTTTGCCAACAACGGCATTCTGAACCTGCAAACCAATATGCCGGTCACTACGCCGGGCATGTATGAACCCACATCACCGCCGGTCGTGACCGACAAGGTGATCGTCATTGCAGGCGCCGTCACCGATAACTTCTCTACCCGCGAGCCGTCCGGGGTTATTCGCGGCTTTGACGTGAACAGCGGTAAACTGCTGTGGGCATTCGATCCCGGTGCGAAAGACCCGAACGCGATCCCGTCGGATGAGCACCACTTCACGCCAAACTCGCCAAACTCCTGGGCACCAGCCGCGTATGACGCGAAGCTGGATCTGGTCTATCTGCCGATGGGCGTCACCACCCCAGATATCTGGGGCGGCAACCGTACGCCAGAGCAGGAGCGCTATGCCAGCTCGATCCTGGCGCTCAATGCAACGACCGGTAAACTGGCCTGGAGCTATCAGACCGTTCATCACGATCTGTGGGATATGGATATGCCGTCCCAGCCGACGCTGGCGGATATCACTGTGAAAGGGCAAACCGTTCCGGTCATCTACGCTCCGGCAAAAACCGGTAATATTTTCGTGCTGGACCGTCGCAATGGTCAGCTTGTGGTGCCTGCCCCGGAAAAACCGGTGCCGCAGGGCGCGGCCAAAGGGGATTACGTCACCAAAACGCAGCCGTTCTCTGATTTGAGCTTCCGTCCGACGAAAGACCTGACCGGTGCGGATATGTGGGGCGCCACCATGTTCGATCAGCTGGTGTGCCGCGTGATGTTCCATCAGATGCGTTATGAAGGGATCTTTACCCCGCCGTCAGAAAAAGGCACGCTGGTCTTCCCGGGCAACCTCGGTATGTTCGAATGGGGCGGCATTTCCGTCGATCCGAACCGTCAGGTGGCGATTGCCAACCCGATGGCGCTGCCGTTTGTCTCTAAACTGATCCCACGCGGCCCAGGTAATCCGATGGAGCCGCCGGAAGATGCCAAAGGCACCGGTTCGGAATCGGGTATTCAGCCGCAGTATGGCGTACCGTATGGCGTGACGCTGAACCCGTTCCTGTCGCCGTTTGGTCTGCCGTGTAAACAGCCTGCCTGGGGTTACATCTCCGCGCTGGATCTGAAAACCAACGAAGTTGTCTGGAAAAAACGTATTGGTACGCCGCAGGACAGCATGCCGTTCCCGATGCCGTTTAAGGTGCCGTTCAATATGGGGATGCCAATGCTGGGCGGCTCAATCTCTACCGCTGGCAACGTGCTGTTTATTGCCGCGACCGCAGATAACTACCTGCGCGCTTACAACATGAGCAATGGTGAAAAACTGTGGGAAGGCCGTCTGCCCGCAGGCGGTCAGGCAACGCCGATGACGTATGAAGTCAACGGTAAGCAGTACGTCGTGATTTCCGCCGGGGGGCACGGTTCGTTCGGGACGAAGATGGGCGACTATATTGTCGCGTACGCTCTGCCTGACGACGCGCAGTAACGTTTATGCCGGATGGCGGCTTCGCCTTATCCGGCCTACAGGATGCTCACTTTACTGTAGGCCGGATAAGCGTCAGTGCCATCCGGCATGTTTATACCGTAAAACCGAGACTGTAGGCCGGATAAGCGCCAGCGCCATCCGGCATGTTTATACCGTAAAGCCAAGCATCATGCCTGTATCTTCATGCTCCAGCAGATGGCAGTGCGCCATGTAAGCATGTTCTTGCGATGCCTCGTGATCAAACTTCACCAGCACCTCGCTGATCCCGCCTTCAACCCGCACCGTATCCTTCCAGCCTGCGCGATGCGCCGCCGGGGCTCTGCCGTTTTCCGACAGGATGCGGAACTGCGTACCATGAATATGGAACGGATGCAGCATCATGTCACCTTCGCCGGAAATAACCCAACGCTCATACTGCCCTTTGGCGGCGGCAAACATTGGTGTCGTCATATCAAACGCCAGACCGTTGATCTTATTGGCATTGTGGAAATCGAACTTCCCGCCGTGATTCATATGTCCATCATTGCCGTGATCCATTGAGCCATGATTCATATGCCCCATCATCTGCCCATGATCCATTCCCGCCATCGCCCGATCGCCATACTTTTGCATCAGCATCTGCATACCCATCATGTCGAGCATCGGGTCCATCGACAGTTGCAGTTTTCGCTGCGTCAGGCCATCAAGAGAAGGCAATGCAGGCATCGTGGTCAGCGTATCCGGCAAGGTGCCGGAGGCCGTGACCGCCAGCGGCTGAATATGCATAACCGGGTGCGGTTTATCAAACGGCGCGATCGTCATCCCCATCTGGCTGACGGGCAGCGTCATCAACTCAAACGCTTTGCCGTCGCTGATGTCGATAAGCACTTCGAAACGCTCCCCCATTAACATGGGCAGTGCGTTTACCTTCACCGGCTCCGCCAGCAGGCCGCCATCGCTGGCGATAACATACAGCGGACGGTTGTCGCTGGTGGCGATGTTCAGTGAACGCGCGTTGCAGCCATTCAGCAGACGCAGACGCAGCCAGCCTTTTGGCGCAGCATGCTGCGGATAAATCGCCCCGTTGGTCAGCAGCGTGTCGCCAAACCACCCGACGGCGGCGGTCATCATATCCAGCTGATAATTGATTTGTCCGTCAGGGGAAAACTGTTTGTCCTGAATAATCACCGGCACATCGTCTATCCCCCACTGTTTTGGCAGGAGCAGTTTGCCAATGTCTTCATCTTCAATCAGTACCAGGCCCGCCAGTCCCATCGCCACCTGACGACCGGTTTTCCCATGCTGATGAGGGTGGAACCAGCAGGTTGCCGCACGCTGTTCAGGCGTGAAGGTGACGGAGCGCTTGCCGCCCGCCGCAATCACCCCCTGCGGGCCTCCGTCCACTTCGCCGGGAACTTCCAGCCCATGCCAGTGCAGCGTCGTCTCCTCGGCAAGCTGGTTATGAATATCCACGGTAATACGCTGACCTTTGTGCAGCTTAAGCGCCGGCCCGAGTAGCGTGCCGTTGTAGCCCCAGGTCGTTGCCGTTTTACCCGCGAAGGTCGACTGTCCGGCTTTGACAATCAGCGAAATGTGATTGCGCGCGTCGGCGGTTAAAAGATCGGGAATGGGTAACGCGGGACGTTCCGCAGCAAACACGGCGCGGCTCCACAACGGCAGTGCCGATGCGACCCCAAGCGCCACAGAATATTTTAAGAAATCACGACGTTGCATAATCACTTCCTTATTTTCAACCGGCGGGACGCAGTCTGACCTTTGAGCATAGACCCTCCCCTTACGGGAAGGTCAAGTCACAGACGCCCGTCGGATACAATAATAAATGTCGTCGCCTAGCCCGCAGTGTGCTAACGTTTAATTTCCGTGATGCAGTGGTAGAAGCAATGAAGACGTTTTTCAGAACAGTGTTGTTCGGCAGCCTGATGGCCGTATGCGCAAACAGCTATGCGCTCAGTGAATCCGAAGCCGAAGATATGGCAGATTTAACGGCGGTGTTCGTCTTTCTGAAAAATGACTGCGGCTACCAGAATCTCCCGAACGGTCAGATTCGTCGCGCACTGGTCTTTTTTGCCCAGCAAAACCAGTGGGACCTCAGCAATTACGACTCCTTCGACATGAAATCCCTCGGTGAAGACAGCTACCGCGATCTGAGCGGCATCGGCATTCCCGTCGCCAAAAAATGCAAAGCGCTGGCGCGCGATTCCCTGAGTTTGCTGGCCTACGTAAAATAACTCGCGTTATACCCAACGGATACCTTATTGCTGAAATAATGACCGTGCATCATCGGTCATTGTTAGCTATTATGTTGCGCCCATTTTTTACGGGTGTTAACAATGGAGGTATCAGCCAATGGCCGAAAATACGAAGTGGCATGAAACGCTACACGACCAGTTTGGTCAGTACTTTGCCGTGGACAACGTGCTGTATCACGAGAAAACCAATCACCAGGATCTGATTATTTTCGAGAACGCCGCGTTTGGCCGCGTAATGGCGCTGGACGGCGTGGTGCAAACCACCGAGCGCGATGAGTTTATCTATCACGAGATGATGACCCACGTTCCGCTGCTGGCACACGGCCACGCGAAACATGTGCTGATCATCGGCGGCGGCGACGGCGCAATGCTGCGTGAAGTGACACGGCATAAAAATGTCGAAACGATCACGATGGTGGAGATCGACGCAGGCGTGGTCTCTTTCTGCCGTCAGTATCTGCCGAATCACAACGCAGGCAGCTATGACGATCCGCGTTTTAATCTGGTGATCGACGATGGCGTTAACTTCGTGAATCAGACCAGCCAGACCTTTGATGTGATCATCTCCGACTGTACCGATCCGATCGGCCCCGGCGAGAGTCTGTTCACCTCAACCTTCTATGAAGGTTGCAAGCGCTGTCTGAATCCTGGCGGGATCTTTGTCGCACAGAACGGCGTCTGCTTCCTGCAACAGGATGAAGCCATTGACAGCCACCGCAAGCTCAGCCATTACTTTGGCGATGTCAGCTTCTACCAGGCAGCCATTCCGACCTACTACGGCGGCATTATGACCTTCGCGTGGGCGACGGACAATGACGCGCTGCGCCACCTGTCAACCGAGATTATTCAGGCGCGTTTCCATACCTCCGGCCTGAAATGCCGTTACTACAATCCGTCTGTTCACACGGCAGCTTTTGCCTTACCTCAGTATTTGCAAGACGCGCTCGCAACACCGTCGTCCTAAGGAGAAGATAAGAAATTGAAAAAACTGAAACTGCATGGCTTTAATAATCTGACCAAAAGTCTGAGTTTTTGTATTTACGATATCTGCTACGCCAAAACCGCAGAAGAGCGCGATGGTTACATTGCCTATATCGATGAACTCTATAACGCCAATCGCCTGACGGAAATTCTGTCAGAGACGTGCTCCATCATCGGCGCGAATATCCTGAATATCGCCCGCCAGGATTATGAACCCCAGGGCGCCAGCGTCACTATTCTGGTAAGCGAAGAGCCGGTCGACCCGCAGCTTATCGACAAAACAGAGCATCCCGGCCCGCTGCCCGAGGCCGTCGTCGCCCATCTGGATAAGAGCCATATCTGCGTGCATACCTACCCGGAAAGCCACCCGGAAGGCGGATTGTGCACCTTCCGCGCCGACATTGAAGTTTCGACCTGCGGCGTGATTTCCCCGCTGAAGGCGCTGAATTACCTGATCCACCAGTTAGAGTCCGATATCGTCACCATCGACTACCGCGTACGTGGGTTTACCCGCGACGTCAACGGCATGAAACACTTTATCGATCATGAGATTAATTCCATTCAGAACTTTATGTCCGACGACATGAAGTCGCTGTATGACATGGTGGATGTGAACGTGTATCAGGAAAATATCTTCCATACCAAGATGCTGCTTAAAGAGTTCGATCTTAAGCACTACATGTTCCACACTAAACCGGAAGATCTGACGGAAACCGAGCGCAAAGAGATTACCGCTGCGCTGTGGAAAGAGATGCGCGAGATTTACTACGGCCGCAATATCCCTGCGGTATAAGCGTAACGGCGGAGCACGGAGGCTCCACCGTATTTAGCGTTGTTGAATGAAATGACGGTAAGCCGCAACAACCTGAAGAAAGTCCTCCACGCCGCAGAGCGATAAGCTCTCTTCGTCGTAGTAGTTCATCCCCTCTTCCATTTCGTCGCCGGTAAACTCCAGTTGATTAGCGCGAACCATCACCTCTTCGCCATCCATCCAGAGCGTATATTCATGTCCCGCCCGTTGCCAGGAACGCTCACTGCCCTTTAGCGCACGCGCCGCTTGTTCCACTTCATCAAGCAAGGCCAGGTTCTCTTTCACTTCTTCGTTAAACCAGTGCCCCACCACCTCGTGGCCCATGGACATTCGCACTTTTACCACTCCGGTAATATCGCGCAGAAATTCGTAATCCATAATGTGTTCCTCTGCTCCCGGCAATGCGCCATTACCGCATTGCGCCCATGCTGTAATTATCGCAGCACAACGGAAGAAAAAAAGCGGAACGGGCGGAAGGAATAGAAATAAAAATGCCCGGTGACGCAAGGTTTCACCGGGCATTGATGCGTTTTTACGCAGAACAGGTCGGAGCCGTTACACCGCAGTCTGGAAAATCACGCCGTCGGCTTTCTCGGTGTACTGGGAAAGCTGATCGAAGTTCAGATAACGGTAGGTATCCACGGCGGTTTTATCCACCTGCGCAACGTAGGTCTGGTACTCTTCCGGCGTCGGCAGTTTGCCGATCAGCGCCGCAACCGCCGCCAGTTCCGCAGAAGCCAGATAGACGTTCGCCCCGGTTCCCAGACGGTTCGGGAAGTTACGGGTTGAGGTAGAAACAACCGTCGCCCCGTCAGCCACACGCGCCTGGTTCCCCATGCACAGTGAACAGCCTGGAATTTCAATCCGCGCGCCGCTCTTACCAAAGACGCTATAGTAGCCCTCTTCGGTCAACTGCGCGGCATCCATACGGGTTGGCGGCGCCACCCACAGGCGGGTCGGCAGCTGGCCTTTGTGCGCATCCAGCAGTTTACCTGCCGCACGGAAGTGACCGATGTTGGTCATACAGGAACCGATAAAGACTTCGTCAATCTTCTCGCCCTGCACATCAGACAGCAGACGCGCATCGTCAGGATCGTTCGGCGCGCAGAGGATCGGCTCTTTGATATCAGCCAGATCGATCTCGATCACCGCCGCATAATCAGCATCCGCATCCGCTTCCAGCAACTGCGGGTCCGCCAGCCATTTTTCCATGCCCTGAATACGGCGCTCCAGGGTGCGGCGATCGCCGTAACCTTCCGCGATCATCCACTTCAGCAGAACGATGTTGGAGTTCAGGTACTCGATAATCGGCTCTTTGTTGAGCTTAATGGTACAGCCTGCCGCAGAACGCTCCGCAGAGGCATCGGTCAGCTCAAACGCCTGTTCCACTTTCAGGTCCGGCAGCCCTTCGATTTCCAGAATACGGCCGGAGAAGATGTTTTTCTTACCTTTCTTCTCAACGGTCAGCAGACCCTGTTTGATCGCGTACAGCGGGATCGCGTGTACCAGATCGCGCAGGGTGATACCCGGCTGCATTTTGCCTTTAAAGCGCACCAGCACTGATTCCGGCATATCCAGCGGCATGACGCCAGTCGCCGCCGCAAACGCCACCAGGCCAGAACCCGCCGGGAAGGAGATACCAATCGGGAAACGGGTATGGGAGTCGCCGCCGGTACCAACGGTATCCGGCAGCAGCATACGGTTCAGCCAGGAGTGGATTACGCCATCGCCCGGACGCAGAGAGACGCCGCCACGGTTCATGATGAAATCCGGCAGCGTGTGGTGCGTAGTTACGTCAACCGGTTTCGGATACGCTGCGGTATGGCAGAAAGACTGCATCACCAGGTCAGACGAGAAGCCCAGGCACGCCAGGTCTTTCAGTTCGTCACGGGTCATTGGGCCAGTGGTATCCTGAGAGCCTACGGAGGTCATTTTCGGTTCGCAGTAAGCGCCCGGACGGATACCGGCAACGCCGCAGGCACGGCCCACCATCTTCTGCGCCAGCGAGTAGCCGCGAGCGCTTTCCGCCACGTCTTTCGCCTGACGGAACACATCGCTGTGCGGCAGACCCAGCGCTTCACGCGCTTTGGTGGTCAGGCCGCGACCGATGATCAGCGGAATACGACCGCCCGCGCGCACTTCGTCGATCAGCACGTCGGTTTTCAGTTCAAAGCTCGCCAGCAGTTCGCCGGTTTCGTGATGGCGGACTTCACCTTTGTACGGGTAAACGTCAATCACATCGCCCATGTTCAGGTTATTCACGTCCACTTCAATGGGCAGCGCGCCCGCATCTTCCATCGTGTTAAAGAAGATAGGCGCAATTTTGCCGCCAAGACACAGACCGCCGCCGCGTTTGTTCGGCACATTCGGGATGTCATCGCCCATGAACCACAACACGGAGTTGGTAGCGGATTTACGCGAAGAACCGGTGCCAACAACGTCGCCCACGTAGGCTAACGGATAGCCTTTTTGCTGCAACGCTTCGATCTGTTTGATCGGCCCCACCACGCCAGGCTGATCCGGCTCAATGCCTTCACGGGCGTTTTTCAGCATCGCCAGCGCGTGCAGCGGAATGTCCGGGCGGGACCAGGCATCTGGCGCCGGGGAGAGGTCGTCGGTGTTGGTTTCACCGGTCACTTTAAAGACGGTAACGGTGATTTTTTCAGCCAGAGCAGGACGGTTCAGGAACCATTCGGCATCGGCCCAGGACTGCATCACCTGCTTCGCATATTCGTTGCCCGCTTTGGCTTTTTCTTCTACATCGTAGAAGTTGTCGAACATCAGCAGGGTATGGGACAGCGCTTTAGCAGCAATCGGCGCCAGTTTGGCATCGTCCAGCGCGTCAATCAGCGGATGAATGTTGTAACCACCCTGCATGGTGCCCAGCAGTTCAATGGCTTTTTCTGGAGTAACCAGCGGGGAGGTGGTGTCGCCTTTCGCGACGGCAGCGAGAAAGCCCGCTTTTACATAGGCGGCTTCATCGACGCCAGGGGGAACACGGTTGATTAACAGGTCTAACAGGAATTCTTCTTCGCCCACAGGCGGGGTCTTCAGCAGCTCGACAAGTGCGGCCATTTGGGTTGCATCTAAGGGTTTGGGCACAATCCCAAGGGCGGCACGCTCAGCTACGTGCTTACGGTATTCTTCTAGCACGACGGTTCTCCTCGCTCTCATTGTCATAGTGCGGCGCTTTTGTATATGGGCGATTCTCTTCACGCTCCTGTGAGACAGCAGTTTGTAGGGTAAATGCCCGATACCGCAACGGGCAGAATAGCAGGATTTTAGTGGGGTGTTAATCTGTTTACAAAAAAGCAACATAAAAAAGTGGCTGAATCGTTACGCATGGTCTATTGCCCTTCGCCTTTTCAGGAAAGAGACATTTTCCCCTGCAACGTTTGCTCACATTATTTCGAACGCTAATCATCACCTGACGGTAGCGATCCCAATATTAGTCAAAAATTAAACTCCCGCCGCCCTATACTCACGCAACACCGCACCCGCTGGCGGCAGGCATAATGACCATGACGATTCTTCAGGAATCGGGAGAGATAAAATGACGTTGCCCTTTAAGCCCCATGTAATTGCGCTGGTATGCAGCGCAGGGTTATTTGCCGCTTCGGGTGTGTTGTATGTAAAAAGCCGCACGCCCGAAGCCCCGCTTCAACCCGCGCCCGTCGTCGTGCAGCCGCAGCCGACCGCCGCCGCGGAACCTGAAGCAAAAGCCGCGTTTACCGCAGCGCAAATCGATCAATGGGTCGCCCCGATAGCGCTCTACCCTGACTCGCTGCTTTCTCAGGTGCTGATGGCCGCCACCTATCCGGCGAACGTGGTTCAGGCAGTGCAGTGGTCGCATGACAACCCAACCCTGCAAGGCGATGCGGCAATACAGGCCGTCTCCGGTCAGCCCTGGGACCCGAGCGTGAAATCACTGGTGGCGTTTCCCCAGTTGATGGCGCTGATGGGCGAAAACCCAACGTGGGTGCAAAACCTTGGCGACGCTTTTCTGGCCCAGCCGCAGGACGTCATGGACGCGGTGCAACGGTTGCGTTTACTGGCGCAGCAAACCGGCTCGCTGAAATCCACGCCGCAGCAAACGGTTAGCAGCACGCCGAAGCAGAGCGCCGCCGCTAACGTACAAAGCACGACGCCGACGGTGATCAAAATTGAGCCCGCCGATCCACAGGTCGTCTATGTTCCCAACTATAATCCCGCGACCGTTTACGGCGCCTGGCCGAACACCGCTTACCCGCCCGTGTATCTGCCGCCGCCTCCCGGACAGCAATTCGCCGACAGTTTCGTGAAAGGCTTTGGTTATAGCCTCGGCGTCGCCACCACCTACGCGTTGTTCAGCAGCATCGACTGGGACGACGATCATCATCACCACGACGATGACCATCACCACCACGATGATAACGACCATCACGGCGGCAATGGCTACCAGCACAACGGGGATAACATCAATATCAATGTGAATAACTTCAATCACATTACCGGGCAAAATCTCAAAGGGCAGACAATGGCCTGGCAGCACAACCCGGCGTATCGCAACGGCGTGCCCTATCAGAACAACGCGGTGTCCCAACGTTTTCATCAAACCGATGTCAGCGGCGGGTTAAGCGCCACTCAACAGACGCCAGCCTCCCGCGACAGCCAGCGTCAGGCGGCGATGGCGCAATTCCAGCAGCACAGCCACGCGTCTCCCGCCACGCGAACCCAACCGCCTGGCGCGACGTCCCGCGATGCCCAGCGCAAAGCGGCCTCGCAGCAGCTAAACCAGATTGCCCAGCGGAATAACTATCGCGGCTACGACACCCGGCAAGACAGCGTTCACAGGGAGTCGGTTCAGTCACATTCACTGTCACAGCAGCAACGGGAGACCGTTCACCAGCGCGTCGCATCCGCCACGCCGCAGCAGCGTCAGACCTTCCGGCAGAACCATGCCAATGTGTTCAGCGGTAACGACAGCCGTTCGCCCTCCTGGCAATCTCAGCAGCAGCGCGGCCAGCAGAGTCGTCACGTCGGCAATCTCAATACTGAACAGCATGCCGCTGCGCGTGAACACCTTTCCGAGCGCCATGAATTTCGCCGTCGTTAACCGGAGTCGATGATGAAAAAAATCCTGTTAAGCACCCTGCTGCTGTCGCTGCCGTTGTTGAGCTACGCGCAACAACGCTTCCCTTCGCCTGACGACGCGGCAACGGCGTTCGCGACCGCAGTCGCCACGCAAAACGAGGCGCAGTTGACCGCGCTATTGGGCGACAACTGGCGACAGTTTCTGCCGCAGGAAGGCGCCGATCCCGAAGCCGTTGCCCGCTTTAACCGCGACTGGAAAATCAGCCACCGTATCGTGCAGCAAGGCGATACCGCGCACCTGAACGTCGGGCGCGACGAGTGGCAACTGCCTGTACCGATGATGAAAGATGCTGATGGCTGGCATTTTGATATGGCGGCCGCTCAGGACGAGATCCTCACCCGCGCCATCGGCCGCAATGAACTGTCGGCGATAGAAGCGATGCGCGCCTATGTGGATGCCCAATACGATTACTGGCAACGCAAACAGAGGTTCGCGACAAAACTCATCAGTAGCAAAGGTCAGCAGGATGGACTGTACTGGCCGGCACAACCCGGCGAGATGCCCAGCCCGTTAGGCCCGGCATTCAGTCCTTCGGCACCCGGTGAGGGTTATCACGGCTACCATTTCCGCATTATTCCCGATAGCACAGAAAACGGTTTCGCCCTGCTGGCCTGGCCGATAATTTGGGGGAAGACGGGCGTCATGAGCTTTATGGTTAATCAGGACGATAAGGTGTATCAGGCGAACCTGGGAAAAGAGACGGAGAAGAACGTCGCGACAATCAATAAATTCAATGCCGATGCCCACTGGCAGACCGTTGAGTAAAAGCGGTTATCAAAGATTACAGGCCGGATAAGGCGTTGATGCCGCCATCCGGCAAAACCCGGGGCAGGATTTGCCCCAATAAAAAAGCGGCCGCTAAGCCGCTTTTTCTTTATCCACTCAGAAGATTATTTCTTCTTCGCTTTCGGGTTCGGCAGGTCAGTGATGCTGCCTTCGAACACTTCGGCTGCCAGGCCAACGGACTCGTGCAGAGTCGGGTGAGCGTGGATAGTCAGCGCGATGTCTTCAGCATCACAGCCCATCTCGATCGCCAGACCGATTTCGCCCAGCAGCTCGCCGCCGTTGGTGCCGACAATCGCGCCACCGATAACACGGTGAGACTCTTTGTCGAAAATCAGCTTGGTCATACCGTCTGCGCAGTCAGAAGCGATAGCACGGCCAGACGCTGCCCACGGGAAGGTGGCGGTTTCGTAGCTGATGCCTTTCTCTTTCGCTTCTTTCTCCGTCAGACCTACCCATGCAACTTCTGGCTCAGTGTAGGCGATGGACGGAATAACTTTCGGATCGAAGTAGTGTTTCTTACCGGCGATAACTTCAGCGGCAACGTGACCTTCGTGAACACCTTTGTGCGCCAGCATCGGCTGACCGACGATATCGCCGATAGCAAAGATGTGCGGTACGTTAGTGCGCAGCTGTTTGTCTACGCGGATGAAGCCACGGTCGTCAACTTCTACGCCAGCCTTGCCAGCATCGAGGTTTTTACCGTTCGGCACACGGCCGATAGCCACCAGCACCGCATCGTAACGCTGTGCTTCTGCTGGTGCTTTTTTGCCTTCCATGGAAACGTAAATACCGTCTTCTTTCGCTTCAACGGCAGTCACTTTGGTTTCCAGCATCAGGTTGAATTTCTTGCCGATGCGTTTGGTGAAGACTTTAACGATGTCTTTGTCAGCCGCCGGGATAACCTGGTCGAACATTTCAACCACGTCGATCTCTGAACCCAGCGCATGGTACACCGTACCCATTTCCAGACCGATGATACCGCCGCCCATAACCAGCAGACGTTTCGGTACGGATTTCAGTTCCAGTGCGTCGGTGGAGTCCCAGACGCGCGGATCTTCGTGCGGAATAAACGGCAGTTGGATCGGACGGGAACCTGCTGCAATAATCGCGTTGTCGAAGTTGATCACGGTTTTGCCGTTCTCGCCTTCCACTTCCAGGGTGTTGGCCCCGGTGAATTTACCCAGACCGTTTACCACTTTCACTTTACGGCCTTTCGCCATACCAGCCAGACCGCCGGTCAGCTGAGTGATAACTTTCTCTTTCCAGGTACGAATTTTGTCGATATCGGTTTTCGGCTCGCCAAAAACGATACCGTGTTCAGCCAGTGCTTTGGCTTCTTCGATAACTTTTGCTACGTGCAGAAGAGCTTTAGAAGGGATACAGCCGACGTTCAGACAAACACCGCCGAGGGTGTTGTAACGTTCTACGATTACGGTTTCCAGACCTAAATCAGCGCAACGGAAGGCAGCAGAGTAACCTGCCGGGCCTGCCCCAAGTACCACGACCTGAGTTTTGATTTCAGTACTCATCATGACCTCTTAATTTATTCCCGGCGATCCCTGGTCTTGTCGCCCATCATCCACCGGGTCGTTCTATCCGCCCGTATTTTACAAAATTGTTAACAATTTTGAAACAACAAACGGCAACCGATTTGTCTTTCGCACGATAACCTCACTCACTTCATGAGATTACCAGAAAAAAGCCGGCCGTCAGGCCGACTTTTTTGCTTGCTTACATCACCAGACGGCGAATGTCAGACAGCGTGTTGTTGATGATGGTGATAAAGCGAGCACCATCAGCACCGTCAATCACGCGGTGGTCGAAGGAGAGAGAAATCGGCATCATCAGACGCGGAGTAAACTCTTTACCATTCCACACCGGTTCCATTGCGGACTTAGAAACGCCGAGGATAGCCACTTCCGGCGCGTTCACAATCGGCGCGAAGTGGGTGGTGCCCAGGCCGCCGATGCTGGAGATAGTGAAGCAACCGCCCTGCATTTCGCCAGCGGTCAGCTTACCATCACGCGCTTTCTTAGAGATGGTCGTCAGTTCACGGGACAGCTCAGTAATGCTCTTCTTGTTCACATCTTTGAACACCGGAACAACCAGACCGTTCGGCGTGTCGACCGCGACACCAATGTTGATGTACTTCTTCAACGTCAGGCGCTGACCGTCTTCAGACAGAGAGCTGTTGAAGCGCGGCATCTGTTCCAGAGCAGCGGCAACGGCTTTCATGATGAAGACCACTGGCGTGAATTTCACGTCCAGCTTACGTTTTTCAGCTTCCGCATTCTGCTGCTTACGGAACGCTTCCAGATCGGTGATATCCGTTTTGTCGAAGTGCGTAACGTGCGGGATCATCACCCAGTTACGGCTCAGGTTAGCACCAGAGATTTTCTGGATGCGGCCCAGTTCAACTTCTTCCACTTCACCAAACTTGCTGAAGTCCACTTTCGGCCACGGCAGCAGACCTGGCAGAGAACCGCCGGTTGCGCCCGCTGGCGCGGATTCAGCGCGCTTGATAGCGTCTTTCACGTAAGCCTGAACGTCTTCGCGCAGGATACGACCTTTACGGCCAGTGCCCTTCACTTTCGCCAGGTTAACGCCGAACTCGCGCGCCAGGCGGCGAATCAGCGGGGTCGCGTGAACGTAAGCGTCGTTTTCAGCAAACTCAGATTTGCCTTCCGCTTTTGCCGCAGGCGCAGCAGCCGGTTTAGCGGCCTGAGCAGGTGCAGCGGCAGGTGCCGGAGCAGCAGCCGGAGCCGCGGCAGGGGTAGCGCCTTCCACTTCGAAGACCATAATCAGAGAGCCGGTAGACACTTTGTCGCCAACGTTAACTTTCAGCTCTTTAACCACGCCCGCGAACGGCGCCGGCACTTCCATAGAGGCTTTGTCGCCTTCTACGGTGATCAGCGACTGTTCAGCTTCCACTTTATCGCCGACTTTAACCATCACTTCGGTGACTTCAACTTCGTCGCCGCCGATGTCCGGTACGTTAACGTCTTTCGCGCCAGCCGCTGCTGCCGGAGCCGCCGCTGCTGGTGCTGCCGCCTGAGCGGGCGCAGCAGCAGGCGCAGCGCCCGCCACTTCGAAGACCATGATCAGAGAGCCGGTAGACACTTTATCGCCAGCGTTGACTTTGATCTCTTTAACCGTACCCGCGAACGGCGCCGGCACTTCCATAGAGGCTTTGTCGCCTTCTACGGTGATCAGCGACTGCTCAGCCGCAACGGTGTCGCCCACTTTGACTAGGATCTCGGTGACTTCAACTTCGTCGCCGCCGATATCCGGTACGTGTACGTCTTTCGCTGCCGCAGCAGCAGGAGCAGCTGCCGGAGCGGCTTCTTTCTTCTCTTCTGCCGGAGCTGGCGCAGCGTCAGCTGCACCGTCGGCGGAATCGAAAATCATGATAAGTGCGCCCGTCGCGGTTTTGTCGCCAACAGAGACTTTAATCTCTTTAACGACGCCCGCCTGCGGCGATGGAACTTCCATAGAGGCCTTGTCGCCTTCTACGGTGATCAGCGACTGTTCAGCTTCAACTTTGTCGCCCACTTTGACCAGGATCTCGGTGATTTCAACTTCATCAGCCCCGATGTCCGGTACGTTGATTTCGATAGCCATTATTCTTTTACCTCTTACGCCAGACGCGGGTTAACTTTATCTGCATCGATGTTGAATTTGGTGATGGCTTCCGCTACCACTTTCTTATCGATTTCGCCACGTTTAGCCAGCTCGCCCAGAGCCGCAACAACCACATAAGATGCATCCACTTCGAAGTGGTGACGCAGGTTCTCACGGCTGTCAGAGCGGCCGAAACCGTCAGTACCCAGTACGCGGTAATCATCAGCCGGTACATAAGTACGAACCTGCTCGGCGAACAGTTTCATATAGTCAGTCGATGCCACTGCCGGCGCGTCGTTCATTACCTGAGCAATGTACGGAACGCGTGGAGTTTCCAGCGGGTGCAGCATGTTCCAGCGCTCACAATCCTGGCCATCACGCGCCAGTTCAGTGAAGGAGGTGACGCTGTAAACGTCAGAACCTACGCCGTAATCTTTCGCCAGGATCTCTGCTGCTTCGCGAACGTGACGCAGGATAGAACCGGAGCCCAGCAGCTGAACTTTACCTTTCTTACCTTCGAGGGTTTCGAGTTTGTAGATACCTTTACGGATACCTTCCTCAGCACCTTCCGGCATGGCTGGCATGTGGTAGTTTTCGTTCAGCGTGGTGATGTAGTAGTAAACGTTCTCTTGTTTCTCACCGTACATACGCTCCAGACCATCGTGCATGATGACCGCAACTTCGTACGCGTAAGACGGATCGTAAGAGATACAGTTCGGGATAGTCAGAGACTGAATGTGGCTGTGGCCATCTTCGTGCTGCAAACCTTCGCCGTTCAGCGTCGTACGACCGGAAGTACCACCGATCAGGAAGCCGCGCGCCTGTTGGTCACCTGCTGCCCAGCACAGGTCGCCGATACGCTGGAACCCGAACATGGAGTAGTAGATGTAGAACGGGATCATCGGCAGGTTGTTGGTGCTGTAAGAGGTCGCAGCGGCCAGCCAGGAAGAACCTGCGCCCAGCTCGTTGATGCCTTCCTGCAAAATCTGACCCTTCTCGTCTTCTTTGTAGTAAGCAACCTGCTCACGGTCCTGCGGGGTGTACTGCTGGCCGTTCGGGCTGTAAATACCGATCTGACGGAACAGACCTTCCATACCGAAAGTACGCGCTTCGTCGGCGATGATCGGAACCAGACGATCTTTGATCGACTTGTTTTTCAGCATCACGTTCAGGGCACGAACGAAAGCGATAGTGGTGGAGATTTCTTTGTTCTGTTCTTCCAGCAGCGCGCCGAAGTCTTCCAGGGTCGGCAGTTCCAGCTTCTCAGTGAAGTTCGGCTGGCGGCTCGGCAGGTAGCCGTGCAGTTTCTGACGCTGTGCGTGCAGATAAGTGTGCTCTTCAGAACCTTCCGGGAAGGTAATGTACGGCAGTTTTTCGATATCAGCATCGGATACCGGCACGTTGAAACGATCGCGGACGTAACGAACGCCGTCCATGTTCATTTTCTTAACCTGGTGCGCAATGTTTTTACCTTCGGCAGTGTCACCCATGCCATAACCTTTGATGGTATGGGCCAGGATTACTGTTGCTTTGCCTTTGGTTTCCTGCGCTTTTTTCAGTGCAGCGTAGACTTTCTTCGGATCGTGACCACCACGGTTCAGTGCCCAGATCTGCTCATCAGTCCAGTCAGCAACCAGGGCTGCGGTTTCTGGATATTTACCGAAGAAGTGCTCACGTACGTAAGCGCCATCTTTGGATTTGAAGGTCTGGTAGTCACCGTCAACGGTTTCGTTCATCAGCTGGATCAGTTTACCGCTGGTGTCTTTACGCAGCAGCTCATCCCAACGACCGCCCCACATCACTTTGATCACGTTCCAGCCAGCGCCGTCAAAGATGCCTTCCAGTTCGTTAACGATCTTGCCGTTACCGGTTACCGGGCCGTCCAGACGTTGCAGGTTACAGTTGATGATGAAGACCAAGTTGTCCAGTTTCTCACGGGTGGCGATGGTGATAGCCCCTTTGGATTCCGGCTCGTCCATCTCGCCGTCGCCCAGGAAAGCGTAAACGGTCTGTTTGGACGTGTCTTTCAGACCACGGTGTTCCAGATATTTCAGGAATTTAGCCTGGTAGATCGCGCCGATTGGGCCCAGACCCATAGATACGGTCGGGAACTGCCAGAATTCCGGCATCAGTTTCGGGTGCGGGTAGGAAGAGAGGCCTTTGCCATGAACTTCCTGACGGAAGTTGTCCATCTGTTCTTCAGTCAGACGGCCTTCCAGGAATGCGCGTGCATACACGCCCGGGGAGATGTGGCCCTGGAAGTATACCAGGTCGCCGCCATCCTGCTCATTGCGTGCGCGGAAGAAGTGGTTGAAGCAAACATCATAAACAGTTGCGGAAGACTGGAAGGAAGCCATGTGGCCACCCAGTTCGAGGTCTTTTTTAGACGCACGCAGTACGGTCATGATGGCGTTCCAGCGGATAGCTGAACGGATACGACGCTCCAGTTCCAGATTGCCCGGGTATTCCGGTTCATCTTCAACGGCAATAGTGTTTACATAGTTGCTAGCCCCTGCACCTGCCGCTACTTTCACGCCGCCTTTGCGGGCTTCAGAAAGAAGCTGGTCAATCAGATACTGAGCACGCTCAACACCTTCTTCACGGATGACCGATTCGATCGCCTGTAGCCAGTCGCGAGTTTCGATCGGATCCACGTCATTTGGGAAACGTTCTGACATGGGGGTATTCCTTATCTATCTAATACGTTGATTTGTCTGGAACCTGTCCCATTGAGCTTTCGCCAGAAAGCGCAATAAGACAGGTTCTGCGTTTAGTTGCCGCGCGCTATAATTTGCGCTTGATTTACAACATCTTCTGGTTAACGTTCTGCCAGAAAAATCACTAATTCTTTCGTTGCTCCAGACGGCGTAAGGCGCGTTCACGACGGCTTTCCTCACGGCTTCTGTCCAGGAGAATCTCTTCGATAAACGCCAGGTGACGATGCGACGCTTCACGCGCATCGATCGGATTACCGGCGATGATCGCTTCAAAAATACGGGTACGATGACTGCTCACCAGCGGAAGCATCTCCCGGCGCGCATACAGCAATTCAAAGTTCTGACGAACGTTTTGCGCCAGCATCGGCTCCATACACCTTAGCAGATGGAGCAGCACCACATTGTGCGCCGCTTCGGTGACAGCGATTTGATACTGGAGAACCGCGTCGGATTCGGCATCCAGATCGCCGGACTGTTGAGCAAGCTCGATAGCATGATGGAGTTCACGAATGCGGGTTTTGTCTTCATCCGTGCTACGCAATGCCGCGTAATAAGCGGCAATGCCTTCCAGCGCATGGCGCGTCTCAAGCAGGTCAAATTGGGATTCAGGATGATCGGAGAGCAGTTCTACCAGTGGGTCGCTAAAGCTCTGCCACAGACTGCTCTGTACAAAAGTTCCGCCGCCCTGGCGACGAAGCAGCAAACCCTTCGCTTCGAGACGTTGGATCGCCTCGCGTAAAGAGGGGCGGGAGACGTCGAACTGTTTAGCCAGTTCACGTTCCGGTGGGAGTTTTTCGCCGGGGCGCAAAGTCCCCTCAAGAATTAAAAACTCCAGCTGCTGCTCAATCACATCGGATAGTTTTGGTTGGCGGATTTTGCTGTAGGCCATGATTTCCTGTCTTAAGCCATTTGCCCGGAGTCAATTGGTCTTACCAATTTCACGTTCGTGACGCTAAAGTAACAAAGTATTCACCTTCTGTCCATACAGGTTTTGATTGAAATCAGTAAACCACGCACATTTTAACAAGATTACAGAAATAACGTTTCAAAGATGTAACTATGCACAAATGTTAAATTTACTCCCCCGGGAGTAGATTTAACGTAATTGAAACGAGGAAAAATTTTATCTGAACCGATTCAACTGCTTATTCAATGACTTTATATTCACAAATAATGAATAAATATTTATCAGCTAAAATTTGAGGTGGGAGAGGTGGTATTTACAAATGGTTTCTTTTTATTCAACTCGTCATCGTCCCTTCATAAAGCAGGTGCATTAACGCCCGCATACCATTATTCTTTAGCCGACGAAAGACTTTCGGTAACAATTAAGATTTCATCAGCGTAAACATATTAATACAACAAATGGAATTGCAAACTTACACACGCGTCACTGCGTAGTTCAAAAATAACCACACACGAGGTTTCATGATGGAAGGTCAACAGCATGGCGAGCAGCTAAAGCGCGGTCTTAAAAACCGCCATATCCAGCTAATCGCCCTGGGGGGCGCAATCGGTACCGGGCTGTTTCTGGGCAGCGCATCCGTTATCCAGTCAGCAGGGCCAGGGATTATTCTGGGTTATGCCATCGCGGGCTTTATCGCTTTTCTGATCATGCGTCAGTTAGGTGAAATGGTGGTTGAAGAGCCGGTTGCCGGTTCGTTCAGCCACTTCGCCTATAAATACTGGGGCGGATTTGCAGGCTTCGCTTCCGGCTGGAACTATTGGGTGCTGTATGTGCTGGTTGCAATGGCGGAACTGACGGCGGTCGGGAAATACATTCAGTTCTGGTGGCCTGAAATCCCCACCTGGGTCTCCGCTGCGGCCTTCTTTGTGCTCATCAACGCCATCAACCTGACCAACGTGAAAGTGTTTGGTGAGATGGAGTTCTGGTTTGCCATCATTAAAGTTATCGCAGTGGTGGCGATGATCCTCTTCGGCGGCTGGCTGCTGTTTAGCGGCAACGGCGGCCCGCAGGCAACCGTGCGTAACCTGTGGGAACAGGGCGGCTTTCTGCCGCATGGCTTCACCGGGCTGGTCATGATGATGGCGATTATCATGTTCTCCTTCGGCGGACTGGAGCTGGTCGGGATCACGGCGGCGGAAGCGGACAACCCGGAGCAAAGCATTCCGAAAGCGACGAACCAGGTTATCTACCGTATTTTGATTTTCTATATTGGTTCGCTGGCGGTGCTGCTTTCTCTGCTGCCGTGGACGCGCGTAACGGCGGATACCAGCCCGTTCGTCCTGATCTTCCACGAACTGGGCGATACCCTCGTAGCCAACGCGCTGAATATCGTGGTACTGACCGCGGCGCTGTCCGTCTATAACAGCTGCGTATACTGCAACAGCCGTATGCTGTTCGGCCTGGCTCAGCAGGGCAACGCGCCGAAAGTGTTTTTAAGCGTGGATAAACGCGGCGTACCGGTGAACACCATTCTGGTTTCCGCACTGGTTACCGCGCTCTGCGTGCTGATTAACTATATGGCGCCGGACTCGGCATTCGGCTTGCTGATGGCGCTGGTGGTCTCTGCTCTGGTGATCAACTGGGCAATGATCAGCCTCGCGCACATAAAGTTCCGTCGCGCCAAACAGCAGCAGGGAGTGAAAACTCGCTTCCCGGCGCTGTTCTACCCGCTGGGTAACTGGGTCTGCCTGCTGTTTATGGCGGCGGTGCTGGTCATTATGCTGATGACGCCAGGCATGGCCATCTCGGTCTACCTGATTCCGGTGTGGATTGTCATTCTGGGCGTAGGCTATCTGTGTAAACAGAAAACCGCAAAAACCGTTAAAGCGCATTAATCCCCACGGCCCTCACTCGCAAGAGTGAGGGTTGCAACCTGCCTCACATTTTCCTCTGTATAGCCATTTTATCCATATCAGCGGCGTTATCCTGCAACGCAATTACTTCGCTTGCGCAGAATAATTCTCTACATCATCTGATGGGAGACGTTTCAATGGAAAAGGGTAAGCTGTCGATAAAAGAAAAAATCGGCTATGGCATGGGTGACGCCGGATGCAACATCATCTTTGGCGCCATAATGCTGTTTGTTAACTATTTTTATACAGATATTTTTGGGCTGGCTCCCGCTCTGGTCGGCGTATTACTCCTCTCCGTTCGCGTGATTGATGCCGTTACCGACCCGATTATGGGCGCAATCGCCGATCGTACCCAAAGCAAATACGGGCGATTTCGTCCCTGGCTGCTGTGGATTGCCTTCCCTTATGCGCTGTTCAGCATCCTGATGTTCACCACCCCGGAATGGACATATAACAGCAAGGTTATCTATGCGTTTGTCACCTATTTTCTGCTGTCGATTACCTACACCGCCATCAATATTCCCTACTGCTCATTAGGCGGCGTCATCACCAACGATCCGCAAGAGCGCGTGGCCTGCCAGTCATACCGTTTTGTGCTGGTCGGGATTGCCACTCTGCTGTTGTCATTAACGCTGCTGCCGATGGTGGAGTGGTTTGGCGGCGACAATAAAGCCAAAGGCTACCAGATGGCGATGACCGTACTGGCGATTATCGGCATGTGCATGTTCCTGTTCTGCTTCGCCACCGTTCGTGAACGCATTCGTCCTGCCGTTCCTACTCATGATGACATGAAGAACGATTTCAAAGACGTATGGAAAAACGATCAATGGGTGCGCATCCTGCTGCTGACGTTGTGCAACGTCTGTCCGGGGTTTATCCGCATGGCGGCAACCATGTATTACGTGACCTGGGTAATGGGGCAAAGCACTCACTTCGCCACCCTTTTCATTAGCCTCGGCGTGGTGGGAATGATGATCGGCAGTATGCTGGCGAAAGTGCTGACCGACCGCTGGTGCAAACTGAAGGTCTTCTTCTGGACCAATATCGCGCTGGCGCTGTTCTCCTGCGCCTTTTACTTCTTCGATCCAAAAGCCACTACGCTTATCGTAGTGCTCTACTTCCTGCTTAACATCCTGCATCAGATCCCTTCCCCGCTGCACTGGTCGCTGATGGCAGACGTCGATGACTACGGCGAATGGAAAACCGGCAAGCGCATCACCGGCATCAGTTTTTCCGGCAACCTGTTCTTCCTGAAACTGGGCCTGGCGATTGCCGGAGCAATGGTCGGTTTCCTGTTATCCTGGTATGGCTACGACGCTGGCGCCAAAGCGCAGAGCGATACGGCAATCGGCGGTATTGTTCTGCTCTTCACGGTGATCCCCGGCGTCGGCTATCTGATCACCGCCGGCGTGGTTCGCCTGCTGAAAGTGGATCGCGAACTGATGAAACAGATTCAGAAGGACCTGGAAAAACGCCGCGCCAGCTACCGCGAGCTCAACGATGACCCGCAATTTAACGTCGCTGAAA
Organism: Citrobacter sp. CK194; assembly: GCF_030333395.1. NCBI lineage: Bacteria > Pseudomonadati > Pseudomonadota > Gammaproteobacteria > Enterobacterales > Enterobacteriaceae > Citrobacter > Citrobacter sp. CK194. The sequence goes on from NZ_JAOWGA010000012.1 coordinate 101,923, forward strand.
CAGTAAGGAAAGCCTGATGCAAAACTGGCCCAACCCGTTTATTGAACAACGCGCCGATCCGTTTATTCTTCGCGACGGCAACCATTATTACTTTATCGCCTCGGTGCCGGAGTATGACCGGCTGGAGATCCGTCGGGCAAACTCGCTGGAAAACTTACGCACCGCCTCCCCTGTCGTTGTCTGGCGTAAACCTGAAAGCGGCCCGATGTGCGAGCTTATCTGGGCGCCAGAGATTCACCACATCGACGGCAAGTGGTACATCTATTTCGCCGCCGCGCATACCCAGGCGCTCGACAAACTGGGAATGTTCCAGCACCGTATGTTTGTCCTGGAGTGTACAGATGCCGACCCACTCAGCGGCGTCTGGGAAGAAAAAGGTCAGATCAAAACACCATTTGATACCTTCGCGCTGGATGCCACGACTTTTAGCCATCAGGGAAAACAGTGGTATTTGTGGGCGCAGAAAGCGCCGGATATCGCCGGAAATTCCAATATCTATCTTGCCGGGCTGGAAAATCCGTGGACGATCAAAGGCGCGCCGGTGATGCTCAGCAAGCCGGAATATGACTGGGAGTGCCGGGGTTTTCGCGTCAATGAAGGGCCTGCGGTTATCACGCACGGCGATAAGCTGTTTATCAGCTATTCCGCCAGCGCCACCGACGAAAACTACTGTATGGGTCTGCTGTGGATTGATATGCATGCCGATCCGCAAAATCCGGCAAACTGGCACAAATCACCGCGTCCGGTCTTTACCACCAGCAATGAAAACCGCCAGTATGGGCCCGGGCACAACAGCTTTACCCAAACGCCGGAAGGCGATGATGTACTGGTCTACCATGCGCGAAATTATACGGAGATTGAAGGCGATCCGCTGTACGATCCGAACCGTCATACCCGCCTGAAGCTGATTCGCTGGGACGAAAACGGAATGCCAGATTTTGGCATCCCGCCTGCGGATACCGTCTGAGCTCGTTGCCCGGCGGCGCTGCGCTTGCCGGGCCTACAGTCCGTGCAAACGTAGGCCGGATAAGCACAGCGCCATCCGGCAAAACGACATTACACCAGCGCTCCGTAAATGGTCAGAAATGCGATCGCCACCACCGCCGCCAGAGACGTTTTCTTCGCCATTGAAACAGCGGCTTTCGGCGTTTCGACCTTATCCGTGTGCGGCTCGCGGGCCAGCGAGAACTGTGCCAGACGCGTCAACACCTGGTACTGAGACGTGCGCAGATCCGCCAGCGAAACAAACCAGGCGGGCAGCGCCTTCTCGCCATGCCCCAGCAGCGCATAAACCACGCCAGCCAGACGCACCGGAATCCAGTCCAGAACATGAAGAATCGCATCAATGCCGGACTGTAAACGTTGATGCGGCGTTTGATAACGCGCCAGCCAGGACTGCCAGGCGCGCAGAAACGCATAGCCGACCAGCGTCACCGGCCCCCACGGGCCGCCGACAATAAACCAGAACAGCGGCGCCAGATAGAAGCGGAAATTTATCCAGAGCAGCGCATTTTGCAGCTCGCGCAAAAACTCCCGTTCGTTGCAGTCTGGCGGCACGCCGTGGATCAGCGTCAGTTCGTTAGCCATCGCTTCACGGGCATGGGCATCATTACGGGAAGCCGCGTTCAGGTACGCGTGATAATGTAGACGAACCTTCCCTGCGCCAATACACAACACACCAATCAGTATCCAGACCACCAGCGTGGGAGCGTTAAACAGTAAACCTTCCAGCGCACGCAGCAGCAGGAACGTCACCGCCATCGCAACAATCGTCATCCCCAGCGTACGCACCATCGAAAAATGCGTCGTCCGGCGGAACAGGACCTCCAGTCGGTGGTCGAGGTGCCAGTGCTCACCCAGCTTGAACAGGCGCTCAACAATCAGCACCAGTAATGTCGTAAACAGCGTCATGTCATCTCCTTGTGTGACGAGGCGGTGACCAGCGCGCGAAACTTCGCCCAGTCGAAAGACGGACCGGGATCGGTTTTACGCTCAGGCGCAATATTGCAGTGTCCGGTCATGTTGTCGGCTATCGCCGGGTAAAGCGCAATCAGCGTGCGCGTCACGGCGGCCAGTTGCTGATACTGCGCATCGGTATAAGCTAGCGTGTCCGTTCCCTCCAGCTCGATACCAATGGAAAAATCATTACAGCGCTCACGCCCCTGATAGTTCGACACGCCCGCATGCCAGGCACGCTTGTCGAAAGGGACATACTGCACAATTTCGCCATCACGGCGAATCAGACAATGTGCCGAAACGCGCAAATGGACAATCTCGGCAAAAAAAGGATGGGCAGCGGGATCGAGTGTTCCGGTGAATAGCGCATCAATCCACGGACCACCAAACTCGCCTGGCGGCAGGCTGATATTGTGCACCACCAGCAAAGAAGGGGTTTCGTCATCCGGGCGGCAGTCAAAATGGGGAGAGGGGACGCGTCGCGCCTCCGCCAGCCAGCCCTTGTCTAACAGCATACAGAACCTCCTTTTATATGGTGCAGTTATCCGGTTCAGAGTAGCATGTTTCTACCTTATGATTCGTTACCAATTTGGAGTTTTATCATGCCGCCTCGCCGCTACAACCCCGACTACCGACGTGACGCGCTGTTGGAACGCATAAATCTGGATATCCCCACCGCTGTCGCCCAGGCGCTGCGTGAAGATTTAGGCGGAGAAGTTGACGCAAATAACGATATTACCGCGCAGCTTTTACCGGAGAACACCCGTTCTCACGCCACGGTGATTACCCGTGAAGATGGCGTATTCTGCGGAAAACGTTGGGTAGAAGAGGTCTTTATTCAACTGGCCGGCGATGATGTCAGCATCACCTGGCGCGTACAGGACGGCGACAGCATTAAAGCCAACCAGCCGCTGTTTGAACTGGACGGCCCGTCTCGCATCCTGCTGACCGGCGAGCGCACCGCGTTGAACTTTGTTCAGACGCTTTCCGGCGTCGCAAGCGAAGTCCGTAAATACGTTGATTTACTGGCGGGGACAAAAACGCAACTGCTGGACACCCGCAAAACCCTGCCGGGTCTGCGAACCGCATTAAAATACGCCGTATTGTGCGGCGGCGGCGCGAATCACCGTCTGGGGCTTTCCGACGCCTTTCTGATTAAAGAGAACCACATCATCGCTTCCGGCTCAGTGCGCCAGGCGGTCGAGAAAGCCTTCTGGCTGCATCCTGATGTGCCGGTTGAAGTTGAAGTTGAGAATCTGGATGAGCTGGACGACGCGCTGAAAGCGGGCGCAGACATCATCATGCTGGATAACTTCGAAACGGATCAGATGCGTGAAGCGGTGAAACGCACCAACGGACAGGCGCGGCTGGAAGTTTCCGGCAATGTCACTGATGAAACCCTGCGCGAATTTGCCGAAACCGGTGTGGATTTTATCTCCGTTGGCGCGCTGACCAAACATGTGAGAGCGCTCGATCTCTCCATGCGTTTTCGCTAACGCCGGATTGTCATGCCCGATGGCGCTCCGCTTATCGGGCCGACAAACGATGTAAATCCCGGCTGATAATGCCCGGTGGCGCTTTGCTTATCGGGCCTACAAACGATGCAACGCCCTGCCGATAATGCCCGATGGCGCTTTGCTTATCGGGCCTACAAATGATGTAAATCCGTAGGCCGGATAAGGCGTTTACGCCGCCATCCGGCACATTTTTTCGGGCGGCCTCGCAAACCTGCTGCCCTGCTATGCAACCCGCTAACAATCTTCTGAATCCTCTTTCCCGTTTCGATTTTTGCCGCTCGCGAATTATCCCCTGCGTTTGCCAAAGTAGCGCCTGTTAACTCAAGGAGCAGACAATGGACAAACAACGCGGATTTACGCTTATCGAACTGATGGTGGTGATCGGCATTATCGCCATCCTGAGCGCCATCGGCATTCCGGCCTACCAGAACTACCTGCGCAAAGCCGCACTGACGGATATGTTGCAGACATTCGTTCCTTACCGCACCGCCGTCGAACTCTGCGCGCTGGAACACGGCGGTATTGCAACCTGCGACGCCAGCAGCAACGGCATCCCCTCTCCGACCACCACCCGCTATGTCTCTGGCATGAGCATAGAAAAAGGCGTGGTAATGCTCACCGGGCAGGAGAGCCTCAACGGTCTGAGCATCACCATGACGCCCAACTGGGATAACGCCAACGGCATCACCGGCTGGACGCGCAGTTGCAACATCCAGAGCGACAGCGCGCTGCAACAGGCCTGTGAAGATGTTTTCCGCTTTGACGCCAGCTAAGGAGAACGCGATGAACATCACGCAACTTACGGCGCTGTGCTTGCGTCATCAGGGAATATTGCTCGATGCCGATAACGAGGTGGTTCACGTCGCGGTCGTGGATTCACCGTCTCATGAACTGCTGGACGCCCTGCACTTTGCCACAACAAAGCGGATCGACATTGTCTGCTGGACTCGTCAGCAAATGGAAGGCCATATGCATAAGCCCCGGAAAATGCTCCCGGCCGTCATCGCCGACGATAGCCGCACGGCGGCGGAACTTTTGCAGCAGACGCTGGAATCCGCGCTGGCAAAACGCGCTTCCGACATCCACATTGAACCTGCGGAAAACCACTACCGAATCAGGCTACGCGTGGATGGCGTACTTCATGCCTTGCCCGGCGTGTCATCCGTCACCGGCGCGGCACTGACGGCAAGGTTAAAGGTACTGGGCAATCTGGATATTGCCGAACATCGACTCCCGCAAGACGGGCAATTTACCGTGACGCTTGCGGGCAATGCGGTTTCATTTCGTGTCGCGATCCTCCCCTGCCGGGACGGTGAGAAAGTAGTGCTGCGGTTACTTCACCAGGTCGAGCAGGCGCTTGATCTCAACGCGTTAGGCATGCCTGATACGCAACTCGCCCTGCTCATGCAGGCGCTACGGCAACCGCAGGGGCTGGTTCTGGTGACAGGCCCTACCGGCAGTGGAAAAACCGTAACGCTCTACAGCGCGCTACAGGCGCGCAACACCCAGGATGTGAATCTCTGTAGCGTAGAAGATCCGGTCGAAATCCCTGTCGAGGGCCTTAATCAGACACAAATTCATCCGCGCGCCGGACTTACCTTTCAGAGCGTATTACGCGCGCTGCTGCGTCAGGACCCCGACATTATAATGGTGGGCGAAATCCGTGATGGCGAAACGGCAGAAATTGCGATTAAAGCCGCGCAAACCGGCCACCTGGTGCTGTCCACGCTGCATACCAACTCCACCAGTGAAACGCTGATACGTTTACAACAGATGGGCGTCGCGCGTTGGATGATCTCATCCGCCCTGACGCTGGTCGTCGCCCAGCGACTGGTCAGAAAATTATGTCCGTACTGCCGTCATCTTGCCGCAGAGCCTGTCTCGCTTCCCGCCGCGCTATGGCCTACCACGCTTCCCCGCTGGCAAGCGCCCGGTTGCGAACGTTGCTACCACGGATTTTATGGGCGTACCGCACTCTTCGAGGTTTTGCCTGTTACGCCCGCATTGCGACAGTTGCTAATCAACAATGCAACCGTTGAGGCGCTGGAGTCCTGCGCCCGACAGGAAGGGATGAGTACGCTTTTTGAGAACGGCTGTCATGCGGTTGAACAAGGATTGACGACCTTTGAAGAACTCCTGCGCGTTCTGGGGCTACCCCATGTCAGCTAAACAGCTTTGGCGCTGGCAAGGGATTAACGCCACGGGCCATTCGGAAGAGGGGGCCTTATGGGCTGACGATCGTGCCGCACTGCTCGCTGCTCTGGAACATCAGCACATCATGCCGATACGCGCAAAACGTTTGAGCGTTAAAGCGGCACACTGGCGCGCAGAGCAAAGCGCGGAGATCGTCCACCAACTGGCGACGCTTCTCAAAGCGGGGCTTACGCTTTCCGAAGGACTGACGTTGCTTGCCGGGCAGCATCCCAGTCGACAATGGCAGGCGCTGCTGCAAACGCTGGCCCATAACCTGGAGCAAGGCGCCCCGCTTTCTTCCGCGCTGGCGCAATGGCCGCAGGTCTTTCCTCCACTCTATCAGGCGATGATCCGTACCGGGGAACTTACCGGAAAACTCGATGAATGCTGCTTTGAGCTGGCGCGTCAGCAAAATGCCCAAAAACAGCTTGCTGACAAAGTCAAAAAAGCGCTGCGTTATCCCATCATGATTCTGACGATGGCCGTGATGGTTGTTTTCGCCATGCTGCACTTTGTCCTGCCAGAGTTTGCCGCTATCTACCGGACATTCAATACGCCGTTACCGGCACTGACGCAGGGCATCATCACACTGGCGCAGTGGAGTGCCCAATGGGGCTGGCTGATGGCACTGCTCGGTATCGCAACGGGGGTAATCTACGGTTTGATAATAAAAAAACCGTACTGGCAGATTCAACGCCAGCGTCTTCTGCTGCGCTGTCCCGTTATTGCACGCCTGGTCAGAGGCCAAAAACTTACGCAGATTTTCACCATCCTGGCATTAACGCAACGCGCCGGAATTCCCTTTTCACAAGGGCTGGAAAGTGTCACAGAAACCCTGAATTGCCCTTACTGGTCTCAGCGTTTAGCTCAGGTTCATCGCGATATTCATGCCGGAAAACCGGTCTGGCAGGCGCTTAAAAATGCCGGTGAGTTCAGCCCATTGTGCATACAGTTGGTCATGACCGGTGAAACTTCCGGCGCGCTGGATACAATGTTGCATAACCTTGCCCGGCACCACGGTGAGAATACGCTATCGCTGGCGGATAACCTGGCGGCGCTACTGGAACCCGCCTTGCTTGTTATCACAGGGGTCATTATTGGTACGTTGATCGTGGCAATGTATTTGCCCGTTTTCCATTTGGGGGATGCGATGAGCGGTATGGGATAATGCTGGCGCATTGTGCTGCGCCAGCGCAGGGGATTACAGACTATTGAAAACGCGGTTTTCTTGTTCCTGTACCCGAATAAACGTCGTGCGTTTCGTCAGCTCTTTCAGACGGGAGGCGCCAACGTAGGTACAGGCTGAACGCAGGCCGCCGAGGATATCACGCGCGGTGTATTCCACCGGGCCACGCAGCGGCAGCTTAACGGTTTTCCCTTCTGCTGCACGATATTGCGCAACGCCGCCAACGTGGCGGGTCATAGCGGATTCAGAACTCATGCCATAGAACAGCATAAATTTCTCGCCATTCTCTTCAACAATTTTACCGCCGCTTTCTTCATGGCCTGCCAGCATACCACCCAGCATCACGAAATCCGCACCGCCGCCGAACGCTTTTGCGACATCGCCAGGCATGGTGCAACCGCCATCGCTGACAATCATACCGCCCAGACCATGCGCGGCATCGGCGCATTCAATCACCGCAGAAAGCTGCGGATAGCCCACGCCGGTTTTCACACGCGTGGTACATACGGAGCCAGGACCAATCCCGACTTTTACAATATCCGCGCCGGAGAGAACCAACTCTTCACACATTTCACCGGTCACCACGTTACCGGCACAAATGGTTTTTGTCGGCCATGCTTCACGCGCCTTTGAAACAAACTGCACGAAGTGTTCGGAGTAACCATTTGCCACATCAATACAAACAAAGTTCAGTGCCGGGCTCTGCGCCAGAATCTGTTTGGTTTTTTCGAAATCAGCATCGGAGGTGCCTGTTGAAACCATCACATGCCTGAGAACATCCTCAGAGGCGGTACTGGTGAAGGCGTTCCAGTCCTCAACGGAATAGTGCTTATGTACGGCAGTCAGAATGTCGAACGATGCCAGAGCGCTTGCCATCTCGAAAGTCCCGACGGTGTCCATATTGGCCGCGATAATCGGCACGCCGGACCAGGTCTGACCTGAATGTTTAAAGGTGAATTGACGTTCCAGTTCAACATCAGAACGACTTTTGAGAGTAGAGCGTTTAGGGCGGATAAGAACGTCTTTGAAACCTAATTTCAGATCTTCTTCGATACGCATGTGCGGATTCCTGGGGTTAATGGCAAAAAAGCGAAACTCACAACTCCAGTGACGTTATCATACGCACTAATCAGGCTTGCGCAAGACTGCGAAATTCTCTTTTTTTACGCTACAATCCCATAAATTTACCTGGCGAATAGTAGATAATGCCTACAGTAATATCGCCTTCGCGCGCTCAACTTTTAACCATTTGATTATCAAACCTAAATCCCAGGATCTGGACTTATGAGGTATACAGTAGCCTTAACTGGCGGCATTGGCAGTGGTAAAAGCACCGTTGCGAATGCATTCGCTGACCTCGGAATAAACGTTATCGACGCCGATATTATTGCGCGTCAGGTGGTTGAACCCGGTCAACCCGCCCTTATGGCGATCGCTGAACATTTTGGTTCTGCACTTATCGCGCCAGACGGTTCGCTACAACGCCGGATGTTGCGCGAACGTATCTTTGCCAGTCCTGAAGAGAAATCCTGGCTGAATGCCCTGCTCCATCCGTTAATTCAGCAGGAAACCCGGCGTCAGTTTCAGCAGGCAACGTCCCCTTACGTGCTATGGGTTGTGCCCCTGCTCGTCGAAAATGCGCTGTATAAACAAGCCAATCGCGTTCTGGTGGTCGACGTGACGCCCGAAACGCAGCTCTTGCGAACCATGCAGCGCGATGATGTGACGCGTGAACATGCTGAACAAATTCTGGCTGCCCAGGCAACGCGTGAAGCACGCCTTGCCGTGGCAGATGATGTTATTGATAATAATGGCGCACCGGACGCTATCGCGTCGGATGTCGCCCGCCTGCACGCGCGCTATTTACAGCTTGCGTCGCAGTTTGTCTCACAGGAAAAACCGTAATGCACACCCAGGTCCTTTTTGAACACCCTCTCAATGAGAAGATGCGTACATGGCTGCGCATTGAGTTTCTGATTCAGCAACTCTCCGTTAATTTGCCCCTCGCAGATCATGCGGACGCCCTGCATTTTTTCCGTAACATTGGGGATTTGCTGGATGTGTTCGAACGTGGCGAAGTGCGGACCGAGTTGCTAAAAGAGCTTGAGCGTCAGCAGCGCAAACTTCAGGCCTGGGTTGAAGTGCCGGGGGTTGACCAGAGTCGAATTGAGGCTCTGCGCCAGCAATTGAAGACGGCGGGCAGCATTCTGATTTCTGCTCCGCGTATCGGACAGCAGCTACGTGAAGATCGCCTGATTGCTCTGGTTCGTCAGCGCCTGAGTATTCCTGGCGGTTGTTGTAGTTTTGATTTGCCGACCCTGCATATCTGGCTGCATTTGCCGCAGGAACAGCGTGATGCGCAGGTTGAAACCTGGATCGCCAGCCTGAATCCGCTCAATCAGGCATTAACGCTGATCCTGGATTTAATTCGTAATTCCTCGCCGTTCCGTAAGCAAACCAGCCTGAACGGTTTTTATCAGGACAATGGCGATGATGCCGACCTGCTGCGTTTGCAACTGGCGCTTGATTCACAGCTCTATCCACAAATTTCCGGGCATAAGAGCCGCTTTGCGATTCGCTTTATGCCGCTGGATAGCGAAAATGGCCTGGTGCCTGAGCGCCTCGATTTCGAACTGGCATGTTGTTAAGGAGTAAAGATGTCAGAAACTATCACCGTTAGCTGCCCAACCTGCGGGAAAACCGTTGTCTGGGGCGAAGTGAGTCCGTTCCGTCCATTTTGTTCTAAACGCTGCCAGTTGATCGATCTCGGCGAGTGGGCCGCTGAAGAGAAGCGTATTCCAAGCTCTGGCGACTTGTCAGAAAGCGACGACTGGAGTGAAGAGCAGAAGTAATTCCACTAAAACGTAGGGCGGGCAAGCGTAGCGCCCCCGCCATAATTTGCCGGATGGCGGCGTTGCCTTATCCGGCCTACAAACACCATTAGCCAGCAATCAGCTTTTCAATTACTGGCGCATTCGCGGGCGGGAAATCTTCCGCATTCAGAGCATCTTGCGCAATCCACCGCCCCGGTTGCCCCTCTTTTCCCCACGGTTCCCCTTCCCAGTGATCAACTAACCAGAACCACAGTGTAATGTGCCTGTCCGGGAACTGATATTCCAGCTTTTCAAATAGCGTCGCTTCACGCGGGGTGATCCCCACTTCTTCCTGCAACTCCCGGATCAGCGCCTGCTCCGGCGTTTCGCCCGCTTCGATTTTCCCGCCGGGAAACTCCAGTTTATTGGCCATATGGGCATCGGCCGCACGTTGGGTAATAAAAATTTCGTGGTTCGGGTTGCGAATAATCCCGACAGCGATTTGCAGTTTTTTCATACGGTTACATCCATAAAAAAGGCGCAGTCACCTGCGCCTCATTGTCTTTATTCAGACCTTAGCTCAGACGGCCGTGGCACTGTTTGTATTTTTTACCGGAACCGCAAGGGCAAGGATCGTTACGACCCACTTTACGATCGCCCGTTTGCGCTGCCAGAGCAGCAGCCGCTGCGCTGTCGTCATCCTGATGACTAAGCTGCTGCATCTGCGCTAAACGCTCGGCTTCTTCGCGGCGCTGTTGTTCCATCGCTTCTACTTCTTCAGGCATACGAACCTGAACTTTGCTCAGCGTACTGACCACTTCATACTTCAGCGATTCCAGCATTGCTGCAAACATGGAGAAGGACTCGCGTTTGTATTCCTGCTTCGGATCTTTCTGCGCATAGCCACGCAGGTGGATACCCTGACGCAGGTAATCCATCGCCGCCAGGTGCTCTTTCCACAGCGAATCAAGAGTTTGCAGCATGACGCCTTTTTCGAAGTGACGCATCATCTCTGCGCCAACCACTTCTTCTTTACGCTGATACACTTCGATTGAGTGCGCCAGAATACGCTCACGCAGCGTCTCTTCGTGCAGCTCCGGCTCTTTATCCAGCCACTCGGCAATTGGCATATCCAGATCGAAGTCGTTTTTCAGACGTTCCTGCAAACCCGGAATATCCCACATCTCTTCCAGCGACTGCGGCGGAATGTACGCATCGATCGTCACTTTAAAGACGTCTTCACGAATGCTGTTGATGGTTTCGCTGACATCGCTGACATCCAGCAGTTCGTTACGCTGGGTGTAAATGGCGCGACGCTGATCGTTCGCGACATCGTCGTATTCCAGCAGCTGCTTACGAATATCGAAGTTGCGGCTTTCAACTTTACGCTGCGCATTGGCAATCGCTTTAGTCACCCACGGGTGCTCAATGGCTTCACCTGGTTTCATACCCAGTTTACGCATCATGCCCGACACACGGTCAGAGGCAAAAATACGCATCAGCGCATCTTCCATTGACAGGTAGAAACGGGAAGAGCCCGCATCGCCCTGACGACCGGAACGACCACGCAACTGGTTGTCGATACGGCGAGATTCGTGACGCTCAGTGCCGATGATGTGCAGACCGCCAGACGCCAGCACCGCCTCATGGCGAACCTGCCAGTCCGCTTTGATCTGCGCGATCTGCTCTGGCGTTGGGTTTTCCAGCTCCGCCACTTCAGCCTGCCAGCTACCACCCAGCACGATGTCCGTACCACGACCGGCCATGTTGGTGGCGATAGTGACCGCAGCCGGGTAGCCCGCCTGCGCGACAATCGCCGCTTCGTTGGCGTGGAATTTGGCGTTCAGAACGTTATGCTTGATGCCCGCTTTGGTCAGCTCATTAGAGACCACTTCAGATTTTTCGATCGAGATCGTACCCACCAGCACCGGCTGGCCGTTCGCGGTACGCTCTTTGATGTCTTCAATGATCGCCTGAATTTTTTCCGCTTCGGTCATGTAGACCAGATCCGGCATATCCTTACGGATCATCGGACGGTTGGTCGGAACCACAACGGTATCCAGCTTATAGATGGAGCTGAATTCGAACGCTTCGGTATCTGCGGTACCAGTCATACCGGCCAGTTTCTCATACAGACGGAAGTAGTTCTGGAAGGTGATGGATGCCAGCGTCTGGTTCTCGTTCTGGATTTCCACGCCTTCTTTCGCTTCCACAGCCTGGTGCAAACCGTCGGACCAGCGGCGACCCTGCATGGTACGACCGGTGTGTTCGTCAACGATGATCACTTCGCCATCTTTAACGATGTAATCCACATCGCGGGTAAACAGCGCGTGCGCGCGCAGCGCGGCGGTTACGTGGTGCATCAGCATGATGTTGCCCGGAGAGTACAGGGACTCGCCTTCATCCATAATGCCTTCTTTCACCAGCAGTTCTTCGATCAGCACCAGACCGCGTTCCGTCAGGTTGACCTGACGCGCTTTCTCATCAACGGAGAAGTGGCCTTCGCCCTGGAAGGTATCAGAGTCTTCTTTCTCCTGGCGAATCAGATGCGGGATGATCTTGTTTACTTTCTTGTACATTTCCGAGCTGTCTTCAGCCGGGCCGGAAATGATCAGCGGCGTACGCGCTTCATCGATCAGGATGGAGTCGACCTCATCCACCAGCGCATAGTGCAGTTTACGCTGTACGCGCTCTTCCGGGCTGAACGCCATGTTATCGCGCAGGTAGTCAAAGCCGTATTCGTTGTTGGTGCCGTAAGTGATGTCGGCGGCGTAAGCTTCACGTTTTGCTGGGGCAGGCATGCCCGGCAGGTTAATACCGACGCTCATCCCGAGGAATTCAAACAGCGGGCGGTTGTTTTCAGCATCACGTTGCGCCAGATAGTCGTTCACTGTGACGACGTGTACGCCCTTACCGCTTAACGCGTTCAGGTAAGCAGGCAGCGTTGCGGTCAGGGTTTTACCTTCACCGGTACGCATTTCCGCGATACAGCGATCGTTCAGCACCATACCGCCCAGCAACTGGACGTCAAAGTGACGCATGCCGAATACGCGCTTACTCGCTTCACGAACCACGGCGAACGCTTCCGGGATCAGGCTTTCAACGCTTTCGCCTTTCTCCAGACGCGCGCGGAACTCTGCCGTTTTCCCTTTCAGTTCGTCATCGGAGAGTTTTTCCATCTCCGGTTCCATGGCATTGATGATGCCGACCGCTTTACGCATACGACGCAAGGTACGATCGTTACGACTACCGAATACTTTGGTTAACAATTTGATTAGCATAATAAAATCTCAAACGCCCCGCGATGCGGAGTCTCTATAATTAGTTGAAGGTTTTTTGTTTTTAGCTGAGGCGTTGAGGGCCAGCGCGGATTCCCTGCGCCTGACTTATCCAGGCGGGAACGCTAAATGAGGCCTGAGGCGTAAAGTGCGCACGGGCTACGCGACGTACAATCGTTGGCGGTGTGCCTTCCTGCGTCAGCATCGCGCTGAGCGTGTTCAGTAACGCAATATGGTGCGCCTGAAGTGGCGAAGACTCTTCAACAACCGGCAGCGTTTGCGGCGCCATGGCAAAAGAGAGATGGCGGATAACCGTGCGAATCGCATGCTGATGCCAGTAGTCGACGGTAAAATTCGGGCGGCGGTTACTCGCCTCCAGCAGCGCGAGCTGGCTGAAGTTAACCTTAACGGATTGATCGTGATTACTGGCGGTCGCTTTCGCCGGCGTATTAGGCTCGGCTGCGTTACTGAGAGCGGGCAGACCAAAGCTAGCCGCGACCATCCCCAATAAGAGATGCGGCCAGAAGTACCGTCTACCTAACTGTCGCCAGCGCGTCAGTATTCCACTCACGTCATTGCCACCCTGATATGCCCGGCATGTGGGCTTACGAATTCAAAACGTTTTTTGCGCACAAATCTTACCATTAAAGCGTACGCTCTACAGCAGTAATGACATGGCGCTGAGGATAAAAATGCTTAAGAAAGCAGCGAACGCACTGTATTTCGGTTCAGCGGCAGAGAAAAAGGCGAAGGCAAACGCCGGACGGAAGAGATAAAAAAACGACTGGCTTACCTGGCCGGAGAGGGTGCCAGATTAACCAGTCGAATTTATGCGACAGGTATACACTTCATCCTTCAAGCTGCCTCTTTGTTGGCTGCCTTCTCTCACCCCAGTCACGTACTGGTCGTACGTTTCCGGGAATTCGCTCAGTTGCCGTCTTGATGCAACTTGAATGATCTTGTGTATAGCTATTATGCCAGTACAGTCGAAGGCGCTTTGAAAGCCAACGGCAGTTCTGCGTCGTCCTGGAAGGTCACATATTCCCAGGCTTCCTGTTTCGCCAGGACAGCCTGCAACAGTTTGTTATTCAATGCGTGACCGGACTTATACGCGGTAAACGCACCAATAATGTTGTGACCGCACATGAACAAGTCACCGATCGCGTCGAGCATTTTGTGACGAACAAATTCGTCTTCAAAACGCAGGCCGTCTTCGTTCAGTACGCGATAATCGTCAACAACGATGGCACAATCGAAGCTGCCGCCCAGGCACAGGCCACGGGACTGCAAATATTCGATATCACGCATGAAACCGAAGGTACGCGCACGGCTGATCTGGCGCATGAACGCGTCCGCAGAGAAGTTCATCGCATAGCGCTGGCTGCTGGAATCAATCGCCGGATGGTTAAAGTCGATGGTGAAATCCAACGTAAAACCATTGTACGGCTTAAATTCAGCCCACTTATCGCCATCTTCGACGCGAACCGTCTCTTTGATGCGTACAAATTTTTTGGCGCAGTTCAGCTCATCAATACCCGCATCAAGCAGCAGGTAGACGAACGGAGCAGCACTGCCATCCATGATCGGGATTTCCGGCGCATCGACTTCGATAACGATATTATCGATACCCAGACCCGCCAGAGCAGCGTTAAGGTGCTCTACGGTTGAAATCCGTACATCATGCTCGTTGACCAGACACGTACAGAGCATGGTATCACGCACAGATTTGGCATCGGCCGGGAAATCTACCGGTGGATTCAAGTCGGTGCGACGATAGATGACCCCGGTGTTGGCCGGCGCAGGGCGTAAGGTCAGGGTGACTTTCTTGCCGGTATGTAAACCGACACCTGTCGCCTGAACGATACGTTTAAGTGTCCTTTGTTTGATCATCGTATAATCTCGCCAAATTACCTATCCAACCGAAGTGTACTATACATTCGGTGGGCCAGTTTAGCACAAAGAGCCGTGAATCCCAAATTCCAGCCAATTCTTAATCGGCTTGCTTACGCAGGAACGCAGGGATATCCAGATAATCCGGTTCTTTTGCCGTTTGCGGCGTATTGTCGTTCACCACTTTTGCGACCGGCTTCTGCTCTTGCGTCAGCGGCGCCATGCCGTGCTGCTGGTAACGATCCATCACCGGCTGCTGTACCTGTTTGTTGGTCACCAGGGTGATTTCAGGACGCTTGTCCATACCAATACCGGTTGCCACAACGGTGACGCGCAGTTCGTCGTTCATATCCGGGTCCAGAGAAGTACCGATAACCACGGTCGCGTTATCCGACGCAAAAGCACGGATGGTGTTACCGACGGTTTCGAACTCATCCAGACGCAGGTCGAAGCCCGCAGTGATGTTAACCAGCACGCCGCGCGCGCCAGACAGATCGATATCTTCCAGCAGCGGAGAAGAGATCGCCATTTCTGCTGCTTCTTCCGCACGGTCTTCACCGCTTGCCACGCCGGAGCCCATCATCGCGTAGCCCATTTCGGACATCACGGTGCGCACGTCTGCAAAGTCGACGTTCATCAGACCCGGGCGGGTAATCAGCTCAGCGATACCCTGCACCGCGCCTTTCAGCACGTCGTTCGCCGCGCCAAACGCATCCAGCAGGGAGATACCGCGTCCCAGCACTTTCAGCAGCTTGTCGTTCGGGATGGTGATCAGCGAGTCCACATGTTTGGACAGCTCAGTAATACCCTGCTCCGCGAATGCCATGCGCTTCTTGCCTTCGAAGTTGAAAGGCTTCGTCACCACGGCAACGGTCAGGATACCTAAATCTTTTGCCACTTCCGCAACCACTGGCGCTGCACCGGTACCGGTACCGCCGCCCATGCCTGCTGCGATAAACACCATGTCTGCGCCGTCAAGCGCTGCACGCAGTGCTTCACGATCTTCGTCCGCCGCATTGCGACCGACTTCCGGGTTTGCACCCGCGCCCAGACCTTTGGTGATGCCGCTACCAATCTGAATGGTCTGCCCAACCGCAGTCTTACGCAACGCCTGAGCGTCGGTATTCACCGCGAAGAATTCAACACCTTCGATGCGCTCGCGCACCATGTGTTCAACGGCATTACCGCCGCCGCCACCGACGCCGATGACTTTAATCACCGCGTCGTTGGTCAGTTCCATAGGTTCAAACATAGTTTCTCTCCGTTTTGTGCCTGTCGCCTGAGACCGTTAATAGTCGCCGGTCTCATAAAAATTAAAACTCTTTTCGCAGCCAGCTATTAAGTCGCTTGATCCACGAGCCAACTGATGCCGTAACACGTTTTTCCACTTCCGCTTCGCCACTTAAGTGGGACTCTTTCCCGTAGTGAAGCAGCCCCACCGCCGTTGAGTAGTACGGCTCCTGGGCATAATCCGTCAGTCCGGTAATATTCAGCGGCGCGCCAATACGCACTTGCGTATGGAACACGCGCTGAGCACAGGCAGCAAGACCTTCAATTTGCGCCGCGCCGCCGGTTAATACAATCCCCGCCGCCAGATGATGTTTCACACCCTGCTGGCGAAGCTGTTCCTGTAATTGCAAAATCTCTTCGTTGACCAGGTTGAGCAGCTCGGTGTAACGCGGCTCAATCACCTCCGCAAGCGTCTGACGTTGCAGACTACGCGGCGGACGACCGCCCACGCTCGGCACTTCAACGCTTTCGTCTTTGCCGACGATAGAGCCCAGCGCGCAGCCGTGACGCACTTTGATGGCTTCAGCATCGCTCGGCGGCGTACCGAAGGCATACGCGATATCGCTGGTCACGACATTCCCTGCGTAAGGGATTACCTTGGTATGGCGCAACGCCCCGCCAGTATAAACGGCGATATCCATTGTACCACCACCGATATCAACCACGCAGACGCCCAGTTCACGTTCATCTTCCGTTAAAACGGAGTAACTGGCCGCTAACCCGGCAAATATGAGTTGGTCAACTTTCAGGCCACAACGTTCCACCGCTTTAACGATGTTTTTCGCCATGTCGTTGTGGCATGTGATCAAGTGCACTTTTGCCTGCATACGCACGCCGGAAAGGCCAACCGGATTCTTAATGCCTTCCTGGTAATCGATCGCATATTCCTGCGGAATGACATGCAGTACACGATGCTCATCACGCACGCGCACCGACTTCGCGGTATGCACGACGTTTTCCACATCTTCCTGCGTCACTTCTTCTTCGGAGATCGGCACCATACCAATTTCATTCTGACAGCTAATGTGCTTGCCAGAAAGCGCCAGATACACCGAGGAGATCTGGCAATCCGCCATCAGCTCCGCCTGGTCAATGGCGCGCTGTACGCACTTCACCACTGACTCGAGGTCGTTCACCCCGCCTTTATCCATACCTCGCGACGGGCAACTGCCCACGCCAATGATATTGACCATACCGTCGGGCAGAACTTCCCCTACTAAAGCGGCAACCTTCGCGGTGCCAATCTCCAGTCCTACTACCAGTTTTCTGTCCGTCGCCTTGATCATTGTTGTTCTGCCTGTGCCTGATTCTGTTGCTGATTAGATTCCTCTGGAGGTAAGGGTGCCCACCCTACTGCCGCCCCCGAGTCATAACGCAAATCAACGTAGCTTATCCGTTTGCCATCGGTTTGCGCCTGCTGCTGTAAAACCGGATAAAGTTCTACAAAGCGAGCCAAACGTTTCATCGTATCGCCCCTGCCGAGGTTGAGCTTAATATCGTTATTCAGCGTCAACTGCCAGGAACGACGCGCGGTCATTGCCGCTTCCTTCAGGGTGAATCTGTCCTTAGCCAGCACCTGCCCCATATCGCGATACCCCTGCAACACTTCACTCGCGCTGCCTTCCGGGCCATACAACATGGGTAATACCTGTTTACTGGTTCGCTCTGCCGGTACGCTGAAGGTATTGCCTTCGGCATCAACCATATGCTGATCATTCCAACGCGCAATCGGCACATATTCAACCAGATGAATCTTCAATTCATCAGGCCATTGCTTTCTGACGCTGGCCTGTTTAATCCACGGTAAACGCTCTATCTGGCTCTGGATAATGTTCACATCCTGAGTCATAAACGTACCCGGCGCACCCAACGCCAGAATCGACTGGCGGATGTCATCATTGCGCGTGTAATGCCGCTCGCCGGTCAACACCAGTTTCGACAACGGCAAACGCTGCGCGTCTTCCATCCAGCCCAACACAACCCAGCCGCTGACAAACACGGTGCAGAGCACCGTCAGCAGGAACAGTATTCCTGCAAGACGCGTTCCATTATTGCGCCGTGAAGAAGACACCTCTTCATCACTGTTTCGCGTGTTCAGCGCAGCCTGCGACATATCAGTCCGCCAACTCCAGAATTCGTACCACCAACTGCGAGAAGCTCATGCCCGCCTGACGCGCCGCCATCGGCACCAGACTGTGGCTGGTCATACCCGGCGAGGTATTCGCTTCCAGCAGATAAAACTGGCCATCGCTGTCCAGCATGACGTCAATGCGGCCCCATCCTTTGCAACCCAACGCGGTCCACGCTTTCAGGACCAATGTCTGCAAAATAGCCTCTTGTTCCTCTTCCAGACCTGCCGGGCAGAAATATTGTGTCTCATCAGAGAGATACTTCGCCTCATAATCATAGAAGGTTCCGGCGGGTTGGATACGAATTGACGGTAAAATTTCTTCACCGAGTATCGCAACCGTAAATTCCGGGCCACTGAGCCATTTCTCAATCAGTACTTCTTCATCATGCTGAAAAGCCAATGCTAATGCTGCCTGCAAAGCATTTTCTTCTACCACTTTCGACATGCCGACGCTGGAACCTTCACGGCTCGGCTTCACAATCAGCGGCAAACCCAGCGCAGAAATTCGCGTTAGCGCGTCGTCGCTAAGCCCTTTTTCAAACTCAGCGCGCGTCAATGCCACCCACGGCGCAACCGGTAATCCGGCGCCCTGCCACAGCAATTTGCTGCGCAGTTTATCCATTGAGATTGCTGAAGCCATCACCCCGCTGCCGGTATAGGGCAGGCCAATCAGATCCAGCATCCCTTGCAGCGTGCCATCTTCGCCGCCGCGACCATGCAACGCAATAAACACCTTCTGAAAACCCATTGATTTCAGCAGGGTGACATCAACCTCTTTCGGGTCGATCGGATGCGCATCCACGCCGCCTTCGCGTAACCCGGCCAGCACCGCCGCGCCGGAATTCAGCGAAACATCACGTTCGGCGGAGGTTCCACCCAACAGGACCGCGATTTTATCAGCCATGTTGCTCCTCCTCCTGGGTTTGCGGCTTCAGTTTAATTTCAGCTAAGGTGCGCGCAATTTTGCCGATATTTCCCGCGCCTTGCACCAAAATCAAATCATTACCGGTTAATACCGGCGCCAGCATTTGCGCAACTTGCGCCGGATCGGAGACCAGAATCGGGTCAATTTTACCGCGACCGCGAATCGTACGGCACAGCGAACGGCTGTCCGCTCCCGGAATTGGCGCTTCGCCTGCGGCGTAAACATCCAGCATTAACAGCGCGTCAACCTGCGTCAGCACGTTGGCGAAATCGTCGTACAGATCGCGCGTACGCGTGAAGCGGTGCGGCTGGAAAACCATCACCAGATTTTTATCCGGCCAGCCTGCACGCGCGGCCTTAATGGTGGCGTCAACTTCCGTTGGATGATGGCCGTAATCATCGACCAGCATCGCCGTCCCTGCTTTACCGTTTACCGGCTCAAGCGGGAATTCGCCGAGGAAATCGAAGCGACGCCCGGTACCCTGGAAGCTTTCCAGCGCGCGCAGAATCGCCTCGTCGTCAATCCCCTCTTCGGTCGCCACCGCCACGGCAGCAGCCGCGTTCAGCGCATTGTGGCGGCCCGGCGCATTCAGCGTCACCTGCATTGCAGGTTTATCCTGACGCAGCAGCGTAAAATGCCCCTGCGGCCCAACCTGCCGGTACTCTTCCACACGCACGTCAGCGTCGTCGCTAAAACCATACGTTGTGGTCTGACGGCCCACGCGCGGCAGCAGCTCGCGGATCACCGGATCGTCAACACACATCACTGCACGACCATAAAACGGCAAATTGTGCAGGAAATTAATAAAGGTCTGCTTCAAATTTTCGAAGTCGCCCTGGTAAGTATCCATATGGTCGGCTTCAATATTGGTGACAATCGCCACCATCGGTTGCAGATGCAGGAACGACGCATCGCTCTCATCCGCTTCCGCAATCAGATAACGGCTGTGGCCTAAACGCGCATGCACGCCCGCCGCTTTCACCAGCCCACCGTTGACGAAGGTCGGGTCCAGCCCCGCTTCCGCGTAAATGCTGGACACCATCGCGGTGGTCGTTGTTTTACCGTGCGTCCCGGCAATGGCGATGCCGTGACGAAAACGCATTAATTCCGCCAGCATCTCCGCGCGGCGGATCACCGGAATACGCGCTTCATGCGCCGCGACAATCTCCGGGTTATCCGCAGAGATCGCGCTGGAAACCACCACCACGCTCGCATCGCGCACGTTTTCCGGGCGATGATTGAAGAAAATGGTGGCGCCAAGGCTCGCCAGTTGCTGCGTAACCGGATTCGGCGCTAAATCAGAACCACTGATCTGATACCCTTCATTGGCCAGAACTTCGGCAATACCGCCCATACCGGCACCACCGATGCCGACAAAGTGGATGTGCCGAACGCGACGCATTTCGGGCACGATGGAACGCAGTTTTGCCAGTTGTTGTGTATTCATTCTTTACGCTATTCACTTCTCAATTCATGCGGTGCAAAAGGCACCGCCACAATTACGCCCGGGCAGCCCGGCTCACTTCATTTGCAACACGCTCGGTGGCATCTGGAATAGATGCAGCGCGGGCACGTTCTGCCATGGTTAATAACGTTTCTCGCGACCACCCGGACAGGGTGCTGGCGACGGCATCCACAGTAAACTGCGGCTGCTCAAAAATTTTGGCGGCCCCCGCTTTCTCCAGCGGCAGGGCATTCCAGTACTGCTGCCGGTCTTTATGCTGAAACGGCACAAACAGCGCGGGTAAACCAGCGGCGGCAATTTCACTCACCGTTAACGCGCCAGAGCGGCAAACGACAACATCCGCCCACGCATAGGCTGCGGCCATGTCATCAATAAATTCCGTCACCTTATGCTGCGGTTGCCCCGCCCCGGCATAAGCCTGCTCTACGGTCTGCTGCGCGCCTTTACCGCTTTGATGCCAGATAGTGACCGTATCGCCCAGTTTTGCCGCAACTTGCGGCAGCGTCTGGTTCAATACCCGGGCCCCCTGAGAGCCGCCCACCACCAGCACGCGAATCGGCCCTTCACGTCCGGCCAGGCGTTCTTGCGGCAAGGGGAGCGCCAGTACGTCAGTACGTACCGGGTTTCCGACCACGTCCGCTTTCGGAAACGCGCCGGGAAAAGCCTGCATCACCGTCGTGGCGATTTTCGCCAGCCACTTATTGGTCAACCCCGCAATGCCGTTTTGCTCATGCAGCACAACCGGAATACCCAGCGACCACGCCGCCAGACCGCCGGGGCCAGAGACATAGCCGCCCATGCCGAGCACCACATCAGGCTTAAACTGCTTCATGATCGCCCGCGCCTGACGCCAGGCGTTAAAAATACGTAGCGGTGCCGCCAGCAGCGCTTTCACGCCTTTTCCGCGCAAACCGGAAATACGAATAAAATCAATCTCAATGCCATGCTTCGGCACTAAATCCGCTTCCATACGATCGGCGGTTCCGAGCCAGCGTACTTGCCAGCCCTGGTCCATTAAATGGTGCGCGACGGCCAGTCCTGGGAACACATGTCCGCCAGTACCGCCCGCCATCACCATTAACCGCTTCGGTTGACCACTCATCGTGAACCTCGTGTAAACGCCTGCGCTTTTTCCAGACGCGTTTCATAATCAATACGTAACAAAAACATGATGGCCGTCGACATGATCAGCAAACTGGAACCCCCATAACTGATCAGCGGCAGCGTCAGACCCTTCGTTGGCAGCATGCCTGCCGCCGCGCCGACGTTGACCAGCGCCTGGAAGCTGAACCAGATTCCAATCGAGCAGGCCAGGAATCCTGAAAAACGGTGATCAATCTCCAGCGCCTTACGGCCAATCGACATCGCGCGAAAAGCGACGAAGAATACCATTAAAAGCGCCAGTACCACACCGATATAACCCAGTTCTTCCCCAATAATGGCGAAGATGAAGTCAGTATGCGCTTCCGGCAGATACTCCAGTTTTTGTACCGAGTTCCCCAGCCCCTGCCCCCACATCTCACCACGGCCAAATGCCATCAGGGATTGCGTCAGCTGGTAGCCGCTACCAAACGGATCTTCCCAGGGGTTCCAGAAAGAGGTCACACGGCGAATACGATACGGTTCGGCGAGGATCAGCAGGATCACCGCCGATATCCCCATGCCGATGATGGCAATGAACTGCCATAACTTCGCCCCGGCGAGAAACAGCATCGCCAGCGTGGTAACGAACAGCACCACCACCGTCCCGAGATCGGGCTGCGCCAGCAGCAAAATCGCCAGCACCAGAATCACGCCCATCGGTTTTAAGAAGCCGCGCAGGTTATTACGCACTTCATCAACTTTGCGCACCAGATAGTTGGCGAGGTAGCAGAACAGCGACAGTTTGGTAAATTCCGCAGGCTGAATACGCAGCGGCCCCAGCGCAATCCAACGCGATGCCCCGTTAACTGAGCTACCCACCACCAGCACGATCAACAACATGATGATCGACGCGATCAGCATCGTGGTGCTGTACTTTTGCCAGAACTCCATCGGTAAACGCAGCGTGATCATCGCCAGGCAAAACGCCAGGAGTATGTACAGCGCGTCACGCTTGGCAAACAGGAAAGGATCGTTCGCCAGACGTTGTCCGACAGGCATTGACGCCGACGTCACCATGATGAAACCGATCGCCGCCAGGCCAAATGTCAGCCAGAGCAACGTGCGGTCGTACATGATCAGGCTATCGTCGTCTTTATCGCGCGACGCCATCACCCAGCCTTTAAGCGCCGTAAAGACCCATACCAGGATTCCAAATCCCGGCAGGCGCGGCGGCATTCTCAGGCGAGGGAGAGATAAACGCATCAACCTAACTCCTTCGCCAGACGGGTAAAGACATCGCCCCGTTGCTCAAAATTCTTAAACTGATCGAGGCTGGCGCAGGCCGGAGACAGCAGGACCATATCGCCCGGTTGCAAACGCGGCGCCAGCAGACGCATCGCCTCTTCCATCGTCTCAGTTTGTTCTGCGATTTCCGGGCGCAGCGCCGCCAGCTGCGCGCCATCACGACCAAAGCAGTACAGGCGAACGCGATCGCCGCCCAGGTAACGGGTGAGCGAAGAGAAATCCGCCGATTTACCATCGCCGCCGAGCAGCAGGTGCAGCGTACCGTCTACGTGCAGGCCATTCAGCGCCGCTTCCGTGCTGCCTACGTTGGTGGCTTTGGAATCGTTAATCCAGCGCACGCCGTTATGCTCCAGCGCCAGCTGGAAGCGATGCGCCAGGCCGGTAAAGGTCGTCAACGCTTTCAGGCTGCTGGCGCGCGGTAAACCCGCCGCATCGGCCAGCGCCAGCGCCGCCAGCGCATTGGTGTAGTTGTGCTGGCCGGAAAGCTTCATCTCTTTTACGTTCAACACTTTTTCCCCCTTCACCCGCAGCCAGGTCTCGCCCTGCTGGCGATTGAGGTGATAATCCCCCATGTTGACGCCAAAACTGACGCAACGCGCATCCGCGCCGCGTACCGGCATGGTCAGCGCGTCATCGGCATTCACCACGCAAACTTTCGCATTCTCATACACGCGCAGTTTTGCCGCGCGATACTGTTGCAGACCAAACGGATATCGGTCCATATGGTCTTCGGTAACGTTCAGGATGGTTGCGGCAACGGCCTGTAGGCTGGATGTCGTTTCCAGCTGGAAGCTGGAAAGCTCCAGTACGTACAGCTCGCGAGCGGCGTCCAGCAGCATCAACGCAGGCAGACCAATGTTACCGCCAACGCCCACGTTCACGCCCGCCGCTTTCGCCATCTCGCCTACCAGCGTGGTCACGGTGCTTTTACCGTTCGATCCGGTGATCGCCACGATCGGCGCCTGCGCTTCGCGACAGAACAGTTCGATATCACCGACAATCTCAATACCCGCATCGGCGGCAGCGCTCAGTGAAGGGTGCGCCAGAGCAATACCAGGGCTGGCGACAATCAAATCTGCCGCCAGTAGCCAGTCATCATTCAGGCTGCCGACGTGACGCTCTACCGCTTCCGGTAATTTGTCCAGACCCGGCGGCGTCGCACGGGTATCCATTACGCGCGGCGTTACGCCGCGCGCCAGGAAAAAGTCCACGCAGGAAAGTCCGGTCAATCCCAGACCAATAATGACGACTTTTTTACCCTGGTAATCAGCCATGATTAACGTACCTTCAGCGTTGCCAGGCCAATCAGGACCAGCATCAGCGAAATAATCCAGAAGCGCACGATAACGCGCGGTTCCGGCCAGCCTTTCAGTTCATAGTGATGGTGAATCGGCGCCATGCGGAAGATGCGCTGCCCGCGCAATTTAAAGGAACCGACCTGCAAAATGACTGACAGGGTTTCCACCACAAACACGCCGCCCATAATCACCAGCAAAAACTCCTGACGCAGCAGCACCGCGATGATGCCCAGCGCGCCGCCCAGCGCCAGCGACCCGACGTCTCCCATAAAGACCTGCGCCGGATAGGTGTTAAACCACAGGAAACCTAAGCCCGCGCCGACAATCGCCGTACAGACAATCACCAGTTCACCAGCATGACGTAAGTACGGAATATGCAGGTAGTTGGCGAAATTCATGTTGCCGGTTGCCCACGCCACCAGCGCAAAACCGGCGGCGACGAATACGGTCGGCATAATCGCCAGGCCGTCCAGGCCATCAGTCAGGTTAACTGCGTTGCCCGTTCCGACGATCACGAAGTACGCCAGCAGCACGTAGAACAGACCCAGTTGCGGCATCACGTCTTTAAAGAACGGCACCACCAGTTCGGTGGCCGGCGTGTCTTTCCCTGCCAGATACAGCGCGAACGCCACGCCCAGCGCAATCACCGACATCCAGAAATATTTCCAGCGAGCGATCAGCCCTTTGGTGTCTTTACGCACCACTTTGCGATAATCATCGACAAAACCAATAATGCCGTAGCCCACCAGCACCACCAGCACGCACCAGACGTACGGGTTAGACGGGTAAGCCCACAGCAGGACGGAGACCACAATCGCCGTCAGAATCATAATGCCGCCCATTGTCGGCGTACCGCGCTTGCTAAAGTGCGATTCCGGGCCGTCATTACGCACGACCTGGCCAAAAGACAATTTTTGTAAGCGGGCAATCATACGCGGGCCCATCCACAAGGAGATGAACAGCGCGGTCAGCAGGCTGACGATGGCGCGAAACGTCAGATAGGAAAAGACGTTAAAGCCGGAATAATATTTGACCAAATGTTCGGCCAGCCAAACTAACATGTTCCATTCTCCTGTAATGCGCGTACTACCTCTTCCATGGCGGCACTACGTGAACCCTTCACTAAAATGGTAATAATCTGATGCTCCGCAATCAGCGTGTTAAGACGCGCGACCAGAGCCGATTTATCCGCAAAATGTTCGCCAACGCCGCTGGCATTGCCGATCGCCTGACTCAGTTTTCCTGTACTCAGCACGCTGTCGATACCCGCCGCTTTTGCCGCGTCACCGACCTGAACATGGCATGCTTCGCTTTCCACGCCCAGCTCCGCCATATCGCCGACCACCAGCACCCGGTAGCCCGGCATTTCAGACAGCACCTGCACAGCGGCGGTCATCGAACCGACGTTGGCGTTATAGGAGTCATCAAGTAACAGCTGGTTGTCATTCAACTGGATGGGGAACAGGCGCCCCGGCACGGCTTTCAGGTTCGCCAGACCGGTTTTAATGGCGTCAAGGGTCGCCCCTACCGCCATCGACAGCGCAGCCGCCGCCAGCGCGTTTGCAATATTGTGACGACCAGGAAGCGGCAGCAGGACGTCAATGTCGCCCGTCGGCGTTTGCAGCGTGAATTCCGTACCGTGCGAGGTCACATGGATATTGGTCGCGGTAAAATCGCTGTTGGCGGCATTCGGTGAAAAACGCCACACTTTGCGATCGCCAATAATGCCCTGCCAGTTCAGCCAGTCGTTGTTATCGGCGTTCATAATGGCGATCCCATTCACCGGCAAGCCGGTATAGATTTCGCCTTTCGCTTTCGCCACGCCCGCCAGCGAACCGAATCCTTCCAGGTGCGCTGCCGCCAGATTATTAACCAGTGCCGCTTCAGGACGCGTCAGGCCGACGGTCCAGGCAATTTCGCCCTGGTGATTGGCGCCTAACTCAATGACGGCATAGTCATAATCGTTGTTTAACCGCAGCAACGTCATCGGTACGCCGATATCGTTATTCAGGTTGCCCGCGGTGTATAAGGTGTTGCCACACTGACTCAGAATGGCGGCGGTCATCTCTTTAACGGATGTTTTGCCGGAGGAGCCGGTTAACGCCACGACGCGAGCGGGAACCTGCGCCCGAACCCATGCGGCCAGTTCGCCGAAGGCCAGCCGCGTATCTTTGACGATCAGCTGCGGCAGATCGCAATCCAGCGGGCGACTCACCAGCAGCGCACCGGCGCCGCCCTCTTTCGCGTTATCCGCAAAATCATGGGCGTCGAAACGCTCGCCTTTCAGCGCCACAAACAGGCAGCCCGGCGTCACCTTACGCGTATCAGTCGTGACCGCGTCAATCGTCAGGTCGGCGCCCTGTAATTCGCCGTGCAGAATACCGGCCAGTTGGCTGAGCGTTACGCTAATCATGCGATCACCCCCAGCAGACGTGCAGCCGTTACGCGGTCGGAGTAATCAAGGCGCTGAGTACCGACAATCTGGTAATCCTCATGCCCTTTACCCGCGACCAGAACCACGTCGTTTTCTTTCGCCTGCATAATGGCGCAGGTCACCGCCTCCGCGCGGCCTTCCATCACTTTCGCGTGCCCGGCATCCAGCATACCCGCCAGAATGTCGTTAATGATCGCGCGCGGCTCTTCGGTGCGTGGGTTATCGTCCGTCACGACCACCACGTCCGCGAACTCTTCGGCAATCGCCCCCATCAGCGGACGTTTACCTTTATCGCGATCGCCGCCGCAGCCAAAGACGCACCACAGTTGACCAGTACAGTGCAACCGCGCAGCCTGCAACGCTTTTTCCAGCGCATCCGGCGTGTGGGCGTAATCGACCACCACCGTAGTTTTGCCCGGCGCGCTGAACACCTCCATCCGCCCGCAAACCGGTTGCAGTCGAGGGGCGGTTTTCAGCAGATCCGCCAGGGGGTAGCCAAGCGCCAGCAACGTTGCCAGCGCCAGCAGCAGGTTGCTGACGTTAAACGCGCCCATCAGACGGCTTTCAATCTCGCCTTCGCCCCAACTGGAGTCGAAACGGATCGTCGCGCCGCTATCGTGGTACTTCACCTCAACCGCTTTCAGCCAACGTCCGTGGCAGTTCGGGTTGATATGATCCTCCATCGAGACCGCAACGGCATCCGGCAACCTCACCAGCCATCGGCGTCCGACTTCATCATCGGCATTGACGATAGCCTCGCCGTAATGGTGCGTTGAATAGAGCATCCATTTCGCCGCTTCGTAATGTTCCATGTCACCGTGATAATCAAGGTGATCGCGGCTTAAATTCGTGAAAACAGAGGCGGCAAATTTCAGCGCGGCGACCCGGTGCTGCACCAGACCGTGGGAAGAGACTTCCATTGCGCCGAATGTTGCGCCCTGCTCAACCAGACCGGCCAGCACATGCTGTACGTCAACGGCGGAACCGGTTGTGTTCTCCGTCGGGATCACTTTGCCCAACAGGCCATTACCCACCGTTCCCATTACCGCGCTGGTTTCGCCAAGCAGTTGGCTCCACTGCGCCAGCAGTTGCGTGGTGGTGGTTTTTCCGTTCGTTCCGGTCACGCCGACCAGACGCATATGTTCAGATGGCTCGTGGTAGAAGCGGCCCGCCAGTGCAGATAAACGCTCGTTGAGCTGGCTCAGATAGATAACCGGCACACCGTGCATTTCACGGATTTCCCCGTCGGTCGCCTCATCTTTGGCCTCTGCAATAATGGCAGCCACACCTTGCGCTATCGCCTGCGGGATATATCGACGCCCGTCCGCCTGATGACCCACCACTGCCACAAAGAGATCGCCCGATGCAGCCACACGGCTGTCGAGTGTCATCTCCCGCAGTGCTCGCTCCGGTGCGCCAGGCACCCACGGAGCGAGAAGGTCGCGCAAATTACGATCTGCCACCTGTTCCCTCGCCTTGGTTAATTACAAATTCACTTTTTTCGCCCGTTGCCAGCGCATCCGGTTCGATGTTCATGGTGCGTAGTACGCCGCCCATAATGGCACCGAATACCGGCGCGGAAACGGCGCCGCCGTAGTATTTACCCGCCTGCGGATCGTTGATAACAACCACCAGCGCGAAGCGCGGCTGACTCGCAGGCGCAACGCCTGCGGTATAAGCAATGTATTTGTTGATGTAGCGGCCATCCGGCCCCACTTTTTTCGCCGTACCGGTTTTAATGGCGATGCGATAACCTTTGATCGCCGCCTTCACGCCGCCGCCGCCCGGCAGCGCCACGCTTTCCATCATGTGGACGACGGTACGAACGGTCGCTTCCGGGAAGACGCGCTCGCCCGGTACAGGAGGATCAACTTTGGTAATCGACAGCGGACGATAAACGCCGTAGCTGCCAATCGTTGCGTAGACTCGCGCTAACTGTAACGGGGTTACCATTAGCCCATAGCCGAAAGAGAAGGTGGCCCTCTCTATGTCAGACCACCGTTGTTTTTGAGGATATAAGCCACTGCGTTCTCCGACCAACCCCAAATTGGTCGCCTTTCCTAGCCCAAAACGTGAGTAAGTATCTACTAACGCTGAGGACGGCATCGCTAACGCCAGCTTAGAAACGCCGACGTTACTCGACTTCTGTAAAACCCCGGTCAGGGTCAATTCGCTGTAACGCGCCACGTCTTTAATTTCGTGACCATTAATTCGATATGGCACCGTGTTCAGCACGGTGTTTTCACGCACGACCCCGCGCTGTAACGCGGTCATCACCACCATCGGTTTGACGGTTGAACCGGGTTCAAACACGTCCGTGATGGTGCGGTTACGCATAGCGTCTTTCGGCGTACCGGTCAGATTATTCGGGTTGTAGGACGGGCTGTTCGCCATTGCCAGCACTTCGCCAGTATTGACATCCACCAGCACGGCGCTGCCTGACTCCGCTTTGTTGAAGGCCACGGCGTTGTTCAGTTCGCGATAGACCAACGCTTGCAGGCGCTCATCAATGCTCAGCGCCAGATTGTGCGCGGCCTGGCTGTCGGTAGAAGAGATATCTTCAATAACCCGGCCATAACGGTCTTTACGTACAATACGTTCGCCTGGCTGGCCGGTCAGCCACTTATCGAAGCTCTTCTCAACCCCTTCGATCCCCTGGCTATCGACGTTAGTGAAGCCAATGAGGTGAGCGGTCACTTCCCCGGAAGGATAGTAACGGCGGGACTCTTCGCGCAGATGAATGCCTGGCAGCTTCAGTTTTTTGATGTAGTCGCCGAGATCCGGGTTAACCTGACGCGCCAGATAGATAAAGCGGCCTTTCGGGTTCGCATTAACGCGAGCCGCCAGTTGGTCGAGCGGCATTTTCAGCGCGTCCGCCAGCGCCTTCCAGCGGTTGTCCAGCGTGATCCCGCCTGCATCATGCAGCTCTTTCGGGTCCGCCCAGATGGCTTTTACCGGCACGCTCACCGCCAGTGGGCGACCAGAGCGGTCGGTGATCATGCCGCGAGAGGTGGAGACTTCCTGTACACGCAGAGAGCGCATGTCGCCCTGACGCACTAACATGTCAGGCGCAATAATTTGCAGCCAGGCCACGCGCCCCAGCAGGAACCCCAGCGCCAGCAGAATGCAGCCGCACAGCAACGCAAAACGCCAACTGACAAAGTTGGCTTGTTCTTCCTGGCGTTTTGGTTTGAGCGTCTTTGCCGCTGCTTTCATGCGTCGCGTTTATCCTTATTTTTGCACTACGATATTTTCTTGTGAGGGATCGACATGCTGCATCTGCAACTTTTCCGTTGCGATCCGTTCTACCCGGCTATGATCGCCGAGCGCGTTTTCTTCAAGAATCAGGTTGCGCCATTCGATATCCAGCGCATCACGCTCCAGCACCAGTTGCTCGCGCTGTGCGGTTAACAGGCGCGTATGGTGCGCCGTTGTCACGACGGTGACCGCCGTTAAAATGATGCAAATGAACAGGCAGAGTGGCAGCTTCCCAAATCGCAAAAGATCGTCACCGATCACGCCAGGCAAAGCATGGCGATTGGTGATTCCCGTCGATCCCTTCACTTTGCTCAGGGCTTCTGTCACTCTGCTGATCATGCGTTCGTCCTCTCTGCAATACGCAGAACTGAACTACGGGCGCGTGGATTTTCCGCCACTTCTTCTTCGCCCGGCATCAACTTGCCTAATGCTCTTAGCTCACGACCGCCCAGTTTTTTGAGCTGCTCTTCCGTCATCGGCAACCCTGCTGGAACCTGTGGACCGCGGCTTTGCTCACGCATAAAGCGCTTCACAATACGGTCTTCCAGCGAGTGGAAACTGATAATGGAAAGCCGCCCACCCGGGGCCAGCACGCTGAGCGAGCTTTTTAGCGCCTGCTCTATCTCCTCCAGTTCACTGTTCACCCAAATGCGCACCGCCTGGAAGGTACGGGTCGCGGGATGTTTGAATTTGTCCTTCACCGGCGTCGCCGCTGCGACCACTTCCGCCAGTTCTTTGGTGCGGGTCATGGGCTGTTCGCGGTTGCGCTCCACAATGGCGCGGGCAATACGTTTCGCAAAACGCTCTTCGCCAAAGGTTTTCAGCACCCAGGCAATATCGGCTTCTTCCGCGGTTTGCAGCCATTCTGCGGCAGACTGACCGCGCGTTGGGTCCATACGCATATCCAGCGGGCCATCGCGCATAAAAGAAAAACCACGTTCGGCATCATCGAGTTGCGGTGAAGAGACGCCAAGATCAAGGAGAATCCCGTCGATCTTGCCGATAAGTTCGCGCTCACTTACATAATCAGCAAGCGCAGAGAAAGGTCCATGAATGATGGAGAAGCGAGGATCATTGATGGCCTGGGCTTCGGCAATAGCCTGTGGATCGCGATCGATCGCCAGCAAACGTCCCTCTTCGCCAAGCCGGGAGAGGATCAGACGTGAGTGGCCGCCGCGACCAAATGTCCCATCAATGTAGATGCCGTCAGGGCGAATGTTCAGACCGTTTACGGCCTCGTCCAGCAGCACCGTAGTGTGTTTAAAATTTTCCATCATCATTATAGAGACAAGTCCTGCAGTCGTTCCGACAAGGTTTCGGTTACTGACTGCTCAGCGTCGATATCTTCCTTGACCTGTTGATACCAGGTCGTTTCATCCCACAGTTCAAACTTATTGAACTGTCCAACCAGCATCACTTCTTTCGTCAGCCCGGCATGTTGCCGCAGAATCGGCGCGATCAATAAGCGACCCGCGCTATCCATCTGACATTCGCTGGCATGCCCCAACAGTAAACGCTGCACGCGGCGCTCAACCGGGTTCATGCTCGACAGACGCGATAATTTTTGCTCGATAATTTCCCATTCAGGCAGGGGGTAAAGCAGCAGGCACGGGTGATGGATGTCAATGGTACAAACCATTTGACCGGTAGCGTTCTCGATCAGTTGATCCCGGTAACGGGTGGGCACAGATAAGCGCCCCTTACTGTCGAGATTGACTAACGTTGCTCCCCGGAACATGCCAGCCTCACCCCTTATTACCACTTTGCCCCACAAATTCCCACTTAAAGGAGTTTACGGAGCGGAGGAAAAGCTTGTCAAGCAAGTCAGGACGCTTACCGGAGTAAAAAACCCAATGTATACGGCTAATATCAGCGTTGATTAAATTCCGTCCAACGAGCGAAGCAAATTAACGTCATGAATATTTGTAAGAAAAAAGATCCAAAAACTCATCACCGTTTAAAACGACTCAATATCATCTGATAAAAATATAAAGTGTCAGTTTGCGACGCGAGCGGCATTTTAGGACAATATGCAGCGAGATAACAGTACCTGTTTATCGCTCTCTACGCCCCGCACCGACAAGCCAGCCGCGACGTGAAGGCCACATCGAAAAAAAGTGTTTGTTAATTCGGCAATTCGT
This sequence comes from Citrobacter sp. CK194, assembly GCF_030333395.1. NCBI lineage: Bacteria > Pseudomonadati > Pseudomonadota > Gammaproteobacteria > Enterobacterales > Enterobacteriaceae > Citrobacter > Citrobacter sp. CK194. Next base: position 134,086 of record NZ_JAOWGA010000012.1, read on the forward strand.
CGCCCGCATGTAACAAAATAATACAAAACGGGTTCAATACGACGTCTCAATAAACCTGAAGTCGGTATCGACAGGTTTAAAATCAGCATATTTGAAAGATAAGTCGGATAATTCTAAGGAATAATCTTAATTATGGTGTGAGTATTGTTGGCAGGTGAATATTTGCCCGGTCAGCGACAACGCCGCCGGGCGATTTGCCAGATGGCGGCATAACCGCCTTATCCGGCATACAGAAATGGACTAACTGCGGCTAAGAATACCGCGGCGGTACAAATTACGTTTGATTCGCGTTAAACCTGGCTTCGGTTTACGCGGCTCATCCAGGCTGGCCAGGACGATCTCCAGGACGCGTTCAGCAACATCACGATGACGCTGTGCGACCGCCAGAACCGGACACTGCAAGAAGTCGAGCAGCTCATTATCGCCAAAGGTGGCGATCGCCAGGTTGGAAGGCAGCTTCCCGTCACGACGTAACGTCACATCCATCACGCCCTGCAAAAGCGCAAACGACGTGGTAAACAGCGCCTGCGGCATCGGGTGAGTTTCCAGCCATTTTTCGAACAGCTGCGCCGCCGCTTCCCGCTCGTAGCTGTTGGCATACAGATAGTGTACTTCGCGCGGATCGTCTTTCCATGCGGTACGGAACCCCTGCTCGCGCAGGAAACTGACGGACAGCTCCGGCAACGCGCCCAGGTAAAGCACCGTTTCCGCCGGGAATTTACGTAACTCTGCCGCCAGCATTTCCGCATCATCCTGATCCGCCCCGACAACGCTGGTGAAATGTTCGCGATCCAGCGCGCGATCCAGCGCCACGATGGGGAATGAACCATTGGCCCAGCGCTGGTAGAACGGATGCTCCGGCGGTAACGAGGTCGATACAATGATCGCATCCACCTGGCGTTGTAGAAGATGTTCGATACACCGCATTTCGTTATCCGGCTGATCTTCTGAGCAGGCAATCAGCAGTTGATAACCGCGCTGGCGCGCCTGGCGCTCCAGGTAGTTGGCGATACGGGTATAACTCGTGTTCTCCAGATCGGGAATGACCAGTCCGATAGAACGTGTGCGTCCAGCACGCAGCCCGGCGGCCACAGCATTCGGGTGGTAATTATGCTCACGCACCACCGCCATGACTTTCTCGACGGTCTTGTCGCTCACGCGGTATTGCTTTGCTTTTCCGTTAATAACGTAGCTTGCAGTCGTTCGCGATACACCGGCCAGCCGAGCGATTTCATCCAGTTTCACAATTGCCCCTTGCGTAAAATGTACAAACCATAACCATTGTGACGGCATGGGTTAAATTTCTTAACATCTAAGCGCAGAATAGTGACTGCGGCAACCGCTTTTATTCCGGGTTACCACTGATTTCGCAAAAAAAAGCCAACGGGTAGCGTCGGCGGAGATTGAGACGTCACCTGTAGGCCGGATAAGCATTAGCGCCATCCGGTAGGGTATAATTGCCTGATGACGCTTCGCTTATCAGGCCTACAATTGAAAGATAACACAATGATTAACGCATGATCTTGTCGCCGCGCGAAAGCCCGACAACGCCGGAACGGGCAACTTCAACAATTTTCGCCACTTCACGCAGCGTCGCCAGAAACGCGTCCAGCTTATCGCTGGTGCCTGCCAGCTGGACGGTATAAATAGAAGGCGTGACATCAATAATCTGCCCACGGAAAATCTCCGTGTTGCGCTTCACCTCTTCCCTTCCGTATCCGCTGGCCTGAATCTTCACCAGCATGATTTCTCGCTCAACGTGCGCGCCCTGCCCAAGTTCGCTTACGCGCAGAACATCCACCAGCTTGTGCAGTTGCTTTTCAATTTGCTCCAGAACTTTCTCATCGCCAACCGTCTGGATGGTCATACGCGATAACGTCGGATCGTCGGTCGGCGCGACGGTAAGGCTTTCAATGTTGTATCCACGCTGGGCGAAGAGGCCAATCACACGCGACAATGCACCCGACTCGTTTTCCAGCAATACTGATAATATCCGGCGCATAATCAGGTCCTCTCCGTTTTGCTTAACCACATTTCATCCATCCCGCCCCCACGAATCTGCATGGGGTAGACATGCTCACTGCCATCGACGGTGACATCGACAAACACCAGACGATGGTTACGCACATGTTCCAGCGCTTCGCCCAGCTTGCTCTCCAGTTCATCTGGATGATTAATCTGGATACCGATATGCCCATAAGCCTCGGCAAGGCGTACAAAATCGGGCAGCGACTGCATGTAAGATTGCGAATGACGCCCGGAGTAGATCATGTCCTGCCATTGTTTGACCATGCCGAGATAGCGGTTGTTAAGGTTGAGCACCAGCACCGGCAGTTCATATTGCAGCGCCGTCGACAGCTCCTGGATGTTCATCTGAATGCTGCCATCTCCCGTGACGCACACTACCGTTTCATCCGGCAGCGCCATCTTCACGCCCAGAGCCGCTGGCAGGCCAAAACCCATCGTGCCGAGACCGCCGGAGTTAATCCAGCGACGCGGCTTATCAAAGGGGTAGTAGAGCGCGGCGAACATCTGGTGCTGACCGACATCAGAAGTGACATACGCATCGCCTTTCGTCAGACGCCAGATAGCCTCGATCACCGCCTGCGGTTTAATGCTCTCGCTTTGGGTGTCATATTTCAGGCACTGACGGGCGCGCCAGCGTTCAATGTGTTGCCACCAGTCGCGAATATCATCCAGCGGCTGCTGCGCGACTTCCTGCGGCAGTAATTCCAGCATTTGCTCCAGAACCAGGCGCGCATCGCCCACAATGGGAATATCCGCCGTCACGGTTTTAGAGATAGAGGTCGGATCGATATCGATATGCAGCACGGTCGCATTCGGGCAGTATTTCGCCAGATTATTGGTCGTGCGATCGTCAAAACGCACCCCGACGGCAAAAATCACATCGGAATGATGCATGGTCATGTTGGCTTCATAGGTGCCGTGCATCCCCAGCATCCCTAACGACTGACGATGCGTGGCCGGGAATGCGCCCAGCCCCATCAGCGACGAGACGACCGGCAGGTTGAGCGCTTCAATGGTTTGCCGCAGTTGTTCATGACAACCCGCATTCACTGCACCGCCGCCGACGTAGACCACCGGTTTTTTTGCCGCCGCCAGCGTTTGCAGCGCGCGCTTAATCTGCCCTTTATGCCCTGTCGTGGTCGGGTTATAAGAGCGCATACTGACCGACTCCGGCCAGACGTAGGGCAACTTTTTCGCCGGATTCAAAATATCTTTCGGGAGATCCACGACCACGGGTCCAGGACGCCCGCTTGCCGCCAGCCAGAACGCTTTTTTCAGCACCTGCGGGATGTCTTCCGTCTGTTTAACGAGGAAGCTGTGTTTCACCACCGGACGTGAGATCCCCACCATGTCGCATTCCTGAAAGGCGTCATAGCCAATCAACGACGTCGCCACTTGCCCGGAAAGGATGACCAGAGGAATGGAGTCCATATAGGCCGTGGCAATACCGGTGATCGCATTCGTGGCGCCTGGCCCGGAAGTGACCAGAACGACCCCGACTTCACCTGTTGCCCGCGCCAGGCCATCCGCCATATGCACAGCCGCTTGTTCATGACGGACAAGCACATGATCAATACCACCGACCGTGTGCAGCGCATCATAAATATCGAGGACCGCGCCCCCGGGATAACCGAATACCTGCTTCACGCCCTGATCGATGAGCGATCGGACGACCATCTCGGCTCCAGACAACATCTCCATGGCTTGCTCCACTATTATGATGATTTACCTTTTGCTAACACATTAACTGCTCACCATGACGCAGGCAATTCAGGCTGATGTCGTCGTTCGAAGATAAATAAGAATAAATGAGATGAAAGCGCAGAAGAAACGGCGAATTACACCAGGATAAGCAGATGTGATGATAAATAATCGCTTAAAAATGGGGACTTACAGCAATATCGCCATTTTTTGCGATATGCGTAAAGCGCCTGGATGCACAATTCAGTATAAAATTTCACACACAGACGAAAAAGCAGAATAAACCAGATATTTCACTCTGATTTATTCCGCCCGTATTCACTTTTGACAGACAGAAACCAATAACTCTTCCATCCATTGATGACCCTTATCCCGACCCGCGGCATCATGCCAGGAAAGATAACAGGTCCGGCTATTCAGTTTTAAAGGCAACGGTAATATCTGTAACGCTAATGACTCGGCAAATTCATCGGCTAACCAACGCGGCGCAACTGCCACCAGTTGCGTTTGAGAGACAACATTAAGCACGCTGATCAACGCCATTCCCTGATAAGCAATGCAGCTTTGTCTGTCTGGCGTGTCATACCACGGCTGGCTAAATGAGGCATAACGATCGAGTGAAACGACCGCATGTTGTTCATTATAAACATCGCTCTCCAGCAACGGACCGCTGATACGCGGATGTTTTCTGCTGGCGACCAGCACCATTTCATCTTTAAATAACGATACGCTGGTAAACTCAGGACGGCGGAACTCTTCATACCCAATAACAAATTCCGTTTCCTGATAACGCAGCTGATGTTCCGTATTTTGATTTAACGATGATTTAAAAACGACATGAATATTCGGCGCAATCTTTTCAACGCGATTATAAATAAGCGACGTCAGAATATTATCCAGCGGGCTGCACACGCAAAGATGGAATACACGCTCGCTGCTGGCGGGTTCAAAACCTGAACCGGGCAACTCATTTTGCACCAACTGTAACGCCTGGCGAACGGAACCAAATAGCTGATAAGCGCGCGCCGTTGGCTGGATACCGCGTCCGTACCGGACAAACAGCTCGTCATTAAACATGACTTTCAGACGCGCCACCGCATTACTGACGGCAGGCTGCGACATCCCCAGGGAGTGAGCCGCCCGCGTGATATTCTGCTCTTGCATCACGGCGTCAAAGACGGTCAGTAAATTCAGATCAACCATACGAAGCTGAGGCTTAACCATTTCTATCGGATGCGGTTTATCTATTTCTATCTCTGGCATAGTTAACTCCACTGTCACACTAAACTCCCTTTTTCTTGACGAAATGCAGAAATAATCTCAGGAAATATGATTTATCATGCATATAAAATAAGAAAAAGAGAAAACATAAAAATTAGGAAAACATAAAGGCATCGTTCAGGAAAAGGCGAAAGCCCATGCCAGTACAATACGGCAGAGGCCACAGCACGATGATTCATAATGTTTAAATTACAAAAGCAATATAAACATAAGCGTGGCGAATACACAATCATGCTTTTGGTGAATAATAAATTAAGTTTTAATTAATTGTTTATATTAGTTGTGCTTTTACTCTTAACAATAATTTATCAATAACGTGTGCAACGGATTCATTAATTTATTCACGAAAGATATAAAAATAAATAAAATCAAAAAGATAAGTACGACCTTTGCAATACCTTTACCCCCCTTTCAGCTTGCTGTAGTTGCAAATAAACATGCTCAAATATGTCAAACAGTGAAAAGTATGTACGCACCTCCTGTCGATTTATTTTGCATTTGCCTGAAAGTTCAGCACAATTAGCTAAAGTACAGAACGCAAGATCCCCTCTGCATGGGAGGGTTTATCTGCAACAGGGTTGACATCGCGCAGCGTATCCAGTACCACTAAAAGCATATCGCATTCATCTGGAGTTGATTTAATGATTCGTATCGCTCGCTTTAACGGTCTACTACTACTAAACGCATCTTCGTTGCGCGGTAGACTGGTGAGCGACATTCAGCATTAAGTCAGCATCAGTAAGATTAAAAACCCGCGCCGTTGCGCGGGTTTTTTTATGCTCGAAGCAAGGCGCCCTAAAGAGACAAGGACCTAAACCATGAGCCAGCAAGTCATTATTTTCGATACCACTTTACGCGACGGTGAACAGGCGTTACAGGCTAGCCTGAGTGTGAAAGAAAAGCTGCAAATTGCCCTGGCCCTTGAACGTATGGGCGTCGATGTGATGGAAGTGGGTTTTCCCGTCTCTTCACCTGGCGATTTTGAGTCGGTACAGACTATCGCCCGCCAGGTCAAAAACAGCCGCGTTTGCGCGTTAGCCCGCTGCGTGGAAAAAGACATCGACGTCGCGGCAGAATCACTGAAGGTCGCGGACGCTTTTCGCATCCATACCTTTATCGCCACCTCGCCGATGCATATCGCCACCAAGCTGCGCAGCACGCTGGATGAAGTGATTGAGCGTGCTATCTATATGGTTAAGCGTGCGCGTAATTACACTGATGACGTGGAGTTCTCATGCGAAGACGCAGGTCGTACCCCGATTGACGATCTCGCTCGCGTCGTGGAAGCGGCGATCAATGCGGGCGCGAAAACAATCAACATTCCCGATACCGTGGGCTACACCATGCCCTTCGAGTTCGGCGGTATTATTTCCGGGCTGTATGAGCGCGTACCGAATATCGACAAGGCCATCATCTCCGTACATACCCATGATGATTTAGGTCTGGGCGTCGGCAACGCGCTGGCGGCCGTCCACGCGGGCGCGCGTCAGGTTGAAGGCGCCATGAACGGTATCGGTGAACGTGCCGGTAACTGCTCGCTGGAAGAAGTCATCATGGCGATCAAGGTACGCCAGGACATTCTGAATGTGCATACCCGCATCAATCACCAGGAGATCTGGCGCACCAGCCAGTTGGTCAGTCAGATCTGCAACATGCCGATCCCGGCGAACAAAGCGATTGTCGGCAGCGGCGCGTTCGCCCACTCCTCCGGCATTCACCAGGACGGCGTGCTGAAAAACCGTGAAAACTACGAAATCATGACGCCAGAGTCTATCGGCCTGAACCAGATCCAGTTGAACCTGACCTCTCGCTCCGGGCGTGCGGCCGTAAAACACCGTATGGACGAGATGGGCTATAAAGAGAGTGAATACAATCTGGACAACCTGTACGACGCTTTCCTGAAGCTGGCGGATAAAAAAGGTCAGGTATTCGATTACGACCTGGAGGCGCTGGCCTTCATCAATAAACAACAGGAAGAGCCAGAGCATTTCCGTCTGGACTATTTCAGCGTGCAGTCCGGCTCTAACGATATCGCCACGGCCTCCGTCAAACTGGCCTGCGGCGACGACATCAAAGCGGAAGCCGCGAACGGCAACGGCCCGGTCGATGCCATTTACCAGGCCATCAACCGCATCACCGATTACAACATTGAACTGGTGAAATACAGCCTGTCGGCGAAAGGCCACGGCAAAGATGCGCTGGGCCAGGTGGATATCGTCGCCAACTATAACGGCCGTCGCTTCCACGGGGTCGGTCTGGCGACCGATATCGTCGAATCCTCCGCGAAAGCGATGGTGCATGTCCTGAACAACATCTGGCGTGCCGCCGAAGTCGAAAAAGAATTGCAACGCAAAGCTCAGAATAAAGAGAACAATAAGGAAACCGTGTGATGTCGAAGAATTACCATATTGCTGTTTTGCCGGGTGACGGTATTGGCCCGGAAGTGATGGCGCAAGCCCTGAAAGTCCTGGAAGCCGTTCGCAGTCGTTTTGCCATGCGCATTACCACCAGCCATTACGATGTCGGCGGCGCCGCTATCGACAACCACGGTCAACCGCTGCCGAAAGCGACCGTTGAAGGCTGTGAACAGGCGGATGCCATTCTGTTTGGCTCCGTCGGCGGCCCGAAATGGGAAAATCTGCCGCCGGACAGCCAACCGGAACGCGGCGCACTGCTGCCGCTGCGTAAACACTTCAAATTGTTCAGCAACCTGCGTCCGGCAAAGCTGTACCAGGGGCTGGAAGCCTTCTGCCCGCTGCGCGCCGACATCGCGGCCAACGGTTTCGACATCCTGTGCGTGCGTGAATTAACCGGCGGGATCTATTTTGGTCAGCCGAAAGGCCGCGAAGGCAGCGGGCAACATGAAAAAGCCTTCGATACCGAGGTGTATCACCGTTTTGAAATCGAACGTATTGCGCGCATCGCCTTCGAATCGGCGCGTAAACGTCGCCGTAAGGTTACGTCAATCGACAAAGCCAACGTCCTGCAAACGTCCATTTTGTGGCGCGAGATCGTCAATGAGGTCGCCAAAGCGTACCCGGATGTCGAACTGGCGCACATGTACATCGACAATGCCACGATGCAGTTGATTAAAGATCCCTCTCAGTTTGACGTGCTGCTGTGCTCCAACCTGTTTGGCGACATTCTGTCTGACGAATGCGCGATGATCACCGGCTCAATGGGGATGTTGCCTTCCGCCAGCCTGAACGAGCAGGGTTTCGGCCTGTATGAACCGGCGGGCGGTTCTGCGCCGGATATCGCCGGGAAAAACATCGCCAACCCGATCGCGCAGATCCTGTCGCTGGCGTTGCTGCTGCGTTACAGCCTGGATGCTGACGATGCGGCAACGGCCATTGAAAGCGCCATTAACCGCGCATTAGAAGAAGGTATTCGCACCGGTGATTTAGCCCGTGGCGCTGCCGCTGTCAGTACTGATGAGATGGGCGACATCATTGCCCGTTATGTCGCCGAAGGGGTGTAATCATGGCTAAAACGTTGTATGAAAAATTGTTCGATGCGCATGTGGTCTATGAGGCGCAGAACGAAACCCCGCTGCTGTACATCGACAGGCATCTGGTGCATGAAGTGACCTCCCCGCAGGCGTTTGACGGTCTGCGCGCCCACGGTCGCCCGGTTCGCCAGCCGGGTAAAACCTTCGCGACGATGGATCATAACGTCTCTACACAAACCAAAGACATCAACGCCTCTGGCGAGATGGCGCGGATTCAGATGCAGGAGTTGATCAAAAACTGCAAAGCGTTCGGCGTGGAGCTGTATGACCTGAACCACCCGTATCAGGGGATCGTCCACGTAATGGGGCCGGAACAGGGCGTAACCTTACCGGGGATGACCATTGTTTGCGGCGATTCCCATACCGCCACGCACGGCGCATTCGGCGCGCTGGCGTTTGGCATCGGCACCTCCGAAGTTGAACACGTTCTGGCGACGCAGACCCTGAAACAGGGCCGCGCAAAAACCATGAAGATTGAGGTGAAAGGCACGGCTGCGCCGGGCATTACGGCGAAAGATATCGTGCTGGCGATTATCGGTAAAACCGGCAGCGCGGGCGGTACGGGCCATGTGGTCGAGTTCTGCGGCGAAGCAATTCGCAATCTGAGCATGGAAGGTCGTATGACCCTGTGCAACATGGCGATCGAGATGGGCGCCAAAGCCGGTCTGGTCGCGCCGGATGACACCACCTTCAACTACGTAAAAGGGCGTCTGCACGCCCCGAAAGGCAGCGATTTTGACGATGCCGTCGCATACTGGAAAACCCTGAAAACCGACGACGGCGCAACGTTCGATACCGTCGTGACCCTGCAAGCGGAAGACATTGCGCCGCAGGTTACCTGGGGAACCAACCCGGGTCAGGTTATCTCCGTCAACGACAATATCCCCGATCCGGCCTCGTTTGCCGATCCTGTCGAGCGCGCAAGCGCCGAAAAAGCGCTGGCCTATATGGGGCTGAAACCGGGCATTCCGTTAACCGACGTGGCGATCGACAAAGTGTTTATCGGTTCCTGCACCAACTCGCGTATTGAAGATTTACGCGCGGCGGCGGAAATCGCCAAAGGGCGTAAAGTTGCACCGGGCGTTCAGGCTCTGGTGGTTCCCGGCTCCGGCCCGGTAAAAGCGCAGGCAGAGGCGGAAGGTCTGGATAAGATCTTTATCGAAGCCGGTTTTGAATGGCGTTTACCAGGCTGTTCCATGTGTCTGGCGATGAACAACGACCGTCTGAATCCGGGCGAGCGCTGCGCCTCCACCAGCAACCGTAACTTTGAAGGTCGTCAGGGGCGCGGCGGACGCACGCATCTGGTTAGCCCGGCGATGGCTGCCGCTGCCGCCGTCACCGGTCATTTCGCCGATATTCGCAGCATCAAATAAGGAGCACACCATGGCAGAGAAATTTACCCAACACACCGGCCTGGTCGTCCCGCTGGATGCTGCTAACGTCGATACCGACGCGATTATACCGAAACAGTTTTTACAGAAAGTCACCCGCACCGGTTTTGGCGCGCATCTGTTCAATGACTGGCGTTTTCTGGATGAAAAGGGTCAGCAGCCGAACCCGGAGTTCGTGCTGAACTTCCCGGAATATAAAGGCGCATCGATTCTGCTGGCGCGGGAAAACTTCGGCTGCGGTTCATCGCGCGAGCACGCGCCGTGGGCGCTGACCGATTACGGCTTTAAAGTGGTCATCGCGCCGAGCTTCGCGGATATCTTCTATGGCAACAGCTTTAACAACCAGCTGCTGCCGGTAAAACTGAGCGATGAAGAGGTCGATGAACTGTTCGCCCTGGTGAAAGCCAATCCGGGGATTAAATTTGAAGTGGATCTGGAAGCGCAGGTAGTAAAAGCGGGCGATAAGTCCTACAGCTTTAAAATCGACGACTTCCGCCGCCACTGCATGCTGAACGGTCTAGACAGCATCGGCCTGACGCTGCAACACGAAAGCGCAATTGCGGCATACGAAGAGAAACAACCGTCGTTTATGCGCTGATTCTCAGCATACCTGCCGGATGACGGCTTCGTTTATCCGGCCTGCCACTCTGTGTAGGCCGGATAAGGCGAAGCCATCATCCGGCATTTTTTACACATCCTTCACCCGCCCGGTCATCACCAGCGCCACCAGCGAAATCGCCGCTATCACCCAGTAAACAGCGAAATGCCCGTAGCTTTGCGCGACCGCGCCCTGAATCACCCCCGCCAGAATCACTCCCGTGGAGATACTGTTGGTAAACAGCGTGGTGGCTGAACCAGCGCGGCCAGGCATTAAATCCTGAAACCACAGCATACCAATCCCCGCCACAATGCCGATAAACACCGCGTTAAACAGTTGCAGGATAAGCAACGCCGTCTGGCTGTGAAAGAAAATCAGGCCGAGATAAAACAGTACCCCCGCAGCCACGGCGATAACCATCATCCGCCGCTTACCGAAGCGCTTCACCGAGTAGCCAGCCAGAATCATCGCCGGGATCTCCAGACCTGCTGCGGTTCCCATCAATATTCCGGCCAGTTTATCCGGTAAACCCAGCTCAAGGCTTATCCATAGCGGCATATCAATGATGTACATGGTGTTGCAGGTCCACATCAGCGTGGAGGCGATAAACAGCATACGGACGTTTTTATCCTGCCAGCCGCCCGCTTCCGTGACCGGAACATCGGCAGGCTGCTCAACGCGCGCCACCGAGGGCAGAATAAAAGCAATCAACGCCAGGCTGATGGCGAATATGCCGGCGGCAATGGAAAACATCGCCGTGAAGCCATAGTTCAGCGCCAGCATAAAAGCCAGCGGCGGGCCAATCACCCATGCCAGTGAAAGCTGCGCACGCATTACCGAGCTGAACATCACCACTTCACGCGCGGAGTTATCGGCATATTCCCGCGCCAACGCAAATAGCTGCGGCATGGCGGTATTGGCCAGCGACGCGAATAACACGCCGCAGGTGATCAGGGTGAGATAATGGCGATTGAAGGCGAACAGTAGCGCGTTGCCAATCGCCATCAGGCAGCAGAACATAATCAGCTTACGGCGATCGCCTTTACTGTCCGAGCGTTTTGCTAATGCAAGGCTGACCAGAATCCCGGCAATCGCGTTGACCGTGTAAAAAAGGCCGACCCAGAACGGCTGCGCACCGACTTCACGACTCAAAAACAGGCTCAGCGTCGGTGCCTGTAACGCTCCCGCCACGCCCATCATAAAGGCAACCAGCATAAAAGCGGCATAAACACCGTTGAGGCGCCGTCCCATCGTCATTAACCAGAGCATACTTTCCCTTTTTATGGCTAAACGCAGCCGAAACGAAAAAAGCCAGCAGGAATTATCTGCTGGCGCGGCGATAAACACCAATACTCAGTCACACATGATGTCTGCAATTCGGAAATCCGAGGTCAGGCAGTCACCTCCCACTGCATCAGTTCTTCAAGCATCTTTAAGCGCTGCGGCGCGCTCGGACAAGCCAACCAGGACAACCCTTCTGTCGCGGTAAAGTACTTCAAATAAAACTGACGCATCGAAGACCTCTCCATATTGCTTCATCGGAATCCATTATTGACCTAATATGGGGATAGTAAAATTGCTGAGTTTTGCGCAGGAGTTCCCCTTTTATGTCTTCAGGTCGTCTGCAACAACAGTTCATCCGTCTGTGGCAATGCTGCGACGGCAAAACGCAAGACACCACGCTCAACGAGCTGGCAGACCTGCTGAGCTGCTCCCGCCGCCATATGCGTACGCTGCTAAATACCATGCAGGAACGTGGCTGGTTGACGTGGGAGGCGGAGGTCGGACGCGGGAAACGCTCCCGTCTGACCTTCCTCTATACCGGGCTGGCGCTACAGCAGCAGCGGGCGGAAGACCTGCTGGAGCAAGATCGCATCGACCAGCTGGTACAGCTGGTGGGCGACAAAACCGCCGTGCGGCAAATGCTGGTGTCCCACCTGGGGCGCAGCTTTCGCCAGGGGCGGCATATTCTGCGCGTGCTCTACTATCGTCCAATGCACAACCTGCTGCCTGGCACCGCATTGCGTCGTTCAGAAACCCATATCGCCCGGCAAATTTTCAGCGCACTGACGCGCGTAAATGAGGAAAATGGGGAACTGGAAGCCGATATTGCCCACCACTGGCAACAGATTTCCCCTTTGCAGTGGCGTTTTTTTCTTCGTCCGGGGATTCACTTCCATCACGGACGCGAGCTGGAGATGGAGGATGTCATTGCCTCACTAACGCGCATCAACGCCCTGCCGCTTTACTCGCACATTACCGAGATAGTCTCCCCCACCGCCTGGACGCTGGATATTCACCTGTCGCAGCCGGATCGCTGGCTGCCGTGGCTGCTGGGTCAGGTTCCGGCGATGATCCTGCCGCGGGAGTGGGAAACGCTGAATAATTTCTCCAGCCATCCGATCGGCACCGGCCCTTACGCGGTGATGCGTAATACGCGCAACCAGTTAAAAATCCACGCCTTTGATGATTTCTTCGGCTATCGGGCGCTGATTGATGAAGTGAACGTCTGGGTATTGCCGGACATTGGCGACGAGCCGAACGGCGGTCTGACGTTAAAAGGGCCGACCGAAGATGAAAAAGCCATCGAAAGCCGGCTGGAAGAGGGCTGCTATTATATGCTGTTCGACGCCCGGACGAATCGCGGCGCGAATCAGGAAGTCAGAGAGTGGATAAGCCGCGTGCTCTCCCCCAGCAATTTGCTCTTCTATGCCGACGAGCAATACCAGCGCCACTGGTTCCCGGCTTACGGATTACTGCCCCGCTGGCACCATGCCCGCCCGGGACACGGCGAAAAACCCGCCGGGCTGGAGACAATCACGCTGACCTACTACCACGACCACATCGAACATCGGGTGATCGCGCAGATCATGAGCCAACTGCTGGCTGAACATCAGGTCCATCTGGATATCCATGAGATCGACTACGATCAATGGCATGCGGGGGAGGTCACAAGCGACATCTGGCTCAACAGCGCCAACTTTACGCTACCGCTCGATTTTTCCCTGTTTGCGCACCTGTGCGAAGTCCCGCTGTTGCAGCATTGCATCCCGCTGGACTGGGAGGGCGACGCCGCGCAGTGGCGAAACGGCGAGATGAACCTGGCAGTGTGGTGCCAGCAATTGCTCGCCAGTAAAGCGATCGTCCCGCTGATCCACCACTGGCTGATCATCCAGGGGCAGCGCAGTATGCGCGGGCTACGTATGAACACCCTCGGCTGGTTTGACTTTAAATCGGCATGGTTTGCGCCACCCGACCCATGATTGCCGCTTAGCAACAAAATCACTACACTAACGCCGTCCTCAACGGGGTGCTGATAAACATACGCGAAACCATTCGTGAAGTGTATGGGCTGAGAAAATACCCGTCGAACCTGATCCGGATAACGCCGGCGAAGGGATTTGAGACTGCTTCTCAAGTCCTTTGCCACCCACTTTATGAGGTGCAAAGTGTTAAAAAAATGTCTTCCCTTGCTACTCCTGTGCGCAGCGCCTGCCTTCGCCAAACCTGTTCTGACCGTCTATACCTATGACTCCTTCGCTGCCGACTGGGGGCCTGGCCCGACAATCAAAAAAGCCTTTGAAGCTGACTGTGATTGCGAACTGAAGCTGGTGGCGCTGGAAGATGGCGTGTCGCTGCTCAACCGCCTGCGAATGGAAGGGAAAAACAGCAAAGCCGACATGGTGCTTGGCCTGGACAACAACCTGCTGGAAGCCGCCACGCAAACCCGCCTGTTCGCGAAAAGCGGCATTGCGCCTGATGCGGTTAACGTGCCAGGCGGCTGGCATAACGACACATTCGTGCCGTTTGATTATGGCTACTTCGCCTTCATCTATGACAAAAACAAACTGAAAAACCCACCGAAAAGCCTGAAAGAACTGGTAGAGAGCGATCGGAAATGGCGCGTGATTTATCAGGACCCGCGCACCAGTACACCAGGGCTGGGTCTGCTGCTGTGGATGCAGAAAGTCTACGGCGATAACGCGCCGGAAGCCTGGCAAAAACTGGCGGCCAAAACGGTCACCGTCACCAAAGGCTGGAGTGAATCCTACGGCCTGTTCCTGAAAGGCGAAAGCGATCTGGTGCTGAGCTACACCACCTCTCCGGCATATCACATCATCGAAGAGAAAAAAGATAACTACGCCGCCGCCAGCTTCAGCGAAGGTCATTACCTGCAAGTGGAAGTGGCTGCGCGCACTGCCGCCAGCAAACAGCCGGAACTGGCAGAAAAATTCCTCAAATTTATGGTTTCACCGGCATTCCAGAACGCCATTCCCACCGGCAACTGGATGTATCCGGTCGCTGACGTCGCCCTGCCCGCAGGATTTGAACAACTGACGAAGCCATCCACCACGCTGGAATTTACGCCTGCGGAAGTGGCATCCCAGCGTCAGGCATGGATTAGCGAATGGCAACGCGCCGTCAGCCGCTAATTCCCGGCTGGCTGATACCCGGGCTTTCTGCCGCCGCGCTGATGGTGGCAGTGGCTCTGGCGGCATTTCTGGCGCTATGGCTTAACGCGCCGCAGGGTGAATGGTCGTCGCTGTGGCAGGACAGCTACCTGTGGCACGTCGTGCGTTTCTCGTTCTGGCAGGCGTTCCTGTCGGCGCTGCTCTCCGTCATCCCGGCGATTTTCCTCGCCAGAGCGCTCTATCGTCGCCGTTTTCCCGGACGTCTGGCGTTATTGCGCCTGTGCGCCATGACGCTGATTTTACCGGTGCTGGTCGCCGTTTTCGGTATCCTCAGCGTCTACGGTCGTCAGGGCTGGCTGGCCTCGCTGTGGCATACGCTGGGGCTGGAGTGGCATTTCTCGCCCTACGGCTTGCAGGGGATTTTACTGGCGCACGTCTTTTTTAACCTGCCGATGGCAAGCCGCCTGCTGCTTCAGGAGCTGGAAAACATTCCCGGCGAACAGCGACAGCTCGCCGCGCAGCTAGGTATGCGCGGCTGGCACTTCTTCCGCTTTGTTGAATGGCCGTGGCTGCGTCGTCAAATCCCGCCGGTGGCGGCGCTGATTTTTATGCTCTGTTTCGCCAGTTTCGCCACCGTGTTGTCACTTGGCGGCGGCCCGCAGGCTACCACTATCGAGCTGGCCATCTATCAGGCGCTGAGCTACGACTACGATCCTGCCCGTGCGGCCATGCTGGCGCTGATCCAGATGATATGTTGTCTGGCGCTGGTGCTGCTGAGCCAGCGGCTGAGTAAAGCCATTGCCCCCGGCGTCACGCTGGTGCAAGGCTGGCGCGACCCTGACGATCGGCTCCACAGCCGCCTGACGGACAGCCTGCTGATCGCCCTGGCGCTGCTGTTGCTTCTCCCGCCGCTGCTGGCGGTTATTATTGATGGCGTCAATCGCAGCCTGCTGGACGTGCTGGCGCAACCCATTTTGTGGCAGGCGCTGTGGACCTCTCTGCGCATTGCGCTGGCGGCGGGAGTGCTGTGCGTCATCCTGACGATGATGCTTTTATGGAGCAGCCGCGAACTGCGCGCCCGCCAGCAGGTACTGGCAGGCCAGGCGCTGGAACTGAGCGGGATGTTGATCCTTGCTATGCCCGGCATCGTGCTGGCGACCGGCTTCTTTTTACTGCTCAACAACAGCGTTGGACTACCGGAGTCGGCTGACGGTATTGTGATTTTCACCAACGCGCTAATGGCGATTCCCTATGCGCTAAAAGTGCTGGAAAACCCCATGCGCGACGTGACCGCACGCTACAGTATGCTGTGTCAGTCATTGGGCATTGAGGGATGGTCGCGACTGAAGGTGGTGGAACTGCGCGCCCTGAAACGCCCTCTGGCGCAGGCGCTGGCCTTTGCCTGCGTGCTCTCCATCGGTGATTTTGGCGTGGTGGCGCTGTTTGGCAACGACGATTTCCGCACGCTGCCGTTTTATCTGTATCAGCAAATTGGCTCCTATCGCAGCCAGGATGGCGCAGTTACCGCATTATTACTGCTGATGCTCTGCTTTATGCTGTTTACCGTTATCGAAAAATTACCGGGGCGAAATGTTAAAACTGACTGATATCACCTGGCTTTATCACCATTTGCCCATGCGCTTTACACTGTCGGTAGCGCGCGGTGAACAGGTGGCAGTTCTCGGGCCAAGCGGCGCCGGGAAAAGTACGTTGCTGAATTTAATCGCCGGGTTTCTGACACCGGCCAGCGGCACAATAATGATTGAAGGTCAGGATCACACCACAACACCGCCCTCCCGCCGTCCCGTTTCCATGCTGTTTCAGGAAAATAATCTGTTCAGCCACCTGAACGTGCAGCAGAACATCGGGCTGGGGTTAAACCCTGGGCTAAAGCTGAACGCGGCTCAGCGGGAGAAGCTGCATCATATTGCACGCCAGATGGGGATCGAAAATCTGCTGGAGCGCCTGCCGGGCGAGCTTTCCGGCGGGCAACGTCAACGCGTGGCGCTTGCGCGCTGCCTGGTGCGCGAGCAGCCGGTATTGCTGCTCGACGAGCCGTTTTCCGCTCTCGATCCCGCCCTGCGTCAGGAGATGCTGACGCTGGTCAGCGACGTCTGCCGCGACCAGCAATTAACCCTGCTGATGGTGTCACATAGCGTGGAGGATGCCGCGCGCATTGCGTCACGCTCGATTGTCGTGGCCGACGGGCGTATCGCATGGCAGGGCAAAACGGATGAGTTATTAAGCGGTCAGGCCAGCGCTTCGGCATTACTGGGCATTAAAGCGTAATGGGATGCCCGGCGGCGTTACGCTTACCGGGCCTACGGACAGGCATCCGTTGTAGGCCGGATAAGCGTCAGCGCCATCCGGCAAAAGATTCCTCAGTAACCCACGACTTTACGCAGAATATCGATATACACCGGCATCAGCGGATGACGAAGCAGCATCACCAGCGCGACAATGCCCGCGCCGAGCATCACCGGCGCCAGCCATAACAGGCGGCCTCGCGGTAAAAACGGCGTTAAGCGATCGGCGGCGGCCTTACCGCTACGCCATAACCGCCAGCACAGCCAGGCCGCCAGCCACAGCAGCAGCGCCGTTGCCAACAACAGCCATTTGAAATAGCCGCTCTGCATATCGGCCGGAATGTCGATCGCAGCGCCCGCCAGAATCCCCGGCAAGAAATAGAACGGCGGCCACAGCACGCAGCCAATAATATTCGGCACGATAAATTTCGCGACGGGCAGATCCAGCATCCCCGCCACCATCGGCACCAGCGGCCGCGTCGGGCCGACAAAACGCCCGACCAGAATGGTGAACATGCTGTGTTGATGCAGCGCGTGTTCGGTTTTGTCCAGCAGCGCTTTGTTCTTTTTCATAAAAGACCAGCGGTGCAGCGGCTTTTTGAAGCGCCAGCCCAACCAGAAGGAGATCCAGTCCCCCAGCAGGCAACCGATAATGCCCGCCAGCCACGCATGCCAGAAATTCAGCTCACCGCTGCCGATAAGCGCCCCCAGCCCCGCCATCATCACCGTACCGGGCAGAATCAGACCGACCAACGCCAGCGACTCCAGAAAGGCCACCAGCGCCACCGCAATTAGCGAGTACAGAGCGGATTGGAGAATAAAGTGTTCCAGCAATGCTTGCATAATGTGTCCGTCAGATTTACGAAGCAGCGATTCTGCTAACCCTCACCCGCTTCGTCAAGTCGCCAATTGTCTGAATAGATTACGCGTTATGACATCTTTGCAGACACATCATTCACTTTTTATTCACAACCAGCGCGGAACTCGCTCGGGCTGGCCCCGGTACATTTTTTAAAGACGCGAGAGAAATAAAGCTGATCGTCAAACCCGACATTGCGCCCGACGGTGGCTATCGGCATCCGCGTCGTGCTGAGCAGCAGCTTCGCCTGGCTGATGCGCTGATCTTCGCGCCAGCTCAGTACGCTAATGCCTAACTGTTGGCGGAACAGGTGCGACAGGCGGGACGGCGACAGACAGACGTGCTGCGCCACGCTGGCAATATCAAACTGGCTGTCCGCCAGATGATCGCTGATGTACTGACAGGCGTCGCGCACCCGGCTGTCCATCGGCGGATGCAACGATTCATTGATCGCCTCCATACGTCGCAGCAGAAGCTGCTCCAGCAGGTTAATCGCCAGCAGTTCAGAGTAGCGCCCTTCCCCCTGCCCGGCATTGATGATTTGACCAAAAAGCTCATTAAAGCGCGGCTGGTGCGCTTCGTCAGGGCGGAAAAAACCGGTCTGCGCAAAAATCGTCGGCCAGGTGAGCCACTCCTGCCAGTAGGCGCGCGGTCGGAAGTACACCCACTGGTGATACCATTCGCTCGCATTGGGATGGCGACCGTAGTGGTGTACCTCGCCAGGCGGAAACAGCAAAATATCCCCCGGACGGCAGACAAACTGTTTGCCGTGGTTATTGATCACCCCTTCCCCGCGAATCGTAAGATTAAGGATATATCCCTTCATCCCCAGCGGGCGGTCGATAAAAAAATCCAGATAGCCGTTCGCCTCAATGGGCGTCAGCCCGGCAACCAGATGCGCATTAAACGAATAACCCGGCAGCAGGGGATCATTTTGCGTTTCAGCCATAAATTCAATACTCCCGGCGTTCTGAGAAGAAACCAATTGTCCATATTGAGTGAGACATCTTCACCTTCCCCTCTGCGCCCCGCCGTCATTGCGGTTACGGACCATCAACCCCGCTTGCGAAAAGAGATTTGTAACAAAGGCCGATTGCGAAGGCGATAAAAACGGGTAACAAAAGTGTCTATAACTACGGCAGAAATGTCCACATTGAATATTTGCACGGCGTCACACTTTGCAATGCCATAGCATTTTAATCCATAAGATTAGCGGATCCTGCCTGACGGTTTTTATCCCCGCTATCTACTGTTTCTCCATACCTGTTTTTTTCGATTGGAGTAAGACGATGGCGATTGCAATTGGCCTCGATTTTGGCAGTGATTCAGTTCGTGCTCTGGCGGTGGATTGCGCCACCGGGGAAGAGATCGCCACCTGCGTAGAGTGGTATCCTCGCTGGCAGGAAGGGCGCTATTGCGACGCCCCGAACAACCAGTTCCGCCATCATCCACGCGACTACATAGAGTCAATGGAAGCTGCGTTGAAAAACGTTCTCGCGACCCTGAGCGCGTCACAGCGTGGCGAGGTGGTCGGCATCGGCGTCGACAGCACCGGCTCCACCCCCGCCCCCATTGATGCCGACGGCCACGTACTGGCGCTGCGTCCTGAGTTCGCCGAAAACCCGAATGCGATGTTCGTCCTGTGGAAAGATCACACCTCGGTCGAAGAAGCGGAAGCCATCACCCGCCTGTGCCATACGCCGGGCAAAACCGATTATTCCCGCTACATCGGCGGCATTTACTCCAGCGAATGGTTCTGGGCGAAAATTCTGCACGTTACGCGTCAGGACAGCGCCGTCGCGCAGGCCGCCGCCTCCTGGATTGAGCTGTGCGACTGGGTGCCTGCCCTGCTCTCCGGCACCACGCGCCCGCAGGATATTCGCCGTGGTCGCTGTAGCGCCGGACATAAATCGCTGTGGCATGAGAGCTGGGGCGGTTTGCCGCCCGCCAGTTTCTTCGATGACCTCGATCCCATCATCAACCGCCACCTCGCCTGGCCGCTGTTTACCGACACCTTCACTGCCGATCTGCCGGTTGGCACGCTGTGCGCGGAGTGGGCGCAACGCCTCGGCCTGCCGGAAAGCGTGGTCATCTCTGGCGGCGCGTTTGACTGCCATATGGGCGCGGTTGGCGCGGGCGCGCAGCCGAATGCGCTGGTGAAAGTGATCGGCACATCGACCTGCGACATTCTGATTGCCGACAAGCAGAGCGTCGGCGACCGCGCGGTGAAAGGCATTTGCGGCCAGGTAGACGGCAGCGTCGTGCCTGATTTTATTGGCCTGGAAGCGGGACAGTCGGCATTCGGCGATATCTATGCCTGGTTTGGCCGCATTCTCGGCTGGCCGCTGGAGCAGCTTGCGGCGCAGCATCCTGAACTGAAAGACCAAATCGCCATCAGCCAAAAGCAGCTACTCCCGGCGCTGACCGAGGCGTGGGCGAAGAATCCATCGCTGGATCATCTGCCCGTGGTGCTCGACTGGTTTAACGGTCGCCGCACGCCGAACGCTAATCAGCGTCTGAAAGGGGTGATTAGCGATCTGAATCTCGCCACCGATGCGCCAGCGCTGTTTGGCGGGCTGATCGCCGCCACTGCCTTCGGCGCACGCGCCATTCAGGAATGCTTTACCGAACAGGGCATTGCCGTCAACAACGTGATGGCGCTGGGCGGCATCGCCCGTAAGAATCAGGTGATCATGCAGGCCTGCTGCGACGTGCTCAACCGCCCGCTACAGATTGTCGCCTCAGACCAGTGCTGCGCGTTAGGCGCCGCCATTTTTGCCGCCGTCGCCGCAAAAGCGCATGTCGATATCCCTGCCGCACAACAAAAAATGGCCAGCGCCGTAGAGAACACCCTGCAACCGCGCCCGGAACAGGCTCAACGCTTCGAACAGCTTTATCAGCGCTACCGGCAGTGGGCGGTCAGCGCCGAACAACACTATCTTCCGACTGCCGCCCCGGCGCCAAAAACCCCGGTCAGCCAGGCAACCCTGACCCATTAAGGACACGACAATGACGATTTTTGACAACTATGAAGTGTGGTTTGTGATTGGCAGCCAGCATTTGTATGGCTCTGAAACGCTGCGCCAGGTTACTCAGCATGCCGAACATGTGGTAAAGGCGCTGAATACCGAAGCAAAACTGCCCTGCAAACTGGTGCTGAAACCGCTGGGGACGTCGCCTGACGAGATCAGCGCGATTTGTCGTGACGCCAGTTATGACGATCGCTGTGCGGGCCTGGTGGTCTGGCTGCACACCTTCTCGCCCGCGAAAATGTGGATTAACGGGCTGAGTATTCTCAACAAGCCGCTGTTACAGTTCCACACCCAGTTCAATGCCGCCCTGCCGTGGGACAGCATCGACATGGACTTTATGAACCTGAATCAGACCGCGCACGGCGGACGCGAGTTTGGTTTTATCGGCGCGCGTATGCGTCAGCAGCACGCGGTAGTGACCGGTCACTGGCAGGATAAACACGCGCACGCGCGTATCGGCTCATGGATGCGCCAGGCGGTCTCCAGACAGGATACCCGCCACCTGAAAGTGTGCCGCTTCGGCGACAACATGCGTGAAGTGGCCGTGACCGACGGCGATAAAGTGGCGGCGCAGATCAAGTTCGGCTTCTCGGTGAATACCTGGGCAGTGGGCGACCTGGTGCAGGTCGTGAATGCGGTTAGCGACGGCGACATTAACGCGCTGGTGGATGAATACGAAAGCCGCTATACCCTGACGCCCGCGACGCAAATTCACGGCGACAAGCGGCAGAACGTGCTGGAAGCCGCGCGTATTGAACTGGGCATGAAGCGCTTTCTGGAACAGGGCGGCTTCCACGCGTTCACCACGACGTTTGAAGATTTACACGGCCTGAAGCAACTTCCAGGGCTGGCCGTACAGCGCCTGATGCAACAGGGCTACGGTTTCGCTGGCGAAGGCGACTGGAAAACCGCCGCGCTGCTTCGCATCATGAAAGTGATGTCTGGCGGTTTGCCGGGCGGCACCTCATTTATGGAGGATTACACCTACCACTTTGAGAAGGGCAACGATCTGGTGCTCGGCTCGCACATGCTGGAAGTATGCCCGTCTATCGCGGTGGAAGAAAAACCGATCCTCGACGTGCAGCACCTCGGCATCGGGGGTAAAGACGCGCCCGCACGTCTGATCTTCAACACCCAAACCGGCCCGGCGATCGTCGCCAGCCTGATCGACCTCGGCGATCGCTATCGTCTGCTGGTCAACTGCATCGACACCGTAAAAACGCCGCATGACCTGCCGAAGCTGCCGGTCGCCAACGCGCTGTGGAAAGCCCAGCCGGATCTGACCACCGCATCCGAAGCGTGGATTCTCGCCGGTGGCGCGCACCACACCGTCTTCAGCCATGCGCTGGATCTGAACGATATGCGCCAGTTCGCAGAGATGCACGATATCGAAATCACCGTCATCGATAACGATACCCGTCTGCCCGCCTTTAAAGACGCGCTGCGCTGGAACGAAGTTTATTACGGTTTCAAACGTTAACAGTTGCCGGATAGCGGCGTAAATGCCTTATCCGGCCTACAGGTCGCACCAACCTTGTAGGCCGGATAAGCGCAGCGCCATCCGGCGTGGAGACAGCTATGTTAGAAGATCTCAAACGTCAGGTACTGGAAGCCAATCTGGCGCTGCCAAAACACAATCTGGTGACTCTCACCTGGGGGAACGTCAGCGCCGTCGATCGCGAGCGCGGCGTCTTCATCATTAAACCTTCCGGCGTCGACTACAGCGTGATGAGCGCAGAGGATATGGTGGTGGTCAGCATTGCCACGGGTGAAGTGGTGGAAGGAACGAAAAAGCCCTCCTCCGATACGCCGACCCACCGTCTGTTGTATCAGTCTTTCCCGTCGATTGGCGGCATCGTCCACACCCATTCGCGCCACGCGACCATCTGGGCGCAGGCCGGGCAATCCATCCCGGCGACGGGGACGACCCATGCGGACTATTTTTACGGCACGATCCCCTGCACGCGCAAAATGACCGATGCGGAGATCAACGGCGAATATGAATGGGAAACGGGCAACGTCATCGTCGAAACCTTTGAAAAACAGGGTATCGATGCCGCGCAGATGCCGGGCGTGCTGGTGCATTCACACGGTCCGTTCACCTGGGGAAAAAACGCCGAAGACGCGGTGCATAACGCCATTGTGCTGGAGGAGGTCGCCTGTATGGGCATCTTCTGCCGCCAGCTTGCGCCACAGTTGCCGGATATGCAGCAAACGTTGCTGGATAAGCACTACCTGCGCAAACACGGGGCGAAGGCCTATTACGGGCAGTAATGGATAACCCGACGGCGCAACCACACCTGTATAAAACCACAGCAAAACGTTCCAAACCAGGCTATAATCATGCCTGGTTTTTTAATGAGTACGCAGCGTGGCGCAGGCAGGTTTTATTTTAACCCGGCACTGGCGGGATACCCCGCAAGGAACGGAGGTCTCATTCTGGCTGGCAACGGACACCGGTCCTTTGCAGGTCACGCTCGCGCCGCAGGAGTCGGTCGCGTTTATCCCTACGCATCAGGCCGCCCGCGTCACCTCGCTGCTGCGCACAGAAAACGGCTATCGCCTGACGCCGCTCAATTTGCAGGATTTTCATCGCCAGCCCGTCTCGGGGTTGTACTGCCGCTCGCACCGACAGCTGATGCGTCTGGAAAAACAGCTGAAAGAACAGGGCGTAACGGTCTATGAAGCCGATGTGCGCCCGCCGGAACGTTACCTGATGGAGCGGTTTATCACCGCTCCCGTTTGGCTGGAGGGCGACACAAAAGACGGCGCGATCGTCAATGCCCGCCTGAAACCGCACCCAGACTACCGTCCCCCGCTGAAATGGGTATCGCTGGATATTGAAACCACCCGACACGGCGAGCTGTACTGCATTGGCCTGCAAGGCTGCGGACAACGCGTCGTTTTTATGCTCGGCCCGGCGAATGGCGATGCCTCGGCGCTGGATTTCCAGCTTGAGTATGCGGCGAGTCGCCCGCTGCTGCTGGAAAAACTCAACGACTGGTTTGCCCGGCACGATCCCGATGTGATCATCGGCTGGAACGTGGTGCAGTTTGATTTACGCGTCCTGCAAAAACATGCCGAGCGCTATCGTATCCCTTTACGTCTGGGGCGCGACAACACCGAGCTGGAATGGCGCGAGCACGGTTTCAAGAACGGCGTGTTTTTCGCCCAGGCCAAAGGGCGGTTGATCATTGACGGCATTGAGGCGCTCAAATCCGCGTTCTGGAATTTCTCATCATTTTCACTGGAAACCGTGGCCCAGGAGCTGCTTGGCGAAGGGAAATCGATCGATAATCCCTGGGACAGAATGGACGAAATTGACCGCCGTTTCGCCGAAGATAAGCCCGCGCTTGCCACGTATAACCTCAAGGACTGCGAGCTGGTGACGCAGATTTTTCATAAGACGGAGATCATGCCGTTTTTACTGGAGCGCGCCACCGTTAACGGTCTGCCCGCTGACCGCCACGGTGGTTCTGTCGCCGCCTTCGGTCATCTCTATTTTCCCCGTATGCATCGCGCCGGTTACGTTGCGCCGAATCTCGGTGAAGTCCCGCCGCATGCCAGCCCTGGCGGTTACGTAATGGACTCGCGCCCTGGCCTGTATGACTCCGTACTGGTGCTGGATTATAAGAGCCTGTACCCGTCGATCATTCGCACGTTCCTGATCGACCCGGTTGGGCTGGTGGAAGGGATGGCGCAACCGGACCCGACACACAGTACCGAAGGCTTTCTTGACGCCTGGTTCTCGCGAGAAACGCACTGTCTCCCGGAGATCGTCACGCAGATCTGGCACGGGCGCGATGAGGCCAAACGCCACGGCAATAAACCGCTGTCCCAGGCGCTGAAGATCATCATGAATGCGTTTTACGGCGTGCTCGGGACGACGGCCTGCCGCTTTTTCGATCCCCGACTGGCCTCGTCGATCACCATGCGCGGCCACGCGATCATGCGTCAGACCAAAGCACTGATCGAGGCGCAGGGTTATGACGTGATCTACGGCGATACGGATTCCACTTTCGTCTGGCTGAAAGGCGCGCATTCTGAAGACGAGGCGGCAAGGATTGGCCGCGAGCTGGTGCGTCATGTGAATGACTGGTGGACGCAATCCCTGCAACAGCAAAAGCTGACCAGCGCGCTGGAATTAGAGTTTGAAACCCACTTCCGCCGCTTTCTGATGCCGACCATTCGCGGGGCGGACACCGGTAGCAAAAAGCGCTATGCCGGACTGATTCAGGAAGGCGAGAAGCAGCGAATGGTATTTAAAGGGCTGGAGACCGTGCGCACCGACTGGACGCCGCTGGCGCAGCGATTCCAGCAGGAGCTTTACCTGCGTATCTTCCGCCAGGAACCTTATCAGGAGTATGTCCGGGAAACCATCGATAACCTGATGACGGGCAAGCTGGATGAACAGTTGGTTTACCGCAAGCGACTGCGCCGCCCGTTGAGCGAATATCAGCGTAACGTTCCGCCGCACGTTCGCGCCGCCCGGCTCGCCGATGAACAAAACATCAAACTGGGGCGCCCGGCGCAGTATCAGAACCGAGGCACGATCAAATACGTGTGGACGACTAACGGCCCTGAGCCGCTGGATTACCGGCATTCACCGCTGGATTACGAGCACTATTTAACCCGCCAGCTACAGCCAGTCGCAGAGGGAATACTTCCCTTCATCGATGATAATTTTGCTACACTACTCACAGGACAACTGGGGTTATTTTGACGCGTGACGAATGCGCCGCCATCCATTACCATAGCGCCCTTTCCATTCCTGGACCCAATTAACACTGCTGCCATTCTATTTTGGTAGCGGGTGATTATTGCCTGCAATTAAAGATATAGAGCCGAACATATATGCCTTTTACACTTGGTCAACGCTGGATCAGCGATACAGAAAGCGAACTGGGACTTGGAACCGTCGTCGCGATGGATGCGCGAACTGTCACCTTACTTTTCCCGGCGACAGGTGAAAACCGTCTGTATGCGCGCAGTGACTCCCCCGTGACCCGCGTGATGTTTAACCCTGGTGATACGATTACAAGCCATGAAGGCTGGCAGCTACAAATCGATGAAGTAAAAGAAGAAAACGGTCTGCTTGCCTATACTGGCACCCGCCTTGATACCGAAGAAACCGCCGTCACGCTGCGTGAAGTCCTGCTCGACAGCAAGCTGGTTTTCAGTAAACCGCAGGATCGCCTGTTCGCCGGGCAAATCGACCGGATGGACCGATTCGCTCTGCGCTACCGCGCACGTAAATTTCAGAGCGAGCAGTACCGCATGCCGTGGAGCGGCCTGCGCGGTCAGCGCACCAGCCTGATTCCCCACCAGCTCAACATTGCCCATGATGTCGGTCGCCGCCACGCGCCACGCGTCCTGCTGGCGGATGAAGTGGGCTTAGGAAAAACCATCGAAGCCGGGATGATCCTGCACCAACAACTGCTGTCTGGCGCGGCGGAACGCGTGCTGATCATCGTCCCGGAAACCCTGCAACATCAGTGGCTGGTTGAAATGCTGCGCCGCTTCAACCTGCGCTTCGCGCTGTTCGACGACGAGCGTTACACCGAAGCCCAGCACGATGCCTACAACCCGTTTGAAACCGAGCAACTGGTTATCTGCTCGCTGGACTTCGCACGTCGCAACAAACAGCGTCTGGAACATCTGTGCGACGCACAATGGGACCTGCTGGTCGTCGATGAAGCTCACCACCTGGTGTGGAGCGAAGACGCGCCAAGCCGCGAATATATGGCGATTGAACAACTGGCGGAACGCGTGCCTGGCGTCCTGCTGCTGACCGCAACGCCGGAACAGCTGGGCATGGAAAGCCACTTCGCCCGTCTGCGTCTGCTCGACCCGAGCCGTTTCCACGACTTCGAACAATTTGTCGAAGAGCAGAAAAATTACCGCCCGGTCGCCGACGCCGTCGCCATGCTGCTGGCAGGCAACAAGCTGAGCAACGAAGAGCTGAACATGCTCGGCGACCTGATTGGCGAGCAGGACATCGAACCGCTGCTGCAAACGGCGAACAGCGACCGCGATGGCGCGCAGAATGCCCGCCAGGAGCTGGTCTCCATGCTGATGGACAGACACGGCACCAGCCGCGTACTGTTCCGCAACACCCGTAACGGCGTCAAAGGCTTCCCGAAACGCGAGCTGCACACCATCAAGCTGCCGCTGCCAACGCAATATCAGACGGCGATTAAAGTCTCCGGCATTATGGGCGCGCGTAAAAGCGCGGAGGACAGAGCGCGCGATATGCTCTACCCGGAGCAGATTTATCAGGAATTCGAAGGGGATAGCGGCACCTGGTGGAACTTCGACCCGCGCGTGGAGTGGCTGATGGGGCATCTGACCAGCCACCGCTCGCAGAAAGTGCTGGTGATCTGCGCGAAAGCCGCCACCGCGCTGCAACTGGAGCAGGTGCTGCGCGAGCGCGAAGGCATTCGCGCCGCCGTATTCCATGAAGGCATGTCCATTATTGAACGCGACCGCGCCGCCGCGTGGTTTAGCGAAGAAGACAGCGGCGCACAGGTTCTGCTGTGCTCGGAAATCGGTTCTGAAGGCCGTAACTTCCAGTTCGCCAGCAACCTGGTGATGTTTGACCTGCCGTTTAACCCGGATTTGCTGGAGCAGCGTATTGGCCGTCTGGACCGTATCGGCCAGGCGCACGATATTCAGATCCACGTTCCGTATCTGGAAAAAACCGCGCAGTCCGTGCTGGTTCGCTGGTATCACGAAGGGCTGGATGCCTTTGAGCACACCTGCCCGACCGGTCGCGCCATCTACGATACGGTGTATCACGATCTGATCGCTTACCTGGCGACGCCTGAAAACACCGACGGTTTTGACGCGCTGATCAAAACCTGCCGCGAGCAGCACGAAGCGCTGAAGGCGCAGCTGGAGCAAGGGCGCGACCGTCTGCTGGAGATCCACTCTAACGGCGGCGAGAAAGCGCAGGCGCTGGCAGAGAGCATTGAAGAACAGGATGACGACACCAGCCTGATCGCCTTCGCCATGAACCTGTTTGATATCGTCGGGATTAACCAGGATGACCGTGGTGAGAACCTGATTGTGCTGACGCCTTCCGATCATATGCTGGTGCCGGACTTCCCTGGCCTGCCGGAAGATGGCTGCACCATTACGTTCGAGCGTGATGTGGCGCTGTCGCGTGAAGATGCGCAGTTTGTTACCTGGGAACATCCGCTGATTCGCAACGGACTGGATCTGATTCTGTCTGGCGATACCGGCAGCAGCACGATTTCGCTGTTGAAAAACAAAGCGTTGCCGGTGGGAACGCTGCTGGTGGAACTGGTGTATGTCGTTGAAGCGCAGGCACCGAAACATTTACAGCTTAACCGTTTCCTACCGCCGACGCCGGTGCGCATGCTGCTGGATAAAAACGGCAATAACCTGGCCGCGCAGGTGGAGTTTGAAACCTTCAACCGCCAGCTGAGCGCCGTTAACCGTCATACCGGCAGCAAGCTGGTCAACGCGGTGCAACAGGACGTACACGCGATTCTGCAACTGGGCGAAGCGCAGGCGGAGAAATCGGCCCGGGCGCTGATCGACGCGGCGCGTAGCGAAGCGGATGAAAAACTGTCTGCCGAACTGTCGCGTCTGGAAGCGCTGCGCGCCGTTAACCCGAACATCCGTGATGATGAACTTGCGGCGATCGACAGCAACCGTCAGCAGGTAATGGAAAGCCTGGATCAGGCCAACTGGCGTCTGGATGCCTTGCGTCTTATCGTCGTCACGCATCAGTAACGGAGCAAAAAATGGGGATGGAAAACTACAATCCGCCGCAGGAGCCCTGGCTGATTATCCTGTATCAGGATGAGCACATTATGGTGGTCAACAAGCCCAGCGGCTTGTTGTCCGTGCCGGGTCGCCTTGAGGAGCACAAAGATAGCGTGATGACGCGTATTCAACGCGATTATCCGCAGGCGGAGTCGGTGCATCGTCTGGATATGGCGACCAGCGGCGTGATTGTAGTGGCGCTGACCAAAGCGGCGGAACGGGAACTGAAACGCCAGTTCCGCGAGCGTGAACCGAAAAAACAGTACGTTGCGCGCGTGTGGGGGCATCCAGCCCCTGCCGAAGGGCTGGTTGATTTACCGCTGATCTGCGACTGGCCGAACAGACCAAAACAGAAAGTGTGTTATGAGACGGGTAAGCCTGCGCAAACCGGGTATGAGGTGGTGGACTTCGCTGCGGATAACACCGCACGGGTGGTGCTTAAACCGATTACCGGGCGTTCTCATCAGCTACGTGTGCATATGCTGGCGTTGGGACACCCCATTCTCGGCGATCGCTTCTACGCGTCGCCAGAAGCGCTGGCGATGGCGTCGCGTCTGTTGCTGCATGCCGAAACGCTAACCATCACCCATCCCGCGTATGGCAACAGTATGACCTTTAAAGCCCCGGTAGATTTTTAAATTCTGTGCCCATTTGTGCCGGGGGCGCTTCGCTTACCCGGCCTACCGTTCTCAACGTAAGCCGGATAAGACGCTTTACGTCGCCATCCGGCAAAAGCATTATTTAAAACCTTTCTGCTCTTTAATCATTTCATACGCTTTCTGAATTTCCTGCGCTTTTTGCTTCGCCATCTCCATCATCTCCGGCGGCAACCCTTTTGCGACCAGTTTGTCCGGGTGGTGCTCGCTCATCAGTCTGCGGTACGCGCGTTTAATGGTTGTCGCATCATCTGTCGGCTTAACCCCCAGCACGTTGCAGGCATCTTCCAGCGTAGGGCCACGCTGCGCCTGCTGCCAGCCGCCGCCGGACTGCTGTTGCTGATAACCGCCGCCAAACTGCGCCCCGCCCTGCATCATGCGTAAGAACTGATCGAACTGAGCGCGGGAAATCCCCAGCTCCTCGGCGATAACGTACAGCACTTCCCGCTCGTTCGGATGGAGCGTTCCATCCGCAAACGCCGCCTGAATCTGAATTTCCAGAAACATCCGTATCAGATCAAACCGCCCAAAGCAGACGCTGCGAAACTGGCGCATTTTTTCACGTAACGGGTAATTATCCGATTTTCCCACGCGAAATGCGTGTTGGGCGGCGGTACGTGATTCGCCGTGTAAATTCATCCGGTCCATCAACTGGCTGGCAATATGGATATCCGCTTCCGTCACGCGCCCTTTCGATTTGGTTAAATGCCCCATGACCTCAAAAGTGGTGGCGAAAAACAGTGCCTGCCGTTCACGCTGATTGGCGAACCATGCCATTTTGCGGCTGCGGGCTTTGTCGAACATGTGGCCTATCAGCAGACCTAATACCACGCCCCAGAAGCCGCCTCCCATCATCAGCGCCACTGCGACACCTACAATCTTTCCCCAGTACTGCATAGACTCCCCAAATCTTTACGCTGACAGTGAGGCTATGTCCCACAATATAGAGTGCTTTTCCTGGAATGAAGGCTGCGGTCAATTGTGGGACATCGCCTATAATTTGCATTATCATACCTGTCATTCAATGCCGTGCCTAACACCACAGACACATACCCATTGGATTTCACGTTGCAGCAAGACCGCCGCACAGCCGCCAGACGCTTATCCAGGCAAGTCGCCGGGGCATGTGAATAACGTCCACGAAAGCGCAACCTGAAAGACGACGGGTAGAAAAGGGACAGGATTAACACTAGCGTAGTGAAGATGAGTACGTTAGTCTCTGACCGTTTGTCACGCGCAACGCTACTGATGATGGAACAATAAATACAACGTATGAAAAAACGTATTCCCACTTTCCTGGCCACCATGATCGCCAGCGCCCTTTATAGTCAGCAGGGACTGGCCGCCGACCTTGCCTCGCAGTGCATGTTGGGTGTGCCAAGCTACGACCGTCCTCTGGTGAAAGGCGAGACGAACGAATTACCCGTGACGATCAACGCCGATCACGCGAAAGGTAACTACCCGGACGACGCGGTATTCACCGGTAATGTCGATATCAACCAGGGTAACAGCCGCCTGCAAGCTGACGAGGTGCAACTCCATCAAAAAGAGGCGCCAGGCCAGCCGGAACCGGTGCGTACCGTCGATGCGCTCGGCAACGTCCATTATGACGACAATCAGGTTATTCTGAAGGGGCCGAAAGGCTGGGCGAACCTGAACACCAAAGACACAAACGTGTGGGAAGGCGACTACCAGATGGTCGGCCGTCAGGGGCGCGGGAAAGCGGACCTGATGAAACAGCGTGGCGAAAACCGCTATACCATTCTGGAAAATGGCAGCTTTACCTCCTGTCTGCCAGGCTCCGATACCTGGAGCGTTGTGGGCAGCGAAGTGATTCACGATCGTGAAGAGCAGGTAGCGGAAATCTGGAACGCCCGTTTTAAACTGGGTCCGGTTCCCGTCTTTTACAGCCCTTATTTACAGCTACCGGTCGGTGACAAACGCCGCTCCGGTTTCCTGATCCCGAACGCGAAGTACACCACCAAGAACTATTTTGAGTTCTACCTGCCGTATTACTGGAACATCGCGCCCAATATGGACGCCACCATTACGCCGCATTATATGCACCGTCGTGGCGGTGTCATGTGGGAGAATGAGTTCCGCTACCTCAGCCAGGCGGGCGCGGGTTTAATGGAGTTCGACTATCTGAATTCCGATCGCGTTTACGACGATGAGCATCCGAACGACAGCAACTCCCGTCGCTGGTTGTTCTACTGGCGTCATGGCGGCGTGATGGATCAGGTATGGCGCTTTAATGTCGACTATACCAAGGTCAGCGACTCCAGCTACTTCAATGACTTTGACAATAAGTACGGTTCCAGTACCGACGGTTACGCCACGCAGAAATTCAGCGTCGGCTATGCCGTGCAGAACTTTGATGCCACGGTGTCAACCAAACAGTTCCAGGTATTCAGCGATCAGAATACCAGCAGTTACTCCGCTGAGCCGCAGTTAGACGTTAACTTCTACCAGAATGACGTTGGTCCATTCGATACGCGTATTTACGGCCAGGCCGTGAAGTTTGTGAACACCCGAGACAACATGCCGGAAGCGACTCGCGTTCACCTGGAGCCAACCATCAATCTGCCGTTATCGAATCAGTGGGGCAGCATCAATACTGAAGCGAAGCTGCTGGCGACGCACTACCAGCAAACCAATCTGGACTCGTACAACAACAATTCGCGAAACGTCAATAAACTCGATGAGTCGGTTAACCGCGTAATGCCGCAGTTCAAAGTCGATGGCAGGATGGTGTTTGAACGCGATATGACGACGTTGGCGCCGGGTTACACCCAGACGCTGGAGCCGCGCGCGCAGTATCTGTACGTTCCCTATCGTAACCAGAGCAGCATCAATAACTACGACTCCTCATTATTGCAGTCCGACTACAGCGGCCTGTTCCGCGACCGCACATATGGCGGTCTGGACCGTATCGCCTCCGCAAACCAGGTCACGACCGGCGTCACATCGCGTATTTATGATGATGCCGCAATTGAACGTTTTAATGTTTCCGTGGGTCAAATCTACTATTTCACGGAGTCTCGCACCGGCGATGACAACATAACCTGGGAGAATGACGACAAAACGGGCTCACTGGTTTGGGCGGGCGACACCTACTGGCGTATCTCCGACCGCTGGGGACTGCGTAGCGGCATTCAGTACGACACGCGTCTGGACAGCGTCGCGACCAGCAGCAGTACAATCGAATACCGTCGCGATGAAAATCGTCTCTTACAGTTGAACTACCGTTATGCCAGCGCGGAATATATTCAGGCTACGCTGCCGTCTTATTCCACTGCGGAGCAGTATAAAAACGGGATTTCCCAGGTCGGGGGCGTTGCCAGTTGGCCGATTGCCGATCGTTGGTCTATCGTAGGCGCTTACTACTTTGATACCAATGTGAATAAGCCTGCCGACCAGATGCTCGGCGTGCAGTACAACTCCTGCTGCTATGCGATTCGCTTCGGTTATGAGCGTAAGCTGAACGGTTGGGATAACGATAAAGAACACGCTGTTTATGACAACGTGATCGGCTTTAACATTGAATTGCGTGGTCTGAGCTCCAACTACGGTCTCGGCACCAAAGAGATGTTGCGTTCGAACATTTTGCCGTATCAAAGCTCTCTGTGATTTGATTGATTTACCACGTAATCCGCATTGCGGTTAATTGAAATGGAAAAAGTATGAAGAACTGGAAAACGCTGCTTCTCGGTATCGCCATGATCGCGAATACCAGTTTCGCTGCCCCGCAGGTGGTCGATAAAGTCGCAGCCGTCGTCAATAACGGCGTCGTGCTGGAAAGCGACGTTGATGGCTTAATGCAATCAGTAAAACTTAATGCGGGTCAGGCTGGTCAGCAGCTTCCTGATGATGCCACGCTACGTCATCAGATCCTGGAACGTTTGATCATGGATCAAATCGTTCTCCAGATGGGTCAGAAGATGGGGGTGAAAATCTCTGATGAACAGCTGGATCAGGCTATCGCCAATATCGCTAAACAGAACAACATGACGCTGGACCAGATGCGCAGCCGTCTGGCTTACGATGGTCTGAGCTACTCAACCTACCGTAGCCAGATCCGCAAAGAGATGATCATCTCCGAAGTGCGTAACAACGAAGTGCGTCGTCGCGTCACCATCCTGCCGCAGGAAGTGGATGCGCTGGCCCAACAGGTCGGTAACCAGAACGATGCCAGCACAGAGCTGAACCTGAGCCACATTCTGATCCCGCTACCGGAAAACCCGACGTCGGATCAGGTAAGCGAAGCGGAAGCCCAGGCGCGTTCGATTGTTGATGAAGCGCGTAACGGCAGTGATTTCGGCAAACTGGCGATCACCTACTCCGCCGACCAACAGGCGCTGAAAGGCGGCCAGATGGGCTGGGGACGTATTCAGGAGCTGCCGGGCATTTTCGCGCAGGCGCTGAGCACGGCGAAAAAAGGCGACATCGTTGGCCCGATTCGTTCCGGCGTTGGCTTCCACATTCTGAAAGTGAACGATCTGCGCGGCCAGAGCCAGAGCATCTCCGTCACTGAAGTTCATGCCCGCCATATTCTGCTGAAACCCTCGCCGATCATGACCGATCAACAGGCGCGCCTGAAACTGGAAGAGATCGCAGCAGACATTAAGAGCGGCAAAACGACCTTTGCTGCCGCAGCGAAAGAGTTTTCACAGGACCCAGGTTCTGCCAACCAGGGCGGCGATCTGGGCTGGGCAGCGGCGGATATTTTCGATCCTGCCTTCCGCGACGCGCTGACCCGCCTCAACAAAGGCCAGATGAGCGCCCCGGTACACTCCTCCTTTGGCTGGCACCTGATCGAACTGCTGGATACGCGTAACGTTGATAAAACCGACGCGGCGCAGAAAGACAGAGCTTACCGTATGCTGATGAACCGTAAGTTCTCGGAAGAAGCGGCGACCTGGATGCAGGAACAACGCGCCAGCGCTTACGTTAAAATCCTGAGCAATTAATGACTACGGTTCAACGCGTTGTTATCACTCCCGGCGAACCCGCCGGGATTGGTCCTGACTTAGTCGTTCAGCTCGCACAGCGTGAGTGGCCAGTCGAACTCGTCGTCTGTGCAGATGCCCGTCTGTTAACCGACCGGGCCGCGTTGCTCGGTTTGCCCCTCTCGCTTCTTCCCTACTCGCCAAATCACCCTGCAAAACCGCAATCCGCCGGCACGCTGACCCTGTTGCCGACAGCGCTTCGCGCTCCTGTCACCCCAGGTCAACTCAGCGTTGAGAATGGACAGTATGTGGTGGATACGCTGGCACGCGCCTGCGACGGTTGTCTGCAAGGGGAATTTGCGGCGCTGATCACCGGGCCGGTTCACAAAGGCGTCATCAATGACGCTGGCGTACCGTTTACCGGACACACGGAGTTTTTTGAAGCGCGTTCGCAGGCGAAGAAAGTGGTGATGATGCTGGCCACCGAGGAGCTGCGGGTCGCGCTGGCGACAACGCACCTGCCGTTAAGAGCGGTTGCCGACGCCATTACGCCCACTTTGCTGCATGAGGTGATCGGCATTCTGCATCATGATTTACGCACGAAATTCGGCCTTGCCGATCCGCATATTCTGGTGTGCGGGCTAAATCCGCATGCGGGTGAAGGCGGCCATATGGGAACCGAAGAGATCGACACGATCGTTCCGGTACTGGATGATCTGCGCGCTCAGGGGATGCGCTTAAGCGGCCCTTTGCCCGCCGACACGCTTTTCCAGCCTAAATATCTCGATCATGCCGATGCCGTGCTAGCGATGTACCACGATCAGGGTCTCCCCGTGCTAAAATACCAGGGATTTGGTCGCGGCGTGAATATCACGCTGGGCCTGCCTTTTATTCGAACATCCGTAGACCACGGCACCGCGCTTGAACTGGCGGGTCGGGGGCAAGCGGATGTCGGCAGTTTTATTACGGCGCTTAATCTCGCCATCAAAATGATTGTTAATACCCAATGAATAATCGAGTCCATCAGGGCCACTTAGCCCGTAAACGTTTCGGGCAAAACTTTCTCAACGATCAGTTTGTGATCGACAGTATTGTCTCCGCCATTAACCCGCAAAAGGGTCAGGCAATGGTCGAAATCGGCCCCGGTCTGGCAGCGCTGACGGAGCCTGTCGGCGAACGTCTGGACCAGCTCACGGTGATCGAACTTGACCGCGATCTGGCCGCGCGCCTGCAAACGCACCCGTTTTTGGGGCCGAAACTGACGATTTATCAGCAAGATGCCATGACCATGAACTTTGGCGAGCTGTCTGAAAAGATAGGTCAGCCGCTGCGCGTATTCGGCAACTTGCCCTACAACATCTCCACCCCGTTGATGTTCCACCTCTTTAGCTATACTGATGCCATTGCCGACATGCACTTTATGTTGCAAAAAGAAGTGGTCAATCGTCTGGTTGCAGGGCCGAACAGTAAGGCGTATGGTCGATTAAGCGTCATGGCGCAATATTATTGCCAGGTGATCCCGGTGCTGGAAGTGCCACC
The DNA here is from genome assembly GCF_030333395.1 of Citrobacter sp. CK194. Lineage (NCBI taxonomy): Bacteria > Pseudomonadati > Pseudomonadota > Gammaproteobacteria > Enterobacterales > Enterobacteriaceae > Citrobacter > Citrobacter sp. CK194. The sequence continues at coordinate 170,143 of NZ_JAOWGA010000012.1, forward strand.
ATCCGCCTTCACGCCGCCGCCTAAAGTCGATTCCGCCGTTGTGCGCCTGGTGCCTCACACGACGATGCCGTATCCGGTGAAAGACATACGCGTGTTGAGCCGCATCACCACCGAGGCGTTTAACCAGCGTCGTAAAACGATTCGCAACAGCCTCGGCAATCTGTTCAGCGTCGAGGTGCTGACGGAACTGGGCATTGACCCGGCATTGCGAGCGGAAAATATCTCTGTCGCGCAATATTGCCAGATGGCGAACTATCTGTCAGAAAACGCGCCTGCGAAGGAGAGTTAAGCATGATCAATTCGCCCCGAGTGTGTATTCAGGTTCAGAGCGTCTACATTGAAGCGCAATCTTCACCTGATGATGAACGTTACGTATTCGCATACACGGTAACCATCCGCAATTTGGGGCGAGCGCCAGTGCAGTTGTTGGGGCGTTATTGGCTGATAACCAATGGTCATGGCCGCGAAACCGAAGTACAGGGCGAAGGTGTGGTTGGCGTGCAGCCGCACATCGCGCCCGGAGAAGAGTACCAGTACACCAGCGGCGCCGTTATTGAAACGCCGCTGGGCACCATGCAGGGTCACTACGAAATGATCGATGAAAAAGGCGTCGCCTTTACTATCGATATTCCCGTGTTCCGACTCGCCGTTCCAACACTTATTCATTAAAACTAAAGCAATGGCAACATACCTCATTGGCGACGTTCACGGTTGCTACGACGAACTGATCGCATTGTTACACCAGGTGGAATTTACCCCCGGTTCAGATACCCTGTGGCTTACCGGCGATCTGGTCGCTCGCGGCCCTGGTTCTCTGGAAGTGCTCCGCTACGTGAAATCATTGGGCGACTGCGTGCGTCTGGTGCTTGGCAATCACGATTTACATCTGTTGGCCGTCTTTGCGGGCATTAGCCGCAATAAGCCGAAAGACAGGCTGACTCCGCTGCTGGAAGCGCCAGACGCCGACGAACTGCTCAACTGGCTGCGCCGTCAGCCGCTGTTGCAGGTCGACGAAGAGAAGAAGCTGGTGATGGCGCATGCGGGCATTACGCCGCAGTGGGATTTACAGACAGCGAAAGACTGCGCGCGCGATGTTGAAGCCGTACTGTCGAGCGACTCCTATCCCTTCTTCCTCGACGCGATGTACGGCGATATGCCGAACAACTGGACGCCGGAGCTAACGGGTCTGGCGCGGCTGCGTTTTATCACGAATGCCTTCACCCGTATGCGTTACTGTTTCCCGAACGGCCAACTGGATATGTACAGCAAAGAGTCGCCGGAAAACGCCCCTGCGCCGCTGAAACCCTGGTTCGCCATTCCGGGACCGGTTAGCGAAGCATACAGCATTGTCTTTGGTCACTGGGCGTCGCTGGAAGGTAAAGGGACGCCGGAAGGCATTTATGGTCTGGATACCGGCTGCTGCTGGGGCGGGGATTTAACCTGCCTGCGTTGGGAAGATAAGCGCTACTTCGTGCAGCCGTCGAATCGTCATCTTGATTCAGGCAAAGGCGAGGCGGTAAACGCCTGAGCGTTATTTTGTAGGCCGGATAAGGCGTTTACGCCGCTATCCGGCATTCACTCCACATTATTGCCTGATGGCGCTTCGCTTATCAGGCCTACAAATCTGCATTACAACATGCCGGATTAACGACGCTCCAGAATCTCGAAGCAGTAGCTGTGAGAATTCTGCTCATCGGCGTCGTGGAACTCGCTGAAGACCGATTCCCAGTCATCCGGTTCGTAGTCCGGGAAATGGGTGTCCCCTTCCACTTCGGCATCAATATGCGTCAGATACAGTTTCTGCGCTTTCGGCAAGAACTGTTCGTACACGCGTCCGCCGCCAATCACCATAATCTCTGGCGCATCGCCGCAGGCGGCAATCGCTTCATCGACCGATTTCACCCACTGCACGCGATCGTCAGTGCCAGGCTGGCTGCTGATGACGATGTTTTTACGCCCCGGCAGCGGTCGCCCGATGGATTCCCAGGTATGGCGCCCCATAACCACAGGCTTGTTTAAGGTGTTACGTTTAAACCAGGCGAGATCGGCAGGCAGGTTCCACGGCATGGCGTTTTCCATGCCGATAACGCGATCTACCGCTAACGCCGCAATCAGACTGATCATTGAATATTTCCTGGATACAAAAAATTGTCGCCACTATACGGAAAGAGCAATCTTTCGTCGACTAACGAAAAGAGGAATAGCACGAAAATTTTCCGTTCTGCTGGCAACCCGACTTATTTAAAGCGGTGTCAGCTCGCAGGCCGCCATCAGGCCCAATGCCGGATAGCGGCATAAATGCCTTATCCGGCCTACGATGGTTTGTAGGCCCGGTAAGCGCAGCGCCACCGGGCAAATTGCCGGATGGCGGCATAAACGCCTTACCTGGCCTACGTTGACGGTTTCACTTCCGGCTCATCATCTGCGTCACCCGTATGTTTACCTTCATCCGTGCCTTGCCAGCCGTGGCGTTGAATTAACGATAAATGTTCACGGTCTTCAGTAATAATCTCGCTCAACATAGCGCTGGTGCGTTTATAGACAGCCGCGCGGGACGTTGGATCGTTTTCCCCTTTCGCCATCTCTTCCACCATCTGCGTATTAAAACGACGGAACAGATCGGCACGCTCGCGCGCCTCGTAGCGTCCCAGCCCTAATTTTTCCAGCGCCTGACGCCCTGTTTTTAACGCGCCTTCAAACGTTTCACGCTCCGGCATCTCAACACCGGCCTGTCGCAGACGGATGTAGTGATCGACATCGCGGGCGCGGGCAATAATTTGCAGGTCGGGGAAATGGGCTTTTACCATTTCTGTCAGTTGTAAACTGGTTTGCGGATCGTCAATCGCGTTGATCAGCACTTCCGCTTTCGCCGCACCCGCGGACTCCAGCAAATCCATGCGCGTCGCGTCACCGTAAAAGACCTTCATGCCAAATTTGCGCAGCGTTTCAATATGATCCGGGTCATGGTCGAGAACCACCATTTTTACCCCGCTCGACAGCAGCAAACGCCCCGTAATCTGCCCAAAACGGCCAAATCCGGCGATGATCACGCGCGGTTGTTCCGCATCGATCTCATCCGCTTCACGCGCTTCACCGATTGCGGATTTTTCCAGACGGCTCAGGAGCACCAGAAAAATGGGCGTCGCCGCCATTGAGAGCGCAACGGTGAGCGTCAAGGCCTTCGCCCATTCCGGGTCGAGTACATTGGCCATTTGCGCCGCGCCGAATACCACAAAGGCAAACTCACTCCCCTGTCCTAATAATACGGCAAACCAGAGACGTTGCTTATTCGGCACCCGTAGCGGCCTGGCGACAAGCCACAGCATTACCGTTTTAATGACCAGGAAACCGACCAGCAGGATAAGAATGCGTAACGGATTATCGATCAGCGTGCCAAAGTCGATAGACATGCCAACGCCGATAAAGAACAGCCCCAGCAGCAGCCCTTTAAACGGTTCTATGTCGCTTTCCAGCGCATGCCGGTATTCCGAGCTTGCCAGCAACACGCCCGCCAGAAACGCCCCCATCGCCATCGACAGCCCCACTTCTTCCAGCAGCAAGCCGAAGCCAAAGACCAGAAACAGGGCCACGGCGCTGAACACTTCACGCAAACCGGAACGCGCGACAAAACGCAACGCCGGGCGCGTGACATAGCGCCCTAACAGCACCACCAGCGCCAGCGCCCCTGCCACTTTTAACGCAGACAGTGCAAAGACGCCCAGCGTCGTTGAAGCGCTGCTGGCGGCCAGTAAGGGGATCATCGCCACCAGTGGAATAGCGGCAATATCCTGAAACAGCAGCACGGCGAATGTGCTACGGCCCATTTGCGAGACGGTCAGGTTACGCTCATCCATCGCCTGCATCGCAATCGCCGTGGAAGAGAGCGCCAGCGTCATGCCGATCAGCTCCGCCACCTGCCAGCGCAGGCCGAGGAACATACAGAACAGGCCAATCAACCCACCGCATACCACCATCTGCAACGCGCCGCCGCCAAAAACCGACGCACGCAGTTTCCACAAACGCTGCGGGTCCAGCTCCAGCCCAATCACAAACAGCATCAGCACCACGCCAATTTCGGCGAAATGGAGAATAGCTTCAGCGTCCGTCACCAGACGCAGCCCCCACGGGCCGATAATACACCCGGCAATGAGGTAGCCCAGCACCGACCCTAAGCCCAGCCGGACGGCAATCGGCACAATCAGCGCGGCCGATCCCAGGTAAATCAGCGCCTGTATCAGCGTATGGCTATCCATGATTTGCCTCCTGCCACGCCAGCAAACGTTGCTTATAGTGGCGAGCCTGCGCCTGGAGCGTTTCGTCATCACAGACAAACGTACAGTGCATCGCAAAAGGCGGCAGCCAGTTGAGCCCACAATAGAGCGCGGTAGCCTGTAACGGCTGCGAGAGCACATCAAAGCCCGGATAGGCGCCAATAGCGAAGTGGCTTTCGCCTCCGCCGGTCGTCACGGCCCACATCAGATCTTTGCCCCGGAGCGCCGTGCCGCCATGCCCGTAGGCCCAGCCATGCGCGAGGACTTTGTCCATCCAGAGTTTGAGTAAAGGGGGAACGCTGTACCACTGCATTGGATGCTGCCAGATGATAAGACGCGCGCGCGCCAGCGCCTGCTGCTCGGCGGCAACATCAATATTGAAGTCAGGGTAAAGTTGATAGAGCGAGCGAATTTCGACGCCATCCAGCGTCCTTGCCTGTTCCAGCATCCGTTTATTCGCATGCGAGTGCTGCGGATACGGATGGGCATAAATAATGAGGATCATGAAGTAGCCTGTTATTTTACATCTCTGTTTTATCACAGAGTGTAGTCAGTAATTTAACAGGCTAATAGTGAATATTATTGAGCAGCCAAATGGATAAAACTGAATTAATTATCCAGTTCGCTCATGTTCTTCACCTGATCGCGGTTGATCTGTTCCGTTTTACCGGTTTCTGCATTTTTGTAGGACACCAGTCCGGTATCATCATCGACCTGTGGTTTACCATCGGTGACGATCGTTTTGCCGTCGGTGGTTTTTATGGCCTGGTTTGATGAACAGCCCGCTACGGTAAATACCGTCGCAGCGGCAAAAAGAGACGCAATAAGAAGTTGTTTTTGCATGGTGTTCTCCCTGCTTTTCAGTCATTTTCAGTGGTATACCCATTAACTATAGACTAACTGACTGACCTTAAAAGAAAATACAGAACACTCTGAAGATATCCCCTAGCACAGAGGCTTGTTGCGAATCGTCATACTGCTCGTCTGGGCAAGCGTCAGTCCACGCGTCTCCGGCGCAAAGGCGATGGAAATAAGCAGACCGATAAGTGAAATTCCCGCCCCCATCAGCATGACGTAGCTGATCCCATATCTGGTGATGAAGATCGGCAGCGCCCACGTTGAAAGGATGGTGCCAATTCGACTCAGGGACATAATGACGCCCACGGCAGACGCGCGAATATCCGTCGGGAACAGCTCATTCGGGTAGAGCCACTGAAGGTTCCCCGGGCCGCCGGAGAAAAAGGCGTACACCGCAAAGGCCGCAACCACCAGCCAGATCCCCATTTCTGGGATCAACCCCAGCACAGCCAGCGCCAGCGTCATCATGACAAAGCTGCCGATCAGCAATGGCCGTCGCCCTATGCTGTTAAGCCAGTACATCGGCGGAATACAGCCCAGCATAAAGAACAAACTGATCACCACATTGCCCAGCGCCGCGCTTTTCCCGACGCCCAGCCCCAGCAGGCCGACAATCTGCGGGCCAAAGGTATAGATGGCGAACATCGGGATGACCTGGCAGGTCCAGATGGCGGCGACAAACAAAACAAACGGGAAGTGACGGCGATTAAACAGCTGTAAGAAGCGCGTCTCCTGAGGCGGTTCTTCATCAAACGCCACCGGTTCGCCAAACAGTTTAATCATCATCTCCTCGCACTCTTTCACCCGCCCCTTACGCAACAGCCAGCGCGGTGATTCGGGAAGATCGAAGCGCCCGATCAGGATCATGATGCAGGGAATTGCCGCGCTCCCCAGCATCCAGCGCCATCCGCCCGCCACATCGTACAACCAGTAGCCGACCAGATCGGCGCAGGTGGCGCCGACATACCACATCGCGGCAATAAAACTGATAGAGAAGGCGCGCTGGCGGGTGTTGGAAAACTCGGTAATCATCGAGGTGGCGATAGGATAATCCGCGCCAATCACCACCCCAATCAGCACGCGCATAACGAGCAACTCCATCGGCGATGAGACAAACATCGTCGCTACCGATATCACCCCAATGGCGATGATATCGATGAGGAACATTTTACGTCGCCCCACTTTGTCTGAGATATAGCCGAACAGCGACGTACCGACAAACAACCCGGCCAGCGTGCCTGCCCCCAGTAACCCCAGCCACTGCGCATCCAGCTTCAGCGCAGGCGTGAGCTGCTCCAGCGCCACGCCAATCATGACCAGTACGTAACCGTCCAGGAACGGCCCGCCGCTTCCCCACAGCATAATTCTGCGGTGAATAGAGGAGAATTTAATGTCGTCAAAGTTCCTGGGCTGCTGCATAGCCGCGTCCTGTTTTGTTTTCACTTGATACCTGATGGCGCTACGCTTATCAGGCCTACGAATCACGTATTTTGTAGGCCGGATAAGACGCGTCAGCGACGCCATCCGGCATCAACCTCAGCCGTAGCGAAATTCCACGCCAAAGGTGCCGCGCGGGTATTCCCATTTCTCCAGCGCCGTCCCCAACCCGAGAATTCGACAGGTGCCGCACTCCAGGCACCCGGCGTAATCAAAGCGCACGCTGCCGTCGTCCTGCTTTTTATACAACCCGGCCGGACACGCCTTGATCAGCACCTCCAGCGCCTGCTTATCCGGTTCGGTTTTCAGGATGATGTGCGGATTGTCTTCATCCACATTGAATTTATTGACGCCCAGTTTGACGTCCACATTGACGGGAGAAGTCATAATACGGTCACTCCTTTGATGCCATCCTTCATCAGGTTGATGAAGCCCACTTTCTTCGCGTGGCGCAGGATTTTTTTACGCACAGGGACGGGAGCGCTGCCATCGACGGTAAACAGATCGCGGGCAATGCCCACCGCCATTTCAGGGTAGCGCGTGAACATACGCGGGTTGTCCAGAAACGCCGGTAAGCGCTGGTACATACGCATATCCCGCATCGGCCCGTTGTCGAGATGCTGTTGATATTCCGCCAGCCCCTGTCGGCTGAAATCGTTGCTCTGCATGGCCGAAAGTACGGTCTTCGCCGCCGCTTCCCCTGCCGCGACGGCCAGGTCCATACCGCGAATCGTAAAACCGAGGTTCATACACATACCGGCGGCGTCACCGGCAATCAGCACGCCGTCGCCCACCAGCTCCGGCTGCATATTCATTCCCGCTTCCGGGACGACGTGCGCGGCGTACTCCAGCAGTTTTCCGCCCGCAATCAGCGGCGCCACCGCCGGATGCTGTTTAAAATCTTCCAGCATTTGTGGAACCGACTTTTTCGCCTCTTTCAGATGATGCAGACCGCAAACCAGCCCCAAAGAGAGGGTCGTTTTATTGGTATAGAGGAAGCCGCCGCCCATCAGACCATCGGTCGGAGAACCGGCAAACAGACAGGCTGCGCCTTCATTTCCCTGTAATCCGAAGCGATCCACAATGACCGATTCAGGCAACTCAATTAACTCTTTTACGCCTACCGCGACATGGGCGGCATCTACACGTTTCGCCATTCCCAGTTTTTCCGCCAACAGCGAGTTCACGCCATCAGCGAGAATGACCGTTTTCGCTTCAATAACGTCGCCATCCGCCTCAACGCCCACCACTTTGCCGTCGCGCTGAACAAGATTATCCACGCGGATGCCGGTTATCAGCTGCGCGCCCGCCTCTTCAGCCTGTTCCATCAGCCAGGCGTCAAATTTACTGCGCAATACGGAATAAGAGACCTGCGAAGGCGCGGCATCCTCGCCATTGACGTAATCCACCGCCATCGCCCCTTTTTCGGTCATAAAAGCGAGTTTTTCATGGGTGATCACGCGTTCAACTGGGGCATGTTCAGCAAAACCGGGGATAATGCGCTCCAGACTGTGCGCGTAGATGCGCCCGCCGGTGACATTCTTCGCGCCAGCGGAATTGCCGCGCTCAATAACCAGCACCTGTGCCCCTTCGCGGGCGAGCACCAGCGCCGCGACGGAACCCGCCAGCCCGGCCCCCACGATGATGGCATCAAAGATATCTTCGGACATAAGAACTCCAGATTTACCTGTCAGCGGCAGGGCCGATACCCACAAGCCCTGCCCGAGTGGATCAGCGTGCTAAAGCGCTCGTAAGCGCAGGCAGAATCTTCATCACATCGCCGACAATGCCGTAATCAGCGTATTGAAATATCGGCGCATTTTTATCTTTGTTGATGGCGCAGATGGTTTGTGAACCGTTCGCGCCCACCATGTGCTGGATCTGCCCGGAAATGCCCACCGCGAGGTAAAGCTCTGGTTTAAGCATCAGGTTGGAGATGCCGACATAACGCTCGTGCTCCATCCATTTTTCGTTTTCCGCCACCGGACGAGAACACGCCAGTTCCGCGCCAATGGCCTGACACAGCGCCTGGGCCAGCGAGATATTCTCTTTGCTGCCGATGCCGCGCCCAACGCTAACCACCAGTCGCGCTTTATCAAGATCGACCGTGTTGCTCTGGCGCGCCTGCGTTGCGGTGCGCGTTACGACGACATCTGGCGACTGCCACTGCACGTCATGCGACTCGCCGTGGCGGGACGCATCCGCCTGTTGCGCCTCAAACGTGCCGCTGCCAACGGTGATCACCGCATACGGTGATGTGATGGTCTCTTCGCCAATCGCCAGCCCGCCGTAGACCATATGCCGGACGGTCGCATGGCCCTCCTGCTGCGTTACCGCACTGGCGTCGTTAGAGACGGCCGCCGCGAGACGAAATCCCAGCTTTGCCGCCAGCAGTTTGCCACGGCGGGTATTAGGCAGCAGCACCAGACCCGAATCCCCCTGCTGGCGAATCGTCTGCGCCATCACCCCGGCGTAATCTTCCACCATGCGGTCGTCCGGTTTACCGCGTAAATGCCAGATGTGATTCGCCCCCAGCTGGCGTGCCGTCTCGCCCTCGGCGTCGTGCTGCACAAACGCATGAATCTGCTCGCCTGAAGCCAGTGCGCCGCTCATCAGTTCCGGCAGACGAGAAGGGGTATCGCTGAATACCCAGACATGAGAAAACGTGTTCATAATATCCCCCGGTAATTAAATGATTTTGCGCAGATGTTCGGCGAACGCGGCGATCTGTTCTTCACCATCGCCTTCAATAACGATGCGCTGACGCTCGCGTTGTTTCGGTGCGGCGACCTTCTGGACGGAGTACGCGTCTGGCGCACTGAAACCAATATCCGCCGCAGACCAGACCTGCACCGGTTTTTTTGCCGCGCCCAGAATCGCTTTCATCGACGGGATCTGCGGAGCGTTAATGTCTGTGGAGACCGCCACCACCGCAGGCAGGGGAATACTCAGGGTTTCAATTTCATCTTCCAGTTCACGCTCAACGGTAAGCGCACTTTCCGTCAGGGAGAGGATTTTGCTCACGCCGTTGATGGCCGGAATGTTCAGCGTTTCACCCACCAGCAGGCTGACCTGCTGGGCATAAAGGTCGGAGGAACCGTCGCCGCAAACGATCAGATCAAAGCCCGATTTTTGCGCGGCGGCGGCAAGCGCTGCGGCGGTGCGTTGCGGCAAAGCCTGTTCAAACTGGTCGTCTATCACCACGACCAGTTCATCTGGCCCACGGGAGAGCACATCTTTACGCCCTTTGGCGTTGGTCAGCGCCTTGCCGCCTACGCTCATGGCAATCACCTGGGCATCGCTTGTCTGCTGCTTTAACTGGCAGGCAGCTTCAATCGCATTCAGATCGTACTGACTGATTTTGGCATCCGCTTTGCTGATATCTAATGAACCATCGGCATTATTGATCGCAATATCCTGTTCATCAGGCACGCACTTGTAACAAGTAATTATCTTCATTGCATCTCCAGAAATCATGAAGGAAACGTCATCCATATCGGCGGTGTTAAATACAGATATCACGCTCTTTAATTCGGAAATAAAACTTTAATCACCAATATTGAAAATGTCACACGCTGACATTTACAACTTTCAATATTGTTAAGCACCTCACTAATATTGAACAGACCCCGTAGAACATAAAAATTTTCAATATTGTTTGATGGATCACCAATATTGAATGAGAGATGCGCGCAATTCGACCAAAATACATCACATCTAATTGTTTTACATTGATTTTATTTGAAAATAAGGGTCAAAAACACCAGACAAAAAAGTGTGATCAACATAACGGATTACCGCAAAATGAATACCCATTATGAGTTACTCGCCAAAGCGACTCTGAGGTCTAACTGTCATCAGATTATTACTAAGAAAAATAAACAAAATATAACAAACGGGAACGTAACATAAATTTCGTTTTGACACTGGAATTGACTCATGAAAAATGAAAAGAGAAAGTCCGGGATTGAACCTAAGGTTTTTTTCCCGCCGTTAATAATTGTAGGGATACTTTGTTGGCTAACCGTCAGAGATCTCGACGCTGCGAATATTGTTATTAATGCCGTCTTCAGTTATGTCACAAATATCTGGGGTTGGGCATTTGAATGGTACATGGTGGTGATGCTTTTTGGCTGGTTCTGGCTGGTCTTCGGCCCTTACGCTAAAAAAAGATTAGGTGATGAACCGCCGGAATTCAGCACCGCCAGCTGGATTTTCATGATGTTCGCCTCCTGCACTTCCGCCGCCGTGCTGTTCTGGGGCTCAATCGAAATTTATTATTACATCTCGACGCCGCCCTTTGCTCTGGCACCTGGCTCCAACGGCGCCAAAGAGATCGGCCTCGCCTACAGCCTGTTTCACTGGGGGCCGTTACCGTGGGCGACTTACAGCTTCCTCTCCGTCGCATTCGCCTACTTCTTTTTTGTTCGCAAAATGGACGTGATTCGTCCCAGCTCGACGCTGGTACCTTTAGTGGGCGAGAAACACGCAAAAGGGTTATTCGGTACTATTGTCGATAACTTCTATCTGGTGGCGCTGATCTTCGCGATGGGCACCAGCCTCGGCCTGGCGACGCCGCTGGTGACAGAGTGTATGCAGTATCTGTTCGGCATCCCTCATACGCTGGAACTGGACGCCATCATCATTACCTGCTGGATCGTTCTGAACGCCATTTGCGTGGCCTGCGGCCTGCAAAAAGGGGTGAAAATCGCCAGTGACGTGCGTAGCTATCTCAGCTTCCTGATGCTCGGCTGGGTGTTTATCGTCAGCGGCGCCAGCTTCATCATGAACTACTTCACCGATTCCGTCGGTATGCTGTTGATGTATCTGCCACGCATGTTGTTCTACACCGATGCGATCGGCAAAGGCGGCTTCCCGCAAGGCTGGACCGTTTTCTACTGGGCATGGTGGGTCATTTACGCCATCCAGATGAGTATCTTCCTCGCGCGTATTTCCCGCGGCCGTACCGTGCGCGAACTGTGCTTTGGGATGGTGCTCGGCCTGACCGCCTCCACCTGGATTCTGTGGACCGTTCTTGGCAGCAACACCCTGCTGCTGATGGATAAAAATATCCTCAATATTCCACAACTTATCGAACAGCACGGCGTGGCGCGCGCCATCATCGAAACCTGGGCCGCACTGCCATTCAGCACGGCTACGATGTGGGGATTCTTCATCCTCTGCTTTATCGCTACCGTCACGCTGATTAACGCCTGCTCCTACACGCTGGCCATGTCCACCTGCCGCGAAGTGCGCGACGGTGAAGAGCCGCCGCTGCTGGTACGTATCGGCTGGTCGGTGCTGGTTGGCGTTATCGGCATCGTCCTGTTAGCGCTCGGCGGGTTAAAACCCATTCAAACCGCGATTATCGCCGGAGGATGCCCGCTGTTCTTCGTCAACATCATGGTAACGCTCTCCTTTATCAAAGACGCCAAAGTGCACTGGAAAGATAAATAAACTCAATAAACTCCTTACAAATGAGGCTGGAAGATGGATTTTAATTTGAATGACGAGCAGGAACTGTTTGTCGCCGGTATTCGTGAACTGATGGCCAGTGAGAACTGGGAAGCCTACTTTGCCGAGTGCGATCGCGACAGCGTCTACCCGGAACGTTTTGTGAAAGCGCTGGCGGATATGGGCATCGACAGCCTGTTGATCCCGGAAGAACACGGCGGGCTGGAAGCCGGTTTCGTCACCGTTGCCGCCGTATGGATGGAACTGGGGCGTCTGGGCGCGCCAACTTACGTGTTGTACCAATTGCCGGGAGGTTTTAACACTTTCCTGCGTGAAGGGACCCAGGAACAAATTGATAAAATCATGGCGTTCCAGGGAACCGGCAAGCAGATGTGGAACTCGGCGATCACCGAACCGGGAGCGGGATCGGATGTTGGCAGTTTAAAAACTACCTATACCCGTAAAAATGGTAAGGTTTATCTTAACGGCAGCAAGTGTTTCATCACCAGTAGCGCCTACACCCCCTACATCGTGGTGATGGCACGGGACGGCGCCTCCCCGGACAAACCGATTTATACCGAATGGTTTGTCGATATGAGCAAACCCGGCATCAAGGTTAACAAACTTGAGAAGCTCGGCCTGCGCATGGACAGCTGCTGTGAAATCAATTTTGACGATGTTGAGCTGGACGAAAAAGACATGTTCGGCCGGGAAGGTAATGGCTTTAACCGCGTAAAAGAAGAGTTCGACCACGAACGTTTTCTGGTGGCTTTAACCAACTACGGTACGGCGATGTGCGCGTTCGAAGATGCTGCGCGTTACGCCAATCAGCGCGTGCAGTTTGGCGAGACGATCGGCCGCTTCCAGCTGATTCAGGAGAAGTTCGCGCATATGGCGATCAAATTAAACTCCATGAAAAACATGCTGCTGGAAGCCGCGTGGAAAGCGGATAACGGCACCATCACCTCGGGCGATGCCGCGATGTGTAAATACTTCTGCGCCAACGCCGCGTTTGACGTGGTAGACAGCGCCATGCAGGTATTGGGCGGCGTCGGGATTGCGGGCAACCACCGCATTACGCGTTTCTGGCGTGACCTGCGCGTTGACCGCGTCTCCGGCGGCTCTGACGAAATGCAGATCCTGACGCTCGGCCGCGCCGTGCTGAAGCAATACCGTTAAACATTGCCCGGTGGCGCTGCGCTTACCGGGTCTACAAAAAATGCAGGAATTTATTTATGAACCGTTTACCGATGCCCACTTTCGGGCCGCTCGCCGGATTGCGGGTCGTGTTCTCCGGGATTGAAATCGCCGGGCCGTTCGCCGGACAAATGTTCGCAGAATGGGGCGCGGAAGTGATCTGGATTGAAAACGTCGCCTGGGCCGATACCATTCGCGTCCAGCCGAACTATCCGCAGCTTTCACGCCGAAACTTGCATGCCCTCTCCCTTAACATCTTCAAAGATGAAGGTCGGGAAGCGTTTCTGAAACTCATGGAAACCACTGACATCTTCATCGAAGCCAGCAAAGGCCCGGCGTTTGCCCGTCGCGGAATTACCGATGACGTGCTGTGGGAGCACAACCCCAAACTGGTGATCGCCCACCTTTCCGGTTTCGGCCAGTACGGCACGGAGGAGTACACCAACCTCCCGGCTTACAACACCATCGCCCAGGCCTTTAGCGGCTACCTGATTCAGAACGGCGATGTCGATCAACCCATGCCCGCGTTCCCGTATACGGCGGACTATTTTTCCGGGATGACCGCCACCACCGCCGCGCTGGCGGCTTTGCACAGAGTGCGTGAAACCGGCAAAGGCGAAAGCATTGATGTGGCGATGTATGAAGTGATGCTGCGTATGGGCCAGTACTTCATGATGGATTACTTCAACGGCGGCGAAATTTGCCCGCGCATGACCAAAGGCAAAGACCCCTACTACGCCGGATGCGGGCTGTATAAATGCGCAGACGGTTACATCGTGATGGAGCTGGTCGGTATTACGCAGATCAACGAGTGCTTTAAGGATATCGGCCTGGCGCACATTCTGGGTACGCCAGAGGTGCCGGAAGGCACCCAGCTTATCCATCGCGTTGAGTGCCCTTACGGGCCGTTAGTCGAGGAAAAACTGGATGCGTGGCTGGCGACCCGTTCCATCGCCGACGTGCAGGCGCGTTTCGCCGAGCTGAATATCGCCTGCGCGAAAGTGCTGACCATTCCAGAACTGGAAAACAACCCGCAGTACGTCGCCCGCAAATCCATTACCGAGTGGCAAACGATGGATGGCCGCACCTGTAAAGGGCCAAACATCATGCCGAAATTCAAAAACAACCCAGGGAAAATCTGGCGTGGCATGCCGTCGCATGGCATGGACACCGCCGCCATTCTAAAAAACATCGGTTACAACGAAGCAGATATACAGGAACTGGTCAGCAAGGGTCTGGCCAAAGTTGAGGATTAAACGCAAAGCGCTAACCGGTTTATCCGGTTAGCGCGCATGCCTATTTTCGAACGGATAACAGTGCAATGGATATCGTTGGCGGACAAAACTTACGTCAGATGTGGGACGACCTGGCCGAGGTATACGGAAATAAAACGGCGCTTATTTTTGAATCCAGCGAAGGCGTTGTCCGGCAATTCAGCTACGCGTCGCTGAATGAGGAGATCAACCGCACAGCGAACCTTTTCCTCGCCTCAGGCATTCAGAAAGGCGATAACGTCGCGCTGCATCTGGATAACTGCCCGGAGTTCTTTTTCTGCTGGTTTGGTCTGGCCAAAATTGGCGCCATCATGGTGCCGATCAATGCCAGGCTCCTGCGCGAAGAGAGCGCCTGGATTTTACAAAACAGCCGCGCGCAGCTCATCGTCACCAGCGCTGAATTTTATCCGATGTATCGCCAGATACTGCTTGAGGACGATACCCTGCTCAATCATATCTGTCTGATTGGCGAAAATGCGCCCGTTGAAGATAACGTTAGCCATTTTTCTCAATTGAAAGACCAGCAGCCTGCCACATTGTGCTATGCGCCGCCGTTATCCACTGACGACACGGCGGAGATTCTGTTTACTTCTGGCACCACCTCGCGGCCCAAAGGCGTGGTCATTACCCATTACAACCTGCGTTTTGCGGGTTACTACTCCTCCTGGCAGTGTGCGCTGCGTGAAGATGACGTCTATCTGACGGTGATGCCCGCCTTTCATATTGACTGTCAGTGTACTGCGGCAATGGCGGCATTCTCCGCAGGCAGCACCTTTGTGCTGATCGAAAAATACAGCGCCCGCGCGTTCTGGGGACAGGTACGAAAGTATCGCGCCACCGTTACGGAATGTATTCCGATGATGATCAGGACGCTGATGGTGCAGCCCGCTTCCCCGGAAGAGAGGCAGCATTGTCTGCGCGAAGTGATGTTCTATCTCAACCTTTCCGTGCAGGAAAAAGACGCTTTTATTGCACGTTTCGGCGTCCGACTGCTGACCTCTTACGGGATGACGGAAACCATTGTCGGCATTATTGGCGATCGTCCCGGCGATAAACGGCGCTGGCCATCTATTGGTCGCCCTGGATTTTGCTATGAGGCGGACATCCGCGATGAGCAGAACCGCTCGCTGCCCGCCGGAGAAATCGGTGAAATCTGTATTAAAGGCGTGCCGGGAAAAACCCTCTTTAAAGAGTATTACGCCAGGCCGGAAGCCACCGCCAAAGCGCTGGAAGCCAACGGCTGGCTGCATACCGGTGATTCCGGCTATCGGGATGAGGAGGGATTTTTCTATTTCGTTGACAGGCGTTGCAACATGATTAAACGCGGCGGCGAAAATGTCTCCTGCGTCGAACTGGAAAACATTATTTCGGCTCATCCCAAAATTCAGGACATCGTCGTTATTGGTATTCACGATTCGATCCGCGATGAAGCCATTAAAGCCTTTGTGGTGCTTAATGAAGGTGAAACATTAACGGAAGAGGAGTTTTTCGCTTTCTGTGAACAGAATATGGCGAAATTCAAAGTCCCCTCTTTTCTTGAGATAAGAAATGATCTGCCCCGAAATTGTTCAGGAAAAATAATTAAAAAGAACCTGAAATAAGCATTCTTACCCGTCCGATTTTAAATAATGGAGTGAAGATATGAGTGAATCATTACATTTGACCCGTCACGGCCCGATTCTGGAAATTACGCTGGATCGCCCGAAAGCGAATGCAATAGACGCAAAAACCAGTTTTGAGATGGGCGAAGTTTTTCTCAATTTCCGTGACGATCCCGAATTGCGTGTGGCGATCATCACCGGTGGCGGCGAAAAATTCTTCTCCGCAGGCTGGGATTTAAAAGCGGCGGCCGAAGGCGAAGCCCCGGACGCCGATTTTGGCCCCGGCGGGTTTGCCGGTTTAACCGAGATCTTTGACCTGGATAAACCGGTGATTGCCGCCGTTAACGGCTATGCCTTCGGCGGCGGGTTCGAACTGGCGCTGGCGGCGGATTTTATCGTCTGCGCCGATAACGCCAGTTTCGCGCTGCCTGAAGCAAAGCTCGGCATTGTGCCTGACAGCGGCGGCGTGCTGCGCCTGCCTAAGCTACTACCGCCTGCTATCGTCAACGAAATGCTGATGACCGGCAGACGAATGGACGCAGAAGAAGCCTTGCGCTGGGGAATTGTGAACCGGGTTGTCAGCCAGCAAGCGTTAATGGACAGCGCCCGCGAACTGGCGCAACAGTTGGTGAACAGCGCGCCGTTGGCGATCGCCGCCCTCAAAGAGATCTACCGCGCAACCAGCGAAATGCCGGTGGAAGAAGGCTATCGCTACATTCGCAGCGGCGCATTGAAGCATTACCCGTCGGTACTGCACTCTGAAGATGCGATCGAAGGCCCGCAGGCGTTTGCCGAAAAACGCGATCCGGTCTGGAAAGGCCGCTAGCGCCGCGCTGCCGGATGGCGCTAACGCTTATACGCCATCCGACAACAATCACGGAGGAATAACCATGAGCTATTACGCCTTTGAAGGCCTGATTCCGGTAGTACATCCAGAGGCGTACGTGCATCCCAGCGCCGTGTTGATTGGCGATGTCATCGTTGGTGCGGGCGTCTATATCGGCCCGCTTGCATCGCTGCGCGGCGACTATGGGCGTCTGATTCTTGAGGCGGGCGCTAACCTTCAGGATAGCTGCATCATGCACGGTTATTGCGATACCGACACCATCGTGCATGAAAACGGGCATATCGGGCACGGCACAATCCTTCACGGCTGCGTGATTGGTCGTGATGCGTTGGTAGGCATGAACAGCGTAATCATGGATGGCGCAATCATCGGCGAAGAGAGTATCGTCGCCGCCATGAGTTTTGTAAAAGCGGGTTTTGTCGGCGCGCCCAGGCAGCTGCTGGTTGGTGCGCCTGCACGCGTCAAACGTGATGTCACGGATGAAGAGCTGCACTGGAAACGGCTCAACACGCAGGAATATCAGGATCTCGCGGTACGCTGTCGGGCATCGCTATGTGAAACGCAACCCTTAACCCAGGTCGAAAAGAACCGGCCACGCCTGAAAGGCACGACGGAGGTGAAGCCAAAATCGGCGTAGCGCTTTGTGCCGGATGGCGCTGGCGCTTATCCGGCCTACGAGTCAACACACCGTTGCAGGCCGGATAAGGCATTTACGCCGACATTACCGACGCATACTTTTTGATAGCATCATCTGCCATTTCTGCTCGCGGTTTAGCTCTGCGGGCGGAACCGGCATTCGCGGGGTTCTCTCCGCTTTTACCATCTTCTCCTGCGCGCTATGACCCAAACGCGCATAGAGCTGCGCGTCAATACGCTTAATACGCACCAGGCGTTGGCACTGGCATCCTCGCCCTTCCAGCTGATTAGGGATCGTCCTGGTCTCGCACTCTATTTCCCCCACTTCAGAAAGAATATACGAAACCGTATTAATCGCTTTGCAATAATCCATATTAAATTGCTTCGCGATCTCTTTGGCGCTCACCCACCGGTTTTCTGCCATTACCCAATCAGCAATTAACAAATAAAGTGGTTTCTCAACATATTTTTCACTCATAAGCACACCATTTTACAAATTAAAAATCTTGCTACGGTTCGTTATGGCCTGAATATAAATAACGCCATTAACCATAAATAAATTGTGGATATAAGGGGATAGTATGCGACTTAATTGTTGATTAGTGTGAGCGAAATCGTGCTTGTTACATTGAAAACCACATCCAGGAAGCGTATGTGACCAAGAATGACCTTATGGCGTAAAAAAAGGTTCCTTTGCAGGAACCTTTTTATATCACCAGATAAATGCGTCTGCCGCTTACTTCGTAATTTGCGCGTGCATTTCCTGTACGGAAATCACCTTTTCAGTCGCATCGGCGTTCAGCGCCATCGTCGTGGCGAAACCGCCGTTCAGGGTCGTGTCGTAATGCACTTTATACTGCAACGCGCTGCGGCGAATCAGTTTAGAGTCCTCAATCGCCTGACGACCTGCGGTGGTGTTGATGATGTAGGTGTATTCGCCATTCTTGATACGGTCCTGAATGTGCGGACGACCTTCATGCACCTTGTTGACCAGACGCGGGTTGATACCCGCCTCACCCAGCACAATCGCCGTACCGTGAGTCGCATCCAGTTCGAAGCCCTGTTTCAGCAGCTTCGCCGCCAGGTCCACCACGCGTTCTTTGTCGCCTTCACGAACGGAGAGCAGCGCACGGCCCGATTTCTTCATCGTCGAGCTGCTGCCAAGCTGCGCTTTGGCGAACGCTTCAGCGAAGGTGCGGCCGACGCCCATCACTTCCCCGGTAGAGCGCATTTCTGGCCCTAACAGCGGGTCAACGCCCGGGAATTTGTTGAACGGCAGCACCACTTCTTTCACCGAGTAGTACGGCGGGATGATTTCTTTCGTCACGCCCTGCTCGGTCAGCGATTTGCCCGCCATCACGCGCGCCGCCACTTTCGCCAGCGGTAAGCCGGTCGCTTTGGAGACGAACGGTACGGTACGCGCCGCACGCGGGTTCACTTCAATCAGGTAGACTTCGTTGTCTTTCACCGCGAATTGCACGTTCATCAGACCACGCACCTGCAACTCAAAGGCCAGCTTCTGCACCTGCTGGCGCATCACGTCCTGAATCTCTTTGCTTAACGTGTAGGCCGGCAGAGAACATGCGGAGTCACCGGAGTGCACGCCCGCCTGTTCGATGTGTTCCATGATGCCGCCAATCAGCACCATTTCACCGTCGCAGATAGCATCCACATCCACTTCCACCGCGTCATCAAGGAAGCGGTCCAGCAGTACCGGCGCATCGTTAGAGACGCTGACTGCGGTCTGGAAGTAACGACGCAGGTCAGCTTCGTCGTAAACGATTTCCATCGCGCGGCCGCCCAGCACGTAGGACGGGCGAACCACCAGCGGATAGCCAATCTCTTTTGCCTTCTCAACGGCCTGTTCAATCGCCGTCACGGTGGCGTTAGCAGGCTGTTTCAGTTTCAGACGGTCAACCGCCTGCTGGAAGCGCTCACGGTCTTCCGCGCGGTCAATCGCATCCGGGCTGGTGCCGATAACCGGCACGCCTGCCGCTTCCAGCGCGCGCGCCAGTTTCAGCGGAGTCTGGCCGCCGTACTGTACGATGACGCCTTTCGGTTTCTCGACGCGCACGATTTCCAGCACATCTTCCAGCGTGACCGGCTCGAAGTACAGGCGGTCGGAGGTGTCGTAGTCGGTGGAGACCGTTTCCGGGTTACAGTTGACCATAATGGTCTCGTAACCGTCTTCGCGCAGCGCCAGCGAGGCGTGTACGCAGCAGTAGTCAAATTCAATCCCCTGGCCGATACGGTTCGGGCCGCCGCCGAGCACCATGATTTTGTCGCGATCCTGGTTCGGATTCGCTTCGCACTCATCTTCATAAGTGGAGTACATGTAGGCGGTGTCGGTAGCAAATTCCGCCGCACAGGTGTCCACGCGCTTGTAAACCGGGTGCAGGTTGAACTGGTCACGCAGTTTGCGCACTTCCGCTTCGCGCACGCCCGCCAGTTTAGCCAGACGCGCATCGGCGAAGCCTTTGCGCTTCAGCATCCGCAGGAAGTCAGCGTCGAGACCGGTGATGCCAAGCTCTGCCACTTTCTCTTCCAGACGAACCAGTTCCTCAATCTGCACCAGGAACCAGCGGTCGATGTTGGTCAGGTTAAAGACGCCATCGACAGACAGCCCCGCGCGGAACGCATCAGCGATGTACCAGATACGCTCGGCGCCCGCATCTTTCAGCTCGCGACGAATTTTGGTCAGCGCTTCCGGATCATCCAGGCTGACTTTCGGGTCAAAACCGGCGGCGCCCACTTCCAGACCGCGCAGCGCTTTCTGTAAGGATTCCTGCTGAGTGCGGCCAATCGCCATCACTTCGCCGACGGATTTCATCTGGGTGGTGAGACGGTCGTTGCTGCCCGCGAATTTTTCAAAGTTGAAGCGAGGAATTTTGGTGACAACGTAGTCAATGGACGGTTCGAACGATGCCGGAGTACGGCCGCCGGTGATGTCGTTCATCAGTTCGTCGAGGGTGTAACCCACCGCCAGTTTCGCCGCCACTTTGGCAATCGGGAAGCCGGTGGCTTTTGACGCCAGCGCCGAGGAGCGGGAGACGCGCGGGTTCATTTCGATAACAATCAGACGACCGTTTTTCGGGTTCACCGCAAACTGAACGTTGGAACCGCCGGTTTCCACGCCGATTTCACGCAGTACCGCCATCGAGGCGTTACGCATGATTTGGTACTCTTTGTCCGTCAGCGTTTGCGCCGGAGCCACCGTGATGGAATCACCGGTGTGGATGCCCATCGCGTCAAAGTTCTCAATGGAGCAGACGATAATGCAGTTGTCGTTCTTATCACGCACCACTTCCATTTCGTACTCTTTCCAGCCAATCAGCGACTCATCTATCAGCAGTTCGTTGGTTGGGGAGAGATCCAGACCGCGCGCGCAAATTTCTTCGAACTCTTCGCGGTTGTAGGCAATACCGCCGCCGGTGCCGCCCATCGTAAAGGATGGACGGATAATGCACGGATAACCGACGTCAGCGGCAACCGCCAGCGCCTCTTCCATCGTATGCGCAATACCGGAGCGGGCAGTGTCGAGGCCGATTTTCTTCATCGCCACGTCGAAACGGCGGCGGTCTTCGGCTTTATCAATCGCATCGGCAGTGGCGCCAATCATGGTCACGCCGAACTCAGCCAGCACGCCCTGACGCTCCAGCTCCAGCGCGCAGTTCAGCGCCGTCTGGCCGCCCATCGTCGGCAGCACCGCATCCGGGCGCTCTTTCTCAATAATTTTACGCACCACTTCCCAGTGAATCGGCTCAATGTAGGTCGCATCGGCCATTTCCGGGTCGGTCATGATGGTCGCGGGGTTAGAGTTCACCAGGATGACGCGATAACCTTCTTCACGCAGCGCTTTACACGCCTGGGCGCCAGAGTAGTCAAACTCACACGCCTGGCCGATAACAATCGGGCCCGCACCCAGAATCAGGATACTTTTTATGTCTGTACGTTTTGGCATGGCTCTGTTTACTCCTGATTATTTCGCGGACTGACGGTACTGCTCAATTAACTCGATAAAGTGGTCGAACAATGGCGCGGCATCATGCGGGCCAGGGCTCGCCTCAGGGTGTCCCTGGAAGCTGAACGCCGGTTTATCGGTGCGATGAATCCCTTGCAGAGTGCCGTCGAACAGCGATTTGTGCGTCACTCGCAGATTTGCAGGCATAGAAGCCTCATCCACCGCAAAACCGTGGTTCTGCGCCGTAATCATCACGGTATTGTTATCGATATCTTTTACCGGATGGTTACCGCCGTGGTGGCCGAACTTCATCTTGATGGTTTTCGCGCCGCTCGCCAGCGCCAGCAGCTGATGGCCGAGGCAGATGCCGAAAACCGGAATATCGGTTTCGAGGAATGCCTGAATCGCCTCGATAGCGTAATCGCACGGCGCCGGATCGCCAGGGCCGTTAGAGAGGAAGATACCGTCCGGGTTCATCTTCAGCACCTCTTCGGCGGAGGTCTTCGCCGGAACCACCGTCAGGCGGCAGCCTCTGTCTACCAGCATACGCAGGATGTTGCGTTTCGCGCCGTAGTCGTAAGCCACAACGTGGAACGGCAGGTCAGTTTCTGATTTGGCTTCCGGCAGGTCGTCTGCAAGCGTCCAGCTTCCCTGCGTCCAGCTATAGGATTCAGCGGTGGTCACTTCTTTCGCCAGATCCATTCCGTTGAGGCCCGGGAAGGCTTTCGCTTTCTCCAGCGCCAGTGCCGCATCCGGGTTATCACCTGCGATAATGCAGCCGTTCTGTGCGCCCTTCTCACGCAGCAGGCGCGTCAGCTTACGGGTATCAATATCGGCAATCGCCACGATGTTATGGCGTTTCAGGTAAGAAGAGAGGTCTTCAGTATTGCGGAAGTTGCTGGCAATCAGCGGCAGATCGCGAATGACCAGACCTTGCGCATGAACCTGAGAGGATTCTTCATCGGCTTCATTGGTGCCGACATTACCGATATGAGGATAAGTAAGAGTGACAATTTGGCGGGAATAGGAAGGATCAGTGAGGATTTCTTGATAACCGGTCATTGAAGTATTGAAAACGACTTCCCCAACCGCCGAACCTGTTGCCCCTATGGCCCGACCGTGAAACTGGGTTCCGTCTTCCAGAACCAATAGCGCTGACTTAATCAAAACACCCTCCAGAGAATATTCACTCACTTTATTTGCATATTAATTCATTTGTATAACCTGAATCAATGCAAATCTGCTTACCCGTGGATTTCTGGCAAACGGCGGCATTCTGAAGATAAGGCGGGTAAAAGTCAACTTAAAGGCGGTATTTTTTGTATTGTTTTACGACTCAGGGAAGGATGTTCTGATTTAACAGGCAAAAAGATCAGCTAACTTGTCCTGGAAAACGCTTGCGTGGCTGAAAGAATGCATTATGAAACCAGTGAGAAGAAAAAAGTGGACCACTTGGTCAAAATTTACATAAAAGCAACAAATAAACAGAAGAAAACAGATAAATTCACGAGTTTAAATAAAAAACAGAAAGATAAAGCTAAAAATAATAGGGCAATAAATTATTGCCCTATGTAATCAACAAATTATGATTACCATAACCACATCACGAAGGGTAAAAACCAGCTATAAATTGTTTAAATCCAGCACATCTCGCATATCAAAAAGACCATTTGGCTTTGATTTTAGCCAGATAGCCGATCTGACCGCGCCATTCGCAAACGTCATACGGCTGGAGGCCTTATGCGTGATTTCAATACGTTCACCAATATCAGCAAACATCGCAGTATGTTCACCCACAATGTCGCCGGCACGAACCGTCGCAAAACCGATGGTGCCCGGCACGCGTTCGCCGGTATAACCTTCACGACTGTATACCGCGCACGCTTTCAGATCTTTGTCCAGCGCGTGGGCGATCGCTTCCCCCATCGCCAGCGCGGTGCCTGACGGCGCATCCACTTTATGGCGATGGTGCGCTTCGATAATTTCAATATCGGTATAGTCGCCCATCACTTTCGCCGCTTTCTCAAGTAGCTTCAGCATGACGTTAACACCGACGCTAAAGTTGGCGGCGAACACAATGCCGATATCCTGCGCGGCATCGCGAATGGCCTGCTTGCCTGCGTCATCAAATCCCGTCGTGCCAATGACGATGCCTTTACCGTGCTGACGGCAAAACGCCAGGTGCGCCAGCGTCCCTTCCGGGCGAGTGAAATCAATAAAGATGTCAAAATCATCTTTTACCGCTTCCAGGCTACTTTGCACGGTGACGCCCGTTTTCCCTGCGCCTGCTAATTCACCGGCATCGCTGCCCAGTAATGAAGAACCTTCCCGCTCCAGCGCCGCGCCGAGTTGAACGCCGTCCATCCCCAGGGCGGCCTGAATCAGCTGACGTCCCATGCGTCCCCCGGCTCCCGCGATGGCAACGCGGATTTGTGCATCATGCATAGCTATTCTCTTTTGTTAATTTTGCGTAAATCGTTTTCAGATTAACCAGCGCCACGCCGCGCCGCTAGCCAAAAACGTCGATAATTAGAATTTAATGATAAACAGGGAGAGATATCAGTAAAAGGCATGACGATCAGCAAAAACCGCATGACTCTCTGACCACCAGCGCAGGTGGCAGGATGATACGCTTCGGCGGCTCATCATTCCCCTGGATTCGGCTGTAAAGCAGTTCTCCAGCCTTACGACCGATCTCTTTCGCCGCAACCGAAACGGTAGTGAGCGCAGGCTGAACCAACGCGGCTTCAGTAATATCATCAAAACCAACAAGGGCAAAATCACGCCCAGGTTCGCGCCCCATTTTACGTAGCGCCTGCATCACCCCTAACGCCACAATATCCTGGTAACACACTGCGGCAGTAATTTGTGGATGACGCATTAGCAAAGACTCAGCGACTCTGGCACCGTCAATCTGGCTGGCCTGGGTCGCAACAATCCATTCAGGATTCGGCGATATCCCCTGCTCCAGCAACGTGCTGGTGAACCCGCCAATACGCTGCGCCCGACTCCCGGAACTTGGACTCCCCCCGATAAAAGCAATATTCGTATGTCCCATTTTCAACAAGTGAGTCGTGGCCATTTGCGTACCGAGAAAGTTATCTGTGCCCACAAAATCAAAGTCCGGGTCATTCAGCGGACGGACAACCATGATGGCGGGAATATTGCGTCTTTTCAGCGCTTCAAAAAAGGATGCCGGCGTTTCCCGTGCAGCGCATAACACCATCCCGCAAGCGTTGTTACGCATCAGCGAATCGACAAATTTTTGCTGTCGCTCACCCGACTCCTCACTGTTGGCAAGAAATAAGAGCAGATCATGGCGTTCCATTTCATGACTGAGTCCTGCGGTCATCTCGCCGTAAAACGGGTTGGTGATATCGTGCAACAACAATCCAACCTGATTGCTGCTACGGTTACGCAAGTTAGCGGCGGTCTGATTGTAGACATAGCCAGTATCATCCAGCGCTTTTAGTACGCGATCGCGAGTAGCCTGTGAAATTCGTCCACGATTTCGCAGCACCATTGAAACGGTCGCCGTGGAGACCCCTGCGCGTTCTGCTACCTGCGCCAGCGTGACTGTGGTCATGACTTCTCCTGTGTTTAGCGTAGGTTAATCGAATAACCCAAATTTTGCATTTTTACGTGTGATTCACATCACGCTGGCGTGCATTTTACCGCGTTTGTTTCTCATTATGGCGGGTTAATCGCGTTAACCACACTATGAAAATAAGGTTAATCGATTAATCTTTATTTAGCCAATACGGAGAGAGAAAATGCGTACAACCTATAATAAATTTCCTGAAGTAAAGGTTCAGGGTTATGACAACCAGGCCTGGCAAGGCTGGGAGTCAATCCATTCTGTGCTTAACACCAGGGTTTCTGAATCATCTAAAACTGTTCTGGTTGTGGACTGTTATCCGGGCGTGCGGCTTGAAGAGCTCGAACAGCAGCTTTTCACGGCGTTTAACAGCGCGCTCGTACTGAATATCGAGTCCGCCCGCCGCGATGAACAGGCGTTGCATGATCTACTGGCACGCAACCTGACCGACGATCGCGTATTTGGCGTGCTTTCCTGCCACCATCTTGATGAGTTTTTTAATGCCGATAAACTCAACCAACTCCGTCAACAAATTGATGCGGTTACCGAAGGCCTCGTCATCGTTTATGGTTCGGGGGCCGCACTGGCACACTCTGGCGACGTGCTAATTTATGCCGATCTCCCGCGTTGGGAGATCCAACAACGTATGCGTCATGACGGGCTCGGTAACTGGGGCGCGGAAAACCAGGATGAGGATATTCTGCGTCGTTACAAACGCGCCTTTTTCATCGAATGGCGGGTATTTGACAGACATAAAACACCGCTGCTCAAGCGCGCCGATTATTTGCTCGATACCACAGAAGAAAATGCCCCGGCAATGGTCAGCGGCGAAGCGCTACGCGCCGGGTTGCAACAAACCACCACCCAACCGTTTCGTGTCGCCCCTTTCTTTGATCCTGGCGTCTGGGGCGGCCAATGGATGAAACAACACTTCGATCTCGATCCCTCAGCCCCCAATTACGCGTGGTGTTTTGATTGCGTGCCCGAGGAAAACAGCCTGTTACTGCGTTTTGGCAACGTGCGGATCGAGATCCCCTCTCAGGATCTGGTGCTCATTTATCCCCGGGCGCTACTTGGCGAGAAAGTTCATGCCCGCTTCGGCGCAGAATTTCCGATCCGTTTTGACTTCCTCGACACTATCGGCGGTCAGAATTTGAGTTTCCAGGTCCATCCTGTGACCGAATACATCCAGCAGCAATTCGGTATGCACTATACCCAGGATGAAAGTTATTACATTCTCGAAGCCGAGCCGGAAGCGGTGGTTTATCTGGGCACCAAAACCGGGATCGAACCTCAGGATATGCTGGACTGCCTCCGGGCAGCAGGTCGCGGAGAAAAAACGTTTGATGACGAGCGCTTCGTTAATCAGATAACCGCACATAAACACGATCACTTTCTCATCCCCGCAGGAACCGTACACTGCTCAGGCGCGGGAACAATGGTTCTGGAGATCAGTGCGACGCCCTACATCTTCACCTTTAAACTATGGGACTGGGGACGCTTAGGTTTAGATGGATTGCCGCGTCCGGTCCATCTGGATCATGGTCAGCAAGTCATCGACTGGCAGCGTGATACACAATGGGTTTATGACAACCTGGTAAACCGTATTGAGCCCATCGCAGAGGGTGAAGGCTGGCGGGAGGAAAGAACCGGTATGCATGAGAGAGAATTTATCGAAACTCGTCGCCACTGGTTTACCGCGCCGGTCATGCACCATACTCATGGCGGCGTTAACGTGCTGAACCTAGTCGAAGGCGCGGAAGCGGTCGTCGACAGCCCGAGCGGTGCCTTTTCCCCCTTTATCGTCCACTATGCTGAGACCTTTATCATTCCTGCTGCCGTCGGCGAATACCGCATTTCTCCCTCGGGTGAAAGCGTTGGGCAGCAGCTCGCCACCATCAAAGCCTGGGTAAGAGGATAAGCAGATGATTAATGTTATTGTCGCCACCCACGGCCCTCTGGCAGAAGCGTTCCTCGCCAGTGGTCGAATGGTTTACGGAGACTTACCGCATGTTTACTCCGTTACGCTAAACGAACAAGCGGGTATCGAAGGCTTTAAAGATAACTTTTCCCAGGTACTCGCGAATGCAGGGCAAAACGCTGATGGCGTACTGGTGTTATGTGATATGCAAAGCGGTACGCCGTGGAACGTTGCCTGCCAACATGCTTTTTCGCCACAGACGGTTCCTCCTGTCGCCGTCGTTGCGGGCGTAAATTTCCCCATGCTGCTGCAAAGCGAAGAAATTTGCCATTTAACGGATGTTCACGCCGCAGCCGTGGAGCTGCTGGCATTAACCGTCCCCACACTGATTAAAGCCGCCCCGGTTTTATCCGTTCAGTCAGATGATTTTTAAAGGAAACCGTTATGAGTATTTCTTTTGTACGTATCGATGACCGCGTTATTCATGGGCAGCTCGTGACACGATGGGCCAAAGAGCTGCCCTGTGACGGAATTGTCGCCATTGATGATGCCGCTGCGGCCGATCCTTTGCTCTCGTCGGTGATGAAAGGCGCCGTTCAGGACACCAAAGTCTGGTTGTTTGATACGGCAACGGCGATTGAAAAACTGCCAAAAGTCATTGCCAGCGAGAAACGTTATTTTGTTATTGGCAAATCGCCCGTCACGCTGAAACGCATTGAAGAAGCGGGCATCAGTCTGACAAACGCCAACGGCAAGATTAACGTGGGCCCAATGAGCGCCCGTGCTGATACCACGACAATTGGTCCTAATCAGTCAGTCAATGCGGATGAAATCGCCGCCTTTGACTGGCTAACGCAGCACGGGCATCTGGTCGAATTTCGCCTGGTGCCGGATGCCAGTTGTTACAGCTGGCAGGATGCACGCCAGAAGCTGAAATAAGGAGCGCACGATGATTATCGAAGCTACGCTGATTGGCATTCTTTGCTATCTCGGCGCCCTCAGTAGCCCCTGGCTACTGGGGCTGACCGGCGGTTGGTATCTGATAACCCGACCACTGGTTTCTGGAATGCTGGTCGGGATTATCTTAGGCGACCTGAAAACCGGGATCATGATTGGGGTCGCGGTACAGGCGGTATATATCGCGATGGTCACCCCCGGCGGCTCAATGCCTGCCGATCTCAACTTTGTCGCTTACCCGGCAATCGCGCTGGGTATCCTCTCAGGAAAAGGCCCGGAGGTTGCGGTGGCGCTGGCAGCGACCATCGGTATCGCTGGAACCATTTTGTTTAATGCCATGATGGTGCTGAACTCCTTCTGGAACCACCGGGCCGACGTCGCGTTAGATCGCGGCGACGAACGTGGTATTTATCTCAACAGCGCCATCTGGCCACAGGCCACCAACTTCATTCTTCGTTTCGTGCCAACGTTCATTGCCGTCTATTTTGGCGCGCAGTACATCAGCGGCTTTATGGACAGCCTGCCGAAAGCTGTACTGTCGACGATGAACGTACTGGGCGGCATTTTACCCGCCGTCGGGATCGCAATTTTGCTCAAGCAGATCATCAAAAACTACACCATGTTGATCTACTTTCTCGTCGGTTTCGTCTGCATCGTCTTTTTAAAGCTCAACATGGTCGCGCTGGTGATCGTCGGTTCACTGTTGGCGTTGATCCACTACAACTATAAGCCGGAACCACCGCAGGCTGTGAAGGCGGTCGCCGATGATGATGAGGACGAATTCTGATGGAAGAACGTACACTTACCCGTAAAGACCTACGCCGCTGCTGGCGTGCATGGATGATGCATAACCTGTCATCAATGAGCTTTGAACGTCTGGAGTCGTTCGGCTTCTGCCTGAGCATGCTCCCGGTCGCCAAAAAGCTCTATCCCGACGCCGCACAGCGCACTGAAATGCTGCGTCGTCATGCGTCGTTCTATAATACTGAACCCCAGATAGGCGCCATCGTGAACGGTATGGCGTTGGGGCTGGAAGAGAAAAAGGCAAACGGCGAACCGATCGACGGAGAGACGATCAACACCCTGAAAGTGGGTCTGATGGGACCTATTGCCGGGATTGGTGATTCGATGATCCCAGGAATGCTTATCCCTATTCTGCTCAGCATCGGTATGGCCCTGGCGGCTGGCGGTAATATTCTCGGGCCGCTGTTTTATACCGTTGCATGGCTTGCCATCATCATTCCCGGTTCATGGTTTCTGTTCCTGAAAGGCTACAAGATGGGCTCCGGCTCGGTGGAAATGCTGGTGAGCAGTAAATCTGCCCGCCTGCGCGAAGCCCTGTCGCTGCTGGGGGTGTTTGTGATGGGCGGTGTCGCAGCAAGCTACGTTAAGCTGGGAACCGGGCTGGAGTTTATTACCAAAGATGGGGTGAATATTCACGTTCAGCAGATGCTGGATGGTATCTTCCCGCAATTGTTGCCGCTGGCCGTTGTGCTGGGTACCTGGTACATCATGGCAAAACGCGGCGTTTCACCGGTAAAAGCGATGGTCCTGCTTCTGATACTGGCCGCGCTTGGGGTCGCTACGGGCCTGTTTGCAGGTTAATTTCTGACTGACTGTACGACCGGGGTCCCGCCCCGGTCAGATTATATTGCCGGATGGCGGTGCAAGCACCTTATCCGGCCTACCCACTGAGCAGTCACCGTCTTTTATGGATGAAAGTTTTGCCACAACTCTGCGGTCTTATCTGGACGGGAGATAAACTGAAAACGTCCAGGATCTTCAATAAACTGCTGATAGATGGGGGCGGAAGTTATCGCGAATTCGGTATATTGCCGGGGAGTAACAGCCTGTAATCTCCCGGGAATATAGCGCGGATTGTGCTGCCAGATAACATTCTTATCCTGCAATAACGGGTACCATGCCAGCCCTTTATGCGCCCGTACAGCCTCATACTCGAAACCATATTCACGATCGCACCACGCTCCGAACGTTAAGGGTTCATCTGGATCGGCAGATACCGTTGCATGCCCCCAGCCGGGCGGCACCAGCACTTTCTCGCCGGGCCCGGCAATCACCGCAAAACAGCGACCGGGATCGTCCTCGACATACTCCTGCATGTAAATAATCGCTTTTCCCTGCCAGATCTCATAAAGTTCCGGCGGAGACCAGCCGCTATGCTGACTGATGCGATGAATATGCCCCTGACTACGGATCGGTTCTTCACCCAGCCGACCGGCCGCATAAGTCACTACGCCAAACAGCAGCATACGCTTTTCCAACTCATCACGATCCTGCATCCGCGCAACGTCCATCGCGATGGCGTATACCTCTTCCGGCCCTTCACACTGCGGATCGCGCAGCGAAGCACGAATTTGCTCGAGTCGGCGAATTTCTGGCATTGGCCCAGTAACATCGTCCCCATAGCTAAAACCCAGTGGATGATGATGAACTGTCATATCCAGACCGTAGAGATGAGTATCATCAACCATTCTGCACCTCTTTCACCTGAATCGTCTGGTTTTCCTCAAAGAGTCTGAGTTTGAAGCCGCTCGCCAGCGCCATATAATCATGCCCCGCAACCCCAGGCCACACGGCAAGCGCAGAAAGTACATCACTCCCCGTATTGATTAACCGGTGTGCAGTAAAGCCGGGGATGATATGGATAGAGCCCGCAAAAACGTTTTCAAGCCGCACCTCACCCTGCTCAGTTTGCAGAAGCAGCAGCCCATTACCGCGCAGGCCGAAATAGACTTCCCCCTGCTCGCGACGCGCGTGGAAATGGCCCCGGGTCATAAAATACTCTCGTCCCACGCGCCCCGGATACAGATGCGTGACGCCGGTATAGAGTTCGCCTTCGGCGGGTGAAGTATCAAGCATCTCAACGTCATACACGACCCGCTCACCCGCCAGTTGCTGACGGGCGGGCTCATCGGCAAAAACACCGGCGAGATCCTGAATTCGTGTTGATTTACGCAATAATGGGCCATCGGCTAAAACGCCGCTCGCCCACTCCACCTGTGGTGGCTGGATAAAGGAAAGATTCATATGTGTCTCCGGCCCGAGGAGAACAACCGTTTCAGAATAGCAGATTAATCGATTAATCTACCCATTCCTTCAGGACGTTGTGGACCGTATCACAAACCTCAGGGCGCCAGCGCCAGCACGTCGGCGACCCACTGCTGGAAGCCAGCCACATCTATCTCCAGCGCCACCTGCACGTTAGGGCTTTTACCCAGCCGGCCTTCAATATCAACAACCGTTGTGCCTGCGGTGTATTCCCCCTGCGTCTCTACCGCGACAAAACAGGGTTTAACAGTGAACAGATCCGGACGAACCAGCCAGGCGATGGCGCAGAGATCGTGCATACGCAGCCCGGTGTTCATGCTGCCGCTGCGGTAGTGGCTAAACAACGCATGCAGCATTTTTCCCGTCCGGTTAAGTTCGGGCAGTTTTGCCAGATAATCCGGCGCCAGCAGGGCCTGGTTGGTCACGTCCAGCCCGCACATCACAATCTCTACCCCACTCTGAAAAACGCGGGAAGCGGCTTCCGGGTCGACGGCAATATTGAATTCGGCATTCGGCGTAAAGTTCCCCCGCCCCGCAGAGCCGCCCATGATCACCAGACGACGAATGTTAAAAGCGCATTCCGGGTAGTGAATCAGCAGCAGCGCAATATTGGTCAACGGGCCGATCGCGACCAGCGTGACGGGTTCCGGGGCGCTCATCAGGGCATCCCGAATGGCGATAAAGGCCGGTTTTGCCAATGGCTGGCAATCATGGGCGACAAAGTCATAGCCTTCCATGCCCGACTCGCCGTGGACGTAAGCAGCATCGCGCAACGGGCGCAGCAGCGGCGTGGCGGCCCCCTGCGCTAGCGGGATATCCACGTTCCAGAAATGCAGCAGTTGCAGCGCGTTGCGGGTGGTTTTCTCTACGGAGACATTCCCCGCGACGGTGGTCATCAGTTGCAGGTCAAGCTGCGGGGCAAACAGGGCGGCAGCAATGGCGGCGGCATCGTCGATGCCCGGATCGGTATCCAGAATAATGGGCAGGCGCATGTTTCCTCCATAAAAAGATGACAAGCTCCAGGGTTGGCATCCGATTATTGGCAAACCTTTTGCCGGTTGGCAAGCGACCGACCGACAAAAGGAGACGAAACAAAATTTGTCATTAATCCCATACGCCAAAACGTGTTGGCTCATCGTATTAATGCGCCGCCGCAAAGGCCTGTAGCGGGGCTTCCATAATGACATTACTCAGATGGCCAATGTGCTCAATCTCCACCTCAATACGATCGCCTTCCTGCATGAATAACGGCGGATTCCTCTTTTTCCCTACGCCGCCCGGCGAGCCCGTAATGATGACGTCCCCGGAATTAAGACGGGTGAAAGTGCTTATATACTCAATTAATTCAGCAACTTTATGGATCATACTGCTGGTGTTATCTTCCTGTACCATGCGGCCGTTGAGCCAGGTGCGGATCGCCAGCTGATGCGGGTCGGGAATTTCATCGGCAGTGACCATCCACGGGCCAAAAGCGCCGGTCTGCCGCCAGTTTTTCCCCGCAGTAAACCAGCTGTGCTGCCAGTCGCGTGCGGAGCCATCCATATAGCAGCTGTATCCGGCGACATGGTCAAGCGCATGGTCACGGGAGATATTCTCGCCACCGTTACCGATGATCACCGCCAGCTCCCCCTCGTAATCAAACTCATGCGAATGGCGAGGCTTGAGTACCGGCATGTTGTGCCCGGTTTGCGAATCCGCAAAACGAACAAACAGCGTCGGCGCGGGGTCATGCTGATCGAACTCCTGGCGCTTTTCGGCGTAGTTCATGCCGACACAGAGTATTTTTTCCGGTCGCTCTATCACCGGTAAAAAGGTGATTGCATCCATTTTTAGATCGACCGGCGCCTGCGCGAAGCGCCGCACCTGCTCCAGACCATCCCCCTGCAATAGCGCCTTCAGGTCCCGATACTGGTCGCCGATGCGGTTCCCCAAATCAATAACGCCTCCGGCAGTAACGATGCCATAGCTGCGAGTACCCTGATAAAGAAAGCTTGCGAGTTTCATAATTATCAATCCTGCATACTTCAATTAAATAAGAAAGTTACCCAGCACCAGCAGCGAAATGGAAACATTTATCGCCCCGCCGATACGCGTCGCAATTTGTGCGAATGGCATCAGGCTCATGCGGTTGCCTGCGGTTAAAATCGCTACGTCGCCCGTACCGCCTTGCCCACTCTGACAGCAGGAGACAATGGCGACATCAATAGGATGCATACCGATTTTTTTACCGACAAAGAATCCTGTCGCGACCAGCGCAGCAACGGTACTGATAATGACCAGAAGATTGGTCAGGGTGAAGGCGTTCACCAGCTCCTCCCACGGCGTAATGGCTACGCCAACCGCGAACAGAATGGGGTAAGTCACTGAAGTCTGGAAGAATTTGTACACCACCTGCGAGCCTTCAAGAACGCGGGGCGATACGCCGTTAACTAACTTGACCAGCACTGCCACAAACAACATGCCAACCGGTGCGGGCAAGCCAATCAGCTTGTGCCCTAACATCCCCAGCATATAGAGCAGTATCGCCAGCAGCGCGCCTGCGGCAATCGTGGTCACATCCGTTTTGCCAGAGACGCCTTCCGCCAGTGACGGCGATTGTTCATCGGCATTCGCACGGTTTGGCATCAATTGACCTTCGCCGGTCAGATGCGGGAAGCGCTTACCCAGTTGGTTCAGGCAGCCGGAGATGATAATGGCGGTCAGACTGCCCAGCATTACCATCGGTAAGATACGACCAAGCGCCACCCCTTGATCCATGTGTAACAGGGTCGCATAGCCGATTGAAAGCGGAATGGCGCCTTCGCCAACGCCGCCGGCCATGATGGGCAAAATAATAAAAAAGAAAATCTGAAAGGGTTCGAGGCCAAGCGCCAGGCCGACGCCCATACCAACAACCATGCCGACGATTTCACCGCATAACATTGGGAAGAAAATACGCAGAAAACCCTGAATCAGCACGGTGCGGTTCATACTCATAATACTGCCGACGATAATGCAGCAGATATAGAGATACAGGATGTTGGTAGATTTATAGAACTTGGTCGTCGACTCCACCACCACATCCGGCAGCAGACCATAGTAAACTAACGCGGAAGGAATAAAGGTCGCGCAAATTGCGGCGGCCCCCAGTTTGCCGACGATGGGCAAACGCTTTCCAAACTCTCCGCAGGCAAAGCCAAAAAAAGCCAGCGTGGCGACCATCACGACAATATCGCTCGGCAGCTTCCCGCCCAGGCAATCAATCGCGATTAATGCGCCGGCCAACAAAAACATCGGTAATGGAATAATACCGATTTTCCATGTATCCATAATGTGCCACCAGCGCTCTTTAAGTGACAAGCGCTGAATGTTTAACGGTTCATGAGTAACAGAGAAAGAATCATCAGTCGTGCTCATTATTAAGCCCTCGGTTATTTTTCAGGGTTAGTTTATGGGCTTCAATATTTACTTTGTGTGAGTGCTGACGAATTCAAAAAGAAGTTTTAATGGTCTCTATAGTTTTAATGGTTTCTATTATTTTATGTGATTTATCTCTTATTTAACGCCGTGGTTTTTATGGTTTCTTTTCAGCGCGTATTTAAAGCAACGTTTGGTAACATCGTTGCGCCTGCGCGCTGCCTACCGCAATATATTCTGCTGTGCAAAAGATCACAGGTTTCTGGCAAAATCGCTTCATTCAGGCCAAAAGATGATACAGTGACGTATCCCTGATGACGATGCCTGAACATTATGAAAGTTTCATTTCAGATCAAACTGTTTATATCGCTGATTGCTTTTTTCTCCATATTATTTGCCTTACTGGGTGGATACTATTATATGCACGTAGAAAAGCAGCTTTATCAGGAGATGGGAGCCAGGGCGAAAATACAGGCGGAAGAAATTGCGCTTATTCCGAATTTGCGAAAAGAAGTCGTGGAAAGAGATACCACGGCGATTCATCAATTTATGCAAAAAATAGCCGCGCATAGCGACGCCAGTTTTATTGTTATCGGAGATAAAGAAGGTATCCATCTGTTTCATTCTGTTTATGCCGACAGAGTAGGAAAAAAGCTGGTTGGTGACGATAACACTGAAGTGCTTCACGGAAAGAGCACCACGACAATTCGCCGTGGCGGCCTGGGCATCTCCCTGCGCAGTAAAGCGCCCATTGTTGACGATCAGGGCGAGGTTATTGGTATCGTCTCCGTTGGATACCTCACCAGTTACCTCAACACCATTACGGTGAATAAAGCCGTCAGTATCCTGGTTGCCGCCATCCTGCTGCTGATATCCCTTTTTGTCTTTTCCTGGTTCTTCACCCGCAGTATTAAAAAACAGATTTTTTCACTGGAGCCTCGAGAGATAGGCCTGCTGGTTCGTCAGCAAAAAGCGATGATGGAATCAATTTATGAAGGGGTAATCGCCATTGATAATAATTTGCACATTGAGGTGATCAATCAGGCTGCCCGCGAGCTGCTGGGTTTAGGCCAGCCTGCGCAGGCGATACGCGGGCAACACATTACCGAAGTGATTACGCCATCCCCCTTCTTCCTTAAAGAAGTGATGCTGAAGAATGACACTCATGATGAAATCTGCCGTTTCAATGAATTGACGGTTATCGCCAGCCGGGTGCGCATCATGCTGGAGAACTCGCTTCAGGGATGGGTGATAACCTTCCGCGATCGCAATGAAATAGACAGTTTGAGCGCTCAGCTAAGCCAGGTAAAACGTTACGTAGATAATTTGCGCATCATGCGCCACGAGCAGCTCAATTGCATGACGACCCTTTCTGGTTTACTGCATATGGGTCGTTACAATGAAGCCATTGATTATATTCAGGCTCAGTCGGAACATGCCCAGGAGCTGCTGGACTTTATCTCATCGCGCTTCAGTTCACCGACGTTGTGCGGCCTGCTGTTAGGTAAAGCGGCAAGAGCGGGTGAAAAAGGGGTGGAACTGAATTTCGATCCCAGCTGCCGGATGGATAGGCCTTTTCCGCCACTTGCAGAATCAGAACTGATTTCGATCCTGGGCAATTTACTCGATAACGCGATCGAAGCAACGCAGCGATCGCCATTACCGCATGCGCCAGTGGACGTGCTGATCAGACTCAACGAGCATGAGCTGATTATCGAAGTGGCCGATCAGGGAGTCGGTATTAAACCGGAGATTCGCGAGCATATTTTCGAACGTGGCGTCACCACGAAAACCCGGGGCGATCATGGCATTGGATTGTATCTGATTGAAAGTTATGTCACTCAGGCGGGAGGGGTGATAGAAGTCGCTGATAATTCACCGCGCGGCGCCATATTTACGTTGTTTATTCCCGCTACGGGAATTTCCCGCAGTCCCGTACAGGAACTGGAAGGTACCGATTATGCAACCTGAACTTATCGATGTCCTGATCGTTGAGGACGAGAACGAACTGGCGCAGCTGCACGCTGAACTGATCGACAAACATCCGAGACTCCGACTGGCTGGCATTGCCTCCACGCTTGCCGATGCCCGGCAAAAACTCAACCAGCTGCGGCCTCAGCTACTGCTGCTGGACAACTATCTACCGGATGGTAAGGGTATTACGCTCATCAGCGATCCGTTAGTCATGAACACGAATTGCTCAGTGATCTTTATTACTGCCGCCAGTGATATGGATACCTGTAGCCTGGCGATTCGCAACGGCGCGTTTGACTATATTCTGAAGCCAATCTCGTGGAAACGGCTCAGCCAGTCGCTGGAACGTTTTGTCCAGTTTGCCGAACAGCAGCGGGTATGGAAAATTGTCGATCAGCAAAACGTCGATTCACTCTACCTGTTACAGGCGAAGAATTACCGTCAGGAGAATAGCAGTAAGGGGATTGAAGAAATCACGCTGGCGCTGGTGCAGAAGCTTTTTACAGAAAACAGCACGCGCAGCTTCTCCGTTGACGATGTGGTTGCCGGAACGGGGTTAAGTAAAACCACGGCACGCCGCTATGTTGAACACGGTGTCGAGACGGGGTTTCTTCGCGTCGAGATGCTGTATGGCAAGCCAGGACATCCGCGCAGGATGTATCGCCTGAGCGATACGTAATGGCATAAAAGATGCCGGTCGGATAGCAGACCGGCGTCAAAGCGTAATTACTCTACTTCACGAACATCCACACGCAGTTCTTTCGGCACTTCGAAAACGATGTTCTCTTCGCGGCCTTCCAGCGGAATGGCTTCGCCGCCGCCAAGCTCTTGCAGGCGAGCGATCACGTTCTGCACCAGAATATCCGGTGCGGAAGCGCCAGCGGTCACGCCAACGCACTTCGCCTCTTTCACCCAGGCTTCCTGGATGTCGGTGGCATCGTCGATCAGAAACGCCGCTTTCCCCATACGCTGCGCCAGTTCAGCCAGACGGTTGGAGTTGGAGGAGTTTTTCGAACCGACCACCAGCACAACATCGGCCTGTTCCGCCAGCGCGCGCACCGCTTCCTGGCGGTTCGTCGTGGCGTAGCAAATGTCATCTTTACGCGGCCCGACAATTTTCGGGAAGCGTTGACGCAGCGCGTCAATCACATCAGACGTGTCATCGACGGAGAGCGTCGTCTGGGTCATAAATGAGAGTTTGCCTTCGTTTTTGACATCAAGCGACAAAACGTCGTCCGGCGACTCGACCAGATACATGCCCCCTTCCGGGTTGCTGTACTGCCCCATCGTCCCTTCCACTTCCGGGTGCCCGGCATGACCGATCAGGATTGACTCTTCGCCGCGACGGCTGGCGCGCGCCACTTCCATATGCACTTTTGTTACCAGCGGACAGGTGGCGTCAAAAACGGTGAGATCGCGGCTTTTCGCCTCGTTACGTACCGCCTGGGAAACCCCGTGTGCGGAGAAAATCAGGATCGCGCCGTCCGGCACTTCACTGATCTGCTCGATGAAAATCGCCCCGCGCTCACGCAGGCTATCCACCACGTAGCGGTTGTGCACCACTTCGTGACGGACATAAATTGGCGCGCCGTAAATAGCCAGCGCGTTTTCTACAATGCTGATAGCGCGGTCTACACCTGCGCAAAAGCCGCGCGGGTTGGCCAACAGGATCTGCATTTTACGCCTCCAGTGCCGGATCGATTTCCAGCACTTCAATATCAAAATGAACGGTATGCCCGGCCAGCGGATGGTTGAAATCGACGGTAATCGAGTCACCGTTAATTTCGCGGATCACGCCAGGCATCTCACTGCCGTCCATTGCGGTAAAGAGCATAATTGCCCCCACTTCAGGCTCGCCCGCGTCCATAAACTCGCGGCGAGAGAAGTATTGAACCAGGTCCGGGCTCGGTACGCCAAACGCGGCATCCGGTTCCAGAGAAAACGTGGTTTTGTCGCCGTCTTTCAGTCCCAGAAGATGCTGCTCCAGCCCTTCGGACAGGGAGCCGTCACCCAGGCGGAATAGCGCTGGCTTACCATTGTTACGCGTTGACTCAGCGGTAGAGCCATCGTCAAGCTTTAAGGTGAAGTGCACCAGCACCGCACTGTTACTCTGTACTGATTTAGACATGCAGGTTTGCTCACTTGTTTTGGGTCACCTGTTTGCCCGGTGGCGCTTACGCTTACCGGGCCTACAAGAGGCTTGTTTTGGGCTACCTGTTTGCCCGGTGGCGCTACGCTTACCGGGCCTACAAGAATCGCGCTATTTTGTAGGCCGGATAAGGCGCTTACGCCGCCATCCGGCATTTTATTACGCCTGCTTTTTCGGCAGGAAACCCTCCAGCACAATCAACGCCGCACCGATACAAATCGCGCTATCGGCCAGGTTAAAGGTGGCGAAATGCCAGTCGCCGACATAGAAGTCGATCATATCGACAACAAAGCCATGCCACAGGCGGTCGAACAGGTTGCCCAGCGCACCGCCAATGATTAACGCATAGGCGATGTTGTTCAGCTTTTGCGTCGCCTTCGAGCGATACATCATCACCATCAGGATAACGCAAATACCGATGGCGATACCGGCAAAGAACCAGCGCTGCCAGCCGCCGCTGTCGGCTAAGAAGCTAAACGCCGCACCATAGTTACGCGCGTAGTGCAGATTAAGCGACGGGAACAGCGACACCGTATCCCCCAGAGCAAAGTTCTGGAGGATCAGGTACTTGCTGCCTAAATCGATAATCAGCACGACTACCACCAGCCACAGCCAGCGCAGTCCTGTTGAACAAAGAGGCTTACTCATCAGGCAAACTTACGTTTTTCGCCATCACCGGCGATGTTGCTGACACAGCGGCCGCAGATCTCTGCGTGTTCCGCTACCTTGCCGACATCCGTGGTGTAGTGCCAGCAGCGTGGGCACTTCTCACCTTCGGCTTTACTCAACGCGACTTTCAGCCCTTTGAGCAGTTCGCTCTGCTGCGCATCAGCAGAAGCCTCCGCATAGTCAGCGACTTTCGCGCCAGAGGTCAACAGGACAAATCGTAATTCATCGCCCAGTGCAGTCAGCTTCGCCGCCAGTTCCGGTTCAGCGTACAGGGTGACAGCCGCTTCGAGAGAACCACCGACTTTCTTGTCCGCACGCGCCTGCTCGATAACCTTGTTCACTTCGCCACGCACTTTCAGCAGCTCGTCCCAGTAAGCGTCATTCATCGCTTCGGTTTCGCCTAAGCCAAACAGGCCTTCATACCACTCACCGGTAAAGACGTACTTCTCACGATCGCCTGGCAGATAACCCCAGATTTCATCTGCGGTGAAGGACATGATCGGCGCCATCCAGCGCACCAGTGCTTCTGCGATATGGTACAGCGCGCTCTGGCAACTACGACGCGCCACGCTGTCGGCTTTCGCGGTGTACTGGCGGTCTTTGATGATGTCGAGGTAGAACGAGCCCATCTCAACGGAGCAGAAGCGCATCAGACGCTGTACCACTTCGTGGAAATCATAGGCTTCGTAGGCTTTCAGGATATCGTCCTGCGCCGCTTTCGCGCAGCCCACCGCCCAGCGATCCAGCACCACCATCTCTTCCGGTTTCACCATATCTTTTACCGGATCAAACCCGTTCAGGTTCGCCAGCAGGAAGCGCGCGGTGTTACGGATACGACGATAGCTGTCGGCAGCGCGTTTCAGGATCTCGTCGGAAACGGCCATTTCGCCGGTGTAGTCGGTAGACGCCACCCACAGACGCAGAATATCCGCGCCCAGTTTGTTCATCACATCCTGCGGAGAAACGGTGTTACCGATGGATTTGGACATTTTGCGGCCCTGACCATCCACGGTGAAGCCGTGGGTCAGTACCTGACGGTACGGCGCTTTGCCCTTCATCGCAGTGGAGATCATCAGGGAGGACATGAACCAGCCGCGATGCTGGTCGGAACCTTCCAGATACATATCCGCCGCATGACCGGCAAACTCAGGACGCACATCGACCACAGAAGCGTGCGTCGAACCGGAGTCAAACCAGACGTCCAGCGTATCCGGCACTTTTACGTACTGGTCAGCGTCGTCGCCGAGGATCTCTTTCGGATCGAGATCCCACCATGCCTGAATGCCGTCCACTTCAACGCGCTTCGCCACTTCTTCCATCAGTTCGATGGCGCGCGGGTGCAGCTCTTCGGTGTCTTTATGTACGAACAGAGACATCGGCACGCCCCAGGTACGCTGACGGGAAATACACCAGTCAGGACGGTTCGCAACCATTGATTCAATACGTGCCTGACCCCAGTCCGGGATCCACTGTACGCCTTTGATCTCTTTCAGCGACTGCTCGCGCAGGCCTTTCTGATCCATGCTGACGAACCACTGCGGCGTCGCACGGAAGATGATCGGCGTTTTGTGACGCCAGCAGCACGGATAGCTGTGTTGCAGCTTCTCAACGTGCAGCAGCGCGCCTTTTTCACGCAGCAGCGCAACGACGATGTCGTTCGCTTTGAAAACGTTCACGCCATCGAGCGTCGGATACGTGCCTGGCAGGTAAGCGCCGTCCGGTCCGACCGGGTTAGCGGTTTCCAGACCGTATTTTTGACCGATGACATAGTCGTCCGGGCCATGACCAGGCGCGGTATGCACCGCCCCCGTACCGGCATCCAGCGTGACGTGATCGCCGAGGATAGCCGGAACGTCGAAGTCCATAAACGGATGGGTAAAGCGCAACAGCTCCAGCTCCGCGCCTTTTACGGTGCCGAGGATGGTATAGTCAGCCGCGCCAAGGCGCTGCATCACGCTTTCCACCAGGTCTTTCGCCAGAATCAGCGCCTGGCCGTCAATTTGTACCAGCGCGTAATCAAAATCCGGCGCCAGAGAGATCGCGCGGTTCGCAGGCAGCGTCCACGGGGTGGTGGTCCAGATAACCAGCGAGATCGGGCCGTTGACGCTGGAAACGCCAAACGTCGCTTTCACCGCATCCTGGTCAGCGGCGTGGAACGCCACGTCGATAGACGGAGACGTTTTGTCATAATATTCAACTTCCGCTTCCGCCAGCGCGGAACGGCAGTCCACGCACCAGTGCACCGGTTTCGCGCCTTTATGCAGATGGCCGTTGCCGATGATTTTACCCAGCGCGCGAATGATGTTGGCTTCAGTTTTGAAGTCCATCGTCAAATACGGATGCGACCAGTCGCCCAGCACGCCCAGACGGATGAAGTCTTTACGCTGGCCGTCAACCTGGGTGGCGGCGTATTCGCGACACTTCGCACGGAATTCCGCAGCCGTGAATTTTTCGCCCGGCTTACCGTATTCCTGCTCGACTTTCAGCTCGATCGGCAGACCGTGGCAGTCCCAGCCCGGAACGTAAGGCGAGTCAAATCCCGCGAGTCCTTTGGACTTCACGATAATGTCTTTCAGAATCTTGTTAACCGAGTGACCAATATGAATGCTGCCATTCGCATAAGGAGGGCCATCATGCAGAATGAAGGTTTTTTTGCCTTTTTTGGCCGCACGAATGATGCCGTACAGGTCATCATCGGTCCAACGCGCCAGCATTCCCGGTTCACGCTTGGCGAGATCGCCGCGCATCGGGAACCCTGTTTCCGGCAAATTCAGGGTTGATTTATAGTCACTCATCAGATTCTCGGTTCCGTATTTAAAACTCGTATAGGCATTAAGCCGGTTTTGATAGCCCAAAAAAATCGCGGGCAGTTAACTCATCACGCGCAATCTGCGCTTTTAGTTCATCCAGCGATGCGAATCGCTGTTCGTTGCGTATTTTTTTACGCAGTATTACATCTATATGGCGACCATAGAGGTCCATTACA
This sequence comes from Citrobacter sp. CK194, assembly GCF_030333395.1. Taxonomy (NCBI): domain Bacteria; kingdom Pseudomonadati; phylum Pseudomonadota; class Gammaproteobacteria; order Enterobacterales; family Enterobacteriaceae; genus Citrobacter; species Citrobacter sp. CK194. The sequence goes on from NZ_JAOWGA010000012.1 coordinate 212,398, forward strand.
ACGTCCAGCAGATGCACTTCTAACTGTTGGCGTACGCCTGCCACTGTCGGACGCGTGCCGATATTGGCAACGCCAGGCATGGGTTTATCACCCAGCCCCATCACTTCCACCGCATAAACCCCTTTTACCGGGGAGACCTGACGACGCAGCGGTAAATTCGCCGTCGGGAAACCAATGGTGCGCCCTAACTCATCGCCGTGGACGACACGCCCGGAGATGGTAAACGGATGCCCCAGCAAACTTTCAGCCAGCGGCAGGTTGTCCTCCGCCAGCGCCTGACGCACGGCCGTACTGCTGATGCGTACGCCACCTGCGCAAAAGGTCTGCGTGTTGGTGATGTCAAAACCGTACTCCGCTCCGGCTTTCTGTAATAACAAGAAATCGCCTTCGCGACCAGCGCCAAAACGGAAATCATCACCGACAGCGAGGAACCGCACGCCGAGACGCTTCACCAGCAGATCGCTGATAAAGTTTTGTGCGGTCAGGGCGGCAAAGCGGCGATCGAAGCGTACGCACAGCACGTAGTCCACGCCGCATTCCGCCAGGTAACGCAGTTTTTCCCGCAGGCGGGTCAGGCGCGCAGGGGCCTTTTCCGTAGCGAAGAGTTCCAGCGGCTGCGGTTCGAAAATCATTACCATCACCGGTAAACCCCGCTTGCGCCCTTCTTCCCGCAAGCCCTGCAGCAATGCACGATGGCCACGATGCACACCGTCGAAATTACCAATAGTCAGCACACACCCATGCGGGGCCTGACTGAGATTATGTATGCCGCGTATCAGCTTCATGTCTGGCTCAAAACAGTGAAAATCGTCAGAGTATACCTTGTACAGCGGTCAAGGTTAACCGACGATTGCCCCTGTGAAACATAAAGAAGATTGTTTTCATTGTTATGGGGCAAATCAGAACAAGAAACTGCCCATTCAATGTAATTTTTATCGTGGAAAAGCTGTATTCACGACCCGCAAGCTGGTAGAATCCTGCGCCATCACTACGTAACGAGTGCCGCCATATTAACGGCGCTTATTTGCACAAATCCATTGACAAAAGAAGGCTAAAAGGGCATATTCCTCGGCCTTTGAATTGTCCATATAGAACACATTTGGGAGTTGGACCTTGGCTAATATCAAATCAGCTAAGAAGCGCGCCGTTCAGTCTGAAAAGGCTCGTAAGCACAACGCAAGCCGTCGCTCTATGATGCGTACTTTCATCAAGAAAGTATACGCAGCTATCGAAGCTGGCGACAAAGCTGCTGCACTGAAAGCATTTAACGAAATGCAACCGATCGTGGACCGTCAGGCTGCTAAAGGTCTGATCCACAAAAACAAAGCTGCACGTCATAAAGCAAACCTGACTGCACAGATCAACAAACTGGCTTAATCGCTCGCTTGTTATCAGCTTTGTAAAAAAGCCCGCGCAAGCGGGTTTTTTTATGTCTGCCGGATGGCGGGCAAACGCCTTACCCGGCCTGTAGCACTTACCCTTTGTGGCTAAATAGCGCCGAATAATCCGCGTGACAAATACGCTGTACGGCCGGGTGCTGAATCATCCTCTCGGCAAAAATGGCGTGGTACTCTTCCATGACGTTTTCCACACGGCCAATCTCAACGATCGATTCATCGGCGTAAAAATCATGCGCATAGAGCGTCGGCGCGACGAAAATCGCATTGTGGGTAGCGCCAAACGCTTTCATCAGCGCCGCATCATCAAACTCGCCGAGGATTTCGACGTTTAAGCCCTGCGAATTAAACCAGTTTAATAATTTGCGACCGAGCATAGAGCGACGGCCAGGGATCAGCAGCCGACGCTCTTCCAGACACGCCGGGAAGGGTTTTGCAGGCAGCGGTTTCGTACACCAGAAGCTCACGCTGCATTCACCTATCTTCACCGAAAACAGCCCTTCCTGCTGAGTAGAGTCGATTGGGCAATCCGAGATAATCATATCCAGCTTATGCTGGCTAAGCTGCTCAAGCAGCATCTCATGGGTGGATTCAAAACAGCGCAAATGAATTTGTTCGTCGTCAACCACGGCCGCGTCCAGCACATTGCTGACCAGACGTTTTGACAACGCATCCGCCACGCCGACATCAAACAGCAGGTTAGACTCTTTGCGGTAGTTAACGATATCCAGCATTTCCTGGCTTAAGGTAAACATTTTGTCCGCATAGCGAAACACCAGTTCCCCTAATTCACTGGGCTCCAGCCCACGCCCTTTACGCTTGAATAATTTTCCCTGCAAGCGCTCCTCAAGGGCTTTGATCTGACCGGTGATGGTTTGCGGCGTCAGGTAAAGCGCTTCTGCCGCCCCGACAACGGAACCTTCTTTATACACATGCCAAAAATAATAAAGATGGTTGTAGTTAATATGAGACATGCTCACTCCTCTCCCTGATCTGTGTCGCAAGGGGGGCCACATCAGCCCCCCAACCCTCTGACCCCGCTCAGACCACCGGGCTTAAACGTGTACGCAGCCAGCTATAGCCGATCACTGCCGAAAGCAGAGAACCAATCAAAATCCCCAGCTTCGCCCAGTTAATCAGTGCCGGATCTACACTACCGAACGCCAGACTGGCGATGAAAATCGACATCGTAAAACCGATCCCGCACAGAATACCGACCGCCATAATTTGCTGAAAACGTGTTCCTTCCGGCAGCTTCGCCAGTTTGAGACGCAGCGCCAGCCAGCAAAACAGGCTAATCCCCAGCGGTTTACCGATCAGCAACCCGGCAATGATCCCCAGTGGGAGTATTGAGGTCAGCCCGTCAAGCGTTACCCCCTGTAGCGAGACACCCGCATTGGCGAAGGCGAACAGCGGCAGAATCAGATACGCCACCCACGGGTGCAGCACATGTTCCAGACGCTTCGCCGAAGAACGACCATGCTTCTCCTTCAATGGGATGAAGAAACCGACGATCACCCCGGCAAGAGTGGCATGAACGCCAGATTTCAATACGGCAGTCCACAGCACCACGCCGACCAGGATATAAACCCCTGTTCGTCTGACATCACACAGGTTCAGCACGGCCAGAAGCACAATCGCAAATGCCGCACCCCCCAGCGAGACCATCGAAAGATCGCTGGTGTAGAACAGCGCAATGATCACAATCGCGCCCAGATCGTCAATAATAGCCAGCGCCATCAGGAATATCTTCAACGCCAGCGGCACCCTGCTGCCCAGCAAGGCCAATACGCCCAGCGCAAAAGCAATATCCGTTGCCGCCGGGATCGCCCAGCCTTCGCGCGTAATCGGGTCGGAATAGTTAAAAGCCAGATAGAGCAGCGCCGGAACAATCATACCGCCAATGGCGGCAATCACCGGAAACGCCGCCTGACGTAAACTGGCAAGCGAGCCCTGCATAAGCTCGCGCTTGACCTCCAGACCAATCAGCAGGAAAAATACCGCCATTAGCGCGTCGTTGATCCACAGCAGCATATTTTTGTTGATCTCAAGCGCCCCAACCCGCAGTTGAACGGGCGTCTCCAGAAAGGCGTGATACCATCCGCTGATGAATCCGCTGTTCGCCATCAGCATAGCCAGCACGGCGGCGATAATGAGAATGATGCCCCCGGAGGCATCACTGCTAAAAAAACGATGCAGGTGTTTCACTTTTTATTCTCTCAATATAATCAAACCTCGTGGCGTCTATCTTACCTCGCATGATCTATCGTTAAAATTAGATTATTTATGGTGAAATGTTCGGTTTTTACGAAATAAAATCATCGTCGCCGACAAACAAAAAAGCCCGGGATTGTGCAATCCCGGGCTTTTTATGCAATGTAACAGCGGTGATTAACGCGTCAAATCATCGAAAAACTTCTTCACGCCGTCGAAGAAACTCTTCGAACGCGGACTGTTTTTCTCACCTGTCGGGCCGCCGAAGCTTTCTTGCAGATCTTTCAGCAACTGCTTCTGCTTCTCGTTCAGACCTACCGGCGTTTCGACCACAACACGGCACAGCAGATCGCCCTGCGCGCCGCCGCGTACGGATTTCACGCCTCTTCCGCGCATGCGGAACAGCTTGCCGGTTTGCGTTTCGTGCGGCACTTTCAACTTCACACGGCCATCCAGCGTCGGGACTTCAATCTCGCCACCCAGCGCCGCCATTGCAAAGTTAATCGGCACTTCGCAATACAGGTTGTTGCCTTCACGCTCGAAGATCGGGTGCTGCTTCACCTGCACCTGAACGTACAGATCGCCCGCTGGCGCGCCATGCTCGCCCGCTTCACCTTCGCCGGAGAGACGAATACGATCGCCTGTGTCCACACCCGCCGGGATTTTAACCGACAGGGTTTTGGTTTTCTCTACGCGGCCATGACCGTGGCATTTGTTGCACGGATCTTTAATCAGCGTACCGCGCCCCTGACAGTGCGGGCAGGTTTGCTGCACGGCGAAAAAGCCCTGACGCATCTGCACCTGACCAGAGCCATGACAGGTTGGACAGGTCTGCGGCTGAGTGCCTGCTTTCGCACCGCTGCCGTGGCAAACGTCGCACTCTTCCAGCGTTGGAATACGGATCTCTTTGGTCACGCCACGTACGGCTTCTTCCAGGGTGAGATCCATGTTGTAACGTAAATCAGCACCACGCGCTGCGCGCTGACGACCACGTCCGCCGCCAAAGATATCGCCGAAAACGTCACCAAAGATATCGCTGAAGTCAGCACCGCCGCCGAAGCCGCCGCCAAATCCACCACCGCCCTGTTCAAACGCGGCGTGCCCGTACTGATCGTATGCCGCACGTTTTTGCGCATCGGTCAGAACTTCGTAGGCTTCCTTGATCTCTTTGAACTTGGCCTCGGCCTCTTTATCACCCTGGTTACGGTCCGGGTGATATTTCATGGCCAGGCGCTTGTACGCCTTTTTGATTTCACGCTCTTCCGCTGTTTTGGAAACGCCTAAAATCTCGTAATAGTCTTGCTTAGCCATCTTGTTTTTATCTGCCCCTAACATGCGTGCACGGGCGGAGAGGAACCCTCTTCGCCCGTGCCAGTATTTTACCCGTTCAAAGGGCGATTATTTTTTGTCTTTCACTTCTTCAAACTCAGCGTCGACAACATCGTCATCTTTCGCGTTGTTTGCAGAAGCGTCAGCGCCGCCAGCCTGCTGCTGTGCATGCTGCTGCTGAGCGATTTCCATCAGTTTCTGGGAAGCCTGCGCCAGTTCCTGCATTTTCGCTTCGATAGCCGCTTTGTCTTCGCCTTTCAGCGCCGTTTCCAGCGCGCTCAGTGCAGACTCGATAGCCGTTTTGTCGTCTGCTGGCAGCTGATCGCCCGCTTCTTCAACCTGCTTACGCGTGCTGTGCAGCAGATGGTCGCCCTGGTTACGCGTCTGAACCAGCTCTTCGAACTTACGGTCAGATTCTGCGTTCGCTTCAGCATCGCGAACCATTTTCTGAATTTCGTCCTCGTTCAGACCAGAAGAAGCCTTGATGGTGATCTTCTGCTCTTTACCGCTGTTTTTGTCTTTCGCGGAAACGTGCAGGATACCGTCAGCATCGATATCAAAGGTGACTTCGATCTGCGGCATACCGCGCGGCGCCGGGTTGATGCCATCCAGGTTGAACTGACCCAGAGATTTGTTATCAGACGCGCGTTTACGCTCACCCTGCAACACATGGATGGTTACCGCAGACTGGTTGTCTTCAGCGGTAGAGAACACCTGGCTGTGCTTGGTCGGGATAGTGGTGTTTTTGCTGATCAGCGCCGTCATTACGCCGCCCATGGTTTCGATACCCAGAGACAGCGGGGTAACGTCCAGCAGCAGAACGTCTTTCACATCACCGGTCAGTACGCCGCCCTGCACCGCTGCGCCGATAGCAACAGCTTCGTCCGGGTTAACGTCTTTACGCGGTTCTTTACCAAAGAACTCCGCCACTTTTTTCTGCACCATCGGCATACGCGTCTGACCACCAACGAGGATAACGTCGTTGATATCAGATACGGACAGGCCAGCATCCTGCAACGCGACTTTCAGCGGCTCGATGGAACGGTTCACCAGGTCTTCGACCAGGCTTTCCAGTTTCGCGCGAGTCACTTTGATGTTCATGTGTTTCGGACCGGTGGCATCTGCGGTGATGTACGGCAGGTTCACGTCGGTCTGCTGTGCGGAAGAAAGCTCGATTTTCGCTTTTTCTGCCGCTTCTTTCAGACGCTGCATCGCCAGCGGGTCGTTACGCAGGTCAATGCCCTGATCTTTCTTAAATTCTTCAACCAGGTAGTTGATCATACGGCTGTCGAAGTCTTCACCACCCAGGTGGGTATCACCGTTGGTTGCCAGAACTTCGAAGGTTTTTTCGCCGTCAACTTCGTCGATTTCGATAATAGAGATATCGAAAGTACCACCACCGAGGTCGTAAACCGCGATAGTACGGTTGCCGACTTCTTTATCCAGACCATAAGCCAGCGCGGCGGCGGTCGGTTCGTTGATGATACGTTTTACTTCCAGACCTGCGATACGACCGGCATCTTTCGTTGCCTGACGCTGAGCATCGTTGAAGTAAGCAGGTACGGTGATAACAGCTTCAGTTACCGGTTCGCCCAGGTAATCTTCTGCGGTTTTCTTCATTTTTTTCAGCACTTCAGCAGAGATCTGCGGCGGTGCCATTTTCTGACCTTTCACATCAAGCCATGCGTCGCCGTTATCGGCGCCGATGATTTTGTACGGCATGATGGAAACGTCACGCTGAACTTCTTCGTCCTGGAAGCGGCGGCCAATCAGGCGTTTAATCGCAAACAGGGTGTTTTGCGGGTTTGTCACTGCCTGACGTTTAGCCGGCTGACCAACCAGAGTTTCACCATCCTGGGTATAAGCAATGATAGAAGGCGTGGTGCGATCGCCCTCGGCGTTCTCCAGCACACGTGCAGTTGTGCCATCCATAATCGCTACACAAGAGTTGGTAGTACCCAGGTCGATACCAATAATTTTACCCATCTAAACGTCTCCACTAAAAATTCGGTCATCATGTGGTTGTGAATCTGTAATAAGGGCGAAACGTGCGGTTTCAACTACCCTGAATCGTTTTTTTTCAGACTCACTCACTGCGGTTGACTACAAGATGGGGTCGTAACCCACGTCATCAAGGGGGGCATGAAAAATTTTTTTTGCGAAAAACGATAATTTTCTTCACCGGGCATATGGAAAACACCTCTGCCAGCACGACGGTTAAGCCTTTTTCTTCCGTGATCGTCATCACAAGGGGAAATATTTCATTTTCCCCCTATTAGATCATAGACAGCCTCTATTCCCCTGATTATCATGCCGCGCCCCGAATACGGTATCGGTTGTTCGGGGAAACTATTTCACCATTCGATTAATGATGATTTTGAGGAATTATGGGCAACACTAAGTTGGCTAACCCGGCTCCGCTGGGCCTGATGGGCTTCGGCATGACCACCATTCTGCTTAACCTGCACAACGCGGGTTTCTTCGCTTTAGACGGCATTATTCTGGCGATGGGCATTTTCTACGGCGGTATCGCGCAAATTTTTGCTGGCCTGCTGGAATACAAAAAAGGCAACACCTTCGGCTTAACCGCATTTACCTCTTACGGTTCTTTCTGGCTGACGCTGGTCGCGATCCTGTTAATGCCGAAAATGGGTCTGACAGAAGCGCCGAACGCGCAGTTCCTGGGCGCCTACCTGGGGCTGTGGGGCGTGTTCACACTGTTCATGTTCTTTGGCACGCTGAAAGCCGCTCGCGCGCTACAGTTTGTCTTCCTGAGCCTGACCGTACTGTTCGCCCTGTTGGCCTTCGGCAACATCGCGGGTAATGAAGCGGTGATCCACGTTGCGGGTTGGATTGGCTTAGTGTGTGGCGCCAGCGCCATTTACCTGGCGATGGGCGAAGTGCTGAACGAACAGTTTGGCCGCACCATCCTGCCAATCGGTGAAGCGCACTAATCTTCCGTTATCCCCCCGACCGGGGGGATAATTTTTACAGCTGTTGTAATTCTGCCTGCACATCCGCATCGCGATAATAAATATCCTGTCGCAACCAGACGCCCAACCCCAGCCCCACCAGTGACAACGCCAGCACATACCAGGCCGGCGCCATTGGCGACACGCCCATCAACATGGTGACCGCAATTGGCGTCAGGCCGCCAAAAATGGCATACGAGACGTTGTAAGAAAAAGAGATGCCGGTGAAACGCACTTCCGCCGGGAAGGCTCGCACCATTACGTACGGCACCGCGCCAACAACACCAACACACAGCCCCACCAGCCCGTATAATAAAAACAACTGCTCGGGATGCGCGCCAGACAGGTGATAGAAGATCCAGCTTGAGCAGGCCAGCAGAAAACTGCCTACAATAAAGGTTTTGCTGGCGCCAACCCGATCGACAATGAACCCCGCCAGCAGGCATCCCACGCACAGCATAATGGTCGCCACGCTATTTGCCTGTAAAGTTAACGCGGGCGCAAACCCGTACTGCTTTTGCAACCAGACCGGCGACATCAAAATCACGACGACAATGCCGGCCGATAACAACCAGGTCAGCAGCATCGAAATCGCCACCGCTTTTTTATGTTTCACCACTACCGCTTTGACGGGCAATTCCTGCGCGAGCGTTTTGCGCTGCTGCATTTCAAGGAAGATGGGCGTTTCCTGCAACCAACGACGTAAATACATCGCAATCAGACCAAATACGCCGCCGAGCAGGAAGGGAATACGCCAGCCATAATCATGCACCGCCTGCTGGGTCATACTGGTATTCACCAGCGTCGCCACGACAGAACCAAGCAGGATACCGACCGTCAGTCCCGCAGTCAGCGTGCCGCAGGCGATGCCGATACGGCGCTCCGGCACATGTTCAGCCACAAACACCCACGCTCCCGGCACTTCGCCGCCAATCGCTGCGCCTTGCAAAATACGCATCAGCAGCAATAACAACGGCGCAAGGATGCCCATTGAGGCGTAAGTCGGCAGCAGGCCAATCGCCAGCGTTGGAACAGCCATCAATAGAATACTCAGGGTGAACATCTTCTTGCGCCCTACCAGATCGCCAAAGTGCGCCATGATAATGCCGCCCAGCGGGCGCGCCAGATAACCGGCGGCGAAGATCCCAAACGTCTGAACCTGACGAAGCCACTCAGGAATATCGGCGGGGAAAAATAGTTCGCCCACAACCGCTGCGAAGAAAACAAAGATGATGAAGTCGTAAAACTCGAGCGCGCCGCCGAGAGCGGCAAGTGAAAGAGTCTTATAATCCTGGCGATTCAGAGGTCGTGTGTGTCGTGACATAGCAAACCATGAGTCAGTGGAGTTATTGAGGGCGCTTATCGATATGTGTAAATCAAAAATTACTATACCGTAAACAATTCAATACTCCACCACCTGCGTAATTTATGTCACAGAAAGGCCAACTTCAGGCGTTTATGTCGCGTCTGGCATTTTTCGGGCGGAAAGATGCTACCACTTCCGCTGCGGTTTCCACATAAGGCCCTTCAAGCAACTGTACACAATACGGTACGCTTGCGAAAATTCCCGGCACAACAACCTTACCCTCGGCATCTTTCACCCCTTCCAGGGTCTCTTTGATGGATTTTGGCTGCCCCGGTAAGTTCAGGATCAGCGCCTGCTTACGGATCACGCCAACCTGGCGGGAAAGGATCGCCGTAGGAACAAAGTGCAGGCTGATCTGGCGCATCTGCTCGCCAAAGCCGGGCATTTCTCTGTCGGCGACGGCCAGAGTCGCGTCAGGCGTGACATCACGACGCGCCGGCCCCGTACCACCCGTCGTCAGTACCAGGTGACAGCTCATTTCATCCACCAGCTCACACAGCGTTTGCTCAATGATCGCCTGCTCATCCGGGATCAGTCGGGTTTGCACGTCAAAAGGGGTAGTCAGCGCGGAGGCCAGCCACTCTTCAAGAGCAGGAATGCCTTTATCCTGGTATACGCCGCTGGACGCGCGGTCAGAAATGGAAACTAAACCAATACGTAAGGTGTTCATGATTATTCCGTCTAAACAGTCTCGTTAAACAGAATGATACACTGCAAAGGGAAGGACAGACAGGTTTCAGAAGAGGTAGCGTGACCAGAAACCTGTCTGGTCACGCCGAATGATTACAGCAGATCGCCGATCATTTTTTCCAGTTTTTCCTGGTCAATAGCAAACTTACGGATACCGTCCGCCAGTTTGTCTACCGCCATCGGGTCCTGGTTGTGCTGCCACAGGAACTCAGACTCGGTGATGCGTTCTGGACGCGCTTTCACTTCGCCAGAGAAGGACAGTTTACGTTCGATAGCGCCTTCGCTTTCCGCCAGCTCTTTCAGCAGCGCCGGAGCGATGGTCAGACGATCGCAACCCGCCAGCTCCAGAATTTCGCCGACGTTGCGGAAGCTCGCACCCATCACCACTGTCTCATAACCGTGCTGTTTGTAGTATTCGTAGATTTCCGTAACGGAAACCACGCCCGGATCTTCTGCCGGAGCGTACTCTTTCTTGTCGGTATTGGCTTTGTACCAGTCAAGAATACGGCCCACGAACGGAGAGATCAGGTATACGCCCGCTTCCGCACAAGCACGCGCCTGCGCGAAGGAGAACAGCAGAGTCAGGTTACAGTTGATACCTTCCTTTTCCAGCTGTTCAGCAGCACGAATCCCCTGCCAGGTAGACGCCAGTTTGATCAGGATGCGATCGTTGCTGATGCCCGCGTCGTTGTAGAGCTTGATGATGCGTTTTGCTTTGGCGATAGACGCGTCGGTGTCGTAGGACAGACGAGCGTCAACTTCGGTGGAGATACGGCCAGGGACCAGTTTCAGGATCTCCAGACCAATGTTCACCGCCAGCTTGTCGGCCGCGTCAACAATCTGCTGCGCGCGATCGCTGCTCTGCTGTTTCGCCCAGGCAACGGCATCGTCAATCAGCTTACGGTATTCCGGGATCTGTGCTGCGTTAAGAATGAGAGAAGGGTTGGTTGTGGCATCCTGCGGCTGGTACAGCTTCATTGCCGCGATGTCTCCGGTGTCGGCCACCACGGTGGTGAACTGACGAAGGGAGGTCAATTTGTCCGTCATGATAGTGTTTCTCTTTAAACAGCTTGTTAGGGGGATGTAACCGGTCTGCCTTGATGATAACACGACGCACTCACAGCGCAACCGCAGACAATGCGGTTATCCCACTCCCCTCTTTGTTTGCCCCTTTTCAGCCCCTCGACAGGGCTGCGCGCAATTAAAGGATATTGCCATATAGTATGGTAGACTCCCCCCATTCAATAGCCTGACAGGGTCTATACTGTTCGTGAATTGGTAACGCTTACACTGGAACCCAAAAGCGTACCGGCATCAACAAGAGGGATGTTAATGCCTGATTTCTTCGCCTTTATTAATGAAATACTCTGGGGTTCGGTAATGATCTACCTCCTGCTTGGCGCAGGGTTTTGGTTTACTTACCGTACCGGATTCGTTCAGTTTCGCTATATCCGCCAGTTTGGCAAAAGTCTTAAAAACAGCATACATCCCCAGCCGGGCGGGCTTACGTCATTTCAGGCGCTGTGTACCAGCCTTGCCGCGCGTATTGGCAGCGGCAACCTGGCAGGCGTTGCGTTGGCTATCGCCGCAGGCGGGCCAGGCGCCGTATTCTGGATGTGGGTATCTGCGCTTATCGGCATGGCGACCTCGTTTGCCGAATGTTCTCTGGCCCAGCTCTACAAAGAGCGCGACAGCACAGGGCAGTATCGCGGCGGCCCGGCATGGTATATGGCGCGTGGCCTGGGTATGCGCTGGATGGGCGTTCTCTTCGCGATTTTCTTACTCATTGCGTATGGTCTGATTTTTAATAGCGTACAGGCGAACTCCGTCTCGCGGGCGCTCGCTTTTGCCTTTGACATACCGCCCATTATCTCCGGTATCGTGCTGGCGCTGGCGGCCTTTTTTGTCATCGTTCGCGGCATTAAAGATGTCGCAAAGCTCATGCAATGGTTCGTCCCTGCAATGGCCCTTCTGTGGACGCTCACCGGTTTAGTGATTTGCCTCTGGCACATCGAACAGTTGCCCGACATTATCGCGTCGATTGTGAAAAGCGCATTCGGCTGGCAGGAAGCCACTGCCGGGGCGGCCGGGTATACGCTCAGCCAGGCGATTACCAGCGGTTTCCAGCGCGGCATGTTCTCCAACGAAGCGGGAATGGGTTCTGCGCCTAACATTGCGGCCGCCGCTTCATCCTGGCCGCCGCACCCTGCCGCGCAGGGAATTGTGCAGATGATCGGCGTCTTTACCGATACCATTATTATCTGCACCGCCAGCGCGATGATTATTCTGCTGGCAGGCAATGGCGCCTCGCATATGCCAACGGAAGGCATCCAGCTGGTGCAACAGGCAATGATTTCACTGACCGGCGAATGGGGCGCAAGCTTTGTCGCGTTTATTGTGGTGTTGTTCGCCTTCAGCTCGATTGTCGCCAACTACGTTTACGCCGAAAATAACCTGATTTTTCTGCGTCTGGACAGTCTGCGAATGCGCTGGGCGCTGCGTATTGTCACCGTCGGGATGGTCGTGGCGGGCACGTTACTCAGCTTTCCGCTCGTCTGGCAGTTGGCCGACATTATTATGGCCTGTATGGCCATCACCAACCTGACGGCGATTCTGCTGCTCTCGCCGGTGGTGCATACGATCGCCAGCGACTATCTGCGACAGCGTAAGCTCGGCGTACAACCCGTGTTCGACCCGTTCCGCTACCCTGAAATTGAGCAGCAACTGGCGCCGGATACATGGGATGAGTTGCCGCGTCACTAGCGCGGCAATCACAACCATCGATCAAATCGGTCGGTTTTTTTGCTAAAGTCGCAGTAAATCTCCTGCAAGGACTGGATATGCTGATTCTGATTTCACCTGCAAAAACGCTCGATTACCAAAGCCCGCTGGCCACGACGCGCTATACGCGGCCTGAACTGCTGGATTACTCCCAGCAGTTGATCCGCGAGGCGCGCAAGCTCTCGGCGCCGCAGATTGGCAAGCTAATGGGCATTAGCGACAAACTGGCCGATCTGAATGCCACCCGTTTTCATGACTGGCAGCCTGACTTCTCCCCTGAAAACGCCCGCCAGGCGATTCTGGCGTTTAAAGGCGACGTCTATACCGGACTACAGGCGGAAACGTTCAGCGAAGCCGATTTTGATTTCGCGCAGCAGCATTTGCGTATGCTTTCCGGGTTGTACGGCGTCCTGCGTCCGCTGGATCTGATGCAGCCTTACCGTCTGGAGATGGGCATTCGCCTTGAGAACGCCAAAGGGAAAGACCTTTATCAGTTCTGGGGCGATGTGATTACCGATAAGCTGAACGAAGCGCTGGCTGCGCAAGGCGATAAAATCGTCATCAACCTGGCCTCGGATGAATATTATAAATCCGTGAAGCCGAAGCAGCTGAATGCGGAGGTTATCAAGCCCGTGTTCCTTGACGAGAAAAACGGCAAATTCAAAGTTATCAGCTTCTACGCCAAAAAAGCGCGCGGCCTGATGAGCCGTTACATCATTGAAAACCGGCTGACGAAGCCGGAACAGCTCACCGCATTTAACAGCGAAGGCTATTTCTATGATGAGCAAGCGTCAGGAAAAGGCGAGCTGGTGTTTAAACGCCACGAGCAAAACTGATGCCCTGAAGCGCAGGCCGGATAAGACGCCTTTTGTCGCTATCCGGCGCTAAAACCGCATAACTGCCTGATAGCGCTACGCTTATCAGGCCTGCGTGCTTAATGGCGGTGGTCGTCGCGGCGATCATCATGACGATGCTCGTCATGCTTATTATGATGCGGTTGCGGACGTGGTCCATGCGGCTGCCAGCGGTTTTCTCGCCACTCATAATGCTTCTGCCACCAGCCGTGGTCGCGCCAGTGACCGCCATCCCAGTAATTACCGTGGTTATCGCGATCGCCAATCTGAAGTTTAACTGCCGGTACGAGAGTAATTTCGGCAGCCTGTGCTGCGAGGGGAGCCACCAGCATCATGGAAAGTGCAAGAAGCACGGGTTTCAACTTGTTCATGAGGTACTCCTTTTTACCATTGCCCGATTTGGGTCGATGAAAGGAGATTACTTGATGAGAACGCGGGTTGTTATTCTCTGCAATCCTAATCTCTAAGTTACCGCATTTATTGAGAATTACTCCTTTTTACCTGCTAAATTTCTCCTTATTTTCTCCATAAAAAAGCCGGATGGCGGCTAACGCCTTATCCGGCCTACAATAGCTACAATAGCCCCGAAGCGCCACCGGGTACAACCGTTAGCCGCGTGTCATCATCAGCTTACGCAATTCGGCAAAATCGGCAGGCAGATTATGCGAGAGCAGCGGCAGATCGGCACGATCCGCCAGCTCTTTTGGCAGATCCAATGTTTCACCAAGAATCGCCTCCACACTCTCTTTGAATTTCGCCGGATGCGCAGTCCCGAGGAACAAGCCATACTCCCCCGGATGCAGCTGATCACGCAGCGCGCGGTACGCCACGGCAGCGTGCGGTTCAGAGGTATAACCTGCCGCTTTCAGTTCGCGCATGGTCTCCTGCGTCGTCTCATCGTCAACCGCAGCGTAGCCCAGCTCCGTCAAACGCCAGATTTTACGGCGGAACAGCTCTTCCACACGCGGCCAGTTATTGGGCTGGCTGACATCCATCGCGTTCGACAAGGTAGCCTGCGTCGCTTTCGGCGACCACTGCCCCTCTTTCAGGAAGCGCGGCACCGTATCGTTGACGTTAGTGGCGGCGATAAAGCGTTTCACCGGCAGGCCGAGCGACTTCGCCAGCAGCCCCGCAGTCAGGTCGCCAAAGTTACCGCTGGGCACGGAAATCACTAACTGATTACGCGCGTCCTGCGGCAGTTGAGCGACCGCTTCAAAGTAATAGCAAATCTGCGCCAGCAGACGGCTGATGTTGATGGAGTTCGCCGAATTCAGCCCCAGCGCCGCCTTCAGTTCTTCATCATCAAACGCCTGTTTTACCAGCGCCTGGCAGGCATCGAAATCACCGTCAATCGCAACCGTTTCGATGTTGCCGCCCAGCGTACAGAACAGTTTTTCCTGCAACGGGCTGATCTTGCCGCGTGGGTAGAGGATCACGACGCGTACATTTTTCAGACCGTAGAATGCGTGAGCAACTGCCGCGCCGGTATCGCCAGAGGTTGCCGTCAGGATAGTCACCGGTTTGTCGCCGCTGATGTGCGTCAGCATTTGCGCCATAAAGCGACCGCCAAAATCCTTAAAGGCCAGCGTCGGGCCGTGGAACAACTCCAGGCACCCGACATCGCCTTCCACCTGACGCACCGGCGCCGGAAAAGCGAATGCCTTGCGAACGCGCTCTTCTAAGATTTCCTGCGGGATCTCATCCCCGATGAACGCGGAAAGGATCTTTGCGCTACGACTCACAAAGTCCTGATTCAGCATCTCATCAACTTCAGTCAGGCTAAATTCCGGCAGGTCGTGCGGGAAAAAGAGCCCCTGATTCTTGCCAAGCCCCTGCGTAACGGCCTGCGCAAAGCTGACCTGCTCATTATGATCTTTCAGATTGTAGAGTTTCATTGTTTATCCCAGTACTCGTGCGCCCGCCGTATCCAGCTGACAAATATGAACAAAGCCTTCCTGATTTTGCAGGTAATTTTTACCCAGCCAGTCTGCTACACGCTGCGCCGTATCCGGCTTATCACAGAGCGCGAAAAGCGTCGGCCCGGACCCGGAAATACCGCTGGCCAGCGCGCCAATTTCCGCCACCGCCTGACGCGCCTGGCTGAAGCCCGGCAGCAGACGAGCGCGGTACGGTTCGGCAATCACATCCTTCATCAGCTTTGCAGCAAGCTGCGGCTGACGGGAATAGCAGGCATGAATAAACCCGGCCAGATGCCGCCCGTGGGCGATACAGTCCTGACGGCGATACTGCGCGGGTAAAATCGCCCGCGCTTCAGCCGTCGAAACGTTAATCCCCGGATAGGCCAGTACCCACAGCCACTCATCAAATCCTGGCACCTGCTGGCTGATAATGCCGTTTTCTTCGATCATCAACTGCATGCCGCCAAGAAAGCACGGCGCGACGTTATCGTAATGAATGCTGCCAGAGATACGCCCTTCCAGTTCCCCCATGATCGCCAGCAGACGCGTGTCGTTCAGCGGTTTGCCACAGAACTCATTCATCGCCACCAGCGCGGCGACCACGGAACAGGCGCTGGATCCTAACCCGGAACCAATCGGCATGTTCTTTTCCAGCGTCATCGCCACCGGAATCTGTTTACCCAACTCCTGGCAAAAACGCTCCCAGCACTGATAAACGATATTTTCACGCGGCGCTGACGGCAGCTTGTCGGCAAAACGCCCTAAATTATTCAGCGTGAAGCTTTCTGCCGCATCCACCGAGACCACATCGCCCAGCAGTGAGCCATCAACCGGCGTGACGGCCGCCCCAAGCACATCAAATCCGACGCTCATATTGGCACTGGAAGCCGGAGCATAGACTTTCACCATTTTAGACTCCTAACTTCCATGAAAGGGTACGCAGCAGATCGGCAAAAACACCCGCCGCCGTCACATCGTTCCCCGCACCGTAACCGCGCAGAACCAGCGGCAGCGGTTGATAATAGTGACTGTAAAACGCCAGCGCGTTCTCCCCGTTTTTCACTTTAAACAGCGGATCGTTGCCGTCAACCTCGGCGATCTTCACGCGACACACGCCGTCGTCTTCAATGTTGCCAACATAGCGCAATACTTTGCCTTCATCACGGGCTTTCGCCACGCGGGCGGCAAACGCGTCGTCAAGCTGCGACAGATTGGTCATAAACGTGGCGACATCGCCGGAATCGTCGAAACCTTCCGGCAGCACCGGCTCAATCACGATATCGGACAGTTCCAGCTCACGTCCCGTTTCACGAGCGAGGATCAGCAATTTGCGCGCCACATCCATCCCGGAAAGATCGTCACGCGGATCGGGTTCGGTATAGCCCAACTCGCGCGCCATCGTGGTCGCGGCCGAAAGGCTCATGCCTTCATCCAGCTTGCCGAAAATAAAAGAGAGCGATCCAGACAGGATGCCGGAGAAGTGTTGCAGTTCGTCACCCGCGTTCAGCAGGTTTTGCAGGTTCTCGATAACCGGTAAGCCCGCGCCTACGTTGGTGTCGTACAGGAACTTACGTCGGGATTTCGCCGCGGCAAAACGCAGTTGATGGTAGTAATCCATCGACGACGTATTGGCTTTTTTGTTCGGCGTTACCACATGGAAGCCTTCGCGCAGGAAGTCGGCGTATTGATCCGCCACCGCCTGGCTGGAGGTACAGTCAACAATGACCGGGTTAAGCAGGTGATACTCTTTCACCAGGCGAATTAAGCGCCCTAAATTAAACGGTTCTTTCGCTTCCGCCAGTTCCGCCTGCCAGTTATCCAGGTTCAGGCCATGCACATTGGTCAACAGCGCTTTCGAATTCGCCACGCCGCAGACGCGCAGGTCGATATGCTTGTTTTTCAGCCAGGACTGCTGGCGTTTAAGCTGCTCAAGTAACGCGCCGCCAACGCCGCCAACGCCGATAACGAACACTTCAATCACCTGATCGGTGTTGAACAGCATCTGGTGGGTAACACGTACGCCCGTTGTGACGTCATCGTTATTCACGACCACCGAAATCGATCGTTCGGACGAGCCCTGCGCAATCGCGACAATATTGATATTCGCGCGCGCCAGCGCCGCAAAGAACTTCGCCGAGATGCCGCGCAGCGTGCGCATACCGTCGCCAACCACCGAGATGATCGCCAGACGTTCAGTCACCGCCAGCGGCTCCAGCAACCCTTCTTTCAGTTCCAGGTAGAACTCATCCTGCATTGCACGCTGGGCCCGCGCGCAGTCGCCCTGCGGTACGCAGAAACTGATACTGTATTCAGAAGAGGATTGCGTGATCAGCACCACGGAGATCCCCGCGCGGGACATTGCCGCGAATACGCGCGCCGCCATCCCGATCATCCCTTTCATTCCTGGGCCGGAAACGCTGAACATCGCCATATTGTTCAGGTTCGAGATCCCTTTCACCGGCAGTTCATCTTCATCGACGCTGGCGCCGATCAGCGTACCAGGAGCTTGCGGGTTTCCGGTGTTTTTAATCAGGCATGGGATTTGGAACTGGGCAATGGGGGTGATGGTACGAGGATGAAGGACTTTGGCGCCGAAGTAAGAAAGCTCCATCGCCTCCTGATAGGACATCGACTTCAGCAACCTGGCGTCCGGCACCTGGCGCGGATCGCAGGTATACACGCCGTCGACGTCAGTCCAGATCTCACAACAGTCGGCGCGTAAGCAGGCAGCCAACACCGCAGCGGAGTAATCAGAACCGTTGCGGCCCAGCACGACCAGCTCGCCTTTTTCGTTACCGGCGGTGAAACCTGCCATCAGCACCATGTGGTCAGCCGGAATGCGGCCCGCCGCGATACGGCGCGTAGATTCGGCGATATCAACGGTCGATTCGAGGTAATGCCCGACCGCCAACAATTTTTCGACCGGATCGATAACCGTCACGCCATGACCGCGCGCTTCCAGCAGGCCAGCCATGATCGCGATCGACATCTTCTCGCCACGGCAGATCAGCGCAGCATTGATGCTATCCGGGCACTGGCCCAGCAGGCTGATTCCGTGCAGGATATGTTTGATTTGCGCAAATTCTTGCTCAACGAAAACTTTCAACTGCGCCAGCGGGAACCCCGGCTGAGCGGCTGCAAGACCCGTAAGAAGTTCGGAAAAAATACGTTCGGCATCGCTGATATTCGGTAAAGCATCCTGACCGCTGATGGTCTTTTCAATCATCGCCACCAGATGGTTAGTAATTTTGGCGGGGGCAGAGAGAACAGTCGCTACCTGCCCCTGCCTGGCATTGCTTTCCAGAATATCGGCAACACGCAGAAAGCGCTCTGCATTTGCCACTGATGTACCGCCGAACTTCAACACTCGCATGGTTGTTACCTCGTTACCTTTGGTCGAAAAAAAAGCCCGCACTGTTCAGGTGCGGGCTTTTTTCTGTGTTTCCTGTACGCGTCAGCCCGCACCGTTACCTGTGGTAATGGTGATGGTTGTGGTAATGGTGGTGCTGATGCGATTCATGGATGTTGTGTACTCTGTAATTATTATCTGTCTGTCTTGTATCTTTAAAGGGTTAAAGTATCTCGTGACCTAAGTCAATAAATTTTTAATTTGATCACATTCCGCAACATGTTCACGAGCTGCTGCTTGCGCATTTATTTTCAACCAATACGGAATGAAGCAACCTCTTGAAACCAGATTTAAAATCTCACATCAAGCAATTCAACAAGATTTTATTTTGTTATATTTTTCTCAATATCATGCAATAAACGGTGCAGCATGGCCGTGTCGCGCTGCCCTGACAGCCCCAGTCGTTGTTGCAGCCAGTCCGCCAGTTTGATGTCATCAGCAACATCCAGCGTCGCCAGTAACTGCGAAACGCGTGTGCGTAACGCCTGCAATTGAGGCGCGTCAGTCGCCTCTGTTTGTTTCGCCGGTTGTTGCATTAAGCCTGCTAATTGATAGCAATACACCATTACCGCCTGCCCTAAATTGAGTGAAGGATAATCAGCAACCATTGGTACGCCGGTTAAAACGTCCGCCAGCGCCAGTTCTTCATTCGTCAGGCCCGAATCTTCCCGGCCAAAAACCAGCGCCGCATGGTTCATCCACTGCGATTTTTCCTGTAACAGCGGCAGCAGTTCTGCGGGCGTTGCGTAGTAGTGGAACTTCGCGCGACTGCGGGCCGTGGTGGCGACAGTGAAATCAACATCGTGCAGCGCTTCCGCCAGTGTTGGATAAACACTAATATTATCAATAACATCAGCGGAACCATGTGCGACCCAACGGGTCGCCGGCTCCAGGTGCGCCTGGCTGTCGACAATACGCATATCGCCAAAACCCATCGTCTTCATTGCCCGTGCCGCCGCGCCAATATTTTCCGCTCTGGCCGGCGCGACCAGAATAATTGTTACACGCATTTCGATTCTCTTTTTGACCAGCCGCTGGCAATAATGTGACCAATGTCAACATATTACGCAGCACGAATTTACAATTTTTTAACGAAAATCGTTGAAAAACCATTTCACATTCAGTAAAAGGCACTAAACTATTTCTTATCTTTACTATTGCGTTTTATGTTAAGAAATACTACATATCCTTCTGTTTATTTAGGATAATTTAATTTAGAATGAATCACACCTATTGGATTCATTACATTTATTAGTTGGCATGCGCAACTAGTTGGATTATTGCAAATTTGTGATGAACGCTAGCATTTGGATACGATGATTTCATCAAACTGTTAACGTGCTACAATTGAACTTGATATATGTCAACGAAGCGTAGTTTTATTGGGTGTCCGGTACGTCTTAGCCTGTTATGTTGCTGTTAAAATGGTTAGGATGACAGCCGTTTTTGACACTGTCGGGTCCAAAGGGAAAGTACCCACGACCAAGCTAATGATGTTGTTGACGTTGATGGAAAGTGCATCAAGAACGCAATTACGTACTTTAGTCATGTTACGCCGATCATGTTAATTTGCGACATGCATCAGGCAGGTCAGGGACTTTTGTACTTCCTGTTTCGATTTAGTTGGCAATTTAGGTAGCAAACATGCAGACCCCGCACATTCTTATCGTTGAAGACGAGTTGGTAACACGCAACACGTTGAAAAGTATTTTCGAAGCGGAAGGCTATGATGTATTCGAAGCGACAGATGGCGCGGAAATGCATCAGATCCTCTCTGAATATGACATCAACCTGGTGATCATGGATATCAACCTGCCAGGGAAAAACGGTCTTCTGTTAGCGCGTGAACTGCGCGAACAGGCTAACGTTGCGTTGATGTTCCTGACTGGCCGCGATAACGAAGTCGATAAAATCCTCGGCCTCGAAATCGGCGCAGACGATTACATCACCAAGCCGTTTAACCCACGCGAACTGACTATCCGTGCGCGCAACCTGTTGTCCCGTACTATGAATCTGGGTACGGTCAGTGAAGAGCGCCGTAGCGTCGAAAGCTACAAGTTCAACGGTTGGGAACTCGACATCAACAGCCGTTCTTTGATCGGCCCAGATGGTGAGCAGTACAAACTGCCACGCAGCGAATTCCGCGCCATGCTTCACTTCTGCGAGAACCCGGGCAAGATCCAGTCTCGTGCAGAACTGCTGAAGAAAATGACCGGTCG
Organism: Citrobacter sp. CK194; assembly: GCF_030333395.1. Lineage (NCBI taxonomy): Bacteria > Pseudomonadati > Pseudomonadota > Gammaproteobacteria > Enterobacterales > Enterobacteriaceae > Citrobacter > Citrobacter sp. CK194. Next base: position 233,548 of record NZ_JAOWGA010000012.1, read on the forward strand.
CGAGCTGAAGCCGCATGACCGTACTGTTGACGTGACTATCCGTCGTATTCGTAAGCATTTCGAATCCACGCCGGATACCCCGGAAATCATCGCGACCATTCACGGTGAAGGTTACCGTTTCTGCGGTGATCTACAGGACTAATCGGTTACCACCGGCAGCAAAAACGGCGCAAAACGCGCCGTTTTTTATTGTCTGTCAATGGGTTATCCGACCAGAACGGGAATCACTTCCAGAGACGCGTCAGGAACGTTACCGCCACGGCATAACGGGCACCGCGCTTATGGCATTTTTTGGCGACCCTTCAACGACCTTGTCAGAATAGGCCAGATACGCCAGCGTATTGCGTTTGGCATCATAAAAACGCACGACCTGTAATTTTTTAAACACCAGCGACGTGCGCTTCTGAAAAACGACATCCCCTTGCGCTTTCCCGTTCTTAATTTTATCGCTCAGCTCAATCGGCCCTACCTGCTGACAGGAGATCGCCGCGTCGGAGGTATCTTCGGCCAGTCCCAGACCGCCTTTAATCCCCCCCGTTTTCGCCCGACTTACATAGCACGTCACATTTTTGACGTCGGGATCGTCAAACGCTTCGACGACGATTTTATGGTCAGGCCCAAACATTTTAAATACGGTATCGACGGAACCCACCTGTTCTGCATGCGCAAACTGCCCCAGCATCAACAGAATTGAGGAAAGTATTAAGCTCTTGTATTTCATATTGTTACCATTCATAAAAGTTACACTGCGCAATTATTCGACACGTCTGGATAAACTGTTTACAGATCACAGGATTAGAATAATCATGCTTTAGTGTGCCCCAAAAAAGCACAGATGAGCAAAAAAAACACCGAATGCTAAAACAGCAAAAAATGCTATTATCCACTTACCTGATGTCAGGTGCTCGTTGTGGAAAGGATGAGGATATTTTATGGATCAGGCTGGCATTATTCGCGACCTCTTAACCTGGCTGGAAGGCCATCTGGATCAGCCTCTGTCGCTTGACAATGTGGCGGCAAAAGCAGGTTATTCCAAGTGGCACCTGCAAAGAATGTTTAAGGACGTGACGGGCCATGCTATTGGCGCTTACATCCGCGCTCGCCGCTTATCTAAATCCGCCGTGGCCCTGCGCCTGACGGCGCGTCCGATTCTGGATATCGCGTTGCAGTACCGCTTCGATTCTCAGCAAACCTTTACCCGCGCGTTTAAAAAGCAGTTTTCTCAGACGCCGGCGTTATATCGCCGTTCTCCAGAATGGAGCGCCTTTGGCATTCGTCCGCCGATGCGTCTGGGTGAGTTCGCCATGCCTGAACATCAGTTTGTCACCCTGGAAGATACGCAACTGCTCGGCACCACCCAGAGCTATTCCTGTTCACTGGAGCAAATCTCCGATTTTCGACACGAAATGCGCGTACAGTTCTGGCAAGACTTTCTCAGCCAGGCGCCAACGATTCCTCCGCTGCTCTACGGCCTTAACGAAACGCGCCCCAGCCTTGAGAAAGATGACGAACAGGAGGTGTTCTACACCACCGCGCTACCGCAAGAACATGCCAACGGGTATGTGCCGTCAGCGCAGCCTGTTACCCTACAGGGCGGCGAATATGTGATGTTCACCTACGAAGGTTTAGGAACCGGGGTACAGGAGTTTATCCTGACGGTATACGGCACCTGTATGCCGATGCTGAACCTGACCCGCCGTAAAGGGCAGGATATAGAGCGATACTACCCGGCAGAAGATGCCAAAACAGGCGGTCGCCCTATTAACCTGCGTTGCGAATTCCTGATCCCCGTTCGCCGTTAACGCTGTAGCTCATCTAACGCAGGGGCATCAAGATGCGAGACGTCCCCTGCCGTTTCAACGACCCAACCAGGCGCCAGCCACAAACTTTCCTGATAATCGACGCGGGAAATAGAGCAGTTACGCAGACGTAACCGACGCTCCGCCCAGGCCGGTAATCCCAGAATGGTGCTGACCAGGCAACCCAGCGCGATACCGTGACTGACCAGCAGCGGGCGGCTGCCCTGCGGCAGTTCCAGACAGGACGCGAGAGCGGCATTGACGCGATCGCTCAGTTCCTGCATGGATTCGCCATCAGGAATGCGCCCGTCAACCGTACCGTTCACTAACTGGCGACGCCAGTTCTCTTCTTCTTCGGTGAGAGTGTCGATGTGCCGTTTTTCCAGCACGCCCATGTCCAGCTCACGCAGGCGGGCGTCGAAAGTGATATCGCAACCGCATGCCTGGGCGATGATTTCAGCCGTGCGGCGGGTGCGACCGAGATCGCTACTGACGATATGGGTGATGCCGAGCGTTCTGGCGCGTTCTCCCACTTGCATAGCTTGTTGCTCACCTTTAGCGGTCAGCGGACTGTCAGACTGGCCTTGAATACGTCGCTCGGCGTTCCACTGCGTTTCACCGTGGCGAACAAGGTATACCTGTAACATGCTTTTTATCCGTTATACTGCGATGACATTCATTTCTGAGTAATTCTGATTATGCACCATGTTGTCTCAGCAACCACCAATCCCGCTAAAATTCAGGCAATTCTGCAAGCATTTAACGAGATTTTCGGTGAAGGATCCTGCCATATTGAGTCCGTCTCCGTCGAGAGCGGCGTGCCGGAACAACCTTTTGGAAGTCAGGAAACGCGCGCTGGCGCACGGAATCGGGTAGAAAATGCGCGCTGTCTGCGTCCTCAGGCCGATTTTTGGGTGGCTATCGAAGCGGGGATTGATGATGACAGTACGTTCAGTTGGGTGGTAATAGAGAATGCCGCCCAGCGAGGCGAGGCGCGATCGGCAACGCTGCCGCTTCCTGCGGTTATCCTTGAAAAAGTTCGTCAGGGTGAAGCGCTCGGCCCGGTGATGTCGCAGTATACCGGTATTGATGAGATTGGCCGTAAAGAGGGGGCTATCGGGGTGTTTACCGCCGGAAAACTGACCCGCTCCAGCGTTTATCACCAGGCGGTGATTCTGGCGCTCAGTCCGTTTCATAATGCGGTGTATCGGTAGGGCTCGCGATCCACGCCGGATGGCGGCTTCGCCTTATCCGGCCTACGTTCATCATTCCTGTAGGCCTGATAAGCGTAGCGCCATCAGGCGTGAACGTCCGTCATTCCTGTAGGTCTGATAAGCGTAGCGCCATCAGGCATGAGCGTTCACCATTCCTGTAGGCCTGATAAGCATAGCGCCATCAGGCGAAATTACCTTTCGCTCTTGAGCAACACCTGCTCCAGCCACTGGCGTAACTCTACCGGTGCGGATTTCAGGCTGTTGGAACCGCGCGTAATGGTGGCGATGCCCGCCCCCAGCTCATTTTTAAGCTCGCGCTGGCTCATTTCACCGCGTAACAACTCTTCAATGATACGCACGCGCGTTCCCAGCGCCTCACGCTCATCCGGCGTCAGCATCAAATTGAGTAAGGGAAGATGCAGGTCTTCCGCACAAGCGTGCTTGAGCAGCTCAACAAAGCGTAACCACTCCTGGTGACGCTGTTCTGCCATCGCTGCTGAATAGGGTGATTGCTGAGTCATAGAATGTCGCCATCGTTGCAGGGGGAAACGTATCTGCCTCCCCCGATTGTACTCTTTAACGAGTACGATAGCATAACATAACCGATGCGATCAGTAACGGCGCTGCCATTCTGCGTCATTCATCAACGTTGGTTTATCGCCCATGAAGTAGCGATAGTAGGCATCATAAGCCAGCACGTTCTTCACGTAGCCCCGCGTTTCTGAGAACGGAATACTTTCAACAAACGCGACGGCGTCGATGCGCCCTGCGCTGTTGCCAAGCCAGGTACGAACGCGCCCCGGCCCGGCATTGTAAGCCGCTGAAGAGAAAATACGGTTATTACCAAACTGTTGATAAACGTATTGCAGATAACTGGTGCCAATGTTGATGTTCGTCTCCGGGTCAAGCAGCTGGCTGGGGCTGCTGTAGCCCGGTATCGAGAACATTTTCACCGTATGCGTCGCCGTGCCCGGCATAACTTGCATCAGACCGCTGGCCCCTACCGGGGATTTCACTTTCGGATTCCAGGCGCTCTCCTGACGCGCAATCGCCATAGCGTAACTTTGCGAGATCGCTTTGCCGCCGGTGTAACGGGCGAAAAGATCCTTGTACGCCAGCGGGAAACGCTCTTCCAGATGATCCCACAGTTTTCCTGCGATCGTCGCCTGTACGCTCAGATCCCACCAGTGGTTATTGAAGGCATAACGCGCCAGCTGCGCCTGTTCCGACTTCGTCCTGCTGGAGACCAGATTCGCCCACTCGCTGCGCGCCGTATTATCCAGGTTCCAGTACATCAGTTCGCGTACTCGCGCCATTTCCGCGCCCTGCGTAAGCGAAGCGTCCACTGTCGTCGGCGCTTTGTCGATCTTCAGCACATACGCTTCACCCAGCTTTTGCGCGGCGACCATCGGGTAGAAACCACGCTGTTGCATCAGCGCATGGAGGATCTCTTTTGCCTCAGCCTCACGCCCGCGCTCAAGCAACAAATCCGCCTGCCAGTAGCGCCATTCATCCTTCTCCTTCGCTTCCATCGGCAGTCGGGCAAGCCAGGTATTCAGCCCACGCCGATCGCCGGTGCCCAGCGCCATCCGCACGCGGCGTTCCACCAGCGTGGTGGATTGCGAGCGCATAATCGCATCATCGCGCCACTTCGCCTGCGCATCGGTCACATCGTTCCCCATCAGCCGCCAGGCGACGATATCGCGCAGTTCCTGAGTTTGCTCCTCATTAAGCTGCTGGGCCTGCACCAGTGACGGGATCATCAAACGCGCATTCTCTGCGTCCTGACGCGCCACGCTGGCAAAGGCCACTGCCGCCATCTGACGGGTAAAATCGGTCGCGCCGGTCGTACGCGCAAAAGTCATCACGCTATTGGGATCGTTCGCCAGCGCGATGATCGCCGAAGCAATGGTCTGGTACTGCGCAGGCATCTGCCCGGCCAGCACCGTTACCAGCCCCGTGTTGCCTGCTTTCATCGCCAGGCGGATGCGCTCCAGCCAGGCCAGCGGGTCCTGGGTGCCGGAAGCGCGCCAGACGCTGAACAGTTTGTCACAGGCGTTCGGCTGGCTTTTCCCGGTCAGCCAAAGCGCTTTCGCCCCCTGCCAGGCCTCTTCCGTCTGCCCGGTATTCCATTTCGCGTAGTAGTAATTACATTGCGCTTCGGTGGTGCCCGGCTTCTCGGGGCTGAACGCTAGCAGTCCACGCCAGTCTTCGCGACGCGCTAGCTCATTAACGAAACGCGATTGCAGCGTACGCGCAGGAGGAAGCGTAGGGTTGGCGCGCACAAACTGGGTGACGGTGACCGCAGGCTGGTTCATCAGATCGTCGGTGATCTGGCGATACTCAAGATAGGGATACAGCGGGTAATTCTTCAGGCCAGGCATCATCTGCTCAACGACATCCATCTGTCGGTTATCCCAGGCCTGTTTGATTTGCGCATAGCGATTGCGCTGCTCATCCAGAGAATCCGCTCGCGCCGCCTGACTTACCGTCAGCAGACATACGCTGGCGGCGATAAGACGCCAGGTAAATGGTTTGGCTTTGTCCACAAGCTCTTCCTCTTGTCGTGATACATCAGTGCAGCATCATGCCGCGTAATGAATTTATGCTAACCAGACATTGCTAAATGCGCCACGTTACGGACACTTTTTTACTTTTATTGCGAGTGAGAGTTGCTGGCTGGGATTAGCCCGGGAAAAAGGCTACACTTCGCCTTTGAAAATTATTCTTCATCACGATAAACCTATAGAGGCGAAGTCCAACGTGGCTCAATTCGTTTATACCATGCATCGTGTCGGCAAAGTGGTTCCGCCGAAACGTCATATTTTGAAAAACATCTCGCTGAGCTTCTTCCCTGGGGCGAAAATCGGCGTACTGGGTCTGAACGGCGCCGGTAAGTCTACCCTGCTGCGCATTATGGCTGGCATCGATACAGATATTGAGGGCGAAGCTCGCCCACAGCCAGGCATCAAAATTGGCTACCTGCCGCAGGAACCTCAGCTCACCCCTGAGCATACCGTTCGCGAATCGATCGAAGAGGCGGTGGCTGAAGTGGTCGGCGCCCTGAAACGCCTGGATGAAGTGTACGCGCTGTACGCCGATCCAGATGCGGACTTTGACAAGCTGGCCGCCGAACAGGGCAAGCTGGAAGAGATCATCCAGGCGCATGACGGCCACAACCTGAACGTACAGCTGGAGCGCGCCGCTGACGCCCTGCGTCTGCCGGACTGGGATGCCAAAATCGCGAATCTTTCCGGTGGTGAGCGCCGCCGCGTCGCGCTGTGCCGTCTGCTGCTGGAAAAACCGGACATGCTGCTGCTCGACGAACCGACCAACCACCTGGATGCGGAATCCGTCGCGTGGCTGGAACGCTTCCTGCACGACTTCGAAGGCACAGTTGTGGCGATTACCCACGACCGTTACTTCCTCGACAACGTGGCGGGCTGGATCCTCGAACTTGACCGTGGCGAAGGGATCCCGTGGGAAGGCAACTACTCCTCCTGGCTGGAACAGAAAGATCAGCGTCTGGCGCAGGAAGCCTCTCAGGAAGCGGCCCGCCGTAAATCCATTGAGAAAGAGCTGGAGTGGGTGCGTCAGGGTACTAAAGGCCGTCAGTCTAAAGGCAAAGCCCGTCTGGCGCGCTTTGAAGAGCTGAACAGCACCGAATACCAGAAACGTAACGAAACCAACGAACTGTTTATTCCACCTGGACCACGTCTGGGCGACAAGGTCGTTGAAGTCAGCAACCTGCGTAAATCCTACGGCGATCGCCTGCTGATCGACGATCTCAGCTTCTCAGTACCGAAAGGCGCGATTGTCGGCATCATCGGTCCGAACGGCGCGGGTAAATCCACCCTGTTCCGCATGATGTCCGGTCAGGAACAGCCGGATAGCGGCACCATCACTCTGGGGGAAACCGTAAAACTGGCTTCCGTTGACCAGTTCCGTGACGCGATGGATAACAGCAAAACCGTGTGGGAAGAAGTTTCCGGCGGGCTGGATATCATGAAGATCGGCAACACCGAAATGCCAAGCCGCGCCTATGTGGGCCGCTTTAACTTCAAAGGCGTCGATCAAGGTAAACGCGTGGGCGAACTGTCCGGCGGTGAGCGCGGTCGTCTGCATCTGGCGAAGCTGTTGCAGGTTGGCGGCAATATGCTGCTGCTCGATGAACCGACCAACGACCTGGATATCGAAACCCTGCGCGCGCTGGAAAACGCCCTGCTGGAGTTCCCGGGCTGTGCAATGGTTATCTCGCACGACCGTTGGTTCCTCGACCGTATCGCCACGCACATTCTGGATTACCAGGATGAAGGCAAAGTGGAGTTCTTCGAAGGTAACTTCACCGAGTACGAAGAGTACAAGAAACGCACGCTGGGCGCCGACGCGCTGGAGCCGAAGCGTATCAAGTACAAACGTATCGCCAAGTAATGTATCAGATGCCGGATGGCGCTACGCTTATCCGGCCTACAGACTTATCCGGCCTACACCTTGTAGGCCGCCATCCGGCGCTTCAGGCTTAACCCTGCTCGCCCATCATCTCTTTCACTAACTCCACGCAGCGCAAAAATCGACCATCGTAATCGGCCTCTTCTACGTGGACGAAATTGATGTTGTTCTCCCGCAGCATATCCACCAGCAGATTCTGGAACTCTTTACGATCCACCGAACTGCCCAGACTCCGTAACCCATCCGCGACCCAGGGCGTATTGTTCTCCAGCAGGATCACCAGATCAAAGCGGTATTCATCGATCAACGCCTGTACAAACGGATGCTCGCGCCCTTCGTATTTTTTACAAAAGGCCTGCGTGGTAACGAAATCGGTATCGATAAAGGCCACTTTATTGGCGTATTTCACCGCAAAATCAATATATTGTGCATGGCCCAGCGCGATCTTATCGTAATCAGAATACTGTAACGCCATCTCGTCACCGCCCAGATGCGAGAAGACATAGTCGCGCCCGTACTCCCACGCGCTGGTGGTATTAAAAATATTGGCAAGCTTGTTCACCAGCGTGGATTTCCCGCTCGACTCCCCGCCTAATATCGCCACGGTGCGCACGAAAAAGGGCTTCACTTCCGTCGGAATGTATTCCCAGTAGCGGAACGGGTTTTCACGGATCTGCGCCCCGCTGATACTCATAAAGGTTCGTTTCGGATCGACCAGCACCGTTTCAATAGCCAGGTGTTCGAGATACTGCGGCGCATCGGCTTCCTCGGACGTGTAGATCCAGTTGGGCTGAATCCCCTTCTCTTCCATAAAGGCTTTGATACCGTTGCTCCACACATCCCAGCCGTGCGGGTACGGCTCCATCCCTTCCTCATTGAAGGCATGAATACGAATATTCTTCTGATATTTAAAGGTCTGTAGTAGCCAACGCAGACGATCCGACACGGTAGGCTGTTGCGACATGGCGCTGTCTTCAAACAGTTCGCGGTCACGGGTATCGTCATAACCCATAATGATATGCAGTTCATCCACCTGGCTACAGGCGCGCTGAATCAAATAGATATGCCCGGTATGCAGGGGGTAGAACTTGCCAAACACCACGCCGATGTTTTTCCGCTGCCGGGGAAACTCCAGCCCCAAAAAACGATGCAGCGCCTCCAGCTTTTGCGCGCTGGGGCTTTTAATCTTCGCGTTCAGAAGTTGGCTCAAATACCCTTTGGTCATGCCGCTGGCATCCGCCACCTGTTGCAGGGTACACCCCTTTTGCTTGATCGCGGTTTTGAGATAGTCGAACGATGACACAAGAGCCTCCTGCTAAAAAACGCGTAACAATGCCTGATGGCGCTTCGCTTATCAGGCCTACAACATCAATCCGTAGGCCGGATAAGACGCACTGCGTCGCTATCCGGCAAATTATACAACATCAGTACATACAGATGATTATAAGTCGTCAAACACACTTAACGCATCCGCAAGCTTTTTAACGCCAAAAACCTGCATCCCTTCCGGCGGCTTTTTCGGCACGTTGGCAGCCGGTACGATAGCGCGGCGGAAACCGTGTTTAGCCGCTTCAGAAATACGTTCCTGACCGCTGGGCACCGGGCGAATTTCCCCCGCCAGCCCCACTTCGCCAAACACCACCAGATCCTGCGGCAGCGGCCTGTCGCGCAGACTGGAGACCATCGCCAGCAATAGCGCGAGATCCGCGCTGGTCTCCGTGACCTTCACGCCGCCCACGACATTGACGAATACATCCTGATCGGCCATCTGCAATCCGCCATGACGGTGCAGCACCGCCAGCAGGATCGCCAGACGGTTTTGTTCCAGACCGACCGCCACGCGACGCGGATTCGCCATCATCGAGTGATCGACCAGCGCCTGAATCTCTACCAGCAGCGGGCGCGTCCCTTCCCACACCACCATGACCGAACTGCCGGAAGTCACCTCATCGCCACGGCTTAAGAAAATTGCGGACGGGTTGCTGACTTCACGCAGCCCCTGCTCCGTCATCGCAAAAACGCCCAGCTCGTTTACCGCGCCAAAACGGTTTTTATGGCTACGCAGCGTGCGAAAACGGGAGTCAGCGTCGCCATCCAATAGCACCGAGCAGTCAATGCAGTGCTCCAGCACCTTCGGGCCTGCCAGCGAGCCGTCTTTGGTCACATGACCAACCATCACGATAGCCACGCCGCGCGTTTTGGCAAAGCGCGTCAGATAAGCGGCCGTCTCACGCACCTGGGCCACGCTGCCCGGCGAGGACTGGATATCCGCCATATGCATCACCTGGATGGAGTCGATCACCATCAGCTTCGGTTGTTCTTCTTCCGCAATCAGGCAGATCTGTTCAATACTGGTTTCTGACAGCATATTCATGTTAGCCGTCGGCAATCCCAGCCGATGCGCGCGCATCGCTACCTGTTGCAGGGACTCTTCGCCCGTGACGTACAGGGTTTTCATCTGCTCGGCCAGTTTGCAAAGCGTTTGCAGCAGCAGCGTGGATTTCCCCGCACCGGGGTTGCCGCCAATCAGGATGGCGCTGCCGGGCACGACACCGCCGCCCAGCACACGGTCGAACTCTTTAAACCCGGTGGAAAAACGCGGCAGCTCCTCAAGGCTGATGTCAGACAATTTCTGCACCTTTGCCACGCCTGCGTTACCGGCATAGCCGCTGAGTCGCTCATTACGCGCCACCGTTGGCGACGCGGCAAGACGCACCTCGGTGATGGTGTTCCAGGCATGACAGGCGCTGCATTGCCCCTGCCAGCGCGGATAATCGGCCCCGCATTCATTACAAACAAAGGCGCGTTTTGGAGCTTTTGCCACGGTTTACCTCTTTCGTTAACGCTTTTGCCGGATGGCGCTGGCGCTTATCCGGCCTACAGAATACTTATCCGGCCTACAGTCACTTTTCCGTAGGCCCTGCGCCATCGGGCAATTCAATCATTTTTGATTCATACTGCCGGAGAGAATGCAGAACACCCCCATCAGGTCAGCGTGACGAATCGTGATTTCCGTCTTTTCATTCACTTTCGGTTTAGCGTGGTACGCAATCCCCAGCCCGGCCGCTTTGATCATCGGCAGATCGTTAGCGCCATCGCCAATCGCCACCGTCTGCGCCACGGGAATTTCATACTCCTGCGCCAGTCGGGTCAGCGTGTTAGCTTTGTACTGGGCATCGACGATATCGCCAATGACATTGCCGGTAAATTTCCCGTCGATGATCTCCAGCTCGTTCGCCACCACCGCAGTTAAACGCAGCTTTTCACGCAGGTATTCCGCAAAAAAGGTAAACCCGCCGGAGGCGATCGCCACTTTCCAGCCGAGCGTTTCCAGCTTCAGCACCAGTTGCGTCAGACCCGGCATCAACGGCAAATTCTCGCGCACCTGGCGCAGAATATCGGCATCCGCGCCTTTCAGCGTCGCCACACGGCTGCGTAAGCTGGCGGTAAAATCCAGTTCGCCGCGCATCGCGCGTTCCGTGACTTCCGCAACCATTTCGCCCGTCCCGGCCAGCTTCGCGATTTCATCGATGCATTCGATCTGAATCGCCGTCGAATCCATATCCATAACCAGCAGGCCTGGCGTACGCAGATGCGGAATTTTGCCCAGCGGCGCGACGTCCAGCCCGGCGCCGTGCGCCAGTTTCGTCGCGCGCGGCGTTAAGGAACCTGCCAGACGAATCACCTGATAATCTTCAACGCACCAGGCCGCCACGATCACCATCGCCGCGCCCAGCTTGCTCTGGTACTGCGTTAAGCGCTGCTTATCCAACCCGCGACCGTACAGCAGCCAGCCGCTACGGCCTGCGTGGTAATCCAGTGGCATCACCTCGTCACCACTTAATGAAAGGGGTAAACCAGGCCACAAAGAAACATCTTCAGGCAGATCGCACCAGGTAATGTTAGGCATTAAAGCTCCTGTAAAATCGTTCGGGTCGGGAATCATCCTGGGGAAAATAACGCATGAGGCTACCCTGTAACCATCGCTTCTGGCAACATTAAGCCTCAAATTTTCAGCAGGTGGAATATGGCTCGCGCAAAACTGAAATTCCGGCTTCATCGTGCAGTGATTGTATTGTTCTGTCTCGCACTGCTCGTCGGGCTGATGCAGGGGGCGTCCTGGTTCAGTCAAAACCATCAACGGCAGCGCAATCCGCAGCTCGAAGAACTGGCCCGCACGCTGGCGCGCCAGGTGACCTTAAATATCGCGCCGCTGATGCGCACCGAAACGCCGGATGAGAAGCGGATCGCCGTCGTACTCCGCCAGCTAACGGAAGAGAGCCGCATTCTGGATGCTGGCGTCTACGACGAGCAAGGCGATCTTATTACGCGCGCAGGCGAAAGCGTCAATGTGCGCGACAGGCTGGCGCTGGACGGTAAAAAAGCGGGCGGCTATTTTAATCAGCAGATTGTCGAACCTATTCAGGGTAAAAATGGCCCGCTGGGCTACCTGCGCCTGACGCTGGATACGCATACGCTGGCGACCGAAGCGAAACAGGTCGATAACACCACCAACATTTTACGCCTGATGCTGCTCCTGTCACTGGCAATTGGCGTGGTGCTCACGCGCATCTTGCTACAGGGCAAACGCACGCGCTGGCAGCAATCGCCTTTCCTGCTCACCGCCAGTAAATCCGTACCGGAAGAGGAAGAGAGCGAGAAGAAAGAACCATAGGATAGCCGCCGCTTTGTCGTTAATATAGTTGAGACCACGAAAAGGAATACTGCCATGACGACATTACGTCTGCTTATCTCTGACTCTTACGATCCCTGGTTCAACCTGGCGGTTGAAGAGTGTATTTTTCGCCAGATGCCCGCGACACAGCGCGTTTTGTTCCTGTGGCGCAACGCTGATACGGTCGTCATCGGGCGGGCGCAAAACCCGTGGAAAGAGTGCAACACCCGGCGCATGGAAGAAGACAATGTCCGGCTGGCGCGTCGCAGCAGCGGCGGCGGCGCGGTGTTCCACGATCTCGGCAATACCTGTTTTACATTTATGGCCGGGAAGCCGGAGTACGACAAAACGATCTCCACCGCGATAGTGCTCAATGCGCTGAACGCGCTGGGCGTTACCGCAGAGGCTTCCGGTCGTAACGATCTGGTGGTGAAAACGCCGGAAGGCGACCGCAAGGTTTCCGGCTCCGCCTATCGGGAAACCAAAGATCGCGGCTTCCACCACGGCACATTGCTGTTGAATGCCGATCTCAGCCGTCTGGCGAACTACCTCAATCCTGATAAGAAAAAATTACAGGCCAAAGGGATCGCCTCCGTACGCGGGCGCGTCGCCAATCTGGTCGAACTGCTGCCTGGCATTACCCATGAACACATCTGCGACGCCATTACCGAGGCGTTCTTCAGCCACTACGGCGAACGCGTGGAAGCCGAAATAATCTCTCCAGATAAAACGCCGGATCTGCCCAATTTTGCCGAAACGTTCGCTCGCCAGAGCAGTTGGGAATGGAACTTCGGCCAGGCGCCAGCCTTTACGCATCTTCTGGACGAACGCTTTATCTGGGGCGGCGTTGAACTGCACTTCGACGTTGAAAAAGGGCACATCACGCGCACTCAGGTTTTTACCGACAGCCTTAACCCTGCGCCGCTGGAAGCGCTGGCGGGCCGTTTACAGGGGTGTCTGTACCGTGCGGATATGCTGCAACAGGAGTGTGATGCGCTGTTAGTCGATTTTCCAGAGCAGGAAAAAGAGCTACGGGAATTGTCGGCGTGGATTGCGCGGGCGGTGCGTTAACCCTCTCCAGGACGTGCCCGTTTCCCCTTAACAAGGGCGGCACGTTATTTTCTCAATAACCATCAGCAATACATTAAAAGCCTGCCGATTAACGCTCAGGCTGGCATATTATTTATCAATAATATTCACCGCATGAATATATAAACATACACTCTCGCCACATTCCAACCGCATACAAAATAGCAGCAACTCTAAAACAAAAAATAACAAAGATCACCAGAAATCAGTTTTAAATAAAACTAAAACCACTGTCTGCTGTGTCCAGATAATATATTACTTCTGAAATATAACTCTATCCCAACCATATTCCATAGCTATCTGGTTGATATAAAACGTATTCAGAAGGCAAGTAACATGCCTTTTCGTACCATCACACAATTCAAGTTAAGGATCAACAAATGAAAAAAGCACTTCTTGCCACCGCAATCGCGGCACTGACCATGTCTAACGCATGGGCGGCCGATGGCAGCACTACTGAACTGCGCGTAACGGGGAAACTGCTGGTCGGTGGCTGTACCGCGACTGTCAACGGCGGCAACGCACTTGACTTCGGCTCGCATCTGATCAGCGACCTTAGCTCAACGGCCGTCAACGATATCGCCACGAAAGACACCGATCTGGTCATCGAGTGCCCCAGCGCCACAAAAGTAGGCTGGACGCTGACCGATAACAAAGCGGATAGCAACGCAGAGATCTGGATAACCGGCATCATTAAAGGTAAAGGAGTCTCATTCGGCGTAGGTAAAACAGCAGGCAATGTCAACATTGGCGCCTATGCCGTATCCATCGATTCTGCCAAGGCAGCAAGCGCGCAAGCCGTCAATGGCGAAGACACCTTTGACGTTGACTATATTATAGGCGCCGCCGCAAGTATGGGTTCGTGGGCTAAGGCGACAACGGCAACTTCTTTTCGGAACCAGGAAGGGACGCAGGATATCATCACCGTCGGCGCCAAAGGCACGCTGGAACCAGCAGCCTATAGCAATGCAACTTATCCGCTTAAGGTTTCTCTGGCTGTAGATAATACCACCAAACTGGCCATTAGCGATGATACCGATATTTCAGGTTCCGCCACCATTACCCTGAGATATATCTAATCACATCGTTATTAATCATATCTGTACAACAACTCCCTACATGGATGGGTGGGGAGTTTTTCCAATAGAAGGAATTACAATAATGTCTGACAAATCTTGTACCGTTAAAGCGTATATATTTGCCGCCACGCTTCTCTGTTTACCTTTATCTCAGGCTTATGCGGCAGGAATGGTTCCCGCCTCCACGCTACTGGTTATTGAAGAAAGCCATAATGGCGGAACGATAAATGTCAAAAACAGCGATACGGTTCCGATGTTGCTGTACACCACAATAGAAGATGTAAAAGATGACAGTGGTATCACCGTCAACGTCACCCAGCCCGTCGTACGCGTGGAACCCGGTCAGGAACAGCAGGTCCGCTTTATTATGGAAAGCAGCGCCCCGCTAACCAAAGAGCACTATAAACGCGTCACCTTTGAAGGCATCCCGCCATCAGGCGTGTCTAAAGGCGCAATGAAAGTTAACTTCAATTTGCGTCAGGATCTGCCGGTATTAATTCGCCCCAAAAATTTACCGGTCGTCACCGATGCGTGGAAGCTGCTGAAATGGTCCGGCTCCGGGCAGCATATTAAAGTCAGCAACCCTTCCGCCTATGTGGTGCGCCTGGCGCAACAGGTGATTTTTTTACCTTCGCAAACGGCCGGGGAAATTGCAAAAACCTATATTTTACCCGGAGAAGTTCTGGATGTAACCGTCAAGAAATCCATCATTTCCGATCAATCTGTACGCTTCTTCCCGGCCAGCCGCTACGGCATCGACATACCCAATTTCACTGCGCCGTTAACACCATAATCAATAAAAAACGGGGACAAAGTAAGTGTATATGAAAGGAATCAACCTGCTGTCTCGCCATATTCAGATCGCGTTATATTCATGTACGTTATTAACCTCAACGGCGTTAGCCCGTGAGGTAACGTTCAGTACCGATATACTCAATACGCGGGGCATCAGTAAAAATATCGCAAATTACTTCGCAGAAGAGCCGCGTTTTTTGCCCGGTGTACATAGCGTTCTAATCAACGTAAACGGGTCAGAAAAAGGTTCGCTGGGCGCCAAATTTGACGAACAAGGGCAACTCTGCGTAGATGACGATTTTCTGACAGCGATCGGGCTACGTCCTCTGGGGATTTCCCTGCAAGAACACTGTCATGACCTGCAAAAAGATTATCCCTCCGCCGTCATAAAGTCCCTTCCCGGTAAGGAGATGCTGGAGTTAACTGTCCCGCCCGACGCACTGGAAAATAGCGCGTCCCGGGAGAAAAACTATAGCCACGGCGGCAGCGCCGGGCTGCTCAACTACAGCCTGTTTTCCACGCGAAATGAATACAACGGCGGCGACAGCCATAACTACACGCAGGGCGATCTCGAAGCGGGCGCCAATCTGGCCAACTGGGCATTGCGCAGCCGCTATTTTCTGCTGGACTCTGACGGCGATCGCAGCGCTAAAAATTTATTCACTTATGGCGAACACGTTTTTGAAGCGCAACAGATGCGTGTCCAGGTTGGGCAGATCAGCTCCAGATCGGCGCTGTTTTCTGGAACATCCCTCAGCGGCATTCAGTTACTCCCCGAGTCCAGCATGACCTCTGATAATTCAGGCGTCACCGTGACGGGGATTGCCCGCACGAACCAGGCGCGAGTAGAAGTCCGCCAGGCGGGGCAGCTTGTTTATTCCACGCTGGTAAACGCGGGGGCATTCAGGCTGGACAATGTCCCTATCCTGTTAAATAACGCCGATCTTCAGGTCAGCATCGTCGAAACCGACAACGTCACAACCAGTTTCATCGTACCTGCCTCCTCAATCAACCTGAACGGCCTTCCGCGACCACAAGGGCTTATGATGTCAGTAGGCCAGGTGCGCAACGTCGACAGCGATTACAGCGACCCCTGGGTATATAACATTTCAGACGGCTGGCGCCTTACCCCACAAACAAGTTTACTGGCGGCAGGGGTTCTTGCCGAGGATTATCAGGCAAGCGGTGCAATGCTGGAGTGGAGTTCAAACGAGAAATGGCAAGTATTTGCCAGTCTGCTGGGCAGCCGCGAATCCTTCGGTGATACGCGCAGCGGTATAAAGGCGGAAATTCAAAACCAGCTGACGCTTCCCGGCCATGTCTCTGTTGGGGTCAGCACCGCACGTTATTCTGACGACTATCGTGAGTTGTCCGAGGCGATGGACGACGACAGCGCAAGCTATCAAAGCAGCTATAGCGCCAATGTGAACTGGAGCGGCAGAACAGCAGGAACCTTCTCGTTAGCCTATAGCTATAATCAGGCCACGGATGATTATGAAGACTCCAGTTACGTGAGTCTTTCATGGGGAAAAACATTTAAATACGCGTCAATAAACGTGAACTGGCAGCACTCTGTTAGCAACGATAACGATAATGACGACATCAACGATGACAACTATGACGATGATGTGTTTTACATCAACCTCAACATTCCTTTCCAGTCGCAGTCGATTAACGCATATATGCGTAATCAGGGCGACCGAACGACATATGGCTTACGCAGCAGTGGCCCTCTCAGCGACAATACCAGCTATTCCGTTTCGGCGGATCGCGATATCGGAAACGATCTCAACACCCTCAACGGCAACATCAACAGCAACCTGCACTACACGCAGATGAGCGTTGGCGCAACAACCAACAATGACGATCAGCGTACCTACAGCGCAATGCTGTCGGGCGGCATTGCCCTGCATCGCCAGGGGGTAACCTTCTCCCCCTATACCATTAAAGATACCTTTGGTATTGCCCACCTGAGCGAACCGGAAAGCGGCATCGAAATCGCAACACCGCAAGGCCCGGTCTGGACAGATTTCTGGGGGCAGGCCGTGGTGCCTGGACTGACGGAGTGGCGTAAGTCACGTATTGAGGTGAATGCAAATACGCTGCCCAAAAATATGGATCTGGCTAATGGAACAAAGCTACTGGTGCCCGCTCATGCCACCGTCAGCGACCTGGATTTTAACGTGCTAAACACCCGTCGCGTCATGCTGAAGATAAAACAGCAGGATGGATCCTGGCTTCCTAAAGGCACGTCTGTTGTTGATGAAAAAGGAAACTACCTGGTCAGCGCAGTGGACAGCGGCCGCGTCTTTATTAGCAATATTGACGAAACGCCAACGCTCTATAGCGTTGATGACAATATGAACCGTATCTGCAAAATCACTTACACATTAAACAATGTGCAGAATAAAGAGGCGTTTTACGAAACGGCGGAGGGTATTTGCCAATGAAGTCATACGGAAAGTGGATCATTGCATTATGTACGTTAGCAGCGCTGGGATCACGCATGGCATGGGCAGACGAGAACTGCCAGGTATCGCTCTCTCGCGCTACCGTAGCCTTTCCCCCGATGCAGCGAAATGACAACGTCGGCTCACAGCAAAACTGGTTTAAAATGCCCTCGCGCGATATCAATGTCAGCATCTATTGCCCGCAACCACAGGTGATGGCGCTATTTGTACATGGCGCCGCGGGCCCACAAGGGCGATTTCTTTTCGGTAACGGCGGGGGGCTGGCGTTGAAAGCCAGCCAAATGATACTGGATGGCCGCAGCTATATGATCGGGAAAACAACCGATCGCAATGAGTTCATTCCCGCAGACGGCCATGCCGATACACAGCTGCTGCACAATAATGAAGCCATTATCGCTATCGAGAACAATGAAGCCGCGCGCGGGCAGCAGTTGAACTTTACGTTAACGCTAACGCCAGTGCTGAACGAAAAGCAGTTCCGTAACGTCAGCGACAATACTGAGATGGAGAGTAATTTAAGCTGGGAATTGCTAACGCATTAATCGCCAAAGGGCGGTAAATAAACAGGCAGGAAAAAGGGGCAAACTGCCCCTTCTTTTTTTACTCTTTATCGCCCAGCAGAACAGATTCCAGCGCGATTTTGATCATGTCGTTGAAGGTCGTCTGACGTTCAGCAGCAGTGGTCTGCTCGTGAGTACGGATATGGTCAGACACGGTGCAGATGGTCAGCGCTTTCGCACCAAACTCAGCCGCTACGCCGTAGATACCCGCCGCTTCCATTTCCACGCCCAGGATGCCGTATTTTTCCATCACGTCGAACATTTCGCCGTCAGGAGAATAGAACAGATCGGCGGAGAACAGGTTGCCCACGCGCGCGTCAACACCCAGCGCTTTCGCCGCGTCTACCGCGTTGCGCACCATATCAAAGTCAGCGATCGCCGCAAAATCATGATCCTTGAAGCGGATACGGTTAACTTTGGAATCGGTGCAGGCACCCATACCAATCACCACATCGCGCAGTTTCACATCGTTGCATACCGCACCGCAGGAACCGACACGAATGATTTTCTTCACGCCGAAATCGGTGATCAGCTCTTTGGTATAGATGGAGCAGGACGGGATACCCATACCGTGACCCATGACGGAGATCTTACGGCCTTTGTACGTCCCGGTGAAACCTAACATGCCGCGAACGTTGTTCACTTCACGCACGTCTTCAAGGAAAGTTTCAGCAATGTGCTTCGCACGCAGCGGGTCGCCCGGCATCAAAACGACGTCAGCGAAATCACCCATTTCTGCGTTAATATGTGGAGTTGCCATCTTTTATCCTTATCTCGTTGTTATTGCCTGATGGCAGCTACGCCTTATCAGGCCTACAAAACCGTAGGCCCGGTAAGCTTGCGCCACCGGGCAATTGCATCACAGCATGTTTTTGCCGTAGTCCATCGGCGACGTACCGAAGTACGTTGCCAGCGTCTGACCGATATCCGCGAAGGTTTCACGGTGACCGAGCGAGCCCGCTTTCACTTTCGGGCCATAAATCAGCACCGGAATGTGCTCGCGAGTATGGTCCGTACCGGTCCAGGTCGGGTCGCAACCGTGGTCGGCGGTCAGGATCAGAATGTCATCTTCACCGACCAGTTCCATCAGTTCCGGCAGACGACGGTCAAACAGCTCCAGACCCGCAGCATAGCCCGCTACGTCGCGACGATGCCCCCAGGATGAGTCGAAATCAACAAAGTTGGTAAAGACGATCGTCTCGTCGCCCGCTTCTTTCATCTCTTTAAGGGTGGCGTCGAACAGCGCGTCCAGGCCAGTGGCTTTCACTTTTTTGGTGATGCCGCAGTTGGCGTAGATATCCGCAATCTTACCGACGGAAACCACGTGCCCTTTTTTCTCGTCGACCAGTTTCTGCAAGATGGTCGGCGCCGGCGGTTCAACAGCCAGATCGTGACGGTTGCCGGTACGCTGGAAGTTACCGGCCTTATCGCCGATAAACGGACGCGCGATAACGCGGCCAATGTTGTAGCCGCCTTCGGTCAGCTCTTCACGGGCGATTTCGCACAGCTCGTACAGTTTATCCAGCCCAAAGGTCTCTTCATGGCAGGCGATCTGGAATACGGAGTCAGCGGAGGTATAGAAAATCGGTTTACCGGTTTTCATATGCTCTTCACCCAATTGATCCAGAATGACCGTACCGGAAGAGTGACAGTTACCGAGATAACCCGGCAGGTTGGCGCGTTTTACCAGCTTATCCAGCAGTTCCTGCGGGAAGCTGTTTTCATGGTCGCTGAAGTAGCCCCAGTCAAACAGAACCGGAACACCCGCGATTTCCCAGTGGCCAGACGGGGTATCTTTACCGGAAGAGAGCTCGTGCGCCCACGCGTACGCGCCAATCACTTCCGCATTGCCGTCCATACCCGCAGCAATTTTACCGGTAGAACCTTCATGCGCTTTCACCAGACCCAGGCGGGTCAGGTTAGGCAAATTCAGTGGGCCTTTACGGCCATTGTCGGCCTCGCCCCTGGCGCAGGCTTCTGCAATATGGCCCAGGGTATCTGAACCTACGTCGCCAAAGCGATCCGCATCTTCAGTTGCACCAATACCAAAGGAGTCCAGCACCATAATAAATGCACGTTTCATCTTGTTCTCCATACATCTTGCGCTGCAAAAAAGCGATCAGATCAGTATACAGCTATTCGGTAATACGACGATAGACTGTCGGTGTAATTTCAGGCGCTTTGTCGTCAAGGCTGATTGCCGCTTTGACGGCTTTCGCCGCTTCCTGCCAGCTGGCTTCGTCTTTGGCGTGGATAACAGCCAACGGACGCTGCCCGTCAACGCTGTCGCCCAGACGCGCCATGTCGGTAAAGCCGACGCTGTAATCAATGGTGTCCGACGCCTGGCGACGACCGCCGCCCATTGAGACCACCGCCATGCCCAACGCGCGAGTGTCCATTGCGGATACAAAACCTTCAGTATCGGCATAGACGGCTTTGCTGAGCATCGCCGTCGGCAGGTATTTCGCGTAGTTTTCAACGAAATCGCTCGGCCCTTTCTGTGCCGCTACCATGCGACCAAAGATTTCCGCCGCTTTGCCGTTATCCAGCACCGCCTGTAGTTTCACTCGCGCATCAGCGTCATCTTTCGCCAGCTTGCCGGAGATCAGCATCTCCACGCACAGCGCCATCGTGACGTCGAACAGACGCGGGTTGCGGTATTCACCTGTCAGGAACTGCACCGCTTCGCGCACTTCGACGGCGTTACCGGCGCTGGAGGCCAGCACCTGATTCATGTCGGTGAGCAGCGCAGTTGTGCGCACGCCTGCACCGTTGGAAACGCCAACGATGGCTTCAGCCAGCGCGGCAGAGAGTTCGTAGGTCGGCATAAAGGCGCCGCTGCCCACTTTCACGTCCATCACCAGTGCATCCAGCCCTTCCGCCAGTTTTTTCGCGAGGATTGAAGCGGTGATCAGCGGGATGGAGTCCACCGTCGCGGTAATGTCGCGGGTGGCGTAAAAACGTTTATCCGCCGGTGCGAGCGAACTGGTCTGCCCAATAATCGCCACACCCACGTCTTTAATGATTTCGCGGAAACGGTTGTCGTCCGGGAAAATATCAAATCCCGGGATCGCTTCCAGTTTGTCGAGCGTACCGCCGGTATGACCAAGGCCGCGCCCGGAGATCATCGGAATGTAGCCGCCGCATGCCGCCACCATAGGGCCAAGCATCAGCGAAGTCACATCACCCACGCCGCCGGTGGAGTGTTTGTCAACAATGGGGCCGTTAAGGTTGAGACTCTTCCAGTCCAGAACGGTTCCTGAATCTCGCATCGCCATGGTCAGCGACACACGCTCAGGCATCGACATATCGTGGAAGAAAATGGTCATCGCCAGAGCGGCAATCTGCCCTTCAGAGATGGTGTTATCACGAATACCATTGATAAAGAAGCGGATCTCTTCGTCGCTTAACGGATGACCATCACGTTTTTTACGAATAATTTCTTGTGCGAGAAACACGGTAACCCCCAGGGGAAAAGAGTAGAAGGCCATTGTAGGCCGGGTAAGCAACGCGCCACCCGGCAGTCGTATTGATGCCGGATGGCGGCTGCGCCTTATCCGGCCTACGTCACTACAACTCCGGCAATATAAGGCTTAGTAGCTGCTTGCGCTCTTGCCGTCCCCGTGACCCAGCGCTTTCAGCAGGCTTGCCAGCAGGCTGGATGCGCCGAAACGGTAGTGACGGGAATCCGCCCAGTCAGCGCCAAACAGTTCGTCAGCAATGGCCAGGAACTGCTGTGCATCTTCAGCGGTACGCACGCCGCCAGCCGGTTTGAAACCAACGGTTTTGGAAACACCCATATCGCGGATCACTTCCATCATGATGCGTGCGCTTTCCGGCGTTGCGTTAACCGGAACCTTACCGGTAGAGGTTTTGATAAAATCCGCACCGGCTTTGATGGAAATTTCAGACGCTTTACGGATTAACGCTTCTTCTTTCAGCTCACCGGTTTCAATGATCACTTTCAGCAGCACGTTTGCCGCCGCACAGGCGTCTTTACAGGCTTTCACCAGATCGAAGCCCACCTGCTCGTTACCGGCAATCAGCGCGCGGTACGGGAATACCACGTCAACTTCGTCCGCGCCGTACGCGATGGCTGCGCGGGTTTCTGCCAGCGCGATGTCGATGTCGTCATTACCGTGCGGGAAGTTGGTGACGGTCGCAATGCGGATATCCGGCGTGCCCTGCTCTTTCAGAGTCTTACGCGCAATCGGAATAAAACGCGGGTAGATGCAGATAGCGGCAGTATTCCCAACCGGGGTTTTCGCCTGATGACACAGCGCGATCACTTTTTCATTGGTGTCGTCGTCATTCAGGGTGGTCAGGTCCATCAGTTTCAGCGCACGCAGGCTGCTTGCGGTTAAATCAGTCATTACATTCTCCTGGCTCATCGCCGGTATAAAATTTCACCTTGCGAGTTTGTTAGTATTCTAACATCCGCTCGCCATTACACTTCGATATACATCACAGTTAATGAAAACTACGTACAAATTTGCATTACTGTAACGAGATCTACTTCAAATAAATGACCTTTCCCGGCCTCGCGAGTGGGCAACAGGCGCATCCTGATCAAAAGCCATCATCACGCAACTTCCTACAATGGCGCTTAACCTTCGGCACAAAAAAGGAAACGAAGATGCCCACTTCATGCGAAACCGCGCTGCAACATCGTTGCCAGCAAATTGTGACCAGTCCGGTGCTCAGCCCCGAACAAAAACGTCATTTTCTGGCGCTGGAAGCTGAGAACGCTTTGCCTTATCCGGCCTTGCCCGCAGAGGCTCGCCAGGCGCTGGACGACGGGGTTATCTGCGATATGTTCGAAGGTCATGCCCCGTTCAAACCTCGTTATGTTTTGCCCGATTACGCCCGTTTTCTGGCTAATGGCTCACAGTGGCTGGAGCTGGAAGGCGCAAAAGATCTGGATGACGCGCTATCTTTGCTGACCATCCTCTACCATCACGTTCCTTCCGTAACATCGATGCCGGTCTATCTGGGGCAACTGGATGCGCTGTTGCAGCCGTATGTTAAAATTCTAACACAAGACGAGATCGATATTCGAATAAAACGTTTCTGGCGCTATCTCGACAGAACGCTGCCGGACGCCTTTATGCATGCCAATATTGGCCCGGCCGACACGCCTGTCACCCGCGCTATTTTACGTGCCGATGCTGAGTTAAAGCAGGTTTCACCTAACCTGACGTTTATCTACGATCCCGATATCACACCGGATAATTTACTGCTTGATGTCGCTAAAAACATTTGTGAATGCAGCAAACCGCATATTTCTAATGGCCCGGTAAATGATAAAATTTTCACAAAAGGTCAATATGGCGTCGTCAGTTGTTACAACTCTCTGCCGCTTGCGGGCGGCGGCAGCACGCTGGTCAGGATCAATCTGAAAGCCGTTGCAGAGCGCAGCACCTCTGTCGATGACTTCTTTACGCGCACGCTACCGCACTACTGCCAGCAGCAGATCGCCATCATTGATGCCCGATGTGACTTCCTCTATGAACAATCACATTTCTTTGAGAGTAGCTTCCTGGTGCAGGAAGGGTTGCTTGATCCCGGACGTTTTGTACCGATGTTTGGGATGTATGGCCTGGCCGAAGCGGTAAACCTGCTGTGTGAAAACGCGGGGATGAACGCGCGCTACGGGAAAGACGACGCGGCCAATGCGCTGGGCTATCGCATCAGCGCGCAGTTGGCCGATTTCGTCGCAAACACGCCCGTTAAGCATGGCTGGAAACAGCGGGCGATGCTGCATGCCCAGTCAGGCATCAGCTCCGATATCGGTACGACGCCGGGCGCGCGTTTACCGTACGGCGATGAACCCGACCCCATTACCCACCTGCAAACCGTCGCCCCCCATCATGCGCACTACCATGCCGGGATCAGCGACATCCTGACGCTGGACGAAACCATCAAGCGGAATCCTCAGGCGCTGGTGCAGCTTTGTCTGGGCGCGTTCAAGGCCGGCATGCGTGAATTTACCGCCAACGTCAGCGGCAACGATCTGGTGCGCGTTACCGGGTATATGGTGCGCCTGTCGGATCTGGAAAAATATCGCGCCGAAGGATCGCGAACAAACACCACCTGGCTGGGGGAAGAAGCCGCGCGCAATACGCGCATTCTGGAACGACAAGCACGCGTAATAAGTCATGAACAGCAGATGCGCTTCCTAACGCAAAATCATTCGAGAGGCATCGAGGCGGCAAGCGAATGAATCCCCAGTCACGTACACGTAGTACGTGACTGGGGTGAATAAGTGCAGCCAACAAAGAGGCAGTTCGAAGGATGAAGTGTTTAGTCAGTAAAATCATACCGTTCTCCTGCGTGGACGGCCCCGGCAGTCGTCTGGCTCTGTTCTTACAAGGGTGCAATCTGCGCTGTAAGAATTGCCATAATCCGTGGACGATCGGGCGCTGCAACGACTGCGGTGAGTGCGTTCCCCAGTGCCCTCATCAGGCGCTGGGCTTCAGCGCGGGGAAAGTGGTGTGGCAGGCTGACGTCTGCGAGCAGTGCGATACCTGTTTACGGATGTGCCCGCAGCAGGCCACGCCGATGGCGCAGACGATGAGCGTCGATGAAGTGCTGGGCCATATCCGTAAGGCATCGCCATTTATTGAAGGCATCACCGTCAGCGGGGGCGAAGCCACCACCCAGTTACCGTTTATTTGCGCGCTGTTTGCCGCGATCAAGGCTGACCCGCAGCTGTGTACGCTGACGTGTCTGGTCGACAGCAATGGCCTGTTGAGCGAAACAGGCTGGCAGAAACTGCTGCCCGTTTGTGATGGCGCGATGCTCGATCTAAAAGCCTGGGATAGCGCCTGCCATCAGCGTCTTACCGGGCGGGATAACGCGCAGATCAAGCACAGCATCAGGATATTGGCGGAGCATGGCAAGCTGGCCGAGCTACGGCTACTGGTGATTCCTGGTCAGGTGGATTACCTGCAACAGATAGCGCCGCTGGCCGCGTTTGTCTCCCGTCTGGGCGATATTCCCGTCCGGTTAAACGCTTTCCATGCGCATGGGGTGTATGGCGAAGCAAAAGCGTGGCCGGGCGCAACGCCTGACGACGTGCAACAGCTGGCAAACGCATTATGGGCGCACGGGGTGCATAACCTGATTTTCCCTGCTTTATATTTATGAATCGCCGGATGGCGGCTGCGCCTTATCCGGCCTACAAATGATGTCGACCCGTTGGCCGCCTTATCCGGCCCACAAATGATGTCGGCCCGTAGGCCGGGTAAGACGCTTTTGCGTCGCATCCGGCAATCAGAGACGAAATAACGCCGCCGTATTGCGATACAGCGTTTCGGCTATCACCTCAGAGGGTTCATCGCGTAGCGCGCACAGCTCGCTGAATACCCGTGCCGCCTGTTCCGGGCGGTTTGGCTGCCCCTGAAAACCATTTAGCGGCATATCCGGCGCGTCGGTCTCCAGCAGCAATGCGTCCAGCGGTAGTTGCGCCATCACATCACGCGTTTTACTGGCGCGCGGATAAGTAATCGTGCCGCCAACGCCAATTTTGTAGCCTAACTGAACAAAGCGTTCCGCCTGTTGTAGGCTGCCGGAAAAACCGTGTACCACCCCGGTTCGCGCCAGGGCGTGGCGTTTGAGATGCATTGCCAGCTTGTCATGGGTGCGACGCGAGTGAAGGATCACCGGCAGATCGTAGCGTTTCGCCAGTTTAAGCTGCGCCTCCAGGAGCCGTTCTTGCTCATCGAACTGAGGATTATCGCGGTAAAGATCCAGCCCGATCTCCCCTACCGCCACGACTTTCTGCGGGCGTTGATCCAGCGCCTGTTGCAGGCGATCCAGACTGTCATCTGCGTGCTGCTCAATAAACACAGGGTGCAGCCCCAGCGCCGCGAACAACGGCGGGAAGCGTTCCGCCAGCGCCAGCACGCGTGAAAAACAGGCCGCAGCCGTCGCCGGAACAATGATTTTGCCGACCCCCGCGTCAGCGGCACGCTGAATGCTGGCCGCTTCATCGCCGGTGAAAGGCGGAAAATCAAAATGACAATGCGTGTCGATAAATCGGCAACTCACGCCAGATCCTCATTATTGAAGGTAGTGTCGTTGGCCTGCGCTGCGCCGCTGACCGTTGCTACATGCATATCGTTGGCCACCGCCGCCGGAGGCACCACCACCGGGCCAGGAATGACAATCTTCGGCGTGTGGCGGGAGAGCGGCGGTTTCTCCGTCAGCAGTTTCCCCACCGTCGCCAGAAAATAGCGCCCGCACAGGCGTCCAATTTTGTAATCTTCGCGCAGCGCAGGAAGACGGCTGCCCAACGCCATGCTTTGCAGCGGTTTCGGCGGGTAAATTTCAATGATACGCAGCTTACCCGGCGGCTTCTCAATAAAACGCTGAATGGCGCTATAGCTGGTTTCGTGGTGCTGTACCAGATTCACCAACGGCTGCAAACTGCTCTCCCCCAGCCAGCGCTCCATGCGCTTAAACCACTGCGGCGTATAGTACATTTGCGAAGGCACCGTGCGGATCACCACAATCGTTTTCGCGCCACGCTTTGCCGCCTCCTGTACCGGGATCGCATCGCTGATCCCGCCGTCCAGATAATTGATGCCATCCAGCGCCACGCCTGTACGGTAGAACCCCGGAATCGCGCTGGTCGCACGAATAATATCGAGCCAGTTTTGCTTCGTCGGCGAGAAATAGTTCGCCGTGTAGTCATCCCCACGACAGGCGCACATATAGAAGGATTTTCCGCTATCGAACAGACGCGCGGCGGTGTCCATCGCCAGCGGCATCTGCCCGGATGTCGCGTCCACCAGCCAGTCGAGATCGATCAGGTTCCCCCCGCGAACAAAACGCACCGGGTCGAAGAACTCCCGCTTCGTGGTGTAACGCATAATAACTTTGCGCCCATAGCCGGGCTGGTTACAGAGATAGGCAGAAAGGTTTTGCGCCCCGGCAGAGGTGCCGAGGTAGAGGTCGAATGGATTGAACTTCGCGCGCATAAACTCATCCAGCACGCCAGCGGTAAAGATTCCCCGCTGCCCTCCGCCCTCGCACACCAGAGCCATTCGGCCTGGTCGGAACGCGTTTAATGATAATGGCGCAATATTGCCGAGCGTCACGGGTATTCGCTGCCCCACCTCTGCCTTCCTGTGTTTTATTTTATAGAATGACAAAGTAACGCAAATTCGCGATAGCTAAAACCGTAAAAGCCAGTCCGATGGACTGGCTTAGCATGAATCATGGGTATTACAGGTGACGTGCTAGGGTCGTTTACGGCCCATAAACAGGCTGATCAGGAACAGGACAATCCCGACGACGAAGACAATTTTCGCTGCGCTAGCCGCGGTGCCTGCCAGTCCACCAAAACCCAGAGCGGCGGCAATTAACGCGATAACCAGAAATATAATGCCCCAACGAAACATAAGCTTCTCCTTTACCATAGTTAATGTCGACCGCTTGATATGAGCGTTCAGGTTGCTCATTCGCGATATTTTTAGTGTGGTGTACATTGCGCCTCCCGACAAACGTCGGGAGGGCGAATTAAGACGAATTACTGAGTTTTCAGGTCATTTTTGACGCTTTTCACACCATCAACCGCTTTTACGATACTTTCAGCACGGTCGATTTGCGCCTGAGAATCTACGGTTCCTGAGAGCTGCACCACGCCGTCGGTGGTTTCGACTTTCACTTTGCGGGAAGGCACGATGTCATCCGCCAACAGTTTCGCTTTGATCTCGCTGGTAGTGGCCGTATCCCCGGCATAGCCTTTCATCGTGCCGGACTTGCTGTCGCGAACATGCAGTTTGTCGCTGACGGAGGTCACACCCTCAACGCCTTCCGCCACTTTCACGGCTTCTTCAGCCTGAGCCTGGCTTTCAACAAAGCCGCTTAATGTCACCACTTTGTTATCGGTTTTGACCGAGATATCGGTGCTCTTAATACTTTCATGATCCACCAACGCCGCTTTCACTTTTGCGGTGATGGCGCTGTCATCCATGAAGTTACCGACTTTATTCATAGAGCTATCGACTTTCTGTCCCGCGCTTTCTGCGCTGGACTGTGCCTTATCCAGCGTAGAGGTTTCCGCAAATGCAGAACCGGTCGCGACAGCGGAGGTCAACATTACGGCCAGGAGAGTTTTAGAAATCTTCAGTCTTGTCGTCGTCATCGATTCATTCCTGTATGGATGGCAGCCGTCACAATCAACATACTTATGCAGAATCGCGGCGCTAATCCCATCTTTATTCAGTTATTAATATCGCAGACAAGATAAATGACGGCCTTAACAACCAGTATTCACGCATTGAACAGTGTTAAAAGTCGTCATTTATGTCATCACTTTGTTAAATATAGATCACAATCGCAAAATCGCTTGCTGATACGCTTAAAAAACAAGCAACCATAAGAAAAACTGAGGGATTTAAGAACATTCCGCAAGCGGTTAAAAAGGCAGGGAAAGTAACAGGGCGCGCCGGATGACGCGCCCTGGAGGGACAATTAGTGTTCGCGCGTTTTACGGAACTGAACGTCAGGGTAGCGTTCCTGCGTCAGGTTCAGGTTCACCATTGTTGGTGCGATATAAGTGAGGTTATCACCGCCATCCAGCGCCAGTTGTACTTCGTTCTTACGCTTGAACTCTTCAAATTTCTTCGCGTCAGTACATTCAACCCAGCGTGCGGTGGCGACGTTGACGGACTCATAGATAGCCTCAACGTTGTATTCGCTCTTCAGACGGGCAACCACCACGTCAAACTGCAACACACCGACGGCGCCCACGATCAGATCGTTGTTGGCGATCGGACGGAACACCTGTACCGCGCCTTCTTCAGACAGCTGAACCAGCCCTTTCAGCAGCTGTTTTTGCTTCAGCGGATCTTTCAGGCGGATACGACGGAACAGCTCCGGCGCGAAGTTCGGAATACCGGTGAACTTCATCATTTCGCCCTGAGTGAAGGTGTCGCCGATCTGAATGGTGCCGTGGTTGTGCAGGCCCAGAATATCGCCCGGATACGCCTCTTCAACGTGAGAACGGTCGCCCGCCATAAAGGTCAGCGCATCAGAAATCACCACGTCTTTGCCGATACGTACCTGGCGCATTTTCATGCCTTTCTCGTACTTACCGGAGACCACTCGCATAAACGCCACGCGGTCGCGGTGTTTTGGGTCCATATTGGCCTGAATCTTAAACACGAAACCGGTGAACTTCTCTTCTTTCGCTTCTACCGTACGGGTATCGGTCTGGCGCGGCATCGGCGCAGGCGCCCACTCCACCAGGCCATCCAGCATATGGTCAACGCCGAAGTTACCCAGCGCTGTACCAAAGAAGACCGGGGTGATTTCACCAGCCAGGAACAGCTCATGGTCGAACTCGTTGGATGCGCCCTGCACCAGTTCCAGCTCGTCGCGCAGCTGCTGCGCCAGGTCTTCCCCTACGGCAGCGTCAAGTTCCGGGTTATCCAGACCTTTTACAATGCGCACTTCCTGGATGGTGTGGCCTTTACCGGTCTGGTACAGGTAAGTTTCGTCTTTATAAAGGTGATAGACGCCTTTGAACAACTTACCGCAGCCAATCGGCCAGGTGATCGGCGCACAGCCGATTTTCAGCTCGTTCTCAACTTCATCCAGCAGCTCCATCGGGTCGCGGATGTCACGGTCGAGTTTGTTCATAAAGGTGAGGATCGGCGTATCGCGCAGGCGGGTTACTTCCATCAGCTTACGGGTACGATCTTCGACGCCTTTTGCCGCGTCAATCACCATCAGACAGCAGTCCACCGCCGTCAGCGTGCGGTAGGTATCTTCCGAGAAGTCTTCGTGCCCGGGGGTGTCCAGCAGGTTGACCAGGCAATCATGATACGGGAACTGCATTACCGACGTGGTAATAGAAATACCACGCTGCTTTTCCATTTCCATCCAGTCAGATTTTGCATGCTGGCTGGAGCCACGGCCTTTTACCGTCCCGGCAGTCTGGATAGCCTGTCCGAACAACAATACCTTCTCAGTGATAGTGGTTTTACCGGCATCCGGGTGAGAAATAATGGCAAAAGTGCGGCGCTTAGCCACCTCTTGCAAATAAGGAGACAACGTCATAGTTCAATCTTCTTGAGTAAGCGCGGCGTCTGACCACGCATGTTGAATACGAAAAATTGCGGCTATTTTACCCATCAACGGGGGGGAGGCAATCAGTGTTTACACAGGAGTTGCTCCAGTTCGCTTAATGACGCCACGGTCCAGGTCGGTTCAATGCCCGCAGGCTGCTCGCGATGGTGCGCATTCAGCCAGCAGGTGGAAAGCCCGGCGTTAATGCCGCCGAGAATATCAGACTCTGCGGTATCGCCGACCATTAACACGCGAGAGCGGTCAGGGCTGCCCGCCTGCTCCAGCGCGTAATCAAAGATGCGCGGATCGGGCTTCGCCACGCCCACTTCTTCAGAAATAACCAGCAGATCAAAACGATCGCGAAGCCCTGTTCGTTCAAGGCGAATTTGCTGCAATGAGGTGAATCCGTTGGTGATGATGCCCATCTTCACCTTACCGTGCAGGGCGTTAACCAGCGAAACCGCACCCGGCAGCGGTGCGCAAATCTCCGCCATAGCATTCATAAACGCATCATTTAACTCTTCAGGTGGGACGTTCAGCTGCTCGCCCCAGCCGACAAAGCGCTGGCGCTGAAGCTGAAGCGAAGTGATAGCGCCGTTCTGATAATCCACCCACAGCGGTTTATTGACAGCCTGGTAGTCCTGAAAATCTTCAGCGGTAAAGGTGACGCTATAGTCGAGAAACATCCGCTGCAAGCCGGTAAACGAGTCAAACGTAAACAGCGTTTCGTCGGCATCAAAGAAAATCCAGTCCCACTTCATCATTCCACCTTGTCTTACATACTGATTGGCAATGCCATGATTATCGCGTCCTCACGCCCGTCAGCCGTCGGGTAGTAATTACGGCGCACCGTTGCCTCATTAAAACCTAAACTTTCATAGAGTGCGATGGCGGCGGCATTTGAGGCGCGCACCTCCAGCCATAACGTCAGGACGCCGCGTTTTTCCAGTTCATCAATCAGATGTTCCAGCAGTTCTCGCCCCAGCCCCCGACGCTGAAAATCCGGGTCGACCGCAATATTGAACAGCGTCGCCTCATCCAGCACCACCTGCGTAATCGCGAACGCCGCCATCTTTCCGCCGACCGTCAGTTGATAGTTGAGGTAACGTTCGCCCTGATTGCTGGCAAAGGTTTTTTCACTCCACGGAAACGCATGGGCGCGTTTTTCAATCAGAAACGCAGCAGGTAAATCAGTCGGATTGAGGGAAGAAATCGTGTTCATATGCGCAAATTTGTTGCCATAGTGCGGCGCGTGCCGTTGGGTTTGCCCGTAATTCATTAAACGCAGGACTTGTCACCTGAGCGCCTTCCAGCAGCAAAGGCTCTTCAGTACCCAGCCGCCAGCTGTTGCACCGGCTGCCTTCCGGCAGCATGGCGACGCGGTCAGGCGTCAACGGTAATACCTGGTCGGGACTGACGGTCAATGCGCGCAAAATATCGCTCATCAAGGGTTCGGTCAGCGCCGGTAATTCTTCCGCCACGACCACCAGACGAACGTGCGCCGGAAGGGAAATCGCGATTTCCCCCTGTAGCGCGCCAGGGCGACGCAGCGACCACTGGGTAATGCCCAGTTGCTGTAATTGCCAGTCTCGTCGGGATGTCATAGCGAAACGCTCCTGTCTGTCAGGGGCGCAAATATAGCAAATTCGTCGAAACTGCGCCAACAAACAACTATAATCGCCGCCAGGAACAATAGAGGAACCTTTCATGTCTGCTTTTACCCCGGCAAGTGAAGTCTTGCTGCGCCACAGTGATGATTTCGAACAAAGCCGTATTCTGTTTGCCGGAGATTTGCAGGATGACCTGCCAGCCCGCTTCGAAAGCGCCGCCAGCCGCGTGCATACGCAACAATTCCACCACTGGCAGCTGTTAAGCCAGCTGATGGGCGAGAAGGCGCGCTTTAGCCTGGTCGCCCACGCTGACGACGTCGCGGACTGCGACACGCTGATCTACTACTGGCCGAAAAATAAACCTGAAGCCCAGTTCCAGTTGATGAATATCCTGTCGCTGCTGCCGCTCGGCACCGACATCTTCGTGGTGGGCGAAAACCGTAGCGGCGTTCGCAGCGCAGAGCAAATGCTGGCCGACTACGCGCCGCTGAACAAAATCGACAGCGCACGCCGCTGCGGGCTGTATCATGGCCGTCTGGAAAAACAGCCCGTCTTTGATGCGGAAAAATACTGGGGCGAGTACCGCATTAACGATCTGACCATCAAAACGCTGCCCGGCGTTTTCAGCCGCGACGGTCTGGATGTCGGCAGCCAGTTGCTGCTTTCCACGCTGACGCCACATACCAAAGGCAAAGTGCTGGATGTCGGTTGCGGCGCAGGCGTGCTCTCTGCGGCCTTAGCCAGCCACTCGCCAAAAGTGCGTTTAACCCTGTGTGATGTTTCCGCGCCTGCCGTTGAGGCCAGTCGCGCAACGCTTGCGGCAAACGGCGTTGAGGGTGAGGTGTTCGCCAGTAACGTCTTTTCTGACGTAAAAGGGCGTTTTGATATGATCATCTCTAACCCGCCGTTCCACGATGGAATACAAACCAGCCTGGATGCCGCGCAAACGCTGATTCGCGGCGCGGTTCGCCACCTCAACAGCGGCGGTGAGCTGCGCATCGTGGCTAACGCCTTCCTGCCCTACCCGAAAGTGCTGGATGAAACGTTTGGCTTCCACGAAGTGATTGCGCAAACCGGGCGCTTTAAAGTTTACCGCACGGTGATGACACGCCAGGCGAAGAAGTAGAGTGGTCATCGCAGGCCGGATAAGGTGCCTGCACCGCCATCCGGCATGGTTTGCGGATGCCGGATGGCACTTCGCTTATCCGGCCTACGGTTAGCGCCCATTTTTGCAGCAATCAATCCATCCTGCGTAATTAACTATTGACGAAAAGCTGAAAACCACTAGAATGCGCCTCCGTGGTAGCGATTCTTTTTAAGAATCGATGGTATGCGAAGGTGGCGGAATTGGTAGACGCGCTAGCTTCAGGTGTTAGTGTCCTTACGGACGTGGGGGTTCAAGTCCCCCCCCTCGCACCAAAACCACGTTGATATTGCTCGCACTGGGCGAAGGTGGCGGAATTGGTAGACGCGCTAGCTTCAGGTGTTAGTGTTCTTACGGACGTGGGGGTTCAAGTCCCCCCCCTCGCACCAACGAGGCGATATCAAAAAAGTAAGATGACTGTGCGAAGGTGGCGGAATTGGTAGACGCGCTAGCTTCAGGTGTTAGTGTCCTTACGGACGTGGGGGTTCAAGTCCCCCCCCTCGCACCAATTATCTTATTTCCCTTCTCTGTTTTACGCCTTGTTTGTTCATCCCTGATTCAAATTCATCATAACCAGCACCATGCCGCTGATCAGCGCGACACATGACGGCAGCAGGACGAAATGCCGTAAGCGTTTGTGATACAGCATCAACGAAGTCAGCAGTAATCCTAATACAATCAGTACCTTCCATGCGTCAATGGAGAGGCCGGCAAACGCCAGTCCGGTAATAAAAATACCCGGCAACAATATCCCCCATCCACTGCCCAGTGTACGCTGCAACATGGCTTTACCTCTGATACCGATAATGATAACCAATAGCATATGATAAAATTTCTCATTTGTCAGCAGTTCGTCACACTTCCTTGTATGAGATTGTCTTAACAATTGATGACATGAATTCAGCAAGGTGATAGATTGGGCAGTGGTTAACTTACAAACAATAAAAACGTTTATTTATGCGGGCTTTTTCCCGCACGTTATTTTTCATTTTGGCCCCAACCAGCGTAATTCATAGATAAATAACGACATTCAGATATGACAGCTCAATCCTGGCGCGCGCTACGCACCAAAAAATATCAATTCTCTTTACGCCTTTTTCTGTTTCTCAATGCGGTGTCCGGGCTGTTTACGCTTGTCTTTCCTCTTTATGAGGTCAGGGCTGTCTCAGTCCCGGCAATACTGCTCTTTGTTGCAAGTACGTTACTTCTGATATGGCACGGAAAATATACGCATAAAAAGATTAATATCCCCTTTATTTCTGTTATATCAGGCATATTGTGGGCCTGGCATATCACACTGAAATATAATGCTATGAACCATAGCGATTATACTTTTCTACTCATCGCCCTTCTCTGCGTGTTATTTATTGGCTCCATCGCCTTTGCTAATAATATCATTGCGTTTACGTTCCATTCATTGCCTTCCGTTCTGGCCTGCCTGTGGCTTAATGGCAGCGAACACGGCATACGGATTATTTATCTCATGGCGCTCCCGATGGCGGGCATTGCCATCCAGCATGTTATTCAAAAACGCTATGACGATTTCGCTCAACAGCTGATGTACAAACTGCTGGAAGAGAGAGAAACGCTGAACGGGCTGAGTATGCTCGATCCTTTGACTGGCCTGTATAATCGCCGCGGCCTGCAAAATAAGCTGAATACGCTCCTTGCTCTGGAAACGCACGAAGAACACTACGTATTGCTGCTGGATATCGATCACTTCAAAGCTTATAACGATCACTATGGGCACATGATGGGCGACCAGGCTCTCATTCGCGTTTCAGCCGCGATTCGTGAC
Source organism: Citrobacter sp. CK194 (assembly GCF_030333395.1). Lineage (NCBI taxonomy): Bacteria > Pseudomonadati > Pseudomonadota > Gammaproteobacteria > Enterobacterales > Enterobacteriaceae > Citrobacter > Citrobacter sp. CK194. The sequence goes on from NZ_JAOWGA010000012.1 coordinate 268,312, forward strand.
GCTGTCCGTTCCCGGGATATTGTCACCCGTTTTGGCGGCGAAGAGTTTATGGTCCTGCTGACCGCGACCGATCCACAGGAGGCGCGCACGACCGCCGAACGTATTCGCCAGAAGGTCTACGATCTCAAAATCCCACATATGTTTAATGTCAGCGTGGCGACCAATGTCACCATCAGCGTTGGCATCGCGCCGCTACTGGGTCAGGACATGGAGGCTGCAATCGTCAAGGCGGATAAAGCGCTGTATGAAGCCAAAAACCTGGGGCGCAACAACATTCTTGCGAGTGACGAACTGCGTACGGTCTGACACAGGGCGATATCATCGTGCTACCGCGCACAGCGTCACGACAAAGCGCTTGCCATCGACTATCGCTATCATTAGGATTAGCAATCATTATCATTTAGATTACTATCCTTATATACAGCGCTATGCCTTACCGTTCCGCACCGATCATTGAAGATGTCACCTGGCGAGCCCATCTCCAGCCTGAGATGCCCTCGCTGGCTGAAGCCGTGCATGAAACGATAACCCGGACGCGCGAACATCTGCTTGATTTTATTCGGCTGGACGAACCGCACCCAACGGGTGCCATGACGCTGGCGCAGTGGGCTCGACCGGGTACGATGCGCTCCCTGCTGGCTATCTATTCCGACCATATTTATCGTCATCAACCGACGCAACCACGCGAAAATAAGCCGCTCATTTCACTTTGGGCGCAATGGTATATCGGTCTGATGGTACCGCCTCTGATGCTTGCCCTGCTCACCCAGGAAAGGGCCATTGACGTTTCGCCCGAGCACATGCACGTTGAGTTTCACGAAACCGGACGCGCAGCCTGTTTTTGGGTTGATGTGCATCAGGACGAGCGGGCAACCGCGCATTCTCCTCAACAGAGAATGGAAACGCTGATCGTCTCTGCGCTGATGCCGGTCGTTCAGGCACTGGAATCAACCGGCGATATTAACGGTAAGCTTATCTGGAGTAACACCGGGTATCTGATCAACTGGTATCTGACCGAAATGAAACCGCTACTTGGCGAAGCCTTGCTGGCAACGCTGCGCCAGAGCTGCTTCTTCGAAAAGCAACTTTCCAGCGGTCAGGATAACCCGCTGTGGCGTACCGTCGTCCCTCGTGAAGGTCTGCTGGTGCGCCGAACCTGCTGTCAACGCTACCGGTTGCCAGACGTTCAGCAATGCGGTGACTGTACGCTGAAATAAACAAGGCGCCGCAGCGCCTTGTTCAACACGTCAGGCCATCTGCTGACTCTCCTCTTCTGCACGCCCGGCCTCTTCTGCCTCTTGCGCCAGAAGCTGCTTCTCATAAACCTTAAAGAACGGGAAGTATATGATGGCGGACACCAGCGCCAGTATGACCACCAGGATCGCCGCACGGTAGTCCCAGCCCAGTGCCCACGCAGCGCCAACCGGTGCGGGCGCAGTCCACGGCACCACGGAAATCACCCGCCCAATCAGATCCAGCTTCATCGCCGCCCACGCCAGCACGGCGTTCACCATTGGCGCCAGCAGGAACGGGATAAAGAACACCGGGTTCATCACAATCGGCGTCCCGAAAATAACCGGTTCGTTGATATTAAAGATACTCGGCACGACGCTTAAGCGGCCAATAGAGCGCAAATGTACGGAACGGCTGCGTAAATAACAAATCACCAGCCCCATCGTAGCGCCAGAACCGCCAATGACGATGAAGAAAGTCCAGAAGGCTTCCATGAAAATGTGCGGCAACGGCGCCCCCTGCGCCAACGCGGTCTGGTTCATACCGAGATTGGTCAGCCAGAACATTTGCAGCATCCCGGAGACAATCGCCGCTCCGTGAATCCCCGCAAACCACAGCAGATGCCCAATCAGCACCGCCAGCAAAATAGCGGGCAACGAATCCGCAGCGGAAACCAGCGGTTTAAAGATCGCCATGATCGCCTGTGGGATCAGCATATCGAACTGCGACTGGACCGCCAGGCTCAGCGGATACAAGGTCAGAACCACCACCAGCACCGGAATCAGCAGATCGAAGGAGTTCTTGATCATCGGCGGCACCTGGTCGGGCAGGCGAATGCCAATGTTATGCGCCTTCAGGAAGCGCATCATTTCAACACAGTAAATCGCCACCAGAATCGCGGTAAAAATCCCCGTTCCGCCCAGGCTGTCAACTGGCATAGTGCCGTTTGTTTTCGGCGCGGCAACCAGCAAGAAGGCCATGATCGAGAGCATGGCGCACATAAACGGATCTAACTGATGCGATTTAACATAGTGTTTGCCCAGGTTATAGGCAATGGCCGCACAGATATAGATGGACATGATCCCCATCGTCATATCAAACGGCGTCAAAATCTGGCTTTCAAACTGTTTCGCCAGCGCCAGCCAGCCACGGGCAAATCCCCAGGTGGTGTCCGGTGAGAAAGGAGGATAGGCGAAAACCAGCAGGAAGGAGCCGACAATCATAAACGGCATTGCCGAAATGAAGCCATCACGAATAGCCATAACATGACGTTGTGAGGAAATACGTCCGGCAACGGGACTTACGTAGTTTTCGACAAACCGAAAAATCACATTAAACACAGCATGGTTGGTAGACATAGCGTTCTCCTGTCAGTCAAAACAACATAGACGTGCTGGCAGCAGCACCGCCGTGTAAGGGTCCATTACTACTTTTCGCGACCGCGCCGGGGAGAACACCAGCGATACAGCAGAGAGAATGAAGTTTCATAAATGGCTCTTATTATGTGATACAGAGGAAGTGACAGGTTCAGTATTAATCCCCGCCCGCCGGACTGCAACCGGTTACTGTAACCGGTTTCTGTGAATGTGAAGACGATCGAAAAATCGCTCATGCTGCTGGTTTATTACATAAATTATTTACAGTGCCGCTTTCCTTATGACAAATTACGCCACGCGGTTTTCTGAAAAACAGGACTGCTAATACAGCGTCAGGAGAAAAGAATGAGTCTGCAATCGGTACGGCAGTTTCTGGCCGAACGTGCCCCGGATATTGAAATCATCGAATTAAATCAGAGTACGGCGACGGTGGAACTGGCAGCGAAAGCGCACAATGTCGCGCCAGGACAGATAGCGAAAACGCTTTCGCTTAAGGTGAAAGACGACATTATTCTGGTTGTCGCCAAAGGCGATGCTCGCCTGGACAATAAGAAACTCAAGAGCACGTTTGGCGCAAAAGCGCGAATGCTCAGCAGCGATGAAGTAGTGATCGCCACAGGGCACCCGGTCGGCGGTGTCTGCCCTTTCGGGCTGGAAACGCCTCTGCCCGTCTATTGCGACGTCTCATTAAAACATTATGCTGAAGTCTTACCAGCAGCAGGGGCAACGCACAGTGCAGTCCGAATTTCCCCCGACAGAATGGCAGAACTCACTTCAGCAACCTGGATTGATGTGTGCCAGTGATGCTATTTGTGCCCGGGCGATAAACCCGGCACAAGCAACCTGTAAATACAGAGCGACTACAGAATTACGCGGATAAGCGACCCGGCTTTTCGGCGCGCAGAGACAGCAGGATATCCGCCGCATCAAGCAATCCGGCATCTGAGCTGACGCCCAGTTTAGACATCACATTAAATTTATGGGCGCGAATCGTCTTGATATTGCGTTCCAGCTGGACGGCTATCTGTGGCATCGAATAACCATTCGACATAAAACGCAGAATTTCACGCTCAGTGGGGCTTATCATTCGACTCTGATTGAGATACCAGAGGTTCAGAGTGTGTTCCGTCACCTCTCGCTTACTGTTCAATAATAAAAAGAGCTTTTCCTGCAAACTGGCCAGTGACGACGCTTTACTTAAGACCCCATCTAACGGCGAAGGCGACAGCGAATCAATTAACCGGGCTTCCGCATCATCATCCGCGATGACCAGTCGGCGCACACGAGGAAAATTCACAGCCAGTTCCGCCAGATAAGCCAGCCCCATCCGGCGATCTTCCCGCATCGCAGAAAGTGAAAAAATAACGACGGAAAAGGGAGTACTTAACATCGCTTTCTGGAAAGCAGATTGAGTTGGAAAAATATGAAGTTTATATTGGCAATCAGGAAACGCGTCAAATAAACTCTTCATTCCAATACTGCTCATTACGCACTTCTCTATGAGTGCGACATTTCCCTTGGCAATTCTGTTTTCCATTCAGTAGCATCTCCATAAACTGAAGGTAAATTCAATTCTCTTGCTCCCTGAGAACTGTTTATCCAGGCATACATCTCAGCATTGCTGTGTATTGACAGACGCCGCATCGCACTGTTTTTCTGCGCGCTAATCGTTTTATTACTCTTCTTAAGCAACATCGCTATCTGATTAATCCCCCAACCCTTACCCAGAAGCCGTAACACTTTCCGTTCCGACAGCGTAAGAACAACCGGACGATGGCCAAAACTCGAGACGTCTGGCAGAGCGGGAGATAGCAGCGTCTTACTGATCCTGTCCGTATGGGCATTGCCTGCTTCAATCACGTTTACCAGATTCTCAACCGGTTCAACGTCAGACAGCAACGTACTGAAGGGGCTCATCAGAAGCTCAATCGCCTGTGAGTAAAACGCACGGGAAACAAGAAATATCCAGTGAATATCATGGTATTGAGATAATAAAGCGTAAAATTGCTCGCAGACAGCGCGGGGATGTTTACATTCTCCCGTTAAATCCGTAATCACTACATCGGAGCGGCGCAGCTGCATTAATGTCAGTTCTTCTACGGAACGGCAGTACATCAGTTCATAAGCAGGGAAATGGCCCTGCACCACCTCTTTTAACCCCGTCTGTATAACAGGTATTTTACTGATAATAATTATGTTTTTGCGGCATCCTGGCAACATATCTCCTCCATATCCACAGGTCTCCCCTCCTGTTCACTCATTAATAAATAATATAATTAATGAGAAAAACAGACGTGGTAATAGACGAAGTGAATTGTTTATCCTTGGCTTTTATTTGAAATGTTATAGCAATAACGACTCTATACAATGATCCGCATAGTATAAAATCACCAAACTATTATTGCATAATTACCGCTAAAAATAATTGCGGTACAATTAAATTAACTAAATTAGATCATTAGCATTTCTAACATATGCAAGGGGAATTTAATAAACTCACGCTATGTTTCGCATCAGATAGTTATGCTTTCAGGAAGCACAAGAAAAGAATATCGTCTCATTAATTTCAGAGGTTACAGACGATACTTCATTCCCTGTCATTCACTTCCGACGTAAGGCATTCAATATACTGCAATTATAACATTCAGCGACTGATTGTCTGGCATCCTGCCTCTTTTTTCATCACAAAATTGATCTTAGCCAGAGCCAAAAGGGTCGGGCTTCATGATACAAAGAAGACTTTCGTCATTCAGATGGTACGCAACGCGTCTTTTCAGTCAGGGCGAGTCATGCAAACAGAGCAGTCGTTACAGCGAACGGTTACACGGTTATGTATTCAATGCGGGCTTTTTTTACTGCAACACGGCGCGGAGAGCGCGCTGGTTGATGAACTCTCCACCCGCCTGGGGCTGGCGTTAGGGATGGACAGCGTGGAAAGCGCCATCTCCTCCAACGCTATCGTTCTCACCACCATTAAAGATGGGCAGTGTCTGACATCGACACGTAAGAACCAGGATCGCGGCATTAATATGCACGTTGTCACGGAGGTGCAGCATATTGTCATCCTGGCCGAACATAATTTGCTGGATATAAAAGGCGTAGAGAAGCGCTTTAGCCAGCTCAGACCGTTGCGCTACCCGCGGTGGCTGGTGTCGCTGATGGTCGGGCTTTCCTGCGCCTGTTTCTGCAAACTGAATAACGGCGGATGGGATGGCGCGGTGATCACCTTTTTCGCCAGCATGGTGGCGATGTATATTCGCCAGATGCTGGCGCACCGGCATTTACACCCACAAATCAACTTTTGCATCACCGCTTTTGTCGCCACCACCATTTCCGGCCTTTTGCTTCGCTTGCCCACTTTCAGCCATACCCCGACCATCGCCATGGCCGCCAGCGTCTTACTGCTGGTGCCGGGGTTTCCGCTGATTAATTCCGTCGCGGATATGTTTAAGGGCCACATTAATACCGGTCTGGCGCGCTGGGCGATTGCCAGTCTGTTAACGCTGGCGACGTGCGTCGGCGTGGTGATGTCGATGACGCTGTGGGGGCTACGCGGATGGGTGTAATCGATTTTCTTCTGGCGCTGATGCAGGACATGATCCTCTCCGCAATCCCGGCAGTGGGCTTTGCGATGGTGTTCAACGTGCCGCACCGGGCGCTCCCCTGGTGTGCGTTGCTCGGCGCGCTGGGCCACGGCTCACGCATGGTAATGATGACCGCCGGGTTTAATATCGAATGGTCGACATTTATGGCCTCGCTGCTGGTAGGGAGCATCGGCATTCAGTGGTCGCGCTGGTATCTGGCGCACCCCAAAGTCTTTACCGTCGCGGCAGTCATCCCGATGTTTCCGGGGATATCCGCCTATACGGCAATGATCTCCGCCGTTAAAATCAGCCACTTTGGCTACAGCGAACCGTTGATGATCACTTTGCTGACCAATTTCCTGAAAGCCTCCTCTATTGTCGGCGCGCTTTCCATCGGGCTTTCCGTTCCCGGTCTGTGGCTGTATCGCAAACGCCCACGGGTGTGATGCTTTTCTCCCTGCGCTCAGGCAGGGTGAGGCCGCTTTCCCTCACCCTGCCGATATCTCCCGTCTGTGTGTTACTATAAAAACAGTATTCCTTCTCGGTTGTGGTTCCCTGTTGAGAAACATTATGTCTTCCAGAATTTTGACCCCGGACGTCATCGGTATTGACGCCTTATTACACGATCACAACGCGGTGCTGGCAAAATCGGCAAGCGGCGCGGTGGCGGTCTTCGCCAATAACGCGCCCGCGTTTTATGCCGTGACGCCGGCACGTCTGGCGGAACTGCTGGCACTGGAGGAAAAGTTATCGCACCCGGGAAGCGATGTCACACTGGATGCTCAACTCTACGAAGACTCCCAGGCCGCGCCTGTGGCCGTTCCGCTGGGGAAATTCGCCATGTACGCAGACTGGCAGCCGGATGCTGACTTCCAGCGGCAGGCCGCGCTGTGGGGCGTCGCGCTAAGGGAACCCGTCACCGCCGAAGAGCTGGCCTCGTTTGTGGCTTACTGGCAAGCGGAAGGTAAGATTTTTCACCACATCCAGTGGCAGCAAAAACTGGCGCGCAGCGTGCAAATCAGCCGGGCCAGTAACGGCGGTATGCCGAAACGTGATGTGAACAACGTCAGCGAACCTGACGACCATATTCCACCTGGTTTTCGAGGGTAACGATGAAAAACGTTGGCGACCTGATGAAACGTCTGCAAAAAATGATGCCAGCAAATGTTGAGCCTGCATTCAAAACGGGCGAAGAACTGCTGGCATGGCAGAAAGAGCAAGGCGAAATGCGTGCGGCAGCGCTGGCGCGTGAAAACCGGGCGATGAAAATGCAGCGCACGTTCAACCGTTCCGGCATCCGTCCGCTGCATCAAAACTGCTCGTTTGATAACTATCGTGTTGAGAACGACGGGCAGATGAACGCGCTGAGCAAAGCGCGGCAGTACGTCGAAGAGTTCGACGGCAACATCGCCAGCTTTATCTTTTCGGGCAAACCCGGCACCGGGAAAAACCATCTCGCGGCGGCAATCTGCAATGAACTGCTGCTGCGCGGAAAATCGGTTTTGATCATTACCGTCGCCGATATTATGTCCGCGATGAAAGGCACCTTTAGCAATCGCGAAACCAGCGAAGAGCAGTTGCTCAACGATCTCAGCAATGTGGATCTGCTGGTGATCGACGAGATCGGCATGCAGACCGAATCCCGCTATGAAAAAGTGATCATTAACCAGATCGTCGATCGCCGTTCATCATCCAAACGCCCTACCGGGATGTTAACCAACAGCAATATGGATGAGATGACCAAACTCCTTGGCGAGCGCGTAATGGATCGTATGCGTCTGGGAAACAGTCTGTGGGTGATCTTCAACTGGGAAAGCTACCGTAGCCGCGTCACCGGCAAAGAGTATTAAGACCATTCCGACCCAGGCAAGCGCTATACTGCGACGAAAGGTACACACACACGAGTCATAACGATGAAAACCACAAAACGTCTTCTGTGCTGCGCGGTTGCCGCCAGCGCGTTTATCGCCACCAGCGCCTTCGCCGCGTCCTGGCAGGATTCTCTCTCCAGCGCCGCCAGCGAACTGAGCAAACAAAGCAGCTCTTCACAGCAGGGCGGCATGTCGCTGTCTTCTCTGACCAGCCTGCTGAATGGCGGCAATCAGGCATTAAGCGCTGATAACATGAACAACGCGGCAGGTATTTTGCAGTATTGCGCGAAACAGAAACTGACTTCCGTTACCGATGCGGAAAACGTTAAAAACCAGGTGCTGGATAAACTGGGTCTCGGCGCCACCGAACAGAAGCAGGACACCAATTATCTGGATGGCATTCAGGGTCTGCTGAATACCCAAAACGGCGAACAGCTTAGCCTGGATAACATTGGCAGCACGCCGCTGGCGGAAAAAGTGAAAACCAAAGCCTGCGACCTGGTGTTAAAACAGGGGATGAACTTCATTTCCTGATGCGCCAACATGCCGCGTTTCAACCGTTTAGCGTTGAGCGCGGCCTGACCTCTCTCTTTCTACTTCTCTCTGTCTCGCCTTCCCCGCATCACGGGAAGTGACGACGATCAAAAAAGCCAGGTTCTAAACCAATTCTTAATCACTGCACATTTTAATGTCACCATAATTGCAGCAATATGACATCGCCATTACATTGTATGTCCTGAAAAGAGATTACGCCGCCTGCCGAATGCAGGTTTATTGAGGATCATCAGTTGTCTGAGTTACTTTCCATCGCCCTGTTTCTCGCGTCCGTGCTGATTTATGCGTGGAAAGCGGGTCGCAACACCTGGTGGTTTGCCGCCATTTTAGCGGTACTTGGGCTTTTTGTTGTCTTAAATATTACGCTCTATGCCAGTGATTACTTTACCGGTGACGGCATTAACGATGCGGTTCTCTACACGCTGACCAACAGCCTGACGGGTGCCGGCGTCAGCAAATATATTCTGCCCGGCGCCGGCATCGTACTTGCGCTGGCCGCCGTATTTGGCACGTTAGGCTGGGTTCTGCGCAGGCGTCGCCACCATCCTCACCATTTCGGCTACAGCCTGTTGGCGCTCTTACTGGCGCTGGGATCGGTGGATGCCAGCCCGGCATTTCGCCAGATCTCCGAACTGGTCAAATCCCAGTCGCGCGATGGCGACCCGGACTTCCCGGCTTATTACAAAGAGCCGTCGAAAACGATCCCGAATCCGCAGCTCAACCTGGTCTATATCTACGGTGAAAGCCTGGAGCGCACCTATTTTGATAACGATGCCTTCCCGGATCTCACGCCGGAACTCGGCGCGCTGAAAAACGAAGGGCTGGATTTCAGCCACACCATGCAATTGCCGGGCACAGATTACACCATCGCCGGAATGGTCGCCTCGCAGTGCGGCATCCCGCTGTTTGCGCCGTTTGAAGGCAACGCGTCGGCTTCCGTATCCAGCTTCTTCCCGCAGAATATCTGTCTGGGCGATATCCTGAAAAACTCCGGCTATCAGAACTATTTTGTGCAGGGCGCAAATCTGCGTTTCGCCGGAAAAGACGTGTTCCTCAAATCCCACGGTTTCGACCACCTGTATGGTGCGGAAGAGTTAAAAACCGTGGTGGCAGACCCGAGCTACCGTAACGACTGGGGCTTTTACGACGATACGGTGCTCGACGAGGCATGGAAAAAGTTTGAAGAACTCTCTCGCTCCGGCCAGCGTTTCTCGCTGTTTACGCTGACGGTGGATACTCACCACCCGGACGGGTTTATCTCACGCACCTGTAACCGCAAGCGTTACGACTTCGACGGTAAGCCGAACCAGTCCTTTAGCGCCGTCAGTTGCAGCCAGGAGAACATTGCCGAATTTATCAATAAAATCAAAGCATCGCCGTGGTTTAAAAATACCGTCATCGTGGTTTCCTCCGACCATCTGGCGATGAACAACACCGCGTGGAAGTACCTGAACAAACAGGATCGCAACAACCTGTTTTTCGTGCTGCGCGGCGACCAGCCTCAGCAGGATACGCTGGCGGTGAAACGCAACACGATGGATAACGGCGCGACCGTGCTGGATATTCTGGGCGGGGATAACTTTATCGGCCTGGGGCGCAGCAGCCTCTCCGGTCAGTCGCTGTCGGAAGTCTTCCTGAACAGCAAAGAGAAAATCCTGGCGATGAAGCCGGACATTATTCGCCTGTGGAACTTCCCGAAAGAGATGAAGGATTTTACCGTCGATCGGGATAAAGACATGATCGCTTTCTCAGGAAGCCACTTCCGCCTGCCGCTGCTGTTGCGGGTGTCGGATAAGCGCGTCGAACCGCTGCCGGAAAGTGAATACTCCGCCCCGCTGCGTTTCCAGCTGGCTAATTTTGCCCCGCGCGATAACTTCGTCTGGGTCGATCGCTGCTACAAAATGGCGCAGCTGTGGGCGCCGGAGCTGGCGCTCTCCACCGACTGGTGCGTTTCACAAGGGCAACTGGGCGGGCAACAAAGCGTCCAGCACGTCGATAAAGCACAGTGGAAAGGCAAAACGGCGTTTAAAGATACGGTTATCGATATGGAACGTTACAAAGGCAACGTTGATACGTTGAAGATCGTCGATAACGACATTCGTTATAAAGCCGACAGTTTTATCTTTAACGTGGCTGGCGCGCCGGAAGAGGTGAAGCAGTTCAGCGGTATTTCACGACCGGAATCGTGGGGGCGCTGGTCTAATGCGCAACTGGGTGATGAGGTGAAGATTGAATACAACACGCCGTTACCGAAGAAATTCGATCTGGTGATCACCGCCAAAGCCTTTGGCGCGAATGCTAATCGCCCTATTCCTGTTCGCGTAGGCAAGGAAGAACAGACGCTGGTGTTAGAGAACGAAGTCACCACAACAACGCTGCATTTTGATAACCCGTCAAATGCCAGTACGCTGGTGATTGTGCCGCCCGACCCGGTATCGACCAATGAAGGCAATATTCTCGGCCACTCCCCGCGTAAGCTCGGTATCGGGATGGTTGAGATTAAAGTGGTGAATGCCGAAGGCTAATCCTTAGTACAGGCCCGATAACACAACGTTTATCGGGTCTGAGCAATCCACGCTATACTCCCGCGCATGAAGATGACTTTTCGCCCTACCACGCTGGCTGATATCACCGTCATGCCCGCCATTGAACGCTCTGCGGGTCAACGCTTTCGGGACGTGCCTGCGCTGGCATGGATAGCCGACGGCCCTGTTATTTCAGTTGAACAACACCGGGAACACACCGCAAAAGGATTGAGCTGGCTGGCGCTGGCCGATGAGCGTCCTGTCGGTTTTTTACTGGCCGAAGCGCTGGATTCATCGCTGTTTATCGCCGAGGTGTCTCTGCTGTGTGAATGGCAGGGAAAAGGCATTGGCCGTCAACTGATTGCGTACGTCGCGGAGCAGGCGCGCAGCAGCGGTTTTGATGCGCTGACGCTTACCACCTTTCGGGACGTGGCGTGGAATGCGCCGCTCTATGCGCGAATGGGATTTGAGGTTCTGGATGATGAGAACCTGTCGCCAGGGTTACGTCAAAAGCGAGAGGAAGAAGCGGCGCACGGTCTGGCGTATGAATCACGCTGCGCCATGCGCCTGAGGCTGGTCTGAAGCGCCCGATGGCGGCTGTCGCCTTATCGGGCCTACATAGCACCGCATCCATACCGTATGCCGGATTCATCCGGCATCACAGCAGCTCCCTACCCGTAGGCCGGATAAGCGCCAGCGCCATCCGGCATGACGGCTTAGAAGGTTTCCCAGTTATCACCGCTATCCGCGACGGCTGCTTTACGCGGCAGTACAGACGCAGAAGCCGGTTTCACCGCTGCGGCATCACGCGCACGCTGCTGTTCCTGCTGAATGCGGAATACGGCAACAGCCTGCGTCAAGCGGCTGGCCTGCTCTTCCAGCGCGGCAGCGGCGGCGGCAGACTCTTCCACCAGCGAGGCGTTCTGCTGGGTAACGCGATCCATCTCCGCTACCGCCAGGCCAACCTGGTCGATACCACGGCTTTGCTCATCAGATGCCGAGGCGATTTCCCCCATGATATCGGTCACACGCGTCACCGCGTTCACGATTTCATCCATCGTTTCACCGGCGCTTTCGACCAGCGTTGAGCCCACATCCACACGGCTGACGGAGTCTTCAATCAGGCTCTTGATCTCACGCGCCGCCTGCGCACTGCGTTGCGCCAGGTTACGAACTTCACCCGCTACCACGGCAAAACCACGACCCTGTTCGCCCGCACGCGCCGCTTCTACCGCCGCGTTCAGCGCCAGGATGTTGGTCTGGAAAGCAATACCGTCGATCACACTGATGATGTCGGCAATTTTCTGCGAGCTGGAAGCAATATCACGCATCGTTTGCACGACGTTATCCACCACTTTACCGCCTTTCTGCGCGGTTTCAGACGCGCTCAATGCCAGATGGCTGGCCTGACGCGCGTTCTCGGCGTTCTGTTTCACCGTAGCGGTCAGCTCTTCCATGCTGGCGGCGGTCTCTTCCAGAGAGGCGGCCTGCTGTTCAGTACGGGAAGAGAGATCGTTGTTGCCCATCGCGATTTCGCTGGCGCCGCTGTAAATCGCATTCGCGCCGTTACGCACATCACCGACGGTACGAACCAGCTCGCCCTGCATATGACGCAGGCTCTGCGCCAGTTGTCCCATTTCGTTAGAGCCTTCCACATCAATGCGTTTCACCAGATCGCCGTTCGCAATATGACGAATACTTTCGATCAGACGGTTCATCGGCGCGATCAGGGAGAGCTTAATGCCGAACCAGACGGCGACGATCACCAGCAGCACAACGATTAACACGCTCGCCAGTACCCACATCGCCTGGCTGTATGAACGGTTATTATCTTCTACCGCAATGTCATACAGACGATCGTTCTGCTGCATGTAGTTAACATACTGCTTCTCAAAACCGTCCTGATAACCCTGAGTGGGCTGATCGAAGAAGTCGTTGATCTTACCTGCGCCCAACAGCTGGATCAGCTCCGCCAGCGCATTATGGTAGATATCGTAGTTACGCTTGATCTCCACTGCCGCCGTTTCACTCTGGCGCGGATCGCGAGGCAACGCCTCGTACTCAGCCCAGTGTTTTTCCGCCAGTTTCAGAGAGGTCGTCGCAATTTGCATCAGATCGGTAACGGTCGCGCCGCTGCCAATATTGTTCTGATCCATCATGTAACGGATACCCGCCCGGTTCAGGGTGTTTCGCGTTTGCAGCAGCGCAACCCAGCTGGCGTTCAGCGTGGACTGTTGCTGACGAATGGTTTGCAGAACGGTGAAGTTCTCTTTGTCATTCTTCAATGAGTTAAAGAACAAACCGCCTGAGGTGAGTTGTAAAAGGCCAAATATTGCCAGGACCAGCAGCAAGCTGGTCACAATCTTGATTCGTTTTAACATGTTTTCTCTTTCCGCTAGACAGATACCAGAATTTTCGGCCTGGAAAGGGAAAACTTTACCGAATTCGTACTGGTTGGGACGATATCAGCACGAATGATTCTCCGTTCACGATCGACGAAAAAGAAATGCTGGATTTTAATTAGTGATCTCAATCACATAAATGACCGCATCCCTCCGTCGGAAAAACCACTCACTGACACTCCTGACCGCTTAAGCCCACATATAACCACTCACTTATTTACCTTACTTTACGCGCGCGTATCTCTGGCAGGATCACCTCAGCATAGCAGTCAATTTACCTCCTCAAACACAGACTCAAACCCAACGGCTTCGGCCAATTATTAATCTTAAAAACCAGGTTTTACTATGGATACGAAAAAGATATTCAAGCACATACCCTGGGTGATTCTTGGAATCATCGGTGCATTCTGCCTCTCGGTCGTCGCCTTACGCAGAGGTGAGCACGTCAGCGCCCTGTGGATCGTGGTCGCTTCCGTCTCTGTTTATCTGGTGGCTTATCGCTACTACAGCCTGTACATCGCCCAGAAGGTGATGAAACTCGACCCAACGCGTGCTACGCCTGCGGTCATTAATAACGACGGCCTGAACTACGTCCCGACAAACCGTTACGTACTGTTTGGTCACCACTTTGCCGCTATCGCTGGCGCCGGCCCGCTGGTCGGCCCGGTTCTGGCCGCGCAAATGGGCTACCTGCCGGGTACGCTGTGGCTGCTGGCGGGCGTAGTGCTGGCCGGTGCGGTACAGGACTTCATGGTGCTGTTTATCTCTTCCCGCCGTAACGGCGCGTCTCTCGGTGAGATGATCAAAGAAGAGATGGGCCCGGTGCCGGGCACCATCGCCCTGTTTGGCTGCTTCTTAATCATGATCATCATCCTCGCGGTACTGGCGCTGATCGTGGTAAAAGCGCTGGCCGAAAGCCCGTGGGGCGTCTTCACCGTTTGCTCAACCGTACCTATCGCGCTGTTTATGGGGATCTACATGCGCTTCCTGCGTCCGGGACGTGTGGGTGAAGTCTCCGTTATTGGCATCGTGCTGCTGGTTGCCTCTATTTACTTCGGCGGCGTGATTGCGCACGACCCGTATTGGGGCCCGGCGCTGACCTTTAAAGACACCACCATTACCTTCGCGCTGATCGGTTACGCGTTTATTTCCGCACTGCTGCCGGTATGGCTGATCCTCGCCCCGCGCGACTATCTGGCAACCTTCCTGAAAATCGGCGTTATCGTCGGTCTGGCGCTGGGGATTCTGATCCTCAACCCAGAGCTGAAAATGCCAGCGATGACCCAGTACATCGACGGTACAGGCCCGCTGTGGAAAGGCGCGCTGTTCCCGTTCCTGTTCATCACCATCGCCTGTGGCGCGGTATCTGGCTTCCACGCGCTGATCTCTTCCGGTACGACGCCGAAACTGCTGGCTTGTGAAACCGACGCGCGTTTCATCGGCTATGGCGCAATGCTGATGGAGTCTTTCGTGGCGATCATGGCGCTGGTTGCGGCGTCTATCATCGAACCGGGTCTTTACTTCGCGATGAACACCCCACCGGCGGGCCTCGGTATCACCATGCCGAACCTGCACGAAATGGGTGGCGAGAACGCGCCGCTGATTATGGCGCAGCTGAAAGACGTCACCGCACACGCGGCGGCAACCGTCAGTTCCTGGGGCTTTGTGATTTCGCCTGAGCAGATCCTGCAAACCGCGAAAGACATCGGCGAACCGTCGGTACTGAACCGCGCAGGTGGCGCACCGACGCTGGCAGTCGGTATCGCTCACGTATTCCACAAAGTGTTGCCGATGGCTGACATGGGCTTCTGGTATCACTTCGGTATTCTGTTCGAAGCGCTGTTCATCCTGACCGCGCTGGATGCGGGCACCCGCTCCGGCCGCTTTATGTTGCAGGATCTGCTGGGTAACTTCGTCCCGTTCCTGAAGAAAACCGACTCTCTGGTTGCTGGCGTCATCGGTACTGCGGGTTGCGTCGGTCTGTGGGGCTACCTGCTGTATCAGGGCGTGGTTGATCCGCTGGGCGGCGTTAAGAGCCTGTGGCCGCTGTTCGGTATCTCCAACCAGATGCTGGCCGCCGTGGCGCTGGTTCTGGGCACCGTGGTACTGGTTAAAATGCAGCGCACCAAATACATCTGGGTTACCGTTATCCCGGCAGTATGGCTGCTGATCTGCACCACCTGGGCGCTGGGTCTGAAACTGTTCAGCACCAACCCGCAGATGGAAGGCTTCTTCTACATGGCTAACCAGTACAAAGAGAAGATTGCCAACGGCAGCGAACTGACCGCGCAGCAAATTGCCAATATGAACCACATCGTCGTGAACAACTACACCAACGCAGGCCTGAGTATTCTGTTCCTGGTGGTAGTGTACAGCATCATCTTCTATGGGTTCCGTACCTGGCAGAAAGCCCGCACCATCAACGGTCGTACCGATAAAGAGACGCCGTATGTACCGGTGCCGGAAGGCGGCGTGAAGACCTCTTCACACCATTAATCGGATGCCGGGTGGCGCTACGCTTACCCGGCCTACAAAATGCAGTTAACGTAGGCCGGATAAGGCGCAAGCCGCCATCCGGCAAAACCAACGCCCGGTTCGCTGGGCTTTATTCATATCTGGATGAGAAAATGTTTGGTAACTTAGGTCAGGCAAAAAAATATCTCGGCCAGGCGGCGAAGATGTTGATTGGCATTCCAGACTACGACAACTATGTCGAGCATATGCAAACCAACCATCCAGACAAGCCGTACATGAGCTATGAAGAATTCTTCCGCGAGCGCCAGCAGGCACGTTACGGCGGCGACGGAAAAGGCGGCATGCGCTGCTGTTAATGGAGGCACTGATGACCCCGATTGCAGTTACCCTACTCACCGGTTTTCTCGGCGCGGGTAAAACCACCCTGCTGCGCCACATTCTTAACGAAAAGCACGGCTACAAGATTGCCGTTATCGAAAACGAATTCGGCGAAGTTTCCGTTGACGATCAGCTGATTGGCGATCGCGCCACCCAGATCAAAACCCTGACTAACGGCTGCATTTGCTGTACCCGCTCCAGTGAACTGGAAGACGCGCTGTTAGATCTGCTCGACAACCTCGACCAGGGCAACATCCATTTCGACCGTCTGGTGATTGAGTGTACCGGCATGGCCGACCCCGGCCCGATCATTCAGACCTTTTTCTCCCATGACGTGATTTGCCAGCGCTACCTGCTGGACGGCGTGATTTCGCTGGTCGATGCGGTACACGCCGACGAGCAGATGAACCAGTTCACCATCGCCCAGTCGCAGGTCGGTTATGCCGACCGCATCCTGCTGACCAAAACCGACGTGGCGGGAGTTAGCGAAAAACTGCGTGAACGCTTAGCGCGCATCAATGCCCGCGCCCCGGTTTACACCGTCACACACGGCGATATCGACCTCTCCCTGTTGTTCGACACCAACGGCTTTATGCTGGAGGAGAACGTGGTCAGCGCCACACCGCGCTTCCACTTTATCGCCGACAAACAAAACGATATCTCATCAATTGTGGTGGAGCTGGATTATCCGGTAGACATCAGCGACGTTTCCCGCGTCATGGAAAACCTGCTGCTGGAGTCCGCCGAGAAACTGTTGCGCTACAAAGGAATGCTATGGATTGAAGGCGAACCGAACCGCCTGCTGTTCCAGGGCGTCCAGCGCCTGTACAGCGCCGACTGGGACCGCCCGTGGGGCGACGAACAGCCGCACAGCACGCTGGTGTTTATCGGCATTCAACTGCCGGAAGACGAGATCAGAGCCGCGTTTGCGGGGCTGAAGAAGTAATGCGTATCAGGGCCATCACGGGATGGTGGCCCCTGCTGAGCTGATAAGAAACACCCCATTCGCCGTTGTCGTACTCTTCCCATCACCAGCACACCACCACATAAGGATAAATACAAGCTACCTTAACCACGAGGGTATATTATATTCCGGCAAAGGTTCTACAATATAAGAATCTCTCCTGTCACTCCCTTTTTTGCAGGTAAGCTCATAGAACCCCCATTTTTCATTTTTATCTGAATAAAAGACTGTATATTTATTAGTATTAAAATCAAAATACTTTTCGTTTTTATTCTTAATTTTTAGCTCACCACATTTTGCTTCATCACGCCATTCATAGTTGATGGTCTTTTTTAGCACAAAATAAGTGGCATCACCGATCAGCATAGGAACAAGCAGAAACAAAAATATTGACATGATAAAGGCACCCGTTAATGTAAAGATTCGATACCCTTTTGCTTTATCACCGTAACGCAGAAATAGCCCATAGCAAATAGGTTGTGATAACCACAAGAAAAACATAAGAAATGCGGTGGCTTTCCAACAATATTCTAACCACGGAGAAGAGGATAGCGCCAGATTACTAATTTACCAGAAAATGCTGGCAGAGTAACTACTAGTAAAAGCAAAAATACCTGAAAATGCGGTAACAGCCAGGCCGATTACCTTAAGGGTTTTTGCTGTATTATTTCTGGCAAGATCTAAAACAGTCAAAATGCTACTAATGAGGATAGAGACTGAAAATAAAATTGCTAACCAATACGTTATGGTGTTAACAAACACATTAGCAGACAACAACAAAAGCAAAAAAATTGGCCATGCAGTTAGCGATAGAATACCAGCAAACCGAGTCAATAAATGGTTATTGTCTGTACGTATAAAGAAACTAATATATTCCCTGACTCGATTTTCTTGAGTACAAGAGAATATCAGAATAGATATAAAAAGAAATGCAACCAAGTAACTTTTTAAAGGAAACTTATAGGGAATTAAATAGATTGCGATCATGCCGTAGACAACCACCGCAGAGTCTAATTTTTTCTGTTTAAAATGTTTAAGAAAGGATCTCCAAATATTAATAACTTCCATATTAAAACCTTATATGTTGGGTACAGAATTCACGAATTCATCTAAAACAGAGACTTAACACCAATAATGCACATAGCGTGTAATGATTTCATCTGATTTTTTGTGTAGAATTCGCGCATCGCTATTTGATGAGAATCCCCAATGGCTGACCTGAACCTGAGTACCCTGACGGAAGCAGACATCATCACCAAACGCGTTATGCCCGCCATCCTTGATGCTGGCTGGAACGACACAACGCAAATCAGACAAGAGGTCAAACTCCGGGACGGTAAGGTCATTGTGCGCGGCAAAGTCGCGGCGCGCAGAACGGTGAAATCTGCCGATATCGTGCTGTATCACAAATTAAACATGCCACTGGCGGTGATCGAAGCCAAAGCCAATAAACATGAAATCGGCAAAGGCATGCAGCAGGCCCTGGGTTATGCCCACCTGCTGGACGTTCCCTTTGCGTTTGCTTCTAACGGCGATGGCTTTATCTTCCACGATAAAACGGCAATCGGCGCGATTGAGCGAGAAATTACCCTCGACGAATTCCCAACGCCTGACGAATTGTGGCAAAAATACTGCGTCTGGAAAGGTTACACCGAAACTCAGCTTCCGGTTATTACCCAGGACTACTACGATGACGGCAGTGGCAAAGCGCCGCGCTACTATCAGCTACAGGCCATCAATAAAACGATTGAAGCGGTCTCTGCCGGGCAGAACCGCGTTCTGCTGGTGATGGCGACCGGGACGGGGAAAACCTACACCGCCTTCCAGATTATCTGGCGCTTATGGAAAGCGAAAAGTAAGAAGCGGATCCTGTTCCTCGCCGATCGCAACATTCTGGTCGATCAGACCAAAAATAATGACTTCCTGCCGTTTGGCACGGCGATGACCAAGGTCACCGGGCGCACCATCGACCCGGCATTTGAAATCCATCTCGCGCTGTACCAGGCCATCACCGGCCCGGAAGAAGATCAAAAAGCCTTTAAACAGGTAGCCCCGGATTTCTTCGACCTGATTGTGATCGACGAATGCCATCGCGGCAGCGCTTCGGAAGACAGTGCCTGGCGCGAAATCCTCGACTATTTCAGCGCCGCCACGCAGATTGGCTTAACCGCCACGCCGAAAGAGACTCATGAAGTCTCCAGCACCGATTACTTCGGCGACCCGGTGTATATCTACTCGCTCAAAGAAGGCATCGAGGACGGCTTCCTTGCCCCTTATAAAGTGGTGCGCGTCGATATCGACGTCGACCTCCTGGGCTGGCGCCCGACCAAAGGCCAGGCGGATAAAAACGGCGAGCTGATTGACGACCGCATCTACAACCAGAAAGATTTTGATCGCACGATGGTGATTGATGAGCGCACCGAACTGGTGGCCAAAACCATTACCGATTACCTCAAACGCACCAACCCGATGGATAAAACCATCATCTTCTGTAACGACATCGATCACGCGGAGCGGATGCGCCGCGCGCTGGTCAATCTCAACCCAGAACAGGTGAAAAAGAACGACAAGTACGTGATGAAAATCACCGGCGATGACGACATCGGCAAAGCCCAGCTGGATAACTTTATTAACCCCAAAAAAGCCTATCCGGTTATCGCCACTACCTCCGAACTGATGACCACCGGCGTGGATGCCAAAACCTGCAAACTAGTGGTGCTGGACCAAAACATTCAGTCGATGACCAAATTCAAGCAGATCATCGGCCGCGGCACCCGCATCGATGAACGCTATGGCAAGCTGTGGTTCACCATTCTCGATTTCAAAAAGGCCACCGAACTGTTCGCCGACGAGCGCTTCGACGGCATCCCGGAAAAGGTGATGGACACCACGCCGGAAGATATCGCCGACCCGGAGTCTGATTTTGAAGAGCAGTTCGACGAGCACGAGGAAGAAGCCGAAGACGACATCATCGGTGCCAACGAAGATCCCGCGCCGTATACCGTCACCGGTTCAGATGATGTCGGCCCGCTGCCGGAAGACGACAAGAACAAAGTGCGGAAGTTCCACGTCAACGGCGTGGCCGTCGGCGTGATCGCCCAGCGCGTGCAGTATTACGATGCCGACGGCAAGCTGGTCACCGAATCCTTTAAAGACTACACCCGCAAAACGCTGCTCAAAGAGTACGCCTCGCTGGATGATTTCACCCGCAAATGGCTGGACGCTGAGCGCAAAGAGGCCATCATCAAGGAGCTGGAACAACAAGGCATCATCTGGGAAGTGCTGGCGGAAGAAGTGGGTAAAGACCTCGACCCGTTCGACATGCTGTGCCACGTGGTGTATGGTCAGCCGCCGTTAACCCGCAAAGAACGGGCGGAGAACGTGCGTAAGCGCAACTACTTCACCAAATACTCCGATGCCGCGCAGGCGGTACTGAATACGCTGCTGGATAAATACGCCGACGCGGGCGTGCAGGAAATAGAGAGTATTCAGGTACTGAAGCTCAAGCCGTTCGACAGCATGGGTACGCTGCCGGAGATCATTAAAAGCGGATTCGGCGACCGTAACGGGTATAATCAGGCCATCAGCGAGCTGGAGAGCGAAATCTACCACTTACCGCCCCGCTCCGCGTAACCACTCCCCTTTTGCGCCTTCTGCTGCCACCGCGTAGCAGAAGGCCTTATTGTTAATGAAACATGGAACACATCATGTCAATCAGCTCGGTTATCAAATCCTTACAGGACATTATGCGCAAAGACGCCGGCGTGGATGGCGATGCGCAGCGCCTCGGCCAGCTCTCCTGGCTGCTGTTTCTGAAAATCTTTGACGCCCAGGAAGAGGCGCTCGAACTGGAGCAGGATAACTATCAGTATCCAATCCCGCAGCGCTACCTGTGGCGCACCTGGGCGGCGAACGCCGAGGGCATTACCGGCGATTCCCTGCTGGAATTCGTCAACGATGACCTGTTCCCGGCGCTGAAAAACCTCACCGCGCCCATCGATAAAAACCCCCGCGGCTTTGTTGTCAGACAGGCGTTCAGAGATGCCTATAACTACATGAAAAACGGCACCCTGCTGCGTCAGGTGATCAACAAGCTGAACGAAATCGACTTCACCAGCGCCAGCGAACGTCACCTGTTCGGCGACATTTACGAACAGATCCTCAAAGATCTGCAATCGGCGGGCAATGCCGGTGAGTTTTATACCCCGCGCGCCGTCACCCGCTTTATGGTCGATCGCGTTGATCCGAAGCTCGGCGAGTCAATTATGGACCCGGCCTGCGGCACCGGCGGCTTCCTCGCCTGCGCGTTCGATCACGTAAAAAACAACTACGTAAAGAGCGTGGCCGATCACCAGACGCTGCAACAGCAGATCCACGGCGTGGAAAAAAAGCAGCTCCCGCACCTGCTGGCGACCACCAATATGCTGCTGCACGGCATCGAAGTGCCGGTGCAAATTCGCCATGATAACACCCTCAACAAGCCGCTGTCGTCGTGGGATGAACAGCTGGATGTGATTGTCACCAACCCGCCGTTCGGCGGCACCGAAGAAGACGGCATTGAGAAGAACTTCCCGGCAGAGATGCAGACCCGCGAAACGGCGGATCTGTTCCTGCAATTGATCGTTGAAGTGCTGGCGAAAAACGGCCGCGCAGCGGTGGTGCTGCCGGACGGTACGCTGTTTGGCGAAGGCGTGAAAACCAAGATCAAAAAGCTGCTCACCGAGGAGTGCAACCTGCACACCATCGTGCGTCTGCCGAACGGCGTGTTTAACCCGTACACCGGGATCAAAACCAACCTGCTGTTCTTTACTAAAGGCCAGCCGACCCAAGACATCTGGTTCTACGAGCACCCGTACCCGGCGGGGGTGAAGAACTACAGCAAAACCAAACCGATGAAGTTTGAGGAGTTCCAGGCCGAGATCGACTGGTGGGGCAACGAGGCCGACGGCTTCGCCAGCCGCGTCGAGAACGAACAGGCGTGGAAAGTCAGCATCGACGAGGTGATTGCCCGCAACTTTAACCTCGATATCAAGAACCCGCACCAGGCGGAAACCGTCAGCCACGACCCGGACGAACTGCTCACACAGTACGCCAAGCAGCAGGAAGAAATCCAGGCCCTGCGCCACCAGCTGCGCGATATTCTCGGCGCGGCGCTCTCCGGTAAGGAGGCCAACTAATGTCGGTGGAAAAACTGATTGTCGACCATATCGACACCTGGACCACGGCGCTGCAAACCCGCTCTACGGCGGGGCGCGGCAGCTCGGGTAAGATTGACCTGTATGGCATCAAGAAGCTGCGCGAGCTGATTCTGGAGCTGGCGGTGCGCGGCAAGCTGGTGCCGCAGGATCCGAACGACGAACCGGCGTCGGTGCTGCTAAAACGCATTGCGGCGGAAAAAGCCGAGCTGGTGAAGCAGGGGAAGATTAAAAAGCAGAAACCGCTGCCGAAGATTAGCGATGAAGAGAAACCGTTTGAGCTGCCGGAGGGGTGGGAGTGGACAAGATTTGGTAATATATTCAAAGTGTCATCTGGAGATGCACTAACCTCCAACCAAATGAATACTCTTGGAGAATATCCTGTATACGGAGGTAATGGAATCAATGGCTACCATGATTCATACAATGTTGCGAAGAGAACATTAGTCATCGGAAGAGTTGGTTATTATTGTGGTTCAATTCATATAACACCTAATCATGCTTGGGTAACTGATAATGCCTTTATCACTCATTTTTCAGAAAGTAACTTTGATTTAGACTATGTTGAAATACTACTGAAAGCGACAAATTTGAAAGAGGATGAAAGTGCAACCGCACAACCAGTAATTTCAGGAAGAAAAATATATCCTATTGTTCTTGCTGTACCACCACTCGAAGAACAAAGAAAAATCGCAAAGAAAACATATGAACTTCTAGGCCTTTGTACACACCTAGAACAGCACTCCCTGACCAGTCTGGACGCCCATCAACAGCTGGTTGAAACTCTGCTAACCACGCTAACCGACAGCCAGAACGCCGATGAACTGGCCGAAAACTGGGCACGTATCAGCGAACATTTCGATACTCTGTTTACCACCAAAGCCAGCATTGACGCCTTAAAGCAGACCATTCTGCAACTGGCGGTGATGGGTAAACTGGTGCCGCAGGATCCGAACGACGAACCGGCCTCTGAACTGCTCAAACGTATTGCGCAGGAAAAAGCGCAACTGGTGAAAGATGGGAAAATGAAAAAGCAAAAACCGTTGCTACCGATTAGTGATGAGGAAAAACCGTTTGAACTGCCAGAGGGGTGGGAATGGTCTAGATTAGATCATGTTGCATCGAAGATTACCGATGGTGATCATAAAACTCCACCACGCATTGCTGAAGGTTATAAATTACTTTCAGCCAAAAATATTCGCGATGGTTTTTTAGACTATGAAAACTGTGACTATATTTCAGAGTCTAGCTATATAAAATCCCGTGAAAGATGCTTACCTGAGAAAGGTGACCTATTAATTGTTTCGGTTGGCGGAACAATAGGAAGATCATCATTAATTACTGGCGACTGTGAATTTGCACTCGTACGTAGTGTTGCAATAATAAAACCATTAATTATTGAGTCAAATTTCTTAAAAATAGCTATGGACTCCCAGTTATTACAATCTATGATTCACTCGCACAAACGCGGTGGAGCACAACCTTGTTTATATCTTGGCGAAATAAGCAAATTTCTATTCCCTGTACCTCCATTAAAAGAGCAAAAGAGAATCGTTAAAACAGTCAATATATTCATGGGGATTCTTGAAACCTTAACTTTAGCATTCAAATCCGCCCAACAAACCCAGTTCCACCTGGCCGACGCCCTCACCGACGCCGCCATAAATTAACCCACCCGCAGAAACCAATAAAGCGGCTAAATAGCCGCTTTATTCCCATCACCAGAAATAATCTTTCTCTTTATCCACGCCCTTATTTTCATTCATTTTCAGCTGGACTTTCCGTCTATTCCCTGATGATATGTACAGGTATTTTTCGCAAGGCGCCCGTGCAGCAACACGAGCGCCTCGCTAATCACAATCACTATTCACAGGAAATAGCCATCATGACTACCCCGCATTCTATTGCAGAATTCACCGTTCCAGAAGTCTCCCTGGCAAATAACCGCGTTGCCACCGTCAGTTATGCGAACCGCTACCCGGATTACACCCGTATTCCCGCCATTACCCTGAAAGGCCGGTGGCTGGAAGCCGCCGGTTTTACCACCGGTAGTAAGATGGATATCAAGGTGATGGCAGGCTTCATCGTGCTGACGGCAAAGCAGCCGGAGCCTGAAGAACCGGCATTATTGCAGTCGCTGCGTCGGGTGTGCAAACTGTCCGCGCATAAGCAACAGCAGGTGCAGGAGTTTATCGACATAATTTCGGCGAAGCCTGCCAGGCAGAAATAACCGCCCGGATGCCCGGTGGCGCTGCGCTTACCGGGCCTGGAAATCAACTACGTAGGCCGGATAAGGCGAAGCCGCCATCCGGCGCTCACTCCCCCCACTCACTCAGTAATCACAAACCGTGTCGCTGCAAAGCAGTTGAGGATGCGGTGGACCAGAAACACCATCGTCAGCGTCGCTACCAGCGCGACGGTGACTGAAGTGATGCGGTACAGATCGCTGAACACCAGATCGCTGTCCGGGTGCAGGTTCTGGCCGAACATAATGCCGATGGTGGTGATACTGGCAAAACCGACGCCCGCACCGACCTTTTCCATCACATGCAGACGAGCGCTGAAGGCCAGCCCGAGACCGATTAGCGGCATCATCAGCAGCATATGGTTGCTGAAGTCATAAATAAGCAGTTGCACCAGCAGAATATACAGGCAGGCCAGCACCACGCCGACGACGCGCCAGATAGAGCTGATCACCGCGCCACGATAGTGCATCGGAAACAAAATCAAAATTCCCGCCATCAGCGCCGACAGCGAATCGCTCAAATCGCAGATCTGGAAAATCACAAAGATCATCGTCGCCACGGTGCCGGAAAGCAGCGACTCATGGCGAATACGGGCATCATCTTTCTCAATACGCGGCGGCGGCTGACGCAGTTCGACATCCGGGATCAGATAGTGCAGCAGCGCGCTCAGGGCTACCGCCATCACGCAGGCCTCCATATTGGAGAACATCAGCGTATGCCAGTTGGTGCCAGGGTAACTCATAAAGTTGAGCATCGTGCTCTGGCACACCACGCCCATCGAACCGAGCAAAAACAGCGGCCCCTTGCTCATAAAACGAAAGCGCATCACGTACAGGCCAAACACCACCAGCGTCATAATTACTGGCCACTGCGAGAGATAGCCGACAATCAACACCATTTCAACGCAGTTCACCGCTGCGCTGAATACAAACTGACGAGCCACATGGCGGTTAAACACCGGCACCAGCGACAACAGCATCAGCGGATAAACCACAAAAAAGACGCCATACTGCACGTTGTAAAAGGTCGAGATACTCAACGCTATCGTCCCGGCAACGGAAATACGCACGGTCTGGCGAAAATCATTGGCGGTGTAGACAATATTCCCGTGCGGCGTAAAGACGTGGGCCAGGGTGTTAATAGACATAGTGAAGCCAGCTTACCAGGTGGATCTGCGCCCCTGCAAAGGTGCGGGCAAACATCCCCTCGCTGTTATACAACTGCACCGTAGCGCGAGCGCCGGTCGGCAGGGGTTTCTCCAGCGGGGTATCCAACGCAACGTGAATGCGCATACGCTGGGCATCGCGCACCCAGCGCGTTGACTGTTCCGGCTGCGACAGCTGTCCGTTAACCGCTTCCTGCCCGGCCAGAATCCCGGCGTCGCTGCTGGTCACATGCGCAGGAAACACTTTGCCCGGCATGGCGTCAAACACCACTGCGGCATCGGTATTTACGCGGGTGTGACGCAGACTTTTCTCACGAAAATCGGCCACAATATCGGTCTGGTTACTGACCAGCGCCATCAAAGGCGTAGCGGCAGTGGCGTAAAGCCCAGGGTTGAGCTGGAGATTGCTCACCGTCCCGTCGGTTTCCGCCCGCACCTTCGTCCAGCCCAGGTTCAGCTGTGCCTCTTCCAGCGCATTGCGGTATTTTTGCAGCGTCACATTGCGACTGTCGTCGCGTTCACCGCGCTGGATCAGCAGGTTCTGGATACTGGCATTCAGCGCAGCCACCGACTGCTCGCTGGTCTGCCAGGTGGTGCGCACTTTATCCAGATCCGACTGCGAAACATTCTGCATCGCGCTCAGCCGCTGATAGCGGTCAAACGTGAGCTTATCGTTGCGGGCAGTGTATTGCGCGGTGCGCAGGTTGGCGCGCGCAGAGGCGATCTGCGCATCCAGCTGTTGGTTGCTCAGCTTCGCCTGCTCAAAGGCAATCTGTGCGGCCTCAACTTTATTGATAAACGGCGTTGGGTCCAGTTCATACAACAGGTCGCCCTTTTTCACCTGGCTATTGTTGCGTACGTAGACGTGAGAGACATAGCCGGAGACGCGCGAGGAGACCGGCGTCACCACACGCATCACGGTGGAATCCGGCGTCAGCGGGATCCAGATATCGGCAACAATAAACCAGGCGAATATTGCAAGGAAAGCGGCAATACTCACCCTTACCCAACGGGCAAATTTTTGTTCTGGGGTCATCATAGTTTTTTAGAGTTAATTATCTTCTTCGCGGATTAACCGCAGATTGCAGGCGATTTGATTTAATGTGGCGCTGAAGGCGGCAAGTTCCGCTTCCGGGATAGTACGGGTGACGCGTTGCTGATAGGTCTCAATCACCCGGTTCAGTTCTTCCAGCCTTGAACGGCCTTGCGCTGTCAGCATCAGCAGGCGGATGCGTTTGTCATATGGCGATGTTGAACGCACCAGATAGCCCTGTTTTTCCAGTTGCGTGAGGGTGCGCATCAGCGGCGGCAGCTCAATGCCCTGCACCTCCGCCAGTTCGCTGACCGAGACGTTATCACCCAACTGATGCAGTTGCATCAGCACCGTCCAGCTTGACTGCGTCAGGCCGGTATCGGTGATGGCAGCATCAATAATTGCACGCCACTGGCGTACCACCATTGCCATGCGCATCCCCATCGGACGGCGGGCAAACAGCTCATCTTCAGTCATCTCTCTTTCCCCTCTTAGCAGATGGGAAAATAATACTTATCAGGATAAGTATCAAGAAACAGCTGATAAGGAAGCATCAATTGATAAATTACGTGAATGTAAAAAAGGCCGGACTGAATACAGCCCAGCCTCTGTGATGTTACGGTGGATCACTCAATCTGATCCCGTCGCAGCCCCACATCCTTTAACTGTTCATCGTTCATGCGTTGCAATACGCGCTGCGTCTGCGCCCGCAGTCGCCATCTTTTTATTGCCTGCCAGACCTGAACAAAACCAATAAACGGCTGTTTTGCGCGATTCTCGTGAAATTCCATACTCCACCTCCCCACCTGGTCAGAGGCTTTATCTTCCCGGATCTTCACCACCACAATACAGATTCAAAAAATACTTTTCTTTGCCATACAGATTGGCTAAAACGGTATCTGAACGCGATTTCGACCACCGTTCTGTACTGGTTTTTCCATCTGTATGGCAAGAGTGAGGGATACAGCATGACGCGTTACCAACATCTGGCTAATCTGCTGGCCGAGCGTATTGAGCAAGGGCTGTATCGCCACGGGGAAAAATTGCCCTCGGTACGTAGCCTGAGTCAGGAGCATGGGGTGAGCATCAGTACCGTACAGCAGGCATATCAGACGCTGGAGACGTTGCAGCTCATCACTCCACAGCCGCGTTCCGGCTACTTTGTCGCCCCGCGCAAGGCGCAACCGCCAGTGCCGCTGATGTCACGCCCGGTACAACGACCGGTAGAGATCACCCAGTGGGATCAGGTGCTGGACATGCTGGAAGGGCACAACGACAAATCAATCATTCCTTTCAGCAGCGGCGTCCCCGATATCCACCAACCCAGCCTGAAACCGCTCTGGCGCGAGCTAAGCCGCGTGGCGCAACATAACCTGGGGGCGGTGCTGGGCTACGATGAACTGGCCGGATACCGCGAACTGCGGGAACAGATCGCCCGCCTGATGCTTGACAGCGGTTCAGTCGTCAGCGCTGATGATATCGTTATCACCAACGGTAGCCAGAGCGGTTTGTCGCTGGCGCTGCTGACCGTCTGCCAGGCGGGCGATATTGTCGCCGTCGAATCCCCCGCCTATTACGGCACCATGCAGCTCCTGCGCGGCTTAGGAATAAAAGTCATTGAAATCCCGACCGACCCAGATACCGGTATCAGTATTGAAGCGCTGGAACTGGCGCTGGATCAGTGGCCGATTAAAGGGGTTATCCTCGTACCAAACTGCAATAATCCCCTCGGGTTTATTATGCCGGACGCACGCAAACGGGCAGTGCTCAGCCTCGCGCAGCGCCACGATATTGTGATTTTTGAAGATGACGTGTATGGCGAGCTGGCGACGGATTACCCGCGCCCCCGCACCATCCACTCCTGGGATATCGATGGTCGGGTGCTATTGTGCAGTTCGTTTACCAAATCCGTCGCGCCGGGTCTGCGCGTGGGCTGGGTCGCTCCGGGTCGTTACCACGATCGGCTGCTGCATATGAAATACGCCGTCATCGGCACCAACGTTCCCGCCACGCAGCTGGCGGCGGCCACCTTCGTCCGCGAAGGCCACTATCACCGTCATGTCCGGCGAATGCGCCAGATCTACCAGCGCAACATGGAGATCTATACCTGCTGGGTACGCGAATATTTTCCCTGCGGGATCTGCGTCACCCGACCAAAAGGCGGCTTTATGCTATGGGTCGAGCTGCCGGAGCATATCGATATGGTCTGCGTCGCCAGACAGCTATGCCGCCTGAAAATCCAGGTCGCGCCGGGGTCACTGTTTTCCGCCTCCGGGAAGTATCGCAACTGCGTGCGCATCAACTGTGCGTTACCGCCGAACGAGAAACATCGTGAAGTGATGCAAAAACTTGGAGAGGCGGTGAAAGTGGCGATGGAATAAGCCCGCCCGGCAGAACGGCGTTTACCGGGCCAGTGATGCGCTGGCGGATATGTTTTTGTATCAACTCCAGCAAGGCAATACGCCGATGTTGCATGATCTCACTATCCGGCGTCACCTTACCTTGTCAGGATGCCAACAACATTCGGTATTATGCGTTGCTGCGAGGCGCTATCAACGATAAATTCACCTTTCTGCAAGGCATACATTTTTTCTGAATACGCCACGCAGAAATATTTCACTGTACCCGTTCAGGGTTTTCTCCGACATGGAGTGCGATTTATATGCAACGGATACGTCAATTCTTCTCCCGGCGCGCGACAACGCTATTTTTCCCGATGGCGCTGATTCTGTACGACTTTGCCGCCTACCTGTCGACGGATTTGATTCAGCCGGGCATCATCCATGTCGTGCATGATTTCAATGCCGATGTCAGTCTGGCTCCGGCATCCGTCAGTCTCTATCTGGCCGGAGGGATGGCATTGCAGTGGTTGCTCGGCCCGCTTTCCGACCGGATTGGCCGCCGACCGGTGCTGATTACGGGCGCGCTTATTTTCACCGTTGCCTGCGCCGCCACACTCCTTACAACGTCAATGACACAGTTTCTGGTCGCGCGTTTCATTCAGGGCACCAGCATCTGTTTTATCGCCACGGTCGGTTACGTTACCGTGCAGGAAGCCTTCGGCCAGACCAAAGCCATAAAACTGATGGCGATCATCACCTCAATAGTCCTGGTTGCGCCGGTTATCGGCCCGCTCTCAGGCGCTGCGCTAATGCACTTTGTTCACTGGAAAGCCCTGTTCGGCATTATTGCGCTGATGGGGCTGATCGCCCTGTGCGGCCTGGCGCTGGCGATGCCAGAGACGGTACAACGCGGCGCGGCGCCGTTTAGCATTCCCGCTGTCCTCCGTGATTTTCGCCACGTATTTCACAACCGGATTTTCCTCTTCGGCGCCGCAACGCTTTCGCTGAGCTACATCCCGCTAATGAGTTGGGTGGCGGTCTCGCCAGTAATCTTAATCGACGCGGGCGGCATGACCACCGCTCAGTTCGCCTGGGCGCAGGTGCCGGTGTTTGGCGCGGTAATCATCGCCAATATGATGGTCGCTCGGGTTGTGAAAGATCCCGGCGATCCGCGTTTTATCTGGCGCGCGCCGCCGATACAGCTTGTCGGTCTGGCCATCCTGATCGCAGGAAATCTGTTGTGGCCTCATGTCTGGCTGTGGTCAGTGCTGGGCACCAGTCTGTACGCTTTCGGGATCGGGATGATTTTCTCGACGTTGTTCCGCTTTACGCTGTTTTCCAACACTCTGCCTAAAGGTACCGTCTCAGCGTCGCTGAATATCGTCATCCTGACAGTCATGGCCGTCGCTATCGAAGTCGGACGCGGGTTGTGGTTTAACGGCGGCAAGATTCCGTTTCATCTGTTGGCGGTGGTGGCAGGAATTGCGGCGGTGTTCACATTGAAAGGGCTATTACAGCGCGTGCGTCAGTATGAGGTAACAGAACTGGCAACTGAGAAATAAACTCACGCCTGATGGCGCTACGCCAGAAGGCCTTCACCGCATGATCTTTTGCACGATCCCCCCGTCTGGCTCTATCCTTAACGCTATGAATAAAATTGCTGAACTCAAACGCGCCAAACAACTGGCGCTCTCGCTGCTGCTGATTGCCGCCGCCACGTTCATCACGACGCTTTTCCTGCCGCCAAATTTTTGGGTACTCGGCATTAAAGCCATTGCGGAAGCGGCAATGGTGGGCGCACTGGCGGACTGGTTCGCCGTCGTGGCGCTGTTTCGTCGGGTGCCGATCCCGTTTATCGCGCAGCATACCGCCATTATCCCGCGTAATAAGGATCGAATCGGCGAAAATCTTGGCCAGTTCGTGCAGGAGAAATTTCTTGATACCCAGTCGCTGGTCGCGCTCATTCGCCGTCATGAACCGGCCTTGCTGATCGGCAACTGGTTCAGTCAGCCGGATAACGCCCGGCGGGTTGGGATGCATTTGCTGCAAATCATGAGCGGTTTTCTCGAACTGACGGACGACGCCCGTATTCAACGCCTGCTCAAGCGGGCGGTACACAAAGCGATCGATAAAGTGGACTTCTCTGGCACCAGCGCGTTAATGCTGGAGAGCATGACCAAAAACGATCGTCATCAGGTACTGCTGGACACCCTGATCGCGCAGTTGATCGCCCTGCTTCAGCGCGACAGCTCACGCGCGTTTATCGCGCAGCAAATCGTGCGCTGGCTGGAGACGGAACATCCGCTAAAAGCAAAAATTTTACCGACCGAATGGCTGGGGGAACACAGCGCAGAACTGGTTTCCGATGCGGTGAATTCGCTGCTGGATGATATCAGCCACGACCAGGCGCACCAGATCCGCCACGCCTTCGATCGCGCCACCTTTAAGCTGATCGACAAACTCAAAAACGATCCAGAGATGGCCTCCCGGGCGGAAAGCATCAAAGCGTACCTGAAAGAAGATGAGGCGTTTAACCATTATCTTGGTGAACTCTGGGCTGATTTACGCCAGTGGCTGAAGGCAGATATTAACGCAGAGGGTTCCCGCGTGAAGCAGCGGATCGCCCATGCCGGGCAATGGTTCGGCGAAACGCTGGTGGCGGATGATGCCCTTCGCGCTTCGCTCAACGGCCATCTGGAACAGGCTGCGCACCGGGTCGCGCCGGAATTCGCCGCGTTTCTGACGCGCCACATCAGCGACACGGTAAAAAGCTGGGATGCCCGCGATATGTCACGCCAGATAGAGCTGAACATCGGCAAAGATTTGCAGTTTATCCGCGTCAACGGCACGCTGGTCGGCGGCTCCATCGGGCTGGTGTTGTATCTGCTGTCACAAATACCATCCCTGCTGACGTTACCCAACTTTTAAGCAGATCAATAAACACCTGGTTTTTACAGGGTTATAATGCGTGGTCTTTTCATTGTCTCCCGTGTTACGGGGAAGGAAAACCATGTCGCTTATCACCGATCTACCCGCCATTTTTAACCAGTTCTCCGACGCCCGTCAGAAAGGCTTTCTCACCGTTATGGATCTTAAAGAACAGGGGATCCCGCTGGTCGGCACCTACTGCACGTTTATGCCGCAGGAGATCCCGATGGCGGCGGGCGCGGTTGTCGTTTCCCTGTGTTCAACGTCGGACGAAACCATCGAAGAAGCCGAAAAGGATCTGCCGCGCAACCTGTGTCCTCTGATCAAAAGCAGCTACGGCTTCGGCAAAACGGACAAATGCCCCTACTTTTATTTTTCCGATCTGGTGGTGGGCGAAACCACCTGCGACGGCAAAAAGAAAATGTACGAATACATGGCCGAATTTAAGACAGTACACGTCATGCAACTGCCCAACAGCGCCAATGACGCCGCCTCCCGTGCGTTATGGAAAGCAGAGATCCTGCGTCTGCAACAGGCTGTGGAAACGCGTTTTGGCCGCCCCATCAGCGAAACCGCCCTGCGCGACGCAATCGTATTGAAAAACCGCGAACGCCGCGCGCTGGCCAATTTCTACCGCGTCGGCCAGCTTAATCCTCCTGCTCTTAGCGGCAGCGATATCCTGAAAGTGGTGTACGGCGCGACGTTTCGTTTTGATAAAGAAGCGCTTATCGACGAGCTCAACGGCATGGCTGACCGCGTGCGCCAGGAGTGGCAGGACGGCAAGCGGCTGGACGCCCGCCCGCGCATTCTGATCACCGGCTGCCCGATTGGCGGCGCGGCAGAAAAAGTGGTACGCGCCATTGAAGAAAACGGCGGTTGGGTCGTCGGATTTGAAAACTGCACGGGGGCAAAAGCCACCGAACAGTGCGTTGAAGAGACGGGCGATGTCTATGACGCGCTGACCGACAAATACCTCGCAATTGGCTGTTCCTGCATTTCGCCCAACGACCAGCGGCTGACGTTGCTCAGCCAGATGGTAGAGGAGTATCAGGCGGACGGTGTCGTGGATGTGATTTTGCAGGCCTGTCATACCTATGCCGTTGAGTCTATGGCGATTAAGCGCCACGTACGCCAACAGCACAACATCCCTTATATCGCCATCGAAACGGACTACTCCACTTCGGATATCGGGCAACTCAGCACCCGCGTCGCGGCCTTTATCGAAATGCTGTAAGGAGCGCCCGTGACGTATTCGATTGGCATTGATTCCGGCTCCACGGCGACAAAAGGCGTTTTGCTGGCGGAGGGCGTTATCACACGCCGTTTCCTCTGCCCCACGCCGTTTCGCCCCGCCGATGCTATCCACGAGGCGTGGGAAACGCTAAACGCAGGGCTGGACACGCGCCCGTTTCTGACGCTAACCGGCTACGGACGCCAGTTGGTTGATTTTGCCGATAAACAGGTGACAGAAATCTCCTGTCACGGGCTGGGGGCACGCTTTCTGGCTCCTGAAACCCGCACGGTCATCGACATTGGCGGCCAGGACAGCAAGGTTATTCAGCTGGATAACGACGGTAATCTCACCGACTTTCTGATGAATGATAAATGTGCCGCCGGAACCGGGCGTTTTCTGGAGGTGATTTCGCGCACCCTCGGCGCCAGCGTGGATCAACTGGATACGATCACCGACGGCATTGAGCCTCATGCTATCACCAGCATGTGCACGGTTTTTGCCGAGTCTGAAGTGATCAGCCTGCGCTCTGCGGGCGTTGCGCCAGAAGCCATTCTTTCCGGCGTGATCAACGCGATGGCCAGACGTAGCGCCAATTTTATCGGCCGACTGTCTGCCGGGGGACCTTTGCTGTTTACCGGCGGCGTCAGCCACTGTGCGGCATTCGCGCGTATGCTGGAAAGACACGTTGCGATGCCGGTTTACACCCATCCTGACGCGCAGTTTGCCGGGGCCATTGGTGCGGCGCTGATTGGTCAACGCCAGAGAAAACGCGGATGACGGAATATCTGTTTTTATTTCATTCGACGGTGGGCGTCATTCAGACCCGCAAAGCGCTTCAGGCTGCGGGAATGACCTTTCGGGTGGCGGATATTCCGCGCCAGCTACGCGGCGGCTGCGGGTTATGTATTTACCTGCACTGCCCCCCCGGCGAAGAAACGCAGTGGATTATCCCCGGTCATACCGAATCCATCTATCGCTGCGTGGATGATGGCTGGCACTGCGTAAAAACGATCGACGCCTGCTGAATTTCCCAACGCATATGCCTTGCCGGGCCCTCACACGCCTCTATTTTTTACTTTTTATTATCATTTACACATGTAATATAACAAACACAAATTAACGCGCTAAGTGAGAGCAAGTATGGTTCAGGGCAATGCCGATTCAAACCGTCATGCCATCAGTACGGCACTCTTCGGCTTAATGGTACTGACGCTGGGAATGGGGATCGGACGTTTTCTGTATACCCCGATGCTACCGGTCCTGCTGTCTGAAGGTCAGTTTACCTTCGCGGCGCTTTCCTGGATTGCCAGCGCCAACTACGCGGGGTATCTGGCGGGCAGCCTGTTGTTCTCCTTCGGCGCCTTTCACCTCCCCTCTCGCTTACGGCCAATGCTGTTGACATCGGCGGTAGCAACCGGGGGATTAATCCTTGCGATGGCGATATTTACGCAACCTGCCATCGTGATGCTGATCCGTTTTCTGGCCGGGGTCGCCAGCGCCGGAATGATGATTTTTGGCTCGATGATCGTCCTGCAACATACCCGTCACCCGTTTGTGATTGCGTCGCTTTTCTCCGGCGTTGGCGCCGGTATCTTGCTGGGCAACGAGTATGTTATCGCCGGTTTACGCTATGCGCTTTCTTCCCATGCGCTGTGGTCAGGCGCTGCCGTTATCTCCGCCGTGTTACTGCTGCTCCTGGCGTTCCTTATCCCTGCCCGCGCCCACGCGTTGCCGCCCGCTCCTCCGGCGCCGACGCATCATCCGCTGATGCGCTGGTGGCAACTGGCGCTGCTATATGGCTTCGCCGGATTTGGCTACATCATCGTCGCCACCTATCTGCCGCTAATGGCGAAAAACGCGGGCTCGCCGCTACTCACCGCCCATCTTTGGTCACTGGTGGGACTGGCGATCGTTCCCGGTTGTTTTGGCTGGCTGTGGGCGGCAAAGCGCTGGGGCGTATTACAATGCCTGACGGCGAATCTGCTGATTCAGGGAGTCTGCGTCATACTCACGCTCGCCAGCGACGCACTGCCGCTTCTTATTATCAGCAGCATTGGTTTTGGCGCGACGTTCATGGGGACAACCTCGCTGGTGATGCCGCTGGCGCGGCAGCTGAGCGTGCCGGGGAATATCAATCTGTTGGGTCTTGTCACACTCACCTACGGCATCGGTCAGATCGTCGGCCCACTGTTAACCAGCCTGTTAGGCAGCGGCACGGAGGCGATCGCCAGCGCAACGCTTTGCGGCGCTGCGGCCTTATTTTTCGGCGCCGTCATCAGCATGATTCAACTTGTTAAGCAGCGGCAGTTTACGCAAAAAAGAGAATGCTGAAGAGCGCTGATGGCAAGCAGAGTGAACAGGTTGCCCATTAACAACCCTGACATAGCAGGTTTACCCCTGCGCTTAACCGTGATACGGTCATTTTTATGAACAAACAGACTGCGATTCCCCAACGCCATAACCGCTGGTGGCTGCCTGACTAAAGGCGGCACGGTTCTGTTTTATCCCCGTATTAATAGCCGCCGAAAGGCGGCTATTGCGTTCCAGAGACGTCTTTCGGTTTTTTCACGTAAAGGAGTCTTTGATGAACACAAAACCCACCATTCTGACCGGCGATCGCCCTACGGGCACCCTGCACCTCGGGCACTACGTTGGCTCACTGCGCCAGCGCGTTGCTTTGCAGCATACCCATCAACAATTTGTGCTGATTGCCGACCTGCAAGGGCTGACCGATAACGGTACGAACCCGCAAAAGATCCGCGACAACATCCCGGAAGTGCTGGCGGATTATCTGGCTGCCGGAATCGACCCTGAACTCACCACGCTCTGCCTGCAATCCGCCTTACCTGCACTGGCGGAACTGACCATGCTGTATATGAATGTCGTCACTGTCGCCCGCGTAGAGCGTAATCCGACGGTGAAAAATGAAATTGCGCAGAAAGGCTTTACCCGCTCGTTACCGGTCGGATTTATGGTCTACCCCATCAGCCAGGCGGCGGATATCACCGCGTTTAAAGCGGAATATGTGCCCGTAGGAGACGATCAGTTGCCGATGATCGAGCAGACTAACGAAATCGTACACAAGATGAACAGCCTGCTGCCTGCCCCACTGCTACGTCACTGTCAGGCGATTCTGAGCGACACCGGCCGCCTGCCCGGCATCGATGGCGGCGCTAAAATGTCAAAATCTCTCGGCAATACCCTGCAACTCTCCGCCAGTGAAGAGACGATCCACAAAGCGGTTAGCGCCATGTACACCGATCCTCACCACCTTAACGTCAGCGATCCGGGTCAGATCGAAGGAAATGTCGTGTTCACCTGGCTGGATGCCTTTCACCCGGACAAAACGAAAGTCGCGGCGATGAAAGCGCATTATCAGCAGGGCGGGCTTGGCGATCGCACCTGTAAAAACGAACTGGAAACCTGTTTGCAGGAGTTGATTGCCCCAATGCGCGAGCGGCGGGCAACCTATATTCAGGATAAAGGCATGCTGATGCAGATACTGCAACAAGGCAGTGAACGGGCGCATGAGGTCACACAGACAACGCTACGGGAAGTGAAACGCGGGCTGGGATTGCCCGTACTATTTTAACGCTTGTCAACCCGGCGGCAGGGTTGCCGATCGTGTTACTCCTCCACATTTTGCAGAGTGAACAAAAAGCTTTACACCACGCACACGATAAGAACGATGCGGCGATCTTTTACGCAATGCCTGCGCTGACTAAAATAGCGCCTGCATTTTAAACAGAGGATTGTTGTTATGTTGTTCTGGAAAAAGATGGTGAAGAAGATCGACGCATTCTCAACGTTGATTCCACCACGCTACTTCCGGGTGTAAATCCAGGCAGGCCTGTCAGCGACAGGCCTGATTGCTTTTGTGAGTTTTATTCTTGCGCAGTCCGCATTTTCTTAACACCACCACCCACACCCTCAGCCAGGCGTAACGATAAACCAGCGGATGCTGTAACCTGAGTAATGTCAGAAACATAGCGCCTCCCGCTAACGGAACGTCGGCAGCAAACCAAACACATCCAGCACCACCGTCAGATACACAATCCCTCCGCCGACAATTACCAGATTCAGCACCGTATTGTTACAGGGGGCGGTATAACGCGCCGTGGCAAAACGCTTACGGGACGCTTTCACCAGAAATGGCGGCAGGATCACGCTCCAGATGGTAAACGCCAGTCCCGCATAGCCAATCGCGTGGACAAAACCATTCGGGAAAAAGAAACAGACGGCAGCGGGCGGGAAATAGGTCACCAGCGCGGTTTTCAGTCTGCCGATGCCGTTATCCGGGAAGTGGAACAGATCGGCAATATAATCAAACAGACCCAGCGTAGCGGCCAGCAGCGAACTGGCAACGGCAAAGTTACCGAAAAAGGTCAGGATTAAATCCATATAGCGACTGGTAAACAGCCCACTGATGGCTTCCACAAACACATCAATATTGCCGCCTTTGGCAATGATCGGCGAAAACTCGGCGCGGCTGATATTGCCCATCGTCACCGCCAGCCAGAAGATATAGAGCAGCACGGCAAACAGGGTGCCAATCACGATGGAGCGCGTAATATGGGACACGCCGTGGGTGCCATACAGTTTCACCAGACTCGGCACATTGCCGTGAAAACCAAAGGAGATAATGCAGAACGGCAGCGTCATCAGAATATAGGGAAGATATTGCGTATTCGGCAGTGCGATGGCGACGCTATCGACCAGTTTCGCCACCTCAATATGGCCGATTAGCCCGGAGAACGTGGCAAAGAACGCCACAAACTTACCGACGATCAGAATGGTGGTGATCCGCCCGACCAGCAGCGAGCTGTACCAGGCGATTACGCCAACCAGCATACTGACGACAATAACGGAGATGTTTGCCGGGAAACGAAAACCGCTATATTTAAACACCGTCTGCGCCATCACCGCCGATGACCCGGAGATATACGCATAGGTTAAAATATAGAGTACAAAACCAAAGGCGATGCCAACCACGATATTCCACTTTCGCCCTAATAGATCCTGAGTAAAGGTGTTAAAACTGGCTCCGGCACCATAGTGAAGGTTCACTTCAACCAGCATCAGGCCGGTTAATAACATCATGATGGCAATAACGATCAGAATAACAGAGGCGCCGGGAAACCAGACTCCCGCCATCGCAATAGGCAGGGAGAACATTCCCCCGCCGACTACCGTTGCGATGACAAGCATCGTCCCGCTAATAAGTCCGGGGGAACTCTGTCGTTCAATGGCATTAATATCCATGATAAATGTTCCTGTTGACTATTAATTATAATTACGGCTGTCATTTGTACATCTTCGGATAATAAAAAACAAAAAGCCCCATTTAAAAATGGGGCTATCAATATCATTAAATATAATCAAAACGTGCAGTAAAGAAGCGCAACTGCTTAGGCTCATAAATAAACTTCAGCCCGCGAATATCCTCTTTATGCTTATAGAGTTTAATAATGCCATCGGCCACCACATCCATATGCGCATAAGTATAAACGCGGCGTGGAATAGTCAGGCGTACCGTTTCCAGTTTTGGCCGGTGGTGATCGCCCGTCTCTTTATTACGCCCTGCGGAGATGATGCCACGCTCCATGCTGCGCACGCCCGTTTCCATATAGATGCTTGCCGCCAGACTCTGCGCCGGGAACTGATCCTGGGTCAGGTGTTCGCAGAAGCGACGAGCATCGAGGAATACCGCATGGCCGCCTACCGGTTCAACAATCGGCACACCTGCCGCCTTCAGCTTATCGCCCAGATAACGAACCTGCTTCACACGGTGCTCAATGTACTCAAACTGCATGGATTCACGCAGACCAATGGCCATTGCTTCCATGTCGCGCCCGGCCAGACCGCCGTAGGATGGCATCCCTTCATATACCACCACCAGCTCTTTAGCCGCCGAGAACATCTCATCATCGTTCATGCACAGGAACCCGCCGATATTCACCAGGCAGTCTTTTTTCCCGCTCATGGTACACCCATCGGCGTAGCTGAACATTTCATGGACGATCTCTTTGATGCTCTTGTTCTCAAAGCCTTTTTCCTGCTCTTTGATGAAATAGGCGTTCTCTACGCAGCGGGTTGCATCGTAGAAGACTTTAATGCCATGCGCCTGCGTCAACTCCCTGACGGCACGCATATTCGTCATCGAGACCGGCTGACCGCCCGCAAGGTTCACCGTCACCGCCAGACAGATATAGGCAATATTTTCGGCGCCCTTTTCGTCAATCAGTTTTTGCAGCTTTTTAAGATCGATATCGCCTTTAAAGGCGATATTCAGACCGGCATCGTGCGCCTCATCACGGACGATATCCACAAAGGTGGCGCCATTTTTTTCCTGATGATAACGCGTGGTGGTGAAATACATATTCCCTGCAACATATTGCCCCGGTTTAATCGCCAGCTGCGATAGCAGGTTTTCCGCCCCGCGCCCCTGGTGCGTAGGAACAATATGTTTAAAGCCAAACAGCTCCTGAACCGTTCTTTCCAGATGATAAAAGTTTTCACTGCCTGCGTAGGCCTCATCACCAATCATCATCCCGGCCCACTGCTTATCACTCATGGCGTTCGTACCACTGTCCGTCAGCAGGTCGATATAGATATCTTTCGAGTTCAACAGGAAGGTATTGTAGCCCGCTTCCTGCATTTTTTGGATGCGCTCATCACGCGAGATCATAGATACAGTTTCAACGCTTTTAATACGGAAGGGTTCTGCCGGATAATTCATTTTGTTTCTCCAGTTAACAGTGGTCATGTTCGTATTAATGTGAAGTAAAGCATACCTGGCCCATCAATAAAGTTTGATGGAATATAACTATCCGCCTCCTGATTCAGGGGGAGAAATAATGTGAGGGCACTATGCAAGATTTAATTCATGAAGAAAATAGCTCCGTCAATATTCGCCATTGGCGTAAATCATAAAATCTGTAAATACGCGTGATTTAAATCACATAGCATTTTTTTACTGACTCAATTTCAACAAGTTATTTTTTATCTTTTGAATTGCAGTTTCCCTCCAGACGCGGTAAAAGAGAGAAAGCAGTGAAAACTTAACTTTCCAGCCTCTTTTCCGCTCACATTGTCGATTTTGTATACCAGGATATTGTGAGATTGCGATCACCCTCCGCGCTTAATTTTGTGACTAACATCACTAAAAGTGTAAAGTAAAGTTTACGACACAGATCGATTTCAGAGATTACGATTTGCTTCAGGGATGAGGTTCACATTTTTTGGCATGAATTTGGGGAGAGTAGATAAGCAGCAAAGTTCACGTAGTTTGAGAATAAAAAGAGACCGTCGAACACAACGTTGCCAGTGGTTTTGATGAAGAACATGACTCTCTGCTGACGAGGTAGGATTCGCTATCCAACAGACACGCAAACAATGTGGCCCATCATAAAAGTTTTGATAAAGGAACGATTGGACCAGACGAGACTATGCACATACAGATGTCGAAGATGATGAATGGAGGCAGGATTGTCGACAGGCTGTTCTGTGTTCCGCCGACAAGCCGATTGACGTGCCGTAAGGGCTTGTAGAATGGTACATGAGAGAGGTGTTAAGGGGATAAGTGCGAAGGCCGGACTCGAACCGGCACGGGTTTAGGCGGCTTAGCTTGCTTCAACAATCATCGTTAACTCGTTGAACTAGCTAGACTAAAGCTCATAACCCCGGCACATTTCACAGACTGTTTAGCCATGAAAAAGCCCCGACAACATAACCGGGGTTTGTATGAGTTTCAAGAGAGATCGTTATCTAGTTTTAGATCCCTGCGGGAATTACCTCGTGCGGATAGCTATCCCCAGCTACATGCGCCACCTGTTCCAAGGGAAACGCTACTTTATGAAAAGCACAGGGACACGAGACATACGGCAAGCGCGTTTGTTTCGCGATGCTATTGCTCTGGAATGGACTCGCTTACGGAATCTGCTAAAGCCACAAGGAGGCTCATCCGTCGATCAAATCATTGATGAGCTACGCCGTGTCAGTGTGTACGCCAAGGAAGCCCCCGCATCGTTTGGTGCATCGATTCAGGCTTGCCCTTCCTTGCTAAAAATGCGTGATTTGTACCTGCTTCAATACAGCGAGAAGCGAAAGCTAACCACGCTATCCAAGACCAATAAAGCCGTAGAGGTGCTGTTAACCCACCTGAAAAAGAAAGATGTTCAGTTGCGAGATATTAACCGAACCATAGTTACAGGCTGGTTAGATAAACTCAAAACTGAGCGAGCGCCCCAAACCATCCAGAACTATATCAGTGCACTGGCGCAGATATGGGATTTGGCACGCAATCGCTATCACGATGCGCCACAGGATAACCCTTGGCGTGGTCATGCACTCGAAGCAAAAAGCAGCAAGGTCAGCTATGAAGTCTTCGCACCGGGCGAGTTAGCAAAGGTCTATGATTTGCTCGATGATGAGATGAAAGCGGTAACGGCTATTGGGGCATACAGCGGTATGCGGATCAATGAAATATGTACGCTGCGTGAGAGCAGTATTAAAACCATCGAGGGCGTTTTGTGCTTTGAGATCACCGAGGGGAAGACCAAGAGCGCGGCACGAATCGTCCCAGTACACAGCAAGCTAATCCTCCTCGTGAAATCATTGCTCAAAACCACACATAGCGGTTTTCTGTTCTATCACGCGTCAATTACAGACCGAGCGGATGGGAAGCGCTCAACGTGGCATACGCAGCAGTTCACACGGGCAAAGCGTAAAGCTCTTGGCGAACTTGCCGCAGAGAGGAAAGTGTTTCACTCACTCCGCCATGCGTTTGTGCAACAGCTCGACCGTGCTCAAGTTCCAGAGGATCGTATTGCCCTGCTCGTTGGCCATGAGCGAGGTAGCACGGAGAGCTTCAAAACATATTCAAAAAATTCTGCGTCTCCAATTGAATTGGCTCGGTATATAGAACAAGTGGCTTATCTCGAAATTTAGGGGGTAACTCCCCTATCCCTGTAACATATTGATATTGATCGAATCCTTAGCGCAAGCCATTCAAAGCCCGCCGCAGCCGACATCCGCCCTTTCTATCATTAAAATGCTTATTGATCGTTCTCATCTATGTCCGTAGTCGTTATGATGGGGAGACTTGCTCCAATGATTTTTTTAAGAGCTGCTGCGTAATTAGCCATAACAGCAATAGTTCCCAAAGGTTACTACGCAAACAAGTCATTGAATTATAAAGAATGATGGAGAGAAAGCCATGGCATTACTTGAATATATCAGTGATGAAGATCTTTTTAACGAAGTTGAAACCTTATTACTTAAAGCTAAAAAGAAAAAAGACGCCGCTGAGAAGACTTTTAACAGCAATGTGATTGACCCTTTTGGTGCGCTTTTTGAAGCTCCGGGTTTCTCATCCCATGAAGAGTGGCGAAACTCCGAACTTGCACGGCAACGTCAGAAGACCATTCAGAATCATGTTGGTACGTTTCACCAAAAAATCCTCGGCCATGTTGATGGATGGCAGGACATGGGAATCGGGGGTATCGTTGATCTCCTCAACGAAGAGAGAAAAATCATTGCAGAGGTGAAGAATAAATACTCAACGGTTACTGGCGGGGACTTAGCTGATAAGTATAAAGGCTTAGATGAACTGGTATCACCTAAATATAGCCGATTTAAGGATTACTGCGCTTACTTTGTTAATATAATCCCTCGCAAGCCTGTTAGGTTTGATATCCCTTTTACCCCCTCTGATAAAGGCAGCGGTACTCTGTGCCTTTCGAATCCTAACATCCGAATCATTGATGGCGCGA
This sequence comes from Citrobacter sp. CK194, assembly GCF_030333395.1. Taxonomy (NCBI): domain Bacteria; kingdom Pseudomonadati; phylum Pseudomonadota; class Gammaproteobacteria; order Enterobacterales; family Enterobacteriaceae; genus Citrobacter; species Citrobacter sp. CK194. The sequence goes on from NZ_JAOWGA010000012.1 coordinate 311,591, forward strand.
GCTTCTATGAGCTTGTCACGGGCAGACCGGATGCTCTGCAAGAACTTTATAGTGCTCTTCCTCACGCAATTGAGTATGTTTTGAACGAACGTCTCGGACAGAAAGGCTTCTCCATCCCTGATAAAGATAGCTTTATTAAGTATTTTGGTCTCGCTTATGGCTGATAACCATGATCAACGTTTGACAACGCCCATGTAAACCCATACAGTAGTAACCATGACTAATGTTGGCATGGTTACTAAGTATGTTAAAGGAAGAGTTTTCACTTTCAGAAGTTGCAGACATTTTGGGTGTGTCAAAAGAAACTTTAAGGCGTTGGGACACTGCTGGAAAATTAGTTTCTCAGCGAAATGACGAGAACAACTATCGTTTTTATAGAAAAGATCAACTTAAACATTTTGAACAGGCTCAGTTTTTATTCAAAAGCCAGTGGTCTGACGAGTCTAAAACCTGTAATAACATTTATACTGTATTAGAATTATTTGCTGGCGCAGGGGGTATGGCTTTAGGTTTGGAAAAAGCAGGTTTGAAATCTGTTTTACTAAATGAAATTGATTCCCATGCTTGTAAGACGTTACGAAAAAATAGACCTGAATGGAATGTGGTTGAAGGCGATGTGAGCAAAGTTGACTTCACCCCTTATAGGAATACCGTTGACGTACTGGCTGGCGGTTTCCCTTGCCAAGCATTCTCTTATGCTGGCAAAAAACTTGGCTTTGAAGATACACGAGGTACCCTTTTCTTTGAGTTTGCCAGAGCAGTTAAAGAAATTAATCCGAAGGTTCTTTTAGCCGAGAACGTACGAGGATTGCTTAATCATGATGATGGGCGGACTTTAGATACAATAAAAAGTATTATCACTGACTTGGGCTACACTTTATTTGAGCCAAGGGTACTTAAGGCTATTTTCTACAAAGTACCACAAAAACGCGAGCGTTTGATTATAGTGGCTGTAAGGAATGATCTTGCTAATGGCATCGATTATGAATGGCCTTCTTCTTACAATAAAATATTAACACTTAAAGATGCTTTAAAAAAGGGAGAGCTGTACGATAGCGACGTACCAGAGTCAGAGGGACAAAAGTATCCTAAAAGAAAAGCCGAGATTCTAAGCATGGTTCCTCCTGGTGGCTACTGGAGAGATCTTCCAGAGGATATTCAAAAAGAATACATGCTCAAGAGTTTTTACTTAGGCGGTGGCAAAACTGGTATGGCTCGTCGCTTATCGTGGGATGAGCCAAGCCTAACTTTAACATGTGCCCCAGCGCAGAAACAAACAGAGCGTTGCCACCCGGAAGAAACACGACCATTAACAGTGCGTGAGTACGCAAGAATACAGACCTTCCCCGATGACTGGGTATTTGAAGGCCCAATGTCAGCGAAATATAAACAAATAGGGAATGCGGTTCCTGTTAATCTGTCATTTGCCGTTGGCAAATCAGTTGTACATCTTTTAGAAAAAATAAATAACAGATAACCATACAGGGTAGGTTTCATGGCCTACCCTTTTATTCTTACTCTATGTTGGATACGTAAGATTTATTCCTAAATAATTCTTACGATAGATATCCAACATAGCTTTCAAATTTATAATATTCACGCCACAAGTACGCCCAACATATCGCCCACCCTCAGCAGCGTTAGCAGAGCGATGCACCACAGCACGCACGCGCCCGGTTCGGTGGCAGTGATCCAACACGGCAGACGCAAGGCGCAGCGGCTTACCTGTCACCGCACAGCGTCGGTATTGATAATTCCACAGGAAGACACGGACAGCGGCCACATCAGCGCGGCGCAACTCCAGCCGCCCGGAACCATTCAACAGGAAGCGATACACATCTTCGAATGCAGCAGCATTTGTAATCCGTTCCGCCAGCGGCATATTGCCGAGGTGTTCCAGATAGCCCCGCATTGCTTTTCTTAGTAGTTGGTCTGTCCGTGTAACCATGATTCAAAGTCTCCATTGTCAGAGGCAGCCCGCTTGCAGGCTTCGTATTCTTCGCACTGGCGTTGGCAAACCAGAACATAAAGCTCATCAGCCATCGCATTAACGCGTTCGTCACTGATACCGTTGCGGCGCATTAGCCCCAGCAGCTTACGAAATTCAGCTTCCAGCTCAGGCTCTCCGGTATCCATTACCCACTGTTTCAGGTCAGCGAGTGCGCCAGTCATTGGCGGCGGCTCGATGTACCGCCACCTTAATTTAATCGTGGTTATCATCTTCTTTATCCTCTCTGTAAGCCGGGTGCATTGCTCGGTATTGCTCAATGGTCAAACCCTCGCTGGCCGCTGCAAACCGTTCCTTTTGCTTACCCGCCAATCGCAAGGCGCTGTCTCTCCAGCAGAGCAGAAAGAAGATGGTCAGCACCTGTTTACTCAAGCCATCCAGAAGCTCGCCAAGTCCTTGCTCAAGCAGACAGGCACGCCATGCAGCGGCGTGCTCAGTCATAGCACCGACTATCGGGACAGGTGCGCCAAGCATCGTTGCAAGCTGACTCATCACACTGTTAGCATCGCCCGGATGCAGCCGGGGAATAGTCATGCGGCTAGCCTGCGCCAACAGTTCAGCGTACCGCTGGCGGCGTGGGTCATCATCTGCCAGCGCTCTAATCGGCTTTTCATCAGCCATATATGGAACCTCCGAGGATTAGGCAGCCTGCAACAAATCGGCTGGCGTTGAGGGATGGTATCTGGCTTTAGCTTTTAGATAGGCAGCACGCGCCGCCGCTTCGGTAGTAAATAAGCCAAGGTGACGGAGTACACCATCAACGCGTATGTAAGCCTCCCATTTGCTACAGCCCTTATTCCAGCTATATCCCCTTGTCTTGCGTCGGTTCTGGTCGTTTTCCCGCTGCGTAACCAAACGCAGATTGCATAGGCGGTTGTCGTCACGGATACCGTTGATGTGATCGATCTGCTTACCGTGAGGAATAGCGCCATGCGCAAGAATCCACGCCACGCGATGGGCTTTAAGCTGATACTGTTTACCATCGAGCCGCAGGGCAACTTGATGATAGCCATCAGCTCGCCGGGTGGAGTCAGCATAGGAGCCAGCCTTAACCCGGCGTCGGTTAGCTTTATGGCACAAGCGACCTGTAACCGGGTCATACAGGAAAAGGGATCGCAACAGCTCAGGGGCGTAAGCATCACTAACCATGACTCAGCCCCTCCAGTTATGCAGCTTGTCGGAAATTGATAACGCAGTCCGGGCGGCGCAGCCCAACATTGAACAGGCGATATGAGTCCATCACCATTGTCATTTCGCGTTCATCATCCCACTGGCGATTGATAACGCTCTGCGCTTCGACTGTCACAAGTACAGACGCAGGTCGGAACAGCGTAGCCCTCGTCAGCGCTTCCTCTGCGGTAACGTCATAATCAGCGCCCAGCTCATGCCCAGTAATGGCTTCCTGCGGGTAACTGTTCAGCTCAATGACTCGTACCCCAGCGACATAGCCAACTCGACGCCATGCGTAATCGTTGCCACTATCCCGGCTGTAACGGACGTTCATCAGCTTCTTATGTTCCATCAGGATGCTGAACCAAGCCGGGTCGATGAGAAGGCACAGCTCCGCCACCGGAATATCTTTCTCAGTCAGGAATCGATTAACAGCAGCTTTGATAGCGTGAACCAGTTCGTTAGCTGCATCCTCTTCGCTCCCCGTGGTCAGGTCGAGCGAGACAATATTATCCGTAAGCGGGTTAAACGTTGGTTGCAGTGTCGGCGGTGGTACAAAGTCAGTCGCTTTGATTAGCTGGATGGTGTGCGCTTCGTCGTAGAATTTAGCGTGAGCAGTACCCATATTGCGGCTCAGCTCTGCGCGAAATGCGGGAGCTGTCCAGTCGTCCTGATAGTCAATCGGGATGCGGATATAGCTCAGCGTATCCACAGAGATAACCAACTTGTCCGACTTAACGGCGGTAGGCTCCAGCGATTGCCCTGCGGTTCTGCCCTTCACCTCAAGATCACCACTCAGGCGATCAATGCGGTATTGGTTGCTGGCTTTCAGCGGCCTGTATGTAGACAGTCCCTCGGCCAGAAATACGGATTTGGACTCTAAACGGGTCTGGACATCCCGGTCATAAGCCTCGATGTGAATATCATTGTCGGATTCCACCCCGCCATAATGTGGGCGAAACAGATCGGGACTGTACGAAGTATCAGCCATAACAAAACTCCTACGTAGGTTGATGAAGCCCGCGCCATCGTCATGGCACAGACGTGCGGAATCCTCCCGCCGAGGCAGGATTCAGAACGGTATCGATTAAAGGGATGAGGTGCCCCGAAATGGGCGTTGTGAGGCCAGAGCTGGCGCGGTTCTCAGGGGTTAGTGCGCGTGAAGTAAGGCGAACGTACTACCTTGCATTAGTGCGCACTCATACGCGCCATGTTCAACACCTTCCGCACAGAGGTTTCAGACACGCCAACCTTGCTTGCAATGTAACGATTCTTTTGGCCTTTTGCAGAGCGATCGATAATGTCAGCGCGTATCGCCTCAGTGATCACCTTGCGGGGTCTGGCTCGGTTCTTCTCGTGCCGTTTACGTTCGCGCATCCGCTCGGCCATCTTCGGCGGCAGCACAGGGGAAAGCCCACGGCTAACGCCAGATGTGCGGGTGCCGGATGTGGCAGACCGGGCAACGATATAAACCGCTTCGTCTGGATTGAAAACGTGCTGCACACGCTCAGGGTAAATGTGGTCGCATCTACCCAGCGGCAAGGCGAAAACTGGGCGCACGTCAGCGACACGCTCCACGGCATGGAAATTACAGGTGCTCATTACGAACCTCGGTTAATTAAAAATAGGCTTTCAGATGCCGCGCAGAATGCGGCTTGCGGGGACTCATGCGCATAGATTGGTGTGGTAGTACCGGGTTGGTGCGCACTCAGTATTGCAGGGCGCATTCCACCGTTGGGCGTTAGCGGCCAGCGCGTTTGCCAGCGGAGCGCTGCGCAACCAGAGCACGGTATTGTTCATCGTACTGGCGATGGCCGGGGCCATACCCTGATTGCTGCGCCCACTGCGAAAGCTGGTCATACGCTGCTATAAACTCAGCATGTGACATTCCGACAGGTTGCGCGGCAGTCTGGCCGTTCGGGACGTAACCGGTAATGGAACCGCCAGCCATACGCTCTTGCAGATACTGAACCGCACGCGACATCTGCGCGGGATCGCCAGACATGACCATCCGTTCAAGGGTTGATTGCGTCCCGGCGTCGAGCTTGCCAGCGTACTGCAACATCGCGCCAACTGTACCCTGACCTAGCTGGCTTTCGACAGACTGGTGAAACTGCCCCATCAGCCCATGAAGTTCAGGAGTCAACTCAACAGTGGTGCCATCCTGTAATTGCAGTGTGTCGCCCACTTGCGCCCCAGAGCTGTCAGCGTTCTGGTCTTGCTGATTTGCGATATTGCCATTATGCCATTGACCACCATCATTGCCGTTAACGGGCTGGGTACGGAGGAAATCAGCATCAGCAGGCGCAGAACTAAAGCGGGATGCGCCATTGTCAGCTCCAACAGGTGCAGCCATGTATGGCGATTGCTGCGATGCAGCATCAGCACCGGAAAGGTACGGATTAACATTCTGGTCAGACATAAATTACTCTCCTGATAATGCTCTAAGGTCGTGTACCTGCGCTAACAACAGCATATGAACAGGCACACAACGTTCCGGCAGTTTGCGCACACCGTGATACGCTTTACCCATATCCCGACGATCAACCTGATAGGCGTGGGCGAGGTCTGCCTGACTCACCTCAAGCGATTCAGAAATCAGCTTTAATTGTGCAGCCCAGTCTGTATTCTTGCGGGGCGGCAGCAATACGATAGTTTTGCTCATGGTAATTCCTCGTTAAAGTAATCCACGTTTACGAAGCCAACGACGCTCACCAACGGAGCCGCGCGGGCGTTGTTTCGGATTCTGGTTAAGTGTTTGGCTGGGGTCAGTTCGACCTTTCCCGGTCAGGTTCTGCGTCAGCACATCCCAACCCCGTGATTCAATCGGAGCGTATCCTTCGCGTTGTTCGTCAAGGTTCACGTAGAGATCAGGGTTAACGGCGGGGTGCAGCGGTTCGTTCTCTGCCATCATTCAGCCTCGCTGAATTTGGAGTTAACAGACTCCAGAGTATCCGGGTACGACCAACGATTTCTCAGGCAGCGTTGCACATGCGCGACGACCTCAACAGGGACGCCCAGCTTCCCGGCGATCTCCGCAGCAGGCCAACCGAAGCGCTCTAACTTGTGGATTTCATCTAAATCAGTAGGCACTAACTTGCGCACTACTTTCGGCTTCGCTGGCTTCACCTTCAAGGGTTTCTGTACCGGGTGCGTGTGGGCGTTGCTAAAGCGGGAATGGGCGATAGCCAGCACCGTCTCAGGGCGAATCAGCATATCGCGGGCAATCATAAACTCTGTATCGCGGTGCAGCTTGCCGGGCTTATAGCGGCTGCGGATGGCGTTGTACTCCGCCAGATTAATATCAGCATCGTCTTTCCAATGTTCGGCCAAGTCATCGACATAGACGCCACGGATTACTGCATCAATATCGGTCAGGGTATGACCTGTCTCCGCTGCAATCTCTTCATTGTTCTTTAGGTGCTTATGAGCCAGCGCGTTAATGCGCTGGATATCGGTAATACTCAAAGTCATAAATTAAACTCCGAATCAAATTTGATCTGGTCAGTAACCAACGTGTGAATCAGCGCAAGGCTTGACGCGGTGTGTGTGCCCGACTTGCGGGCGTTGTCGTACATGAAGCGGACTACACGTTGATATTTCTCCGGCAGCGTGGCGAACCATTGCCGGAACTGTTCAGGGGTCATTGGTCGTCATCCTCCGGGAACACGTTGTTAAAGGTTGTATCAGGCGAGTCGGCGGCGTTCTGCTTGAGGAAGTTCACGCAGGATGACAACTCGGCAGCAGCCATGCGTGACTCTCCCGCCTCGTCCTCCTTAAGCCTGCGCGTCAACGCACCCAGCAGCAGGGTTTTTAGTTCCCATGCTCCGGCTTCAAATTCAGATTTCGTCATTGGTAGTTATCTCCAACTGGTAACAGGCCTAGCGCACGGATGTGCTGAATCACTTCTTGATGCACGGGCTTCGGCAGAAACAAACGGCGGGCAATGGCGGCGTAAACTTCATCAGGAGTCTTGCGTACCGGATGCACCCGGCCATTGAAAATCCGGTCGGACAACCGGACGGCTTTCCAGCGACGCGAGCCATCCGGCCTTTTCATGCGGTTCAGTACAGCGGCCAGACACTCCCACGGCTCGCAATCATTCAGCAGGCAATATCGCTCCAGCGGTGTAGATACCTCGCGAATGATGGCCTCACGATTAAGGGTCTTGCGATGAGGTTCGGCCAGTTCATCCCAGTTGTACCCATTCAGGGCGAAAGCTAGTTGTGCGGTGATGAGCGCATCCGCACGCGCAGCACGACGCTGCGCATGTTCGGTAACAGGCATATGATTAACTCCAGAGAATCAGGGAGAGCCTTTCGACTCAGAGGTATTTAGCGATGTACTGCCAGTTGCAGTTTTCAGGGCGGTAGAAGTAAGCAAGCTCATCAGGCGCAACATCCAGCGCCAGCGATGACCACAGCAGAAAAGCGCGGGCAGGTTCCCCATCGCGCCCGGCTCGTCCAATCATCTGAACGAGATCAGGCAAATCATCGGGGACGTATGTCACGACAACGTTACGGATATCAGGAACATCAGCACCCAGCCCGAAGGCTTTAGTAGCAATTAGAATCGCGCCCGGCGTAGAGGCAAACCACTCAGCGTTTGCGTGGCGTTCCTCGTTGCTCAGGTGCATCGTCTTCGAGTGATATGGCCGCGCCCGGTCGCCCAAGAGTTTCAGGTACGCCCGCAACGTTTTAAGGTCATTGACGAGAATAAGCGTCTTCTCTTCTTTCGGCAGAGCCTCGACCAGACCAATAGCCGCTCGGAAACGTTCGCGGCACTGTCTGACTGGCGTCAACTGGATATTCTCGCGAGCAACATCAGCGCGGAATGTTACGTAATCGCCACGGCAGCCAAGCGACTCCATTAAACTGCGCTCATTTTCGCGTAGCAGCGTAGCCGTAAACACGCAGCGTTGAGCCGAAGGAAAGGCATTCAGTAGTGTGTGCTGCATTGCGTCGTAAGCTGGGCGGAAATCCCAGTCTTTGACCGTGTGTGCCTCATCGATAATAAAACGATCAACGCCATAAGCCATCAGCGCCGCGAGAACCTGACTCGACGGAACCAGATGTTCAGGCGAAACGACTGCAACCCGGAACGCCCCGGCAGCCAGCCCCGCCAGTTGTTGCGCATTGCGGTGCCTCGGTAGCTTGTCACCAAATGCCACAGCGTGAACGCCAGCCTCCCGCAACTGGCGGAGAATCTGACGCTTAAGGGTATTAGTAGGAACAACGATAACAGACAGGCCAACGCCAGCGCGGGATTCATAAATCAATGGGTAAGTGAAGGCAGCGCTTTTGCCATACCCAGTAGGCAGAACGGCAAGCACATCACTGCCACGGGAAAAGATCGCATCAGCAACAGACAATTGCCCCGGCCTCCACTCCAGCCCATCAGGTGGCAGCAGGCTAACGCGTGCGTTTCGGTCACAGCGAGCCAGCGGGCGGAACTCATACGGCGTAGTATTCAGTGGCGGCACAGACGGCGAAGCAGCCAAGCCGTTCGGGTCACAATGATGATTTGTACTATTAAATCTATCTTCGGTAGGCTTCGACTCTCCACACCAAAATTGACGAAACTCCCCTGAGTCTCCGTAGCGTTTAAAATCTGCGTTACGCATCGCTTCCAGTTTACTCATGCCCCTGTTAATGCGGCGCATGGTCTTCTCATCGCAAATCAGGAACTCGCGGCAGGCTTTGAGAAAAGCATTCTGTCCGGTTGTTGATTCCGGCACGGCGTGCTCGCGCGGTTTCAATGCGGCATCGTCTACGCGAACGCCGGGGAAATCTGGCGGCAGTGGTTCAACATAACGAGCAGGCTTTTTATTTAGCCATTGCTCAATCTCAGCGCGTCGGCAGTGAATCGCGTCGCCGGGCTGGATGACTTGCCGCAACCCAGCGTCAGAGCGCTGTTTTTGTTTCTTCGGTTGAACACCGTGCAGCGTTCGCCACTCCCGCAAGGTCATCGCGGAGCCATCTGCATTGTAATAAAACTCTTCGGTCTTTGTGTTGTATGCCGCCTTAACGGGCTTACGCTTTACGGGGCATATCTTGGAACGTCGAATAACAACCCCGTCAGCGATCATTTGCTGTACATCTGCGTCCGCAGTATTGAGCGGGTCAGCGTCGGCAGCCTGCGCAAGCAGGCGGCGTAGGTTTGTTGGCATGGTGAAATCTCCAGAAAATAGGGGTAGGTATTAGCTCAGGTTGGGGCGGTGGTACAGGTGCGGCAGACTCTCTGCCCTTATAGAGGTTTTCATGTCGGCAACAGTGTCAGTATCTTTATCTGCCTTAATAGTCACTTTCAAAATCGGAGAGTTTGTCGCGCTTCGGGAGTTATTCTTTCTCCTTAGTAGATACCTTCATTAGCTCATTTTTTAGCCACCACCTCGCTAAGCCTTATTGAGCCTGGGCTGGCAATACTTAACAACGCGATTTTTGTCGGTCAAAAGCGGGTAAGTAATGCTCTATATCTCCTTATTAGTAGCTTTTAAAACAGAAAACATAAGTTACTGATATCAATAGATAATTATGAAAGTGACTATAGTGATAAGTATCGCTAGATACGCAGAGCGAGCGCGGCGCAGCCGAAACAAGCGAGCGCGGAACGTCAACGGATGGAATCCGACAGGATGACAGGCGGCAGACAGTGAACGCAGTAGGACAGGTAACAGACAGTAGACCGTGACGGCGTGCCATAGCTGGCAGTAGCACAGCAGGCAGTAAGACCAATGACCAACGGCTAAGACCTGAAAGGAAACGAACAAGGAAGATGATTGAATGCTACAGAAATGAATTGAAGATGTTATGAAGAATACCGTACCGATATCAGGATAAGATTGAATACAGAAATAATACCGATACAGAGTACCGTCCCACTACACAACCCCGCCGCGTTGACCGCCCGGCAAGCACGGTTGCGTGGAGGGCCGAGCATCAGCAGCGGACGCAGGCCGATGAATGAGCCGAAGGCGAATGAAAGCGGACTAGCGGACGCGAGAAGCGTAGCCAGTGGTGAGCGTGAAGCGATACACTGATTAGGAGATGGGGATGTAGGGGAAGAACCCTTTTTTGTACATGTATTTAAAATGCAACTTTAAAGATACTACTTACGTGTTGACCATCTTCTAATCTAGCTTAGTGATTGGACAAAGCAGCCTTTGATCCCTTCCCCTGCCCCATCCCTTGAATTGTTCAGTGAAAATCACTTTCACAATCTGATCTCGATGTTCATCGTCTGGCACGGCTAAAGCCCCGCCACCTCTTCACATCGAGAGCCGCAAGTAATACGAAAATACATTATAAATCATAGCATTACGACATTAAGGATAACACAACTCTCTGAAATCAATACAAAAGCTGTAGGTCATCCATCACCCACAGCCTAGTAACGGCCAGTGCTGGCACCTCATTCGCTTGTAGGTCATCACCCCTCGCCCTTGTTCCAGTGGCGTTTAACGGTGCTCACACTAACTCCGAGACGCTTCGCTACCTTCGATTGAGACAGCCCCTCACTCCGCAGCTCCTGCACCTTTTGAGTGGTGTCGGTGGCTTCCTTGCGCCCCAGCTTAACGCCATTGGCTTTCGCCTTCTCCAGCCCGTCCAGCGTCCTCTCACGGATACGGTTTCGCTCGAACTCAGCAAAGGCTCCAAACATCTGGCGGATTAACTTGCCCTCAGATGAAGTCAGATCACGCGCTGGCAGGTCAAGGGACACCACCTTCACGCCGCGTTCTAACAGCATGTCGATGGTCTGCTGTACGTCGATGTTGTCACGCCCCAGCCTGTCCAGTTTCAGCACGACAAGCTGATCTCCCGCTTCCAGCTTGTGCTCAACCATCGCCCGAAACTTAGGGCGCTGCATAGCCTGAACGCTGCCGGAAATGTCCTCGCTGATTACCCTGCTCTCAGGCACCTTGTACCCGGCACGCTCAATAGCCAGCACCTGATTCTGCGTATCCTGCTCGCATGTTGAAACGCGGCAGTAGATAAAAGTCCTCATGGTTCACCTCACCCGTCTGGTATCACAAAACGGTAGCATCATTGCATTGGTGGTTGCATTTAGTCAAACCCTAAATTGATGACACCAGATGGTAATCACTCAGACAGGTAGCAAGAATCGAACGATTGATGACACCAAAGCCAAAACAATAACGACAGCCAAGAGAAGCGCCAAGCATCAACGCAAAGTGCTTTAACAGTGGAGATTCAGGAGTGATTTAGCGTTTAAAGAGAAGAGTAACCCTAACCCACAGCCTCACGGTCAGAACGCGAAACAGGGTCATAAACGCCACAGAGGAAGGCAAATCGATATACAGCCCGCCCAGCCTTCGGCTGGGAGAGGCGCACGGGGGAAGTTGAAGCCTTAATCGTTGAGGGAGGGGCAACCATAAGCGTGCAATTTTTCAAGCCGGGCATACCCTAAAATCAATCCTTAAAGAAAATCCCTCATGTTACATTAACAAGAGGACACCGCAGCGCTAGTAATTATTTGAAATAGAGCGGGATTGAACCAAACCGGAGGCGATACATTTTATGGGCAGATTAATTCTCGCTGCGTTACTTAGTAGCATTACTTTCAGCACATGTGCACTTACTACTGGCAATGACCTTTACGAGCACGGGAAAGCGTACAACTCTATTTTTAAGCAAAATCAAGAAGCAAACGCGATAAGTGGTACAGAGGCCGGGATGTACTCAGGCTATATTATGGCCGTAAATGACCTTGCTCCGTTCTGTTTGCCAGAGGGTGTAAAGATGGGGCAAGTGTATGATGTTGTATTCAATTACTTAGATGTTCACCCGGAAGCCCGACAGAAACCAGCTATAACTCTCATAGCGAAAGCAGTGCATAAGGCTTGGCCGTGTAAATAGCTTAGTGACATAGGCGCAGCAGCAACCATTAGCCCCGTTGGTGGTAAGACAACAAGCGGAGCCTCTGGCGACTTCATCAGGGTTATGTCAGTTAGTGAGGCTTATCAGGATGACCATGTACCCAAAGGGAGCGAGGCCGAACCGCTGGCAGAGCTTGCATATGGTCTGCAAGTACCGTGACCACCATAAACCTGTTTATCCCCTGCGGCGTCTCGCGACGGCGACAGAACGGGGGCATCGGGCTAAAATGCGCTTCACTAAAAGTTTTTGGGATTGTTTAGAGACGGTGGCTACGTCATAGCTTTCAAGTTGAGTCAGTACGTGTTTGACGCTTGGAACTACACGCCGCTATGAGTTAACATCCCAATTACCACTATCAACCACAGCGGCTTTTTCAAGGGACATAACAGAGCATTTCTTACAGGCAAAAGAGACAGATTTTATTGTCTAACTAGCTGTATTGTAAGGAATTTAGTGACTTGGTGCCGAAGGCCGGACTCGAACCGGCACGTATTTCTACGGTTGATTTTGAATCAACTGCGTCTACCGATTTCGCCACTTCGGCACTGAAGAGGTATGCGGAAAACGTTGTGGATTATACCTGTCACACGCCACCATGCAAGCGGTAGCATATGCCCGGCTCGCTAAGTGTTGAAAAAATCAGCACAACCCTACGGCGGGCACCTCCTTAACCCCTCCTTCTGCGAAGCGACTCCGTTTCCCATGCTCTACACTTCCAGTTCAACACCACACTGAGGGAAACACGATGTCTATTATAAAAAGCTATGCCGCAAAAAAGGCGGGCAGCGAACTTGAACTCTATGAATATGATGCGGGTGAACTCAAGCCGGAAGATGTTGAGGTACAGGTAGATTACTGCGGTATCTGCCACTCCGATCTGTCGATGATCGACAACGAATGGGGCTTCTCTCAATATCCGCTGGTTGCCGGGCATGAGGTGATTGGCCGCGTCGTGGCACTCGGCAGCGCCGCGCAGGATAAAGGTCTGAAGGTAGGTCAACGCGTCGGGATTGGCTGGACGGCGCGCAGCTGCGGGCACTGCGATGCCTGTATCAGCGGCAATCAGATTAACTGTCTGGAAGGATCGGTGCCAACCATCCTCAATCGCGGCGGCTTTGCCGAGAAGCTGCGAGCAGACTGGCAATGGGTGATCCCGCTTCCAGAAAGCATCGATATTGAATCCGCAGGCCCTCTGCTGTGCGGCGGCATCACCGTCTTCAAACCGCTGCTGATGCACCACGTTACCGCCACCAGTCGCGTTGGGGTGATCGGTATCGGCGGCCTCGGCCATATCGCCATTAAGCTGCTGCACGCGATGGGCTGCGAGGTTACCGCATTCAGCTCCAGCCCGGCCAAAGAACAGGAAGTGCTGGCGATGGGCGCCGATAAAGTGGTCAACAGCCGCGATCCAGAGGCGTTGAAAGCGCTGGCAGGTCAATTTGATCTCATCATCAACACCGTCAATGTCGATCTCGACTGGCAGCCTTACTTCGAAGCGCTGGCCTATGGCGGCAACTTCCACACCGTTGGCGCGGTGCTGAAGCCGCTACCGGTTCCGGCGTTTACCCTGATTGCAGGCGATCGCAGCATCTCCGGTTCGGCAACCGGTACGCCGTATGAACTGCGCAAGTTGATGAAATTTGCCGGGCGCAGCAAGGTCTCGCCGACGACCGAGCTGTTCCCGATGTCGCAAATCAACGAGGCCATCCAGCACGTTCGTGACGGTAAAGCTCGCTACCGTGTGGTACTGCAAGCCGACTTTTGATTGCCTTCACCGGGCGGCATTCGCTGCCCGGTTTTGTTCCCCCTTTTGGAATTCTTCTCGCAATCTCCGCAATTTAGCGGTGAAGAGTACGCCGCAGTTGCCTATACTCCAGGCAGGATAAATGGAGAAAATCTCATGAGTGCACCCCTGTTAATTGCCCGCACGCTGGAAAGCGAACTGTTCCTGTTGCCGGGCATGACCAACCGTCACGGGCTGATTACCGGCGCAACCGGAACCGGCAAAACGGTTACCCTGCAAAAACTGGCTGAGTCCCTATCAGACATCGGCGTTCCGGTATTTATGGCGGATGTGAAAGGTGACTTAACCGGCGTCGCGCAGGAAGGCGAACCTTCTGAAAAACTGCTCGCACGGCTGAAAAATATCGGCATCACCGACTGGCAACCGCACGCGAATCCGGTGGTGCTGTGGGATATTTTTGGCGAAAAAGGTCATCCACTACGGGCGACCGTCTCCGATCTTGGGCCGCTATTGCTGGCTCGCCTGCTGAACCTGAACGATGTGCAGTCCGGCGTGCTGGATATTATCTTCCGCATCGCCGATGACCAGGGGTTGTTGCTGCTGGACTTTAAAGATCTGCGGGCGATCACGCAGTATATCGGTGATAATGCCAAATCCTTCCAGAACCAGTATGGCAATATCAGCAGCGCATCGGTCGGGGCGATCCAGCGCGGGTTGCTGTCGCTGGAACAGCAAGGCGCGGCGCACTTCTTCGGCGAACCGATGCTGGACATCAAAGACTGGATGCGTACCGATGCCAACGGCAAAGGCATTATCAACATCCTCAGCGCCGAAAAACTCTACCAGATGCCCAAACTGTATGCCGCCAGCCTGCTGTGGATGCTCTCCGAACTGTATGAGCAACTGCCGGAAGCGGGCGATCTGGAAAAACCGAAGCTGGTGTTCTTCTTCGACGAAGCTCACCTGTTGTTCAATGACGCTCCGCAGGTGCTGCTGGATAAAATCGAACAGGTTATCCGCCTGATTCGCTCCAAAGGCGTGAGCGTCTGGTTCGTCTCACAGAACCCTTCCGATATCCCGGACAACGTGCTCGGTCAGTTAGGCAACCGCGTACAGCACGCCCTGCGCGCTTTCACCCCCAAAGATCAGAAAGCGGTGAAAGCCGCCGCGCAAACCATGCGGGCGAATCCGGCGTTTGATACCGAGAAAGCGATTCAGGAACTGGGCACCGGCGAGGCGCTAATCTCCTTCCTGGATGCCAAAGGCAGCCCGTCAGTGGTTGAACGAGCGATGGTCATCGCGCCGTGCTCACGCATGGGGCCGGTGACGGACGATGAGCGTAACGGGCTTATCAATCACTCCTCGCTGTACGGCAAATATGAAGACGAAGTCGATCGCGAATCGGCGTATGAAATGCTACAAAAAGGCGTTCAGGCCACCACCGAGCAGCAAAACAATCCGCCAGCAAAAGGCAAAGAAGTCGCCGTTGATGACGGAATTCTTGGCGGGCTGAAAGAGATATTGTTTGGCAGCACCGGGCCACGCGGCGGCAAACGTGATGGCGTGGTGCAGAGCGTCGCCAAAAGCGCAGCGCGTCAGGTAACGAACCAAATTATCCGGGGGATGTTAGGTAGCCTGATGGGCGGTAGAAAACGCTAGCAGAAGGAATCCTGGTTTGCTAAGCGCAGCGCCTGATGGCGCTGCGCTGTATCTGGCCAACAATGAGAGAGATCGATTTTACGACTTACGCATCATCAGCCAGAGGCTAATCAGGAAGAACGAGGCGCTTGGCAGCAGCGCGCCGATAATCGGCGGAATGCCATAAACCAGCGTCAGCGGGCCGAAAATCTGGTCCAGAACGTAGAAGACGAAACCAAAGCTGATCCCGGTCACCACACGCACACCCATTGGCACGCTACGCAGCGGGCCAAAAATGAACGACAGCGCCATCAACATCATTACCGCCACGGAAAGCGGCTGGAAGATTTTACTCCACATATTGAGCTGATAACGTCCGGCGTCCTGGCCGCTCGACTTCAGATACTTCACATAGTTATGCAAGCCGCTGATGGAGAGCGCATCCGGGTCCAGCGCCACCACGCCCAGTTTGTCCGGCGTGAGGTTGGTTTTCCAGGTGCCGCTCACGGTCTGCGAACCGGTGATCTGTTTCGGGTCTTTCAGGTCAGACTCGTCCACCTGCGACAGACGCCAGACCTTGTTGTCTGCGTCGAACTTCGCAGACGCGGCATAACGCACTGACTGTAAGCGACGCTGATCGTTAAAGGCGTAGATGCTAATGCCCGCCAGCTCTTCGTCGCCCTTCACCCGCTCGATATAGACGAAATTGTTGCCATCTTTCGCCCACAGGCCTTGCTGAGTAGAGAGCAACGAACCGCCGTACATTGCCTGCGCACGGTAGTTACGCGCCATCTGCTCGCCCTGTGGAGCGACCCATTCCCCGATGGCCATTGTCAACAGCACCAGTGGAATGGCGGTTTTCATCACCGACAGCGCCACCTGCATCCGGGTGAAACCCGAAGCCTGCATCACCACCAGTTCACTGCGCTGCGCCAGCATCCCCAGCCCCAGCAGCGCGCCAAGCAACGCCGCCATCGGGAAGAAAATCTGCACATCTTTCGGCACGCTGAGCAGGGTATACATCCCCGCGCCCAGCGCATCGTAGCTCCCCTGCCCGGCTTTTTTAAGCTGGTCAACAAACTTGATGATGCCGGAGAGCGACACCAGCATGAACAACGTCATCATGATGGTGGTGAAAATGGTTTTACCGATATAGCGGTCAAGTACACCAAACGGCTGCATTATACCGCTCCTTTACGCAGAAGACGGGCGCGCAGGCGGCGTACCGGCACCGTATCCCAAAGGTTCAGACCAACCGCCAACGCCAGATAGATCAGGTTGACCGCCCACATCCAGATAACCGGGTCCAGTTTGCCCTTACCGCCGTTTGATTTCAGGGAGGTTTGCAGGAGGAAGAACAGCAGATACAGCAGCATAGCCGGCAGCATCGACAGCACGCGCCCCTGTCGCGGGTTAACCACGCTCAGCGGTACAACCATCAGCGCCATCATAAATACGGTGAATACCAGCGTAATACGCCAGTGCAGTTCCGCACGGGCGCGATTGGTATCGGTCTGCCACAGCGTGCGCATATCCATCTGATCGGTATCGTTCGGGTCCAGCGCAACGGCCTGATGACCAATAATCGCCTGATAGTTCTGGAAATCGGTGATGCGGAAGTCACGCAGCAGGGCAGTACCTTCAAAGCGCGTCCCTTTGTTCAACGTCACAACCTGGGAGCCGTCGCGCAATTGCGTCAGATGTCCAGAATCGGCCACCACCACAGAAGGACGGGCGTTGCCTTTCGGGCGGATTTGCGCAAGGAACACATCTTTAAAATCGCTGCCGTCAACGCTTTCAATAAACAGCACGGCGCTGCCATTGGTCGCCTGCTGGAACTGCCCTTGCGCCAGCGCGGCCATGCCGGGATTGGCTTTTGCTTCCGCCAGTACCTCATCTTGGTGTCTGGATGACCAGGGCCCCGCCCACATGACGTTGACAGCGGCGACAACGCCGGTAAACAGCGCCAGCACCATCGCGGCTTTCACCAGCACAGCCCGGCTCAGACCACAGGCGTGCATGACCGTTATTTCACTTTCGGTATACAGTTTGCCCAGCGTCATCAACAGCCCGAGGAACAGGCTTAATGGCAGGATGAGCTGCGCCATTTCCGGCACGCCCAGCCCCAGTAGCGAGAGCACCAGATTTGCCGGAATGTCACCGTCAACCGCCGCCCCGAGGATCCTCACTAGCTTTTGACAAAAGAAGATCAAAAGCAGGATGAAAAGAATCGCCAGTTGGCTTTTGAGCGTCTCCCGCACCAGATATCTTATGATTATCACTTTAAATACGCCCGTAAAAACTCGTCTTTTGCAGGAATTTAGCTTGTTTCATGGCTTAAACGTCATTTATTCTCTTGAGTCGTCGAAATCGTCGCTAAAATTATTATACTCAGCGGATTCGCCACTCAGAACGCGTTCTGACGTGCCAATGCCGTAATAACGTTAAGATTAACACGAAGTCACCGCAACTGCGGACATGAGTTACGAAAGCTTGCAATTCTAACTGTAGCCGCCGCCGTTGTCTTTAAGATTCAGGAGCGTAGTGCATGGAGTTCAGTGTAAAAAGCGGTAGCCCGGAGAAACAGCGGAGTGCCTGCATCGTCGTGGGCGTCTTTGAACCACGCCGCCTTTCTCCGATTGCAGAACAGCTCGATAAAATCAGCGACGGGTACATCAGCGCCCTGCTGCGTCGTGGTGAACTGGAAGGAAAACCGGGGCAGACCCTGTTGCTGCACCATGTTCCTAACGTTCTTTCCGAGCGAATCCTCCTCATTGGTTGTGGTAAAGAGCGCGAGCTCGATGAGCGCCAGTACAAGCAGGTCATTCAGAAAACCATCAATACGCTGAATGACACCGGCTCAATGGAAGCGGTCTGCTTCCTGACCGAACTGCACGTCAAAGGCCGCAACAACTACTGGAAAGTGCGTCAGGCTGTCGAAACGGCCAAAGAGACGCTGTACAGCTTTGATCAACTGAAGACCAACAAGAGCGAGCCGCGTCGCCCGCTGCGTAAAATGGTCTTCAACGTGCCGACCCGCCGTGAGCTGACCAGCGGCGAGCGTGCGATCCAGCACGGTCTGGCGATTGCCGCCGGGATTAAAGCAGCGAAAGATCTCGGCAATATGCCGCCGAATATCTGTAATGCCGCCTACCTGGCCTCTCAGGCGCGCCAGTTGGCCGACAGCTACAGCAAGAACGTCATCACCCGCGTCATCGGCGAACAGCAGATGAAAGAGCTGGGTATGCACTCTTATCTGGCGGTCGGTCACGGTTCGCAGAACGAATCGCTGATGTCGGTTATCGAATACAAAGGCAACCCGTCCGAAGACGCGCGTCCGGTTGTGCTGGTCGGCAAAGGGCTGACCTTTGACTCCGGCGGCATCTCCATCAAGCCTGCCGAAGGCATGGACGAGATGAAGTACGATATGTGCGGCGCGGCGGCAGTGTACGGCGTGATGCGCATGGTCGCGGAACTTCAGTTGCCGATTAACGTCATCGGCGTGCTGGCAGGCTGCGAAAACATGCCTGGCGGGCGAGCGTATCGTCCGGGCGACGTGCTGACCACCATGTCCGGCCAGACGGTCGAAGTGCTGAACACCGATGCCGAAGGCCGCCTGGTACTGTGCGACGTGTTAACCTACGTTGAGCGTTTTGAGCCGGAAGCGGTGATTGACGTCGCGACCCTGACGGGCGCCTGCGTGATTGCGCTGGGCCATCACATCACCGGTCTGATGTCGAACCACAATCCGCTGGCGCATGAACTGATTAGTGCGTCCGAACAGGCGGGCGACCGCGCATGGCGCTTGCCGTTGGGCGATGAGTTCCAGGAACAGCTGGAGTCTAACTTTGCGGATATGGCGAACATCGGCGGCCGTCCTGGTGGTGCTATCACCGCCGGTTGCTTCCTGTCGCGCTTTACCCGTAAGTACAACTGGGCGCACCTGGACATCGCCGGCACCGCATGGCGTTCCGGTAAAGCGAAAGGCGCAACCGGTCGTCCGGTGGCGTTGCTGTCGCAGTTCCTGCTCAATCGCGCGGGTTTTAACGGCGAAGAGTAAGTTTGCATGATTGCCGGATGGCGACGCATATGCGCCTTATCCGGCCTACATGGAGTATTTAACCGTAGGCCGGATAAGCGTAGCGCCATCCGGCTTCGCATTTAAATTCACCACAAGAAGCCCCATATATGAAGAATGCAACGTTCTATATTCTGGACAATGACACCACCGTTGATGGCCTGAGCGCCGTTGAACAACTGGTGTGCGACATTGCCGCAGAACGTTGGCGCAGTGGTAAACGCGTGCTGATTGCCTGTGAAGACGAAAAACAGGCCATCCGTCTGGATGAAGCGCTGTGGGCAAGACCGCCGGAGAGTTTTGTCCCGCATAATCTGGCGGGAGAAGGTCCACGCGGCGGCGCGCCGGTGGAAATCGCCTGGCCGCAAAAACGCAACAGCAGCCCGCGTGATATTCTGATCAGCCTGCGTACTGGCTTTGCAGATTTTGCCACCGCTTTCACAGAAGTGATAGACTTTGTCCCTTACGAAGAAACTTTGAAACAACTGGCGCGCGAACGCTACAAAGCCTACCGCGTGGCTGGTTTTAACCTGAATACGGCAACCTGGAAATAATGGAAAAGACATATAACCCACAAGATATCGAACAGCCGCTTTACGAGCACTGGGAGCAGCAGGGCTACTTTAAGCCGAATGGCGATGAAAGCCAGGAAAGCTTCTGCATCATGATCCCGCCGCCAAACGTCACCGGCAGTTTGCATATGGGTCACGCCTTCCAGCAAACCATCATGGATACCCTGATCCGCTATCAGCGCATGCAGGGTAAAAACACCCTGTGGCAGGTCGGTACTGACCACGCAGGGATCGCTACCCAGATGGTGGTTGAGCGCAAGATTGCCGCAGAAGAGGGTAAAACCCGCCACGACTATGGCCGCGATGCCTTCATCGACAAAATCTGGCAGTGGAAAGCGGAATCCGGCGGCACCATTACCCGTCAGATGCGCCGTCTGGGCAACTCCGTGGACTGGGAGCGCGAACGCTTCACCATGGACGAAGGTCTTTCCAATGCCGTGAAAGAAGTGTTTGTCCGCCTGTACAAAGAAGATCTGATTTACCGTGGCAAGCGCCTGGTCAACTGGGACCCGAAACTGCGCACCGCTATCTCTGACCTGGAAGTGGAAAACCGCGAGTCCAAAGGCTCTATGTGGCACATCCGCTATCCGCTGGCTGACGGTGCGAAAACCGCAGACGGTAAAGATTACCTGGTGGTCGCCACCACCCGCCCGGAAACCCTGCTGGGCGATACCGGCGTAGCCGTCAACCCGGAAGATCCGCGTTATAAAGATCTGATTGGCAAATTCGTGGTGCTGCCGCTGGTGAATCGTCGTATTCCGATCGTGGGCGACGAGCATGCCGACATGGAAAAAGGCACCGGCTGCGTGAAGATCACCCCGGCGCACGACTTTAACGACTATGAGGTGGGCCGTCGTCATCAGCTTCCGATGATCAATATTCTGACCTTTGACGGCGATATCCGTGAAAGCGCGGAAGTGTATGACACCAAAGGCGAAGAGTCCGACGTTTACTCCAACGAAATCCCGGCTGAGTTCCAGAAGCTGGAGCGCTTTGCCGCACGTAAAGCGGTGGTTGCCGCTATCGATGCCCTCGGCCTGCTGGAAGAGATTAAACCGCACGACCTGACCGTTCCTTACGGCGACCGTGGTGGCGTGGTTATCGAACCAATGCTGACCGACCAGTGGTACGTACGCGCTGATGTGCTGGCAAAACCGGCGGTGGAAGCGGTAGAAAACGGCGATATCCAGTTCGTGCCAAAACAGTACGAAAACATGTACTTCTCCTGGATGCGTGACATTCAGGACTGGTGTATCTCCCGTCAGCTGTGGTGGGGCCACCGCATCCCGGCATGGTACGACGACGCGGGCAACGTCTACGTTGGCCGTAGCGAAGACGAAGTGCGTCAGGAAAACAACCTGAGCGCCGACGTTGCGCTGCGTCAGGACGACGACGTACTGGACACCTGGTTCTCTTCCGCACTGTGGACTTTCTCTACTCTCGGCTGGCCGGAAAACACCGACGCGCTGCGTCAGTTCCACCCGACCAGCGTGATGGTCTCCGGTTTCGACATCATCTTCTTCTGGATTGCCCGCATGATCATGATGACCATGCACTTCATCAAAGATGAAAACGGCAAGCCGCAGGTACCGTTCAAGACCGTCTACATGACCGGTCTGATTCGCGATGACGAAGGCCAGAAGATGTCCAAATCCAAGGGTAACGTTATCGACCCGCTGGATATGGTTGACGGCATTTCCCTGCCGGATCTGCTGGAAAAACGTACCGGCAACATGATGCAGCCGCAGTTGGCTGAGAAGATCGCCAAACGTACCGAGAAACAATTCCCGGACGGCATTGAGCCGCACGGTACTGACGCCCTGCGTTTCACCCTGGCGGCGCTGGCCTCTACCGGCCGCGACATCAACTGGGATATGAAGCGTCTGGAAGGCTACCGTAACTTCTGTAACAAGCTGTGGAACGCCAGCCGCTTTGTGCTGATGAATACCGAAGATCAGGATTGCGGCTTCAACGGCGGCGAGATGACCCTGTCACTGGCAGACCGCTGGATCCTGGCGGAATTCAATCAGACCATCAAAGCGTACCGCGAAGCGCTGGACAGCTTCCGCTTCGATATCGCAGCGGGCATTCTGTACGAGTTCACCTGGAACCAGTTCTGCGACTGGTATCTGGAGCTGACCAAGCCGGTCATGAACGGCGGCTCTGAAGCAGAACTGCGCGGCACCCGCAACACACTGGTCACCGTGCTGGAAGGTCTGCTGCGCCTGGCGCATCCGATCATCCCGTTCATCACCGAGACCATCTGGCAGCGTGTGAAAGTGATTTCCGGCATTACCGCCGACACCATCATGCTGCAACCGTTCCCGCAGTACGATGCCTCCCAGGTGGATGAAGCCGCGCTGGCCGATACCGAATGGCTGAAGCAGGCGATCGTTGCTGTACGTAACATCCGTGCGGAAATGAACATCGCGCCGGGCAAACCACTGGAACTGCTGCTGCGTGGTTGCAGCGAAGAAGCGATTCGCCGCGTGAACGACAACCGCAGCTTCCTGCTGAACCTGGCGCGTCTGGAAAGCATCACCGTGCTGCCAGCCGATGACAAAGGTCCGGTTTCCGTGACGAAGATTATCGATGGCGCCGAGCTGCTGATTCCGATGGCGGGGCTGATTGACAAAGAAGCCGAGCTGGCGCGTCTGGCGAAAGAAGTGGCGAAGGTCGAAGCTGAAATTGGCCGCATTGAAGGCAAGCTGGCGAACGAAGGTTTTGTCGCCCGCGCACCGGAAGCGGTGATCGCCAAAGAGCGTGAGAAGCTGGAAAACTACGCGGAAGCGAAAGCGAAGCTGATTGAGCAGCAGGCAGTTATCGCCGCGCTGTAAAGATCGTACCTGACTGTTTGCCGGATGGCGCTACGCTTATCCGGCCTACAGGCATCTTCAGCGCATCCGGCACCACGGACGATAAAAGCCTCTGACGCACTCGCTAAGAGGCTTTTTATTGAATTATCCTCGCTTGCACTCCCCCTCCCCGCAGTGTTATTAACTGCATATGTTCCACGTTTCTGTCATGAGTTCGCTATGAGTGTCATTACCTCTGTCCCGGCAGCGTTGCGTCGTCTTACCGCTGACGATAACGCCGCTATCGCCCGCGTCATCCGCCAGGTTTCCGCTGAATACGGCCTGACCGCTGATAAAGGCTATACGGTTGCCGATCCTAATCTGGATGAATTGTTCCAGGTTTACAGTCAGCCAGGCGCGGCCTATTGGGTCGTCGAGCAGAACGGTCAGGTGGTGGGCGGCGGCGGCGTGGCGCCGTTAGGCTGTAGCGAACCGGATATCTGTGAACTGCAAAAAATGTACTTTTTGCCGACGGTACGCGGCCAGGGGCTGGCGAAGAAACTGGCGCTGATGGCGCTGGAGCACGCGCGTGAGCAGGGATTTAAACGCTGCTACCTGGAAACCACCGCATCCTTACGCGAAGCGATTGGCCTGTATGAACATCTGGGATTTGAGCATATCAGCGAACCGCTGGGCTGCACCGGGCATGTTGACTGCGAAGTCCGCATGCTGAAAACGCTGTAAGTCACCCACTGGCCGGATAAGGCGACGCCATATCCGGCAATTTATGCAAACATTCTGCTTCTGAGTTAGTGGCGTACGCCGTCATCGTCTTCGTCGACGTAATCTTCATCGTCGCCGTCTTCACCCTCTTCGCCGTTCGGATCTTCGAAGTACGTACCCCAGCCGTCATATTCCACGTCAAATTTCTCAGCCAGGTTCATCAGTTGTTCAACCTGAGCATCAATCAGATCGGCATTCAGCGCACATTCGCTGAGGATATCGCAACAAATCACCGTATCGCCTTCTTCCACTTCCAGCTCTTCCGGCTCGGTCACTTCATAACCGAGTTTGAACGCTTCTACGGCTGCTTTTTCCAGCGTTTCGAAGTCGTCAGCGGAAAAGTGATGCTCGATAGTGTACAGCGCATCTGGATCGCTGCCATCTTCAAGTAATTCTTCAATAATCAGACGCGTCTCTTCACGCTGTTCTTCCAGTAGTTCCGGGTTTGCCATGGTTCGTTCCTCATAAATGTCCTGCCGATACTCTTATTGTCACACACCGCTGTCATTGCCTCCACCTTTCCAGGAAAGATTTGTTAAATGGGGTTGCAAATGCATAATCATCCATATAAATTGAATTTTAATTCAACAAATGGCCTTTGCCATGTGAGGGAACCATGTCTACGTTTTATCAGAAACATTTTTTGAAATTACTCGATTTCACCTCCGCTGAACTCACCGCTCTGCTGCAACTCGCCGCCAAACTGAAAGCCGACAAGAAAAACGGCGTAGAAGTCGCCAGACTGACCGGCAAAAACATCGCGCTCATCTTCGAAAAAGACTCGACCCGTACCCGATGCTCTTTCGAAGTTGCCGCATACGATCAGGGCGCTCGCGTAACGTACCTTGGGTCAAGCGGCAGCCAGATTGGGCATAAAGAGTCAATTAAAGACACCGCCCGCGTGCTGGGACGCATGTATGACGGTATTCAGTACCGCGGCCACGGCCAGGAAGTGGTCGAAACGCTGGCGGAATATGCAGGCGTTCCCGTGTGGAACGGGTTGACCAACGAGTTTCACCCCACGCAGCTGCTGGCGGATTTGCTGACCATGCAGGAACATCTGCCGGGCAAAGCCTTCAATGAGATGACCCTGGTTTACGCTGGCGATGCGCGTAACAACATGGGAAATTCCATGCTGGAAGCCGCCGCGCTGACAGGGCTGGATTTACGTCTGGTGGCTCCGCAGGCCTGCTGGCCGGAAGCGAGCCTGGTCGCAGAGTGCAAAGCGCTGGCGCAAAAGAACGGCGGCGACATTACGCTGACTGAAGATATCGCAGCGGGCGTGAAAGGCGCGGACTTTATCTATACCGACGTATGGGTGTCGATGGGTGAAGCAAAAGAGAAATGGGCGGAGCGTATCGCACTGCTGCGTCAGTATCAGGTAAACAGCGCGATGATGGCGCAGACCGGTAATCCTCAGGTGAAGTTTCTGCACTGCCTGCCCGCATTCCACGATGATCAGACCACGCTTGGCAAGAAAATGGCCGAAGAGTTCGGTTTGCACGGCGGGATGGAAGTGACCGATGCGGTGTTTGAATCTCCGGCCAGCATCGTGTTTGATCAGGCGGAAAACCGGATGCACACCATCAAAGCGGTGATGGTAGCAACGCTGGCGAAATAACGATTACGTCTTATCCGGCCTACAGATCGTGCTCCCGTAGGCCGGGTAAGACGTTTTGCGTCGCCACCCGGCAATACAACTTACTCGACCAGCAGCTTAACGACCGCTTTGCGTACCTGAGCTGGCGCCCCTACGGCGCACAGCGGCTTATGGACTTCCCCCGGGTAAAAGACCACGAAATCGCCTTCATTAAGGATCACCGTTTTCTCCTCTGCCCCTTCAGGCAAAAACGCGATGTCTTTATCCGCCAGCCAGTCAGTTTCCGGCGCGCCCGCAGGCTGGGTGCTGAAGGTCATTCCTTCCTGCCCCTTTAATACGATCTGAATATCGAGATAGCGCGCGTGATACTCCGCACGACGCTTTTCAAACGGCTCGGTCATGTCTTCCGAAACCAGATAAAACAGGCGATTGCCGTCGATATCATGCTTGCCCTTTGCCGTTTCATCCGTCACATGCGCTTTAATATGTTCAATGGCCTGACGCAGCGCGTCCGGCAGCCAGGGTTGCAGATTGTGGATATTGCCAACGATCATCATAGACTCCTTAAATAAAACAACGTTTCATTTTTATGGTTATACGAAAAAAACCGCTGCCATACCACTTCTATTTCACGATGTTTTGCGTCAGCGCATGTTTATCGCTGAAGATGTTGTCCGACTGTTAATCGTCATCGAAGATTATGCATATCCTTTGCATAACTTTCCCCCTCCACGTTACAGTAAAAACCGTAATATGCTGTTATAAAAGGGTTTATTAGAAAAACACCTTGTTGATCACACTTCCTTTTCCCTGCATAACCTGCATTTATCACCATAGTTATTTTATGATTTACGTTAAGGTAAAAATAATAAAATAACCCTCCCGCATACCTATGCACAGACAAAAATAAAACACTATAAAATCAACATGATAGAATTAAATAATAAATTTAGATTATCTACAAATAATTAACAAGAAAGAATAACAAGACATTTTATTGCGTAGTAATTCAGTTATTACTCTCTTTATTTTTCAATTTCTCTGACCTCGCTCATATATTAAATAAGAAAAATTAAATATCCCTTCCGATGTGAAACACATCACATTATCAGACCGAATTAGAATCAATGATGATTTCCGAAAATTAGCTGAACAGTAATGACTGCAAACAATTTAATTATTTGCAGCCACCACTTCTTTATTCCTGAAAATTGAGTAAAAGGTATCGTGATGGAAAAACATTATGTCGGTTCTGAAATCGGTCAATTACGTAGTGTGATGTTGCACCGCCCTAATCTCAGTCTGAAAAGACTGACGCCGTCAAATTGCCAGGAGCTGCTTTTTGATGACGTTCTGTCGGTGGAACGCGCAGGCGAAGAGCACGATATTTTCGCTAATACGTTACGCCAACAAGGCATAGAGGTGTTGCTGCTAACCGACCTGCTGACGCAAACACTGGATGTTATCGAAGCCAAGACCTGGCTGCTGGAAACACAAATCTCCGACTATCGCCTGGGCCCGACGTTCGCGGCGGATATTCGCGCCTGGCTGGCGGATATGCCGCACCGGGAATTAGCGCGCCATTTAAGCGGTGGGCTGACATATGGCGAAATCCCCGCCTCGATTAAAAATATGGTGGTTGATACACACGATATTAATGACTTTATTATGAAGCCATTACCCAATCACTTATTTACCCGCGACACCTCATGCTGGATATATAACGGCGTGTCGATCAACCCAATGGCAAAAACAGCGCGCCAGCGTGAAACCAATAATCTGCGGGCGATTTATCGCTGGCATCCACAATTTGCAGATGGCGAATTTATTAAATATTTCGGCGACGAAAACATTAATTACGACCATGCCACGTTAGAAGGCGGGGACGTGCTGGTTATTGGTCGCGGCGCCGTGCTGATTGGCATGTCTGAACGCACCACCCCGCAGGGGATCGAGTTCCTCGCCCAGTCGCTGTTTAAATATCGCCAGGCCGAGCGCGTCATCGCCGTTGAGTTGCCAAAACACCGTTCCTGCATGCACCTCGATACCGTCATGACCCATATCGACATCGACACCTTCTCCGTCTACCCGGAAGTGGTTCGCCCGGACGTCCAGTGCTGGACCTTAACACCGGACGGGCGCGGCGGGCTGAAGCGTACCCAGGAAAGCACGCTGGTACACGCCATCGAAAAAGCCCTCGGCATTGATCAGGTGCGTTTGATCACCACTGGCGGCGATGCCTTCGAAGCCGAACGTGAGCAGTGGAATGACGCCAATAACGTTCTCACCCTGCGCCCCGGTGTGGTGGTCGGCTACGAACGCAACATCTGGACCAACGAAAAATACGACAAAGCGGGCATCACCGTTCTGCCCATTCCTGGCGATGAACTGGGACGCGGACGCGGCGGCGCGCGCTGCATGAGCTGCCCGCTGGAACGCGACGGCATTTAAGGAAGCGATTATGGACAACAAACCCACTCTGGTTGTCGCACTGGGCGGCAATGCGCTGCTCAAACGCGGCGAACCGCTGGAAGCGGATATCCAGCGCAAAAACATCGATCTGGCGGCAAAAACCATCGCCCAACTGACGCAACAGTGGCGCGTGGTGCTAGTACACGGCAACGGCCCGCAGGTTGGCCTGCTGGCGTTACAGAACAGCGCCTATGACCGCGTCACCCCCTACCCGCTCGATATTCTCGGCGCGGAAAGCCAGGGGATGATCGGCTACATGCTGCAACAGTCGCTGAAAAACCAGCTTCCGCAGCGTGAAATCAGCGTCCTGCTCACTCAGGTGGAGGTGGACGCCGACGATCCGGCATTCCGCAACCCAACCAAATATATCGGCCCGGTTTATGACGGCGACCAGGCCAACGTGCTACAGGCGGAAAAAGGCTGGATTTTCAAAGCCGACGGAAAAGCGTTTCGCCGCGTAGTGCCTTCGCCACAGCCCAAACGCATCGTTGAGAGCGACGCGATCCGCGCCCTGATCGCCCGCGACCATCTCGTGATCTGCAACGGCGGCGGCGGCGTGCCGGTAGTGGAAAAAGCCGATGGTTTTCATGGCATTGAAGCGGTGATCGACAAAGACCTCTCTGCCGCTCTGCTCGCCAGTCAAATCCACGCGGACGCGCTGCTGATCCTGACCGATGCCGACGCGGTGTACCTCGACTGGGGCAAGCCAACCCAACGCCCGCTGGCTCAGGTAACGCCGGAACTGCTCAGCGAAATGCAGTTCGATGCCGGTTCGATGGGGCCGAAAGTCACCGCCTGCGCCGAGTTTGTCAGCCACTGCCAGGGGATTGCCGGCATCGGTTCACTGGCCGACGGCCCGGCCATTCTCAGCGGTGACAAAGGCACCCTGATTCGACCCGAAACCGTCGATTACGACGCATAAGGCGATTTCTGCCGGATGGCGGCGGTGCCTTATCCGGCCTACAGCACGCGCATAACCGTAGGCCTGATAAGCGCAGCGCCATCAGGTAATTCATTTTAACAAGGACACTGTAATGGCTACTTCACTGAAAAATCGCAACTTTCTTAAACTACTCGACTTCACTCCGACGGAGATCCAGTACCTGATCGATCTGGCCATCGAGCTGAAAGCGGCAAAAAAAGCCGGGCGCGAGAAGCAAACGCTGGTCGGTAAAAACATCGCGCTAATTTTCGAAAAAACCTCCACCCGCACCCGCTGCGCGTTTGAGGTCGGCGCATTCGATCAGGGCGCACAGGTGACCTATCTCGGGCCAAGCGGCTCGCAGATTGGGCATAAAGAATCCATGAAAGATACCGCCCGCGTGCTGGGCCGGATGTATGACGGCATTGAGTATCGCGGTTTTGGTCAGCAGATCGTTGAAGAACTGGGGCAGTACGCGGGCGTACCGGTGTGGAACGGCCTGACCGATGAATTTCACCCTACGCAGATCCTCGCCGACCTGATGACCATGCTGGAACATGCGCCGGGCAAAACGCTGCCTGAACTCAGCTTCGCTTACCTCGGCGACGCCCGCAATAACATGGGCAATTCGCTGATGGTCGGCGCGGCAAAAATGGGGATGGACATCCGCCTGGTCGCGCCGAAATCCTTCTGGCCGGACGACGCACTGGTGACGCAGTGCCGTGACATCGCCAGCGTCACCGGCGCGCGCATTACGCTAACCGAGGACGTGGAGGAAGGCGTTTATGACGTGGATTTCCTCTATACCGATGTCTGGGTGTCGATGGGCGAACCAAAAGAGGCGTGGGCGGAGCGCGTCAGCCTGATGAAGCCATACCAGATCAACCAGCAGGTCATCAACGCCACCGGCAACCCCAACGTGAAGTTTATGCACTGCCTGCCCGCCTTCCACAACGAGCACACCAAAGTGGGCCGCGAAATCGAGGCCGCCTATGGCCTGAAAGGACTGGAGGTGACGGAAGAGGTGTTCGAGTCAGCCCACTCCATCGTGTTTGACGAAGCAGAAAACCGTATGCACACCATTAAAGCGGTCATGGTGGCGACGCTCGGCGACTAACCCCTCCGGGCATGTGCCGCCTGACGACGCATGCCCGTGTTATCTGGAGAGAACACCATGGGCAAATTTAAATTTCCCAGCGCGTATACCATCCTGTTTATTCTTATCGCACTGGTCGCTGTGATGACCTGGATTGTCCCGGCGGGCAAATACCAGATGGCGATGAACCCCACGTTGGGTAAAGAGGTTCCGGTCGCGGGCACCTATGCTCCTGCCGAGTCGCATCCGCAAGGGATTACCGCCGTACTGTTGGCTCCCATTGACGGCCTCTACAACCACGAAACCTATACCGCAGGCGCAATCGATGTGGCGCTGTTTGTACTAATCATCGGCGGCTTTCTCGGCGTGGTGAACAAAACCGGTGCAATTGATGCGGGTATTGAACGCGTCACGGTACGGCTCAACGGCAAAGAGGAGTGGATGATCCCCATACTGATGGGACTCTTTGCCGCAGGCGGGACGATTTACGGGATGGCGGAAGAGTCACTCCCCTTCTACACGCTGCTGGTTCCGGTGATGATGGCCGCTCGATTCGATCCGCTGGTCGCGGCCGCCACCGTGCTGCTCGGCGCAGGTATTGGCACACTCGGTTCGACCATCAACCCTTTTGCCACGGTGATTGCCGCCAACGCTGCCGGAATCCCGTTCACTCAGGGTATGCTGTTACGCATCATTCTGCTGGTCGTTGGCTATGTTATTTGCGTGGTCTGGGTGATGCGCTATGCCCGCAAAGTGCGCAGCAACCCGGAGTTATCTATCGTGGCGGATAAGATGGAGGAGAACCGCGCTCACTTTCTTGGCAACCGTTCCAGCACGCTGCTGGAGTTCACCGCAACCCGTAAATGGATCTTGCTGATTTTCGCCGCCGCCTTTGCCGTGATGATTTACGGCGTCGCGGTTCTCGGCTGGTGGATGGCGGAAATTTCCGGCGTTTTCCTGGCGTCCGCGATTATCGTCGGCGTTATCGCCCGGATGAGCGAAGAGGCGTTCACCAGTACGTTTATCGACGGCGCGCGGGATCTGCTTGGCGTAGCGCTGATTATCGGTATTGCACGCGGCATTGTGGTGGTGATGGATAATGGCATGATTACGCATACCATTTTGCACAGCGCGGAAAATCTGGTATCTGGCTTGTCCACCACCATTTTTATCAATGTCACTTACTGGCTGGAAGTATTGCTCTCATTCCTGGTGCCCTCTTCCTCTGGTCTGGCGGTGTTGACCATGCCGATCATGGCGCCGTTAGCGGACTTCGCCCATGTGCAACGGGATCTGGTGGTGACGGCGTATCAATCGGCGTCCGGGATTGTGAACCTGATTACGCCGACGTCGGCGGTCGTAATGGGAGGTCTGGCGATTGCGCGCGTGCCGTATGTGCGGTATCTGAAGTGGGTCGCGCCGCTGCTGCTGATCCTGACGCTACTGAATATGGCTGTTTTGAGCGTTGGCGCAATGCTGTAACTCCCGCCGGATGGCGCTTCGCTTATCCGGCCTACAAGTTACGCATTTCGTAGGCCGGATAAGACGCTTTAGCGCCGCCATCCGGCACAGGCCAACAGGTTGCGTATTCCGTAGGCCGGATTAAGACGCTTTAGCGCCGCCATCCGACACAGGCCAACAGGTTGCGTATTCCGTAGGCCGGATAAGACGCTTTAGCGCCGCCATCCGGCACAGGCCAACAGGTTGCGCATTTTGTAGGCCGGATAAGGCGCTTTAGCGCCGCCATCCGGCAAACGAACGCAGCCAATACGCTTTCTTTTTTGACTGGCTTCTCACTTTCCTGCAAAACCGACCGGTTGATTCGTTATCAATGTGACAAACAGGATGAATTTCGCTAGTCCATTGATATCAATGACAAAGCAAGGTGCATATATGAAGGAATACAATGATTGCTCCGCCAAAGAACAGCAGCAACTGGCGGTATGTCAGCGCCTGATTACAGAAAAAAGTTACTTATCCCAGGAGGAAATACGTCGCGATCTGCAAAACCACGGCTTCGAAGGCATCAGCCAGTCGACCGTTTCACGTCTGTTGAAACTGCTCGGCGTCATAAAAATAAGAAATACAAAGGGACAAAAAATTTATTCCGTAAATCCGCAATTGCGCCCCGCTCCTGACGCTGCGCGATCGATATCCGAGATGGTGGTCAGCGTGGAACACAATAGCGAATTTATCCTTATCCACACGGTGGCCGGTTATGGCCGCGCCGTTGCCAGAATCCTGGATTATCACGCCCTGCCGGAAATTTTAGGTGTGATCGCGGGCAGCAGTATCGTCTGGGTCGCGCCACGGGTCGTACAGCGCACCGGGCTTGTTCACAAGCAAATTAATTATTTATTAAAAATGAATTCTTATTCATGAGAACCGTTTGCGATGAATAAAATGTGCATTAATCGCTTGATCCCATAACATAGCTGAGTATAATCGCGGACAATTTGCCGGGAGGAAGTATGGTTCAGTGTGTACGACATTCTGTCTTACCGCGTCTGAAAACAGACGCTGGACTGCCGTTTTTCTTCCCGTTGCTCACCTATTCCAGGCCCCTCATTGAGGGGCTTTTTTTTTGCCCAGGCGTCAGGAGATAAACATGGCTAACCCGCTATACCAAAAACACATCATTTCCATAAACGACCTCAGCCGCGATGACCTCAATCTGGTCCTGGCGACGGCGGCGAAATTAAAAGCCAATCCACAGCCGGAGCTACTGAAGCATAAAGTGATCGCCAGCTGCTTCTTCGAGGCATCCACACGCACCCGCCTGTCGTTTGAAACCTCGATGCACCGCCTCGGCGCCAGCGTGGTGGGCTTCTCCGACAGCGCTAACACGTCGCTGGGCAAAAAAGGCGAGACGCTGGCGGATACCATCTCCGTTATCAGCACTTATGTGGACGCGATTGTGATGCGTCACCCACAGGAAGGCGCTGCGCGTCTGGCGACCGAGTTCTCCGGCAACGTGCCGGTACTGAACGCCGGCGACGGCGCAAACCAGCATCCGACCCAGACGCTGCTGGATCTGTTTACCATTCAGGAAACCCAGGGCCGCCTGGACAATCTGAACATCGCTATGGTCGGCGACCTGAAATATGGCCGAACCGTACACTCACTGACGCAGGCGCTGGCGAAGTTTGACGGCAACCGCTTCTACTTTATCGCGCCGGACGCGCTGGCGATGCCGCAATACATTCTGGATATGCTGGATGAGAAAGGCATTGCCTGGAGTCTGCACAGCGCCATCGAAGAGGTGATGGCGGAAGTGGATATTCTGTATATGACCCGCGTGCAGAAAGAGCGTCTGGACCCGTCCGAATACGCCAACGTCAAAGCGCAGTTTGTCCTGCGCGCCAGCGACCTGAACGGCGCGCGTGAAAACATGAAGGTTCTGCATCCGCTGCCGCGTATTGATGAGATCACCACCGACGTAGATAAAACGCCGCACGCCTGGTACTTCCAGCAGGCAGGAAACGGTATTTTCGCTCGCCAGGCGTTACTGGCACTGGTTCTGAATAGCGATCTGGCACTGTAAGGGGAAAAGAGATGACACACGACAATAAACTACAGGTTGAAGCGATCAAACGTGGCACCGTAATCGACCACATTCCCGCGCAGGTTGGCTTTAAGTTACTGACGCTGTTCAAACTGACCGAGACCGATCAGCGCATCACCATCGGCCTTAACCTGCCGTCCGGCGAGATGGGGCGTAAAGACCTGATTAAAATCGAGAACACCTTCCTGACCGAAGAACAGGTTAACCAGCTCTCCCTGTACGCGCCGCAGGCAACGGTAAACCGCATCGATAACTATGATGTGGTGGGCAAATCGCGCCCGAGCCTGCCGGATCGCATCGACAACGTGCTGGTCTGCCCGAACAGCAACTGCATCAGTCATGCTGAGCCGGTTTCATCCAGTTTTGCAGTGAAAAAACGCACAGATGACATTGCGCTCAAATGTAAATACTGCGAAAAAGAGTTTTCGCATTATGTGGTGCTGGCCAACTAATTGAGGTTGGTAATGGGTATCCGGCTCCCTATAATGGCCTGTACCTAATTTACCGCTGTAATTCAGGAGAAATCATGAGCAAAACTATCGCGACGGAAAATGCACCCGCAGCTATCGGCCCATACGTTCAGGGCGTTGACCTGGGCAGCATGATCATCACTTCCGGTCAGATCCCGGTTGATCCAAAAACCGGCGGCGTACCGGATGACGTGTCCGCTCAGGCGCGCCAGTCGCTGGAAAACGTAAAAGCTATCGTCGAAGCCGCAGGCCTGAAAGTGGGCGACATCGTGAAAACAACCGTGTTCGTTAAAGACCTGAACGACTTCGCGACCGTGAATGCGACCTATGAAGCATTCTTCACCGAGCATAATGCGACCTTCCCGGCACGTTCATGCGTTGAAGTTGCGCGTCTGCCGAAAGACGTAAAAATCGAGATCGAAGCGATCGCTGTTCGCCGCTAAGTCTCCTTAAAAATATGTCTGCGCCGGATGGCGGCTCCGCCTTATCCGGCCTACGGCAGTGTCGTTTGTAGGCCCGGTAAGCGCCAGCGCCACCGGGCATTGCGCCAGATGGCGGCTTTGCCTTATCCGGCCTACGGGAAGTGCCGTTTGTAGGCCCGGTAAGCGCCAGCGCCACCGGGCATTGCGCCGGATGGCGGCTTCGCCTTATCCGGCCTACGGCAGTGCCATTTGTAGGCCCGGTAAGCGCCAGCGCCACCGGGCATTTATCACATCACCCCAAACAGTTTCGGCAGGAACAGCGAGATCGCCGGAATATAGGTCACTAACATCAACACCAGGAAGAGTACCGCGTAGAACGGCAGCATCGCCTTCACCACCTGCTCTATTTTCTGCTTACTCACCGCACTGGCAACAAACAGCACCGATCCCACCGGCGGCGTAATCAGGCCGATCCCAAGATTCACCAGCATGATCATGCCGAAATGCACCGGATCAATACCCAATGCCGTAGTGACCGGCAGCAGAACAGGCGTCAAGATCAGGATCAGCGGCGCCATGTCCATCAGTGTCCCGATCAGCAGCAGCATAATGTTAATGCACATCAGGATGACGTATTTGTTATCTGAAATACTGGTGAACGCCTCGGTAATGCGCATCGGCAGCTGCATGTAGGTCATGATGGCGCCAAATGCGGCGGCGAACCCGATCAGGATCATCACAATGGTGACCGTTTTTACCGTGCGGTACATCAGCTTCGGCAGTTCAGACCATTTGTAGTCGCGGTAGATAAACATAGTGACGAAGAAGGCCCACAGACAGGCGATCGCCGCCGATTCCGTCGCGGTGAAGATGCCAGAGAGGATCCCGCCCATGATGATGACAACCGTCATCAGCCCCCACAGCGTATCGACAAAAATCTTCAACGCCTGGCGAAACGGCACCCGCTCGCCTTTCGGATAACCGCGCTTATGGGCAAAACCGACGCACATCACCATCAGGGTAAAACTTAACAGCAGCCCCGGCAGAATGCCGGCGATAAACAGCGCGGCAATCGACACCGTACCGCCCGTCGCCAGCGAATAAATCACCGAGTTGTGGCTGGGCGGCGTCAGGATCGCCTGTACGGAGCCGCTGGCGGTGACCGCCGCCGCGAAGTCACGCGGATAGCCTTTTTTATCCATCTCCGGGATCATCACCGAGCCGATAGACGCCGTATCCGCGACGGACGAGCCGGAAATCGCGCCAAAAAAGGTAGACGCCACAATGTTCACCAGCGACAGCCCGCCGCGTATAAAGCCGACAAAGATGTAGGCGAAGTTCACCAGGCGACGCGCAATACCGCCCTCCGCCATAATCGCCCCCGCCAGAATAAAAAATGGGATCGCCAGCAGCGAAAATTTGTTCACGCCGCTGGTGAGCTGGATCATGACCGCTTCCAGGGGAATGTCGATATACCAGGCGCCAACGATCGCGCTAATGCCCACCGCGTATGCTACCGGCACCCCAATCGCCAGCATAATGCCGAGCGTAAAGACGAGAATAAATGCATCCATCTGCTTTCCTTTATGAAATGGGGTCGCGCATTAATGGGTTGAGCCCAGCATGACGACAGGACGTTGATACTGCGAACCACGGAAAATTTTCTC
Organism: Citrobacter sp. CK194; assembly: GCF_030333395.1. Lineage (NCBI taxonomy): Bacteria > Pseudomonadati > Pseudomonadota > Gammaproteobacteria > Enterobacterales > Enterobacteriaceae > Citrobacter > Citrobacter sp. CK194. The sequence goes on from NZ_JAOWGA010000012.1 coordinate 347,490, forward strand.
GATAATGAAAAGCAGCGTGATGGCCGAGCCGACAGGCAACGGCAGGTAGTTCTCACCCGCTGATAACAGAGGAAATTCCGCCACCGGCTGTTCCCACAGGTCGTAGCACAGCAGGGAGCCGTACCAGAGGATAAACAGGCTAACGGCCATCAGCATCAGATCCGCCACAATGAAACAGATTCGCTGCGCGCCCTCGCTCAGGCGGTCGGTCACCATGCTGACAGCGATATGGGAACCCGCGCGATAGCTCACCGCTGCGCCAACAAAGGTGAATGTCACCATGCAAAGAATGGCGACCGGTTCCGGCCATGACAGCGCGCTGTTCATCACATAGCGCGCAAATATCCCAACGGGAATAACGGCCACCATAATCAACAGCGCCAATCCGGCAACCCACATTGAGATTCGGTAAAACAAATCCATTACCGACGAATAAAATTCACCCATGGTCGTCCCCTTGAATTAATCTTTAGGTTCAGGCGGATAAAGTCCTTACCCCGCCAGAGGTATTACTTCATATCCTGAATCCGTTTAATCAAATCCTGGCGATCTTTATAGGGTTCGCTGGCAGTTTAAAAAATGCCATGAATAGCGCTAACTGACAGGATAAAAGAGTGCCGGGCTTAACTTACAGTTATATATGACCTTTTACAGCGTAGCCTGCGCAGGCCAACGCATGTAAGAAAGTATTACGATAATTATGTTCATAAAATATGACTGAATGGAAATATTTTTAGCACGCTGTTTCATTTTTGCAATGAAGGTCTTTTTCCTGATAAAAAGATGTCTGAAAGAGGAGTAAAATTGTGATCCGTCACACTCTTTAGTATTTCAAAAAAAATAAAACAGGAACTTTCGTGAGGATATATTTACGGAGTACAGAAAAGCGTAATGGCTGCCGCAGCAGCCATTATTCTGGATTATTGCCAGCCGTAACGACGGCTATAAAAACCTTTCACTAATTGTGTCAATGTCATATAACCCGCGAGAATAGCGATCAGCCACGGGAAGTAGCTCAGCGGCAGCGCCTGTAATTGCAGATAGCCCGCCAACGGCGAGAACGGCAGCGCGATACCCACCACCATCACCACCAGCGTCATCAGCATCAGCGGCCATGCGGCGCGGCTCTGAATAAACGGTACGCGGCGCGTGCGAATCATATGCACAATCAATGTTTGCGATAACAGCCCGACGACAAACCAACCCGACTGGAACAGGGTTTGCGCTTCCGGCACATTCGCATGGAATACCCACCACATCAGGCAGAAGGTCAGGATGTCGAAAATTGAACTGATTGGCCCGAAGAAGATCATAAAACGCCCCAGATCGGCGGGATTCCAGCGTTGTGGCTTCTGGATCTGCTCGTCATCCACGTTATCAAACGGGATCGCCACCTGGGATACATCGTACAGCAGGTTCTGAATCAGTAAGTGCAGCGGCAGCATTGGCAGGAAGGGCAAGAATGCGCTCGCCACCAGCACGCTAAAGACGTTACCAAAGTTAGAACTCGCGGTCATTTTGATGTATTTCAGCATGTTGGAGAACGTGCGACGCCCTTCGATAACGCCCTCTTCCAGCACCATCAGGCTCTTTTCCAACAGGATGATATCCGCAGCTTCGCGGGCAATATCCACGGCGCCATCAACGGAAATGCCGATATCCGCCGCACGCAATGCCGGAGCATCATTGATGCCATCGCCCATAAAGCCAACCACATGCCCTTCGCGTTTCAGCAGCGTGACGATGCGCTCTTTGTGCATCGGCGTCAGGCGTGCAAACAGCGTGGTGCGCGCGGCAAGTTCCGCCAGTTCATCATCGCTCAGCCCTTCGATATCACTGCCAGTCACCACATCGCCCGCATCAAGCCCGACTTCATGGCATACTTTCGCCGCCACCAGTTCGCTGTCGCCAGTGAGGATCTTCACGGTGATGCCGCTCTCTTTCAGCGCCTTCAGCGCCGGAGCGGTCGTCTCTTTCGGCGGATCGAGAAACGCAATGTAGCCTTCGAGGATCAGGTCAGACTCATCAATGCGTTGATAATCCCCTTCCCGCGCAGGCAGATACTTCGTGGCAACGGCCACCACGCGCAGCCCCTGGCGGTTCAGCGTATCCGTTACGCGCTTCACCCGGCGCAGCATGTTGTCATCCATCGGCACAATGTCGCCATTGTGGCGCACCTGGGTGCAGACGCTGAGGATCTCCTGCAACGCGCCTTTGCACACCAGTTGATGCACATCGGCTTCTTCCGCCACCACTACGGACATCCGGCGACGCTCAAAATCAAACGGGATCTCATCAATTTTCTGCCAGCGCCCGGAGAGCTGACGCGCAGACTCTTCATCCACGCCTTCCAGCACTGCGGTATCCAGCAGATTTTTCAACCCGGTCTGGTAGTGGCTGTTCAGCCAGGCGGAATGCAGCACGCGTTCGCTGGGCTTGCCGGAGACATCCGTATGGTTCTCCAGCACAATTTTATCCTGAGTCAGCGTACCGGTTTTGTCGGTGCAGAGAATATCCATCGCGCCGAAGTTCTGAATGGCGTCCAGGTGCTTAACAATGACTTTTTGCTTCGACAGTTTCACCGCCCCGCGCGCCAGCGTGGAGGTGACAATCATCGGCAGCATTTCCGGCGTCAGCCCTACCGCGACCGAGAGCGCAAACAGCGCCGCTTCCCACCAGTCGCCTTTGGTATAGCCGTTAATGATCAACACGATAGGTGCCATGACCAGCATAAAGCGGATCAACAGCATACTGACGCGGCTGATGCCTTTCTGAAACGCGTTTTGCTCGCTTTCCTGCTCGCTCACGCGGCCCGCCAGTTGACCAAACCAGGTCTCGCCGCCCGTCGCGATGACGATCGCCTGCGCCGTTCCGCTCACCACGTTGGTGCCCATAAAGCACAGCGTGTCGCATTCCAGCGGATTGCTTTGCTTAGGGTCGCGGGTTGTCGCCACTTTTTCTACCGGCAGAGATTCGCCCGTGAGCGAAGCCTGCGCGACAAACAGATCGCGCGCCTGAATAACGCGTAAATCCGCCGGGATCATATCGCCCGCCGCCAGTTTGATAATATCGCCCGGCACCAGTTGGTCGATGGGCAGCTCAACCCAGCTGTTCTCGCCTTTCTCATTGATAACGCGCAGCACCGTAGCGGTATTGCTGACCATCGCCTTCAACGCATCTGCCGCTTTGGTCGAACGTGCTTCCTGCACAAAATTCAGCAGCGTCGAAATCCCGACCATCAGCGCAATAACGCCTGCGGCAAACAGATCTTCCGTGGCATAGGAGATGACGCCGAGAATGGTCAGCAAGATATTGAAAGGGTTGCGATAGCAGACCCACAGGTGTCTCCACCACGGAGTCGGCTTCTGTGTGGGCAGCTGATTTTCACCGTATTTCTCGCGCGCATCCTCCACCTCTGCGACATTCAGCCCCTCAGGATGCGCATCGAATGCGCGCCAGAGCGCCGCCTCTTCCATCACCGCCATTTTCAGGCAGCGATCGCTCAATGACGGGGGAATCGGAGTATTCGCAACGCTCTGCGCACTGGGCAGGGGGTCGCGATGCACCAGACGATGAGGTAAATGACGGTTAAGGCGGGCAAACAGCTCGCGGGTGATATTTTTCAGCATAAGCAGTCCCTCCGCGCCGAAAAAGCGGCGCAGAAACATCTCTCAGGCGCGGCAAAGCCTTACCTGACGATAATTTAAAGCGATAACAGGGACGTCGGGAACGTCACTGCCTTACGTATCCGGTAAGACAGTGAAAAACAGGCTTACCGGAAAGGGCTATTTCTCCATCGCGGGAGAGGGGTGGGTTCGGGATCCATGCAGCCTCCGGTAAGTGAATGATTGGCGCCGCGCATTATACGCAGAAAACCATAAGGTTTGTGGCAATTATGGCGGTATGATACCGCCGTGTAATTAAACCAAACGTATACACAAAAACATTTAGCTTGAAGGATGAAGCGTATAAACCAGACTTTACCCATTGCCCCTGGCTTGAGTAAAGTTACTCTTTTTGACACAACTTGATGCGCACCACGGGAAAACAGGATGCAGAATCGGCTGACCATTAAAGACATTGCCCGCTTAAGCGGCGTAGGGAAATCCACCGTTTCCCGCGTGCTCAACAACGAAAGCGGGGTAAGTGAACGGACTCGTGAACGTGTGGAAGCCGTAATGAATCAACATGGTTTTTCCCCTTCCCGTTCCGCACGCGCCATGCGCGGGCAAAGTGATAAAGTGGTCGCCATTATCGTTACCCGTCTGGATTCCCTGTCAGAAAACCTCGCCGTCCAGACCATGCTGCCCGCATTTTACGAGCAGGGTTACGATCCCATCATGATGGAGAGTCAGTTCTCGCCAGAACTGGTAGAAGAACACCTGGGGATGCTCAGACGGCGTAATATTGACGGCGTGGTGCTGTTCGGTTTTACCGGTATTTGCGAGGAGATGCTTGCGCCCTGGCAGGCCTCGCTGGTGCTGCTGGCACGGGACGCCAGCGGTTTTGCGTCGGTGTGCTATGACGACGAAGGCGCTATCCATACCTTAATGCAGCGTCTGTATGACCAGGGACATCGGGCGATCAGCTTTCTCGGCGTGCCTCACAGCGACGTCACGACCGGTAAGCGCCGTCACGAAGCCTATCTGAGTTTCTGCAAAAAAAATAAACTGCACCCTGTCGCCGCTCTGCCTGGCCTGGCGATGAAACAAGGCTATGAGCACGCTGCGGATGTCATTACGCCAGACACCAGCGCGCTGGTCTGCGCGACCGATACGCTGGCGCTGGGCGCCAGTAAATATTTGCAGGAACAGCGTATCGATTCTCTGCAACTGGCGAGCGTCGGGAACACGCCGCTGATGAAATTTCTCCACCCGGAGATTATCACGGTTGATCCCGGTTACGCTGAAGCCGGGAAACAAGCGGCCTTACAGCTGATCGAGCAAATCAACGGCCGCAGCGATCCCCGCCAGATCGTCATTCCGTCTACCCTCTCCTGATTCTTTTCTGAACGGTAATTTGTGATCTTCGCTGCGTTTCGGGAACGTTCCCATTTTTTAATATTCACCGAAGATATACTCTTGCGCCAACAACGTAAGAGCTGCCGGATGGCGACGCTAAAGCGTCTTATCATCCGGCTTACAGGGACACATTTCATCTGCCACGGGGCTTTATGATGAGCAAAGTAAAACAAGCTGATATAGACCAGCTGATTGAACTGGTCGGCGGGCGAGACAATATCGCCACGGTGAGCCACTGCATTACTCGCCTGCGCTTTGTGCTGAACCAGCCAGCAAATGCCAGACCGAAAGAAATTGAACAATTACCGATGGTTAAAGGCTGCTTCACCAACGCCGGGCAGTTCCAGGTGGTGATTGGCACTGACGTTGGCGACTACTACAACGCGCTGCTGGCGACCACCGGTCAGGCGCACGCCGACAAAGAGCAGGCTAAAAAAGCCGCGCGGCAGAATATGAAATGGCACGAGCAGTTGATCTCCCACTTCGCTGAGATCTTCTTCCCGCTGCTGCCTGCGCTGATCAGCGGCGGTCTGATCTTAGGTTTTCGCAACGTGATCGGCGATCTGCCGATGAGCAACGGCCAGACGCTGGCGCAGATGCATCCCGCGCTGAAAACGATCTACGACTTCCTGTGGCTGATCGGCGAAGCGATCTTCTTCTACCTGCCGGTCGGGATCTGCTGGTCTGCGGTGAAGAAAATGGGCGGCACGCCGATCCTCGGTATCGTACTCGGCGTAACGCTGGTGTCGCCGCAGTTGATGAACGCCTATCTGCTGGGCCAGCAGGCTCCTGAAGTGTGGGACTTCGGCATGTTCAGCATTGCGAAAGTCGGCTATCAGGCGCAGGTCATCCCGGCATTGCTGGCGGGTCTGGCGCTCGGCTTTATTGAAACGCGCATGAAGCGCATCGTGCCGGATTACCTCTATCTGGTGGTAGTGCCGGTATGCTCGTTGATCCTCGCGGTCTTTCTCGCACACGCCTTTATCGGCCCGTTTGGCCGCATGATTGGCGATGGCGTGGCCTTTGCGGTGCGCCATCTGATGACCGGGAGTTTCGCCCCTGTCGGCGCGGCGCTATTCGGCTTCCTGTATGCTCCGTTGGTCATTACCGGCGTACATCAGACTACGCTGGCTATCGATATGCAGATGATTCAGAGCATGGGCGGTACGCCGGTATGGCCGTTGATTGCGCTGTCGAATATCGCCCAGGCTTCCGCTGTGGTGGGCATTATTATCTCCAGCCGTAAGCACAACGAACGCGAAATTTCCGTTCCGGCCGCCATCTCCGCCTACCTCGGCGTGACCGAACCGGCGATGTACGGCATCAACCTGAAATACCGCTTCCCGATGCTGTGCGCCATGATCGGCTCTGGCCTCGCCGGGTTGTTATGCGGCCTGAACGGCGTCATGGCGAACGGGATCGGCGTCGGCGGCTTGCCGGGCATTCTTTCCATCCAGCCGAGCTACTGGCAGGTGTTTAGCATGGCGATGGCGATCGCGGTCGTCATCCCAATCGTGCTGACTTCCGTTATCTATCAGCGTAAATACCGTCAGGGCACGTTGCAGATTGTCTGATTCTTCTTCGGGGCGCAGTTGCGCCCCATCGCATATGTAGGTTACAAGCATGAATACCCTTCCCCACTGGTGGCAAAACGGCGTTATTTACCAGATCTATCCCAAAAGTTTTCAGGACACGACCGGCAGCGGAACCGGCGATTTACGCGGCGTTACGCAGCGTCTTGATTACCTGCAAAAACTGGGGGTGGATGCTATCTGGCTGACGCCATTCTATGTTTCACCGCAGATTGATAACGGCTACGACGTCGCGAACTACACCGCCATCGACCCGGCCTACGGCACGCTGGATGATTTTGACGAACTGGCGGCGCAGGCCAAAGCGCGCGGCATCCGCATTATTCTGGATATGGTGTTTAACCACACCTCCACGCAGCATGCCTGGTTCCATAACGCGCTGAATAAAGAGAGTCCGCACCGGGAGTTTTATATCTGGCGCGACGGTACGCCGGATGCGCCGCCCAATAACTGGCGCTCCAAATTTGGCGGTAGCGCCTGGCGCTGGCATGCCCAGAGCGAACAGTATTACCTGCACCTTTTCGCCCCGGAACAGGCCGACCTGAACTGGGAAAATCCGGCGGTACGCGCTGAGCTGAAAAAAGTGTGTGAATTCTGGGCCGATCGCGGCGTGGACGGGCTGCGCCTGGATGTCGTGAACCTCATCTCCAAAGATCAGCGTTTCCCGAACGATCTGGACGGCGATGGTCGCCGCTTTTACACCGACGGGCCGCGCGCGCATGAGTTCTTGCACGAGATGAACCGTGACGTTTTTACTCCGCGTAACCTGATGACGGTGGGCGAAATGTCATCCACCACTCTGGAAAACTGTCAGCGGTATGCCGCTCTCGATGGCAGCGAGCTGTCGATGACCTTTAACTTCCATCATCTGAAAGTCGATTATCCCGGCGGCGAGAAATGGACGCTGGCAAAGCCGGATTACGTGTTGCTAAAAGCGCTGTTTCGCCACTGGCAGCAGGGGATGCATAACGTTGCCTGGAATGCCCTGTTCTGGTGTAACCACGATCAGCCGCGTATCGTGTCGCGCTTTGGCGACGAAGGCGAACTGCGGGTTCCGGCGGCGAAGATGCTGGCGATGGTGCTGCACGGTATGCAGGGTACGCCCTATATCTACCAGGGCGAAGAAATTGGCATGACAAACCCGCATTTCTCCCACATCACCGATTACCGTGACGTGGAAAGCCACAACATGTTTGCCGGGCTGCGCGCCCAGGGCCGGGAAGCCAATGATTTACTGGCTATTCTTGCCAGCAAATCCCGCGATAACAGCCGCACGCCCATGCAGTGGGATAGCAGCGCGAATGCAGGGTTTACGCAAGGCGAGCCGTGGATCAACCTTTGCGATAACTATGCGGACATCAACGTGGCGGCGGCGCTAAATGATGAAGACTCGGTGTTCTACACCTATCAAAGACTGATTGCCTTGCGCAAAACAGAGCCGGTCTTAACCTGGGGGAATTATCAGGATCTGCTGCCGGACAGCCCGCATGTATGGTGCTATCGCCGCGAATGGCAGGGGCAGCGGCTACTGGTGGTCGCCAACCTGAGCAACGCCTGTCAGGCCTGGCTGCCAGAGCATCACGAAGGAAACTGGCAGGCGCTGATGCACAACTACGACGAGGTTGCCACCCGCCCAGCCGCCATGACGTTACGCCCGTTTGAGGCCGTCTGGTGGTTGCAAAAGTAATCACAACGGGATACGGACAGACCTGTCTGTATCCCGGATTATTCAGCCCACAGATATTTTCTCCGTCTTTCTGACAGCGTAAAAAAATGCCGCGTATAGTGATACTTAGAATGTACCATCATAAAATTTACACGCGCTAAAGAATAAAACAAAAATAGACCTGCCACTGACACTTATCATATAACCGGCAGGATATCATGAATAAACCTCTTATTAAGTTAAGTTTACTTTCAGCTTTACTCATTAGCAGCCAGGGATGGTGCGGTAATACCTCTGTTGATTTGCGTTTTGGTCATAATACCAATTCAGAAGCTAATGATTCCAGAATTAAAGTCATGCACCAGGCCGACAATGGTTTTTATTTCTCCGTTGAAGCTGCGCAAAACCATAACGATACGTTTTTTGGCGATACCGATCGCTACAGTTCCGATGATAAAGGCGTGACCGAAGCGGCCCAGGAAATAGAAACTCGCTGGCGCTTTGATTTAGGTGACGGTTACTCGGTCGCACCGGGGATGGTCACCGTATTTACGTCCAGTAATACCCATTATCGCCCTTTTATTCAGGGCTGGAAATCCTTCGATAATGGCCTTAACCTTTCTGCCCGTTATCGTTACAACACGGTGAACGATGCGCACAGCGACAGAGAGTTAGACGGCAGCGGTTATACACGTCGTGAATCTCATCAGTTCGATATATGGTTTGCCTACAATATTGGTAACTTTGGCATGTCTTATAACCCCCGTTTCCGCTATCAGGATGGCGTCGATCAGGGGACGGGCGACGATACTTACTGGGAACATACCCTCGCATTCAACTACAAACTGGACGATGGCTGGACGCCGTACGTCGAGCTGGTCTCTCTTGATAAAACCTATATCAATGACGACGGTCATCATGAAAATGATTACGCCGTACGTCTTGGTATCGTAAAACAGCTTTAACGCGCTATGCCGCATCGTATTGCAGCAGATAACATCCGATGCGGTCTACTACCGTCAGCAGTTCCAGCTGGCCTTCTCGTTGATATAACGAGATTGCGTCAATATCAATATCCAGAGGCCAGCATAATGTTGAAATCGTCGCTAACGTGGATTCTCGTTTTGTAATCGCAATGATTTTTAATCCCTTACGTAACGCGTTTCGCGCCATTTCGACTAACGACGCCGTTTCACCCGATTTGCTGATCAACACCAGCGTACCTTTAGAGACACGCGTCAGCTGATGAACATCATTGAGAATGAGGTGCGGCAAGCTCGCCAGCGACAAAAAACGCGACAAATAATTCAGGCTGGTCAATGACGCGCCGCGCGCATATAAGAAGATATGGCTGGAATTAACCAGTATGTTGCACAGTTGTGTAATGGTCTCTTCTTTTTCATCACCAACAACATATCTTGCGGGTTCGGCTATTAACCTGTCGCGAGAAAACTGATACCGTAGCTCGGTATAGCTCCGGTATCCCATTTTTTTACACACCCGATTAACGGATGTTGTAGTGGTGAATGTTTCGCTCGCAATCACCTTAGCTGAAATACCCGATATTTCATGAGCATGACACTGAATATACTCAAATATTAATCTTTCACTACCCTGAAAGGAATTCATAAAACCCACCCTTAACCTACGAATATAATATATTCTATCAATATCGTATTTATAACACTGGAATGCGAATCACACTCTATTCAACAGGTATGGTGATACGCAATTAGTACCATCAAACCTTTTATTGCCTTTTTTATTTCTCTTTATAATTTCTGCAATTCTATTGTTAGGGGTTTTACAATGACAAGGCAAAAAGTCGTCGCGATAACGGCATGCCCGACCGGCATCGCTCATACCTTTATGGCTGCCAACAAAATTGCAGCGTGGGGAGAAGAAAATAACGTCATCGTCAAAGTGGAAACACAAGGAAGCGATGGCGTCAAAAACAAGCTTTCCCGACAAGATATTGCCAGCGCAGATGCCGTCATTCTGGCAATCGATGTTCCCATCCAGGACGCTGAACGATTCGATAACGTTCCTCATCTCAAAATACGTACTCAGGAACTGATCAAAAACACCGATCGTTACCTGCGTCAGGCGCTGGCGATGGATAAAACCGTAACGGCCGCGTGTGAAGAACAGGAAGAGGCTCGCTCCGCCTGGCAGATCTTCATCGGCCATATTATGGCGGCGATCAGCTATATGCTCCCGGTCGTCGTCCTCGGCGGATTACTGATGGCGGTCGCCAAAATAACCGGGCAGTTTATTCCAATTGCCGGTACGCCGTTCGAGGTGCTGGATAAACTGGGCTTTATGGTGATCAAGTTCATGTACCCGGTTTTTGCCATGTACCTCGCGTTCTCTATTGCCGGTAAACCTGCGCTGATCCCCGGACTTATCGGCGGCATTATGTCCGACGAGGTCTATAAACGCTTTTTTGATCTCGACGGTTTTATGCCTTCAGGCTTCTTCGGCGCCATCGCCATCGGCTTTTTTGTCGGTCATCTGGTGCAGTGGCTCAACAATACCATTAACGTTCGCGCCCAGCTTACCACCATTAAAACGATGCTTATCGTGCCGCTGTGTACCGGCATTACGCTCGTCATCGTTATGCAGTACCTGATCAACCCCTTCTTTGGCGCAATCAACCAGGCGATGGTCGAGTTTTTCACCTCCGCTGGCGACACCGGGCGCGGTTTTTACGCCATGATGATCGCCGCAGGGACGGCCTTCGACCTCGGCGGCCCCATCAATAAAGCCGCTGGTTCGGTGGCGCTGGGGCTTAACGGCGTCAGCGAAACCTTCGATTTAACCGCCAGAGAGCTGGCGATCGTCATTCCATCTATCGGCGTCGGCCTGGCGGCGTTGCTGAATAACCGTTTTGGCCTGCCCAACGTGTTTAGCAGCGAAGAAAAAACCGTCGGCGGTACGTCTTTACTGCTGGGATTCATTGGTATTTCAGAAGGCGCCATTCCTTTCATCCTGAAAAATCCACGCCTGATTCCGGTCTTTATGGTCGGCGCGATGTCCGGCGCGCTTATTGCTATCGCACTCGGCGTGAAGCAATCGCTGCCGTTGCCTGCCATCTGGGGATGGCCGCTGGCGACAAATGTCACAGGGTATCTGATCAGCGTGTTTGCCGGTTCTCTTGTATGCGCGCTGGGCGTGCTCTTCGCCAGCCCTAAGATCGCCAAATAATTCAGGAAGTAGAAATGAGCAACATTCACGTCATCGCCCATACGCACTGGGATCAGGAATGGTATTTCACCTTGCAGGATAGCAATATTCTCGCGTCCTGGAATTTTGCGGATGTGATCCGAACCCTGGAACAGAACCCTGCGTATACCTGTTACCACTTCGACGGCCAAACGGCTGTCGTGGAAGATTTCCTGGCCGTCAATCCTCAATACTGCGAGCGGCTGAAACAGCTGGTCGCCGACAGACGGCTTTTTATCGGCCCGTGGTACACCCAGACGGATACGTATAATGTTCATGGTGAATCCATCATTCGCAACCTGAAATACGGGATACTTTCCGCGCGTAAACTGGGCCATGCCATGATGGTCGGCTATTTACCCGATACGTTCGGCCATAACAGCCAGCTCCCGACTCTGCTTCGCGGGTGTAACCTTGATAACATCGTTTTCTGGCGGGGCATCAACCATGATACGCAGGTCGAAAAGAGTCAGTTCATCTGGCAAGCGCCGTCCGGCGCGCAGGTTATCGCTTGCGCCATGCCCTTCGGCTATGGCGCGGCAAAAAATATTCGTGCAGACGACGCGCATCTGCACGACAAAATATTCCCAATCGTCAACCACATCCGCCAACGCTCCGGCCTGAACGATCTGCTCCTGCCCTGCGGCGGCGACCAGGTCAATATTGATCCCCATCTGCCGGAGATACTGCGTATCGCCAGCGCATGTTCCCCTGAAGGCGATCGTTTTCAGATCTCCTCTCTGGAAGCGTACATTGACCGCCTTCGACAACAGGCATCAGGATATGATCGCTGGCAAGGGGAATTAAAATCTCCCCGCTATACCCGCATTCATAAAACAATCGGTTCAGTACGTTACGACATCAAAAAGAAGAATTATGATGTTGAACAGTTCCTGTTAGGCAAGCTCGAACCCACCATTGCGCTGGCGCGTTATCAGGGCATTGAGGTCAACGTGCAATGGGTTGATCAGATATGGAAAAACCTTCTGCGTAATCATGCGCATGACTCCATCGGCGGGTGTAACAGCGATGCCACCAATCGCGACATTCTCCATCGCCTTGAGCAAACGGAACAGCTTAGCCATAGCCTGTGGAATCTGGTCGTAAAAGAACTGGCGACCGCCAGTTGTGAAGAGGGCGATCTTTTCGTCATCAACCCCAGCGCCACCGCCTGGTCGGGCATTATCAAAGCCACATTATATAGCCGTACGGCCGGTATTGAACTCAGCCATCATGCGCGTCCTCTTTCGTTCAGCGTTCTCGAACGCACGCAGGTCTCCGGCGGGCGCACGGTTCAGGTTACTGTGCAGGGCGAAAAAGAGGTCGAACTTCCGCCTTATTACCGCTGGCAGGTCGCTATTGACGCGCCAGCGTTACCGCCGCTGGGCTATACCCACATTCAGGTGCAGGAATCGTCACGCATCGCGCCTGCAATGCGCAACTGCGCTGAAAGTGCCATTGAAAACAACGATTACCGGCTGGTGCTGCATGCCGGTTCGCTGTCGCTTCATGATAAGCGCAATGGCCGGGTAATATCCGACCTGCTGACCTTTGAAGACTGTGCGGATGCGGGCGATAGCTATGACTTTTCGCCGCTGGAGGGCGATGTTCCGCAGCGCTGCCACACATTTACGCTTATTGCCTGCGAGAAAGGCCCGCACATTGAACGGATGACGCTAAGCGCCACGCTGATGCTGCCCCCTTCGCTGGCGGCGCGAGCGGCGCAGGATGTTCAGCCCTACCCTGTACGCCTTGTCTGCGAGCTTCGCCAGCATGACGCTCAGCTTTTTATCGACGTTTCGCTGGAAAACACCGTCTGCGATCACCGCCTGCGCTTACTCATCAACAGCGATATTCGCACCACGGAATCCATCGCCTCTCAGCCCTTTGCCGTCATCCGGCGTCCTGTTGCCGATGCGCCGGCCGACTGGCGTCAGCACTATCGGGAAAAGCCGGTCGATATTGAAACCAGCGAGGGCATTATCGCCATTGAAGAAAACAACCGCTCGCTCATCATCAATAGCCTGGGCATGAAAGAGTTTCAGATATGCCAGAACGGGACGGCGCAGATAGCGTTGACGTTGTTTAAATCAACGGGAGTCCTGGGACGTGACGATCTTGACTGGCGACCCGGACGCGCTTCCGGCATTAATAATACCGTCGTCAACACGCCCGACGCGCAGCTGCTTAAACCGCTGCATTTCAGCCTGACGCTGGCGCTTGCCGATCGGGCCGACCCTGTGACGTTAAGGCATCTTGAAACCCGCGTGACGCGCCAGCCATTCACCTGGCAAAATCAGACGTTGAACACGCTGGACAACCGCCTGGAGCGTTTTACGCTCAATTTTGCTTCGCGCTCGCTGCCGGAAACATTCAGTCTGCTGACGCTTCCCGAACCGCTGATGCTTTCCGCAATCCCCCATGCCCATACGGTAGACGGAACAATAATTCGCATTTTCAATGCCGGAGAGCACCCGGTGCCGCTCCCGCCTTCGCTAAGAAATATTCCGCAGATCAATTATCTGGAAGAACCTGTCGCAGATTGCGCCACCATTTTGCCTTGCAGTACGTGTGATTTTCTTTTTACTCATCAGGAGCGTAACGAAAAAGTATGAGCCAGAACGCCCATCATACCTTCATCAAAAACACGTTAGCTCAGCTTTATCCCCATGCGGATCGGTACGCGCTGGCGGCGAAAATCGAGCAACTCTGTCAACGCTGGAAGCTACGGGAGAAAACCGCCGCGCCTTTGGATCAGAGCCGGGTGTGGATGATAGCTTACGGCGACAGTATCCATAGCGGGGACGCAAACGCTCTTGCCTGTCTGCATCAGTTTTCGACACGCTGGCTTAAAGGCGTCATCAGCGACATTCACCTGCTGCCCATGTTCCCGTGGACATCTGATGATGGCTTCAGCGTTAAAGATTATCGCCACATTGCGCCAGAGTTAGGCCAGTGGTCAGACATTGCAGCGCTGGCAGGCGATTTTAATCTGATGTTTGATTTCGTGATTAACCATATCTCTCAGCAAAGCCGCTGGTTCCAGGGCTATTTACACGGCGAACCGCGTTATCAGCACTACTTTATTAGCGCCGACCCTGACGATGACTATCATCTTGTCACGCGTCCACGCGCCCTTCCCCTGCTTACGCCATTCAAGCGCAAAACGGGGGAAACCGTACATATCTGGACGACATTCAGCGCCGATCAGATCGATCTGAATTTCCGTGAACCTGACGTGTTACTGGAAAGTATCGACATCCTGCTGGAATACGCAGCGCGCGGCGCGCGCGCAATCAGGCTCGATGCGATCGGTTTTTTGTGGAAAGAGCGAAACAGCACCTGTATTCACCTGCCGCAGACGCATCTGATCGTTAAACTCTGGCGCGCCATTCTGGATGCGACCTGGCCTGACTGCCTGTTGATTACGGAAACCAACGTCCCGCATCAGGAAAATATCAGCTACTTCGGCAACGGCGATGAAGCTCACATGGTGTATCAGTTCCCCTTGCCGCCGCTGACGCTCCATGCCTTTTTACGCGGTAACGCACGCTGGTTACGCCAGTGGGCGCAACGTCTGGAACAGGATGCGCTTCCCGACAAGACGACCTTTTTTAATTTCCTCGCCAGCCACGACGGCATCGGGCTGCGTCCCGTGGAAAATCTCCTTTGCGCAGAAGAGCGGCAGTTTCTGATAAGCGAGGTAGAACGCAAGCAGGGGCGTATTTCATGGAAAACCAACCCTGACGGCAGCCAGTCGCCGTATGAACTTAACATCAACTTTCTGAGCGCATTGAGCGAGCCAGGGGAAAGTCCCGACGACCAGCTCGCCAGATTCACCGCCGCGCACGCCATCCTCTTTATGCTGCGGGGCGTGCCTGCGATCTATTATCACAGCCTCTTCGGCAGTGAAAATGACAACGCCGGGCTGCTCGAATCGGGCATAAATCGCCGCATTAACCGGGAAAAACTGGACGCTGCCACGCTCCATGAGCAGTTGCTCTCGCCGGAAACGAGACAATCCCGAATCTACTCGTCTCTGGCGAAGTTAGCGCATATACGCCAGCAGCATCCCGCATTTTCTCCGTTCGCCTCGCAGCGCGTTCCTGAATTGCCTGACGCGCTCTTTGGCGTCGTTCGCCAGCATCCTACAGAAGGCGAAACGCTGTACTGCGTCGTGAACGTCACAGGAATACCACAATCACTTTCACTGCCTGTCACAGGAACAGATCTGCTGACGGGCGCAGCATTCAACGGCGCTTGCGAGCTTTCCGGCTGGCAAACGGTATGGATTCTCACTGATACGCAACCGGAGGCATAACATGGAGTTGTCCGCGCTTACGCATTCTGAACTGATTTTTATCGATCCGCCGCACCGCACTCCTGAAGCGGTGATCGGGGAGATGTCCGCCGCTCTGTTCAGGCAGGGCCTGATCAACGACAAGGCGATGTTTATTGATAGCGTCCTGCGCCGTGAAAGCGAAGGGCCCACGGCGTTGGGAGAGTCGCTGGCTGTCCCACATGGGAAATGCGGCTCGGTTGTCCAGGCCGCATTTAGCGTCGCCCTGTTTCGCCAGCCCGTCATGTGGCCGGGTCTTGAGGGTGACGAGGAGGTTCAGTTGGTATTTCTGCTGGCGATTCCCCCAGAAGAAGCAGGTAGTACGCATATGCAATTATTAACCCGACTAACCTCATCTCTGGTGGACGATAAAGTGCGTGAATCACTCATCAACGCTTCCTCTGCCGAAGAGGTGCTTGCGCTGCTCTCACCAGATGTGCCTTCGGTTTCGCTAGAACCCACTATTGCGGTAAAAAACACCCGGCTTGTCCCCCTGGTTTTGGGGATCGTCGCTGTTGCTGCATTTATCAATGCGGGTATTCACTGGATGAACGCAACAGCGCAATAACCCCTCCAGCGTCAAACCGGCCGTTTCTTTTCGCGCCGGTTTGACGAACGCCTGGCTTAACGCCCGAATTTTGTTGAATTTTTACGCAATTTTTAAGTCCAAAAATTTACATTAAGCGCAAGCGCCCGCCATTCGTACTCTTAAATTTTTACTTTGTTCTGAATCAATAAAATCGTAAACATCTTTGATGCAAATCACTACATATAGAACTTAAAATGCAACCCGACCCAATATGTTGTATTAATCGACTACAATTGCTACAAACACAACACGACGCCATAACGGTGATGTTGTGGATAACGTGGGTCGGGATTGCGGGAAGTCGTTGGATAGAGAGATGAATAAACCCACGCAGACTTCCTCAGCCTCTGTGGATAACCTGTTCTTATAAATATGGAGTGATCATGACACCGCATGTGATGAAACGAGATGGCTGTAAAGTGCCGTTTAAATCAGAGCGCATCAAGGAAGCCATTCTGCGTGCAGCTAAAGCAGCGGGAGTCGATGACGCAGATTACTGCGCCACCGTCGCAGAAGTCGTTAGTAACCAGATGAATGAGCGCAGCCAGGTTGATATCAACGAGATCCAGACAGCCGTTGAGAACCAGCTGATGTCCGGGCCGTACAAACAACTCGCTCGCGCTTACATTGAATACCGCCATGACCGTGATATTCAACGTGAAAAACGTGGCCGTCTGAACCAGGAAATTCGTGGTCTGGTTGAGCAAACCAACTCCGCGCTGCTGAACGAAAACGCCAACAAAGACAGTAAAGTGATCCCGACCCAGCGCGATCTGCTGGCCGGTATCGTGGCGAAACACTACGCCCGTCAGCATCTGCTGCCGCGTGATGTGGTGCAGGCGCACGAGCGCGGCGACATTCACTATCACGATCTCGACTATTCTCCGTTCTTCCCGATGTTCAACTGTATGCTGATCGATCTGAAAGGCATGCTGACGCAGGGCTTTAAGATGGGGAATGCGGAAATCGAGCCGCCGAAATCCATCTCCACCGCCACGGCCGTAACCGCGCAAATCATCGCACAGGTCGCCAGCCATATTTATGGCGGCACCACCATCAACCGTATTGATGAAGTGCTGGCGCCGTTTGTTACCGCCAGCTTCAATAAACACCGTAAGACCGCCGAAGAGTGGCAGATCCCGGACGCTGACGGCTACGCGCACGCCCGTACCGAGAAAGAGTGCTACGACGCTTTCCAGTCTCTGGAATACGAAGTGAATACGCTGCACACCGCCAACGGGCAGACGCCGTTCGTCACCTTTGGTTTTGGCCTCGGCACCAGCTGGGAATCGCGCCTGATTCAGCAATCCATCCTGCGTAACCGTATCGCAGGTCTGGGTAAGAACCGTAAAACCGCTGTGTTCCCGAAACTGGTGTTTGCGATTCGCGACGGTCTGAACCACAAGTTTGGCGATCCGAACTACGACATCAAACAGCTGGCGCTGGAGTGCGCAAGCAAACGCATGTATCCAGACATCCTGAACTACGATCAGGTGGTGAAAGTGACCGGCTCGTTCAAAACGCCTATGGGCTGTCGCAGCTTCCTCGGCGTCTGGGAAAATGAGAACGGCGAACAGGTTCACGATGGCCGCAACAACCTGGGCGTCATCAGCCTCAACCTGCCGCGTATCGCGCTGGAAGCCGGTGGCAATGAAGCAACGTTCTGGAAGCTACTGGACGATCGCCTGGTGCTGGCGCGTAAAGCGCTGATGACCCGTATCGCCCGTCTGGAAGGCGTGAAAGCCCGCGTTGCGCCAATCCTTTATATGGAAGGCGCCTGTGGTGTCCGCCTGAAAGCTGACGATGACGTTTCCGAGATTTTTAAAAACGGCCGCGCGTCAATTTCGCTGGGCTATATCGGTATTCACGAAACCATCAACGCGCTGTTTGGCGACAAACATCTGTACGACAGCGAAGCGCTGCGCGCTAAAGGTATCGCCATTGTCGAGCGCCTGCGTCAGGCGGTGGATCAGTGGAAAGACGAAACCGGCTATGGCTTCAGCCTGTACAGCACACCGAGCGAGAACCTGTGCGACCGCTTCTGCCGTCTGGATACCGCTGAGTTTGGCGTCGTACCGGGCGTGACCGATAAAGGCTACTACACCAACAGCTTCCACCTCGACGTGGAGAAAAAGGTGAACCCGTACGATAAAATCGATTTCGAAGCGCCGTATCCGCCGCTGGCGAGCGGTGGCTTCATTTGCTACGGCGAATACCCGAACATTCAGCACAACCTGAAAGCGCTGGAAGACGTCTGGGATTACAGCTATCAGCACGTGCCGTATTACGGAACCAACACGCCAATCGATGAGTGTTACGAGTGCGGCTTTACCGGCGAGTTCGAGTGCACCAGCAAAGGGTTTACCTGCCCGAAATGCGGTAACCACGACGCCGCGCGTGTTTCAGTCACCCGCCGCGTATGCGGTTATTTAGGCAGCCCGGATGCGCGTCCGTTTAACGCCGGTAAGCAGGAAGAAGTGAAGCGCCGCGTTAAGCATTTAGGCAATGGGCAGATCGGTTAATCCTCCGTTTGCAATACGTAAATGCCGGATGGCGGTGTAAACACCTTATCCGGCCTACAACCGCTGGCTATAGTTCCAATTTCATGAGTTTCCTCTAAGCAGTTGGTGTTGTAGCAAGGCGGCAAACGAACGAATCCCAGGGAGCTTACATAAGTAAGTGACCTGGGTAAGTGAGAGCGGCCAACGCCGCTACAGCGCCAAATGCAACGAGGAAACAATGAACTTTCACCAGTACTACCCCGTCGACATCGTCAACGGCCCCGGCACGCGCTGTACTCTGTTTGTTTCCGGGTGCGTGCATGAATGCCCCGGGTGTTACAACAAAAGCACCTGGCGGCTCAATTCGGGTAAACCGTTTACGAAAGAGATGGAAGACCAGATCATTAACGATCTGAACGACGCGCGGATTAAACGCCAGGGGATCTCACTGTCTGGCGGCGATCCGCTGCATCCCCAAAACGTACCGGACATTCTGAAACTGGTGCGACGCATTCGCGAAGAGTGCCCCGGCAAAGACATCTGGGTATGGACGGGTTATAAGCTGGATGAACTCACCGCCGCGCAAATGCAGGTTGTGGATCTGATTAACGTGCTGGTCGACGGTAAATTCGTACAGGATCTTAAAGACCCGATGCTGATCTGGCGCGGCAGCAGTAACCAGGTCGTTCATCATTTACGTTGATCGCACTCTTTAACGCCGTTTCTCTGCTTCAGGATAAACAAATGTAATGCGTTATAGCATTACATTTGCATTAACATTCATTTCTGGAAAACGCCTCTCAAAAACGGCTCACGCACTCCATCGCTACCGCTTTGAACTCGGCAAAATTCTGGCTGGCGCAGAGCCGCGTCATGGCGCGCTCACGCAGGAAAGTGACAAAAATATCGTAGATCGCCATTGCTTCTTCATACTCGCTTTTACTGATGGCGAGTAAAAAGATGACGTGCGCCGTCTCATCTCCCCAGACGATGCCTTGCGGCGCGAGCACGGTATAGACCACCGTTTTCTTCGCCAGCAATCCCAGGGCGTGCGGCAGGGCGATGCTGTCGCCTAACATCGTGCTGACAATGGCCTCACGCTCAACCACCGAGTCGAGAAACTCCGCATCCACAAACCCCTCGCTTTGCAGCTGATCGCACAATGTCTTAAACAGCGTCTGCTGATCCATTGCACCGTCGATAATGCGAAAGTGAGCGGCGTCGAAGTATTTGTTCAGCATCCACGGGCGGGTTCTGTCCACCAGCACCAGCTTGCCGATCTGCTCCAGCTGGTAGTCGGTAGGGAATGGCGCAATCATGACCACCGGCTTATCTTTTTCGCTGACGCGCGCGGTAGAGATGACAAAATCTTCGGCAATGCTGTCCCGCTGCTCATAGTCACGCAGAGTCAGGGTTCTCACGATCTCAATCTGCGGATATTTCCGCGCCAGCACCGCTTCGATCATGCGTACCATCGCATTTCCCGCGTCACATACCAGCAGGATTTTAGGCTGCCGTTGGTAACCGATGTTGTAACTACGCTCCAGCCCAACGCCGATATGCAATACCAGAAAACCAATCTCGTTTTCGCTGATGGTGTATGGCGTGTATTTTCCCCAACCCGACACGGCCGCCAGCGTCATATCCCACGCCATAGGGTAGTGCTGCTTAATGTTTTCCAGTAGCGGATTGGGGATCATGATCTGATAGCGCACCCGCGTGATCATCGTTTTGATGTGGGTGAGCAGGTCGGCGTGTAACTGTTTGTCATTCAACAGGTTATAGTTGTACTGCGTGTTGATAAAACGGAGGATATAGTTAACCAGCGCTTCATCGTCATCGGCATTGATGGCGCTGGGAGCAATCTCCTGCACCTGCCGTGCGGCAATGTGTACCTTCAGCCAGTTCTCTTCAGACGCCGACAGCGGTTTATCCGCCAGGTGTTGCAGCACCGCCGCAATATCCCGCGCCGCGAAGCAGACGTTGTCCTCCACCTCTTCCGTGGTAAATTCTGACAGCGGATACCCTTCGCTGATGCGCCGTACCGCGACGGCGCAATACAGGCGTAAAAACAGCTCGCCTTCATCTGTCAGACGGATACGAAAACGGGTAAATATTTCCTGCAAAATCGGCTGCAATTGCTCCGGTACGCCCGCGTTAAGCGCTTCTTCCACAATCAACGGGTTCGCCGGGTCCTGCTGCGCCAGCGTCCACAGGAGATCGGTCAGACACGCGCGGATCGCCATTTCGCTGCCGAACAATTTCATGCCGTGGCGCGGGCGGGTTTCCAGCGTCAGATGATAGCGGCGCAGCCACTCGCGAACTTCCGCCATATCATTTTGCAGCGTCGCGCGGCTGACGAACCACTCATCCGCCAGATCTTCCAGTTTGAGCGAGAAAGCGGACGTCAGGAAACGAACCACCAGATAGTGCACCCGTTCCTGGCTGGTTCGCGGGATGCGCAGCGTACTCGGCTGCTGCTCCCGCAGGGTTTGATAGCGGGCCGGATCGTCAATTCGGAGCTGATAACCGTTGCCCCGGCTCAGAACAAACTGCGCGCCATACTGCGTCAGCAACGCATTCAACGCAGTAATGTCCGCCCGCACGGTGCGCGTGGAAACCGACAACCGCTGCGCCAGCTCATCCTGCGGCAGCGTCTCGTTTTGCAACATATCAAACAGCTGTGCCAAACGTTGGTTGGGGAATCGCACGTCACTTACCTCACTCTTGCTATTAACCTACGCACGTCCGGGTAATGGCCAACAGCTGGCGCACATCGTCTGGACGGGTGTTGCCACTCACCTTATCAATAATCGAACTATAAATGTGAGGAATGATTTTGCTGACGCCGGCATCAAGCGCAATCTGCAAAATCTCGCCAAAGTTTTCCAGATCGATACCGCCAGTCGGCTCCAGCCAGAAGTCGTGACGGGCGCAGGCTTCCGCTACCGCTTTGTACTCATCACGGCATTTCAGGCCGCCCATCGGGAAGTATTTAATCGAGCTGCCGCCCATGTCTTTCAGCAGGGCAATCGCCGTCTCAACGGGAACAATGCCGTCCGGCGTTTTGCTGCTCAGCGGGCCGGTAGAAATTTTCACCCTGCCCGGCGTCCCCGTCGGGGAGACCAGACCGTTAACGACCGTTTCACTCTGCCCCAGCAGCGCGCGGCTGGTCGCCACGCCGGTAAAGACCTGATTAACGTGCTGCGGCTGCACCTGACGAGAGATTTCGCTCACCATCGCCGACTGGTTCGGATCGCCAGCCCCCAGGCCAACAGAGAGGGCATTGTCGATAAGCGCCGCATATTCGCGCATATCCGCCACCGCGCTATCGACATCCGGGTAATTTTTGGAGAGCACGCCGACCAGCACATGGCCTTCCGCCGCCGCATAAATCTCACGGGCGTTCTCTTTGGAACCCGCCAGAACGTTCAGACAAACGCGGTCACGGTAAAAGTTAGGGGTCAGTTTCATGCTTTTTTCTCCTGATTAATCACGTCGCGAATACGGCGTGCCACAATCTCCAGTTGCGCCTGATTTACGCTGCGGACATCCGCCTCAATAATGCCTTCGTTAGCTTTGTAGCCACGGAAATAGATGGCGTACTCACCCTGTTTGAGGGCTTCCACCAGATCGCCGGTGGCAATGCCGGTCACGGCCTCATCGAATTTAATTTCCGTTCGCGCGATATCGCGTCCGGCGCTGTCCCACACCACGCGGGCGCTCACGCCATTAAGCGCATTCAGCACATCAATAAACGGCGTCATTTTTTCGACCATCTCCGCGCCGCTCTCTTTCTGCGCGTTCAGGTAGAGTTCGATGGCGCAGGTCAGCCCGAGGATGCCCTCTTTGCCGACTTTCATGGCGCGGCCAATGCCCGCCGTCTGGCGTTTCACCCACTCGACGTACTGAGTTTTACCGATCACCAGACCGCTGGTCGGCCCTTCAATCGCTTTCGCGCCGCTGTAGATCACCAGATCCGCGCCGACGCGGTAGTAACACTGCAAATCCTCTTCTGCCGCCGCATCCACAATCAACGGTAAATTGTGCGTGCGCGCGACTACCGCCGCCTGCTCTACGCTGAGCATGCTTTTCTGCACGCAGTGGTGAGACTTGATATAGAGGATCGCCGCCGTGCGCGGAGTGATCGCCGCCGCAAGCTGTGCTGCGGAACATTCGTTGGCATAACCGGCTTCGACCAGCTTACCGCCGCCCAGCGCCACCATCGTGCCAACCGGCGCGCCAAAGTTAACGTTGTGCCCTTTCGGCAATACAATTTCGTTATTCTCGATCGGAGTAACATGCAGGTTTTCCAGCAGCCAGTCGCTGTCCTGAACCAGTACCGCCGCTACCGACTGGGCAATCCCCGCCGAGGCGCAGGAGACGACCGTCGCCCCTTCCACATCCAGCAGTTTTGCAATGTACTCCCCGGTTTTATTGACCAGATCTTTCATCTCAAAGTACTGGTTCATGCCATCCATTGCCGCCTGCACCACTTCCGGGCGCGGGGTGGAAACACCGAGCGCGGTCATGCGCCCTGATGTATTAATCACTTGTTTCAGATTGTATTTTTCATAAATCGAAGTCACGTTCAGCACTCCCTTGTTCGGTTACATAGCCCTTACCCGCACGGATGGCGGCAAGCGGCACCAGCAATTTTTCAGCCTGTAAGCTGTCGTTTTCAGCGTCCACCAGCACGGTTGGCTGGCGCCTGAGCGTAAAGAGGGTCAAGTCGGCGTCCAGACCTGGCTCAAGGCGGCCTTTGCTTTTCAGGTTCAGGCCATCAGCAGCATTTGCCGTCACACAGTCGATGACCTGCGGCAGCGTCATGCCGATGGCGAGGAATTTCGACATCACGTTGGCAAGCGAATAAACCGGGCCATTGATGCGGTTACGACAGTAGATATCCGAGCTGATGGTGTGCGGCAAAATGCCTAAGCTAATCGCGCGCTGCGCGACCGCAAAGCTCAGGCTGGCAGTGCCGTGACCAACGTCCAGGCGCACGCCGCGCTGTAGCGCCCGGGTGATTGACGCGCGCAGCTCACCGTCCGGCGTCAGAATGCGATTAGGTTTGCCGTTATAGCAGTGAGTGATGATATCGCCCGCCGTCAGACGCTCAGCGATCTCATCCAGATCCGGCGGGTTGTTGCCGATGTGTACCATCAACGGCAGATCGCCGTTCTCTTTCTGCATCGCTTTGGCGCATTCCAGCGGCGTAATGCCGTTTTCACCCACCACGCTACTGCTCATTCGCGCCTTCAGGCCCACAATGAAATTCGGATGGCGTTTCACCGCCTGTTTCACGGCGTCCGCATCGACATTGGCCATATTCGCCAGTTCGTTTTGTGCGATCAGCCCTACGCGGGAGATATTCAGCAACGCATAAACTTCAGTGGCTGCTTCACGGGTCAGCGTGTAGAAATCATCAATGTCGTCTGCGCCGGTACTGCCCGCATCAACAACGGTGGTGACGCCTGTCGCAATACCGACGCTGTCCGGCTCATCGTGATAAATCGGGGATTTCGGATAGCAGTGGACGTGGGAATCAATCCACCCTGCGCTAACGTAATACTCGCCGCGCAGATCGACGGTTTTCGCCGCCGGTTGCTGGATATTGCCCAGCGCGGCAATTTTGCCGTCCTTCAGGGCGATATCACTCACCGTATCGTCAACCAGACGCGCACGGCGCAGGAGTAAATCATACATCGCTCTCTCCTTTGCCGGATGGCGGCGTAACCGCCTTATCCGGCCTACAAATCAACAGTTAGCTAATGGCAATCGGGAAGATCGAACCTAAAATCATGGCGCCGAGGATCGCGCCGCCGGTGATCGGCTTCTGCCAGAGATAGAACAGCAACGCCCCCAGCAAAGAACCCACGCCGATTGGAATCGAGGCGGTCATCGCGCTGAGGATGATCAGCGGCCCCAGGAAGCGGCCTGACGCATTACCCGCCCCCATCATCACGTCCGCCCCGTAGGTGGAGTCGCTCTGATTGATGGTGAACTTACGCGCCAGAATGATGACGTAGCCAATTGCCAGACCAATCACCAGACCGGTGATTAACGAGGCGACAAAGTTAGCGACCGGGAAAACGATCCCTGCGCCCAGCAGCAGCGCCGGAACCCCAAGACCGACGCCGGTCTGGATCGCCCCGCCGATGTCCAGAATCCCCACCAGCGACCCTTCGATAATGCGGGCAAACAGGAAGCTTGCGCCAAACGCGGCCACCGCACCGTAAACGCCGGTGTCCATCCCCGCTTTCAGCATTGCCACAAAGGCCACTTCGTTAAACGCGCCGATACCGTACAGGTAGTACATATGCGTCCCGGCAAAAACGCCGGATGAGAGCAAGCCTACAAAGATCGGGAACGACCAGTCGGCATACCAAAAACCTTTATTCTGTTCCATTATGATGGCCTCCGTTATTTGCCGCTGAGCGAGCCGTGGATCAGTTCGAGCCAGTTCGGCACGGTCATATTGAAGGATTCGATCATCTTCATGTCGAAGCCGCGGAAGAAGCCGCTCAGGACAAACAGCGCCACAATGGCGACCATCATCACTTTGGTGACGTGGTTCCAGCCGCTCTCTTCAACGCCTTTGCCGATCAGAATACCCAGCACCAGACCCGGAACGGCGTTACCCATGATCAGCTGCGCCGCGCCGCCAAACACGGTGGCCCAGAAGCCTGATTTTTTCCCGGCGTCGATCGCCGCCAGCCAGAAGATAACCGGCATCACGGTATTCACCAGCAGGTTAGCCGCAGGCACCAATACCTTAACGGCGGTGACCTGCAACGCTTCCGGTACGGAAGAGGCGGTAAGGTTGAGGAAGGTCACGACGATCATGCCGATGATGCCGCAGGCAATCGCCATTTTCTTCGGATCGTGCAGCGTCTCGCCGACATTGCGGTTTTTGATCATCAGCGCTGCCGCGCCCCAGTTCGGGATGATGCGGTGATCGACATCCTGCGTGAATGAACCCGCCGCAACGGATGAGGCCCAGGCGTTGAAGAAGAAGCCCAGACCGAAGGAGAAGTGAGAAGCCGGGTCCCCTTCACAGGAGTTCAGTTCCCCCAATGTACGAAACGCGCCCATACCCTGTGTAGTCGGCGCATGAAACATGCGTGCAGCCCCGGCGCCCACACCGACGCCGACCAGGCCACCAATGATGAGCGATTTTATTAATATTATCAGGAACATATTTATGCCTTTTAATAAAGAATCAGCGTTGCGCGACGAAGTCCACCTTGTCGAGATTGATGGCAGTCACGTTGACGGTCACTTCCAGCTCCACGCTGTAGGTGCGTCTTTCCCGGCGCAAAAAGACAAATAAAAACGCTTCTTTGCGCACCGTTTCACGCGCTTGAACAACCTGCACATCCTGTGGCTCAATACGCAATAAAATATGCGGCGATGCTTTCATCACCGCGCCCTGAACGTGGTTCAGGGCATCGGCAAAGGCGCGCGCTTTGGCTTCGCCTTTACCGGTGACTCTCACCGTAGTGGTGAATTGTTCTTTCATACTTAAGCGCCGTATTTCTTCTGCCACGCCTGAACCAGACGCTCGCCAAGTTCTTCTTTATCCATAAAGCCGAACCCCAGCACGTTGCAGCCTTCGTTGATAGCCGTGACGCCTTCATCCACAGAGCGCATCCCGTATTTGGCTTTGTAGCCATACTTGTTTTGCGCCGTGATGGCACCCGCGCCGCCGCTACCGCAAAAAGAGATGCCAAAGGTAGCGTTTTCCGCTTTCATCACGTCGCCCAGCTTCATATCCGCCGCCACGCCCGGCACCACCACCGCACGACCACCGGCTTTTTCCACACCTGCCGCCACTTTCTGGCCCTTACCCAGACGATCGCCAATTACGACTGTAATCTGTTCCATTTTTTGCTCCTTAAAGGTTGTCTTTCGCGACTTCGAAATGTACTGACAGCAGCCAGGCTTCTTCCTCTGGAAGGTTGCCAAACGCCGCCACGATGTCGCGGGCAAGTGCCATTGATTCGGCTGAAATTTCATCAAATAAACTGGCATCCACTTCCGGCAAAGGCTCGCCGGTCACTGACCGGTGCGCCATGGCGCGAACATGAGACGTCAGCATTTGTTCCTGTACGGCGTTGGGAATGATGTGATGTTCGCTGAGTAAGGCATACACCTGCGCCAGCATGCGATCGGCCAGTTCACCGATCTCCGTCACCTGCTCCCCCATGTCGTTCATTACTGCTCCGTTATTCACTCGTCTTACCCCGTTAATGGCTCTGGGTTAAAACTAACGGCAGGGGTTAAAAGTTTGTAGCGAGTTGTTTTCCACTTCGAAGTGGAAAGGCGAGTGGCGACAGTGATCTGTTCCACAGAAAAGGGGGATTTGGCGATTTATCGCTGAAAAACTGTGACATACGTCGCAAGGAAAGGCGGAAAAACCGATGAGAAAAAGCACATTCGCGCGATCGCCGAATGTGAAAAAGTGTGACGGGAATAGGGATTACTTATGGCCCAAGGGAAATGCCGGATGACGACGCGATGCGTCTTATCCGGCCTACATCGCTAATTCAAGTTACAGGGCAAGAACGACAAAGACGCGCTCGTCCTGCAACCTGAAAACAAACGAGTGTTACTGCCCGGCGATTTTCATCTCCGGTAACAGCACGGAACCACACTGTATATTGCTACGCGTTTCAATATCGTTACCGACGGTCACGATATCGCGCCACATCTCTTTTAAATTCCCGGCGATGGTGATCTCGCTGACCGGATACTGGATCTCGCCGTTCTCAACCCAGAAACCGGCCGCGCCACGGGAGTAGTCGCCAGTAATGCCGCTCACTCCCTGGCCCATGAGTTCGGTGACGACCAGACCGGTGCCCATCTCTTTGAGCAGTTGTTCAAAGCTCAGCCCCTGCCCGGCAATGCGCCAGTTATGGATCCCGCCCGCGTGCCCGGTGCTTTTCAGCCCCAGTTTGCGCGCGGAATAGTTGGTCAGCAGCCACTGGGTCAGCACGCCGTCTTTCACAATGTCGCGACGCTCTGTGCGCACACCTTCGCTGTCGAACGGCGAAGAGGCCAGCCCTTTCAGCAGATGCGGGTGTTCTTCGATGGTCAGCCATTCCGGCAGAATTTGTTTGCCCAGCGAGTCGAGCAGGAAGGTCGATTTACGGTATACCGAGCCGCCCGCAATCGCGCCGACCAGATGGCCAAACAACCCGGTCGCCACTTCATTCGCGAAAATCACCGGCGCTTTCATGGTCGAGAGTTTGCGCGGCGCCAGGCGAGATAACGTACGGCGCGCGCACTCGGCGCCCACCCATTCCGGCGTTTGCAGATCGCCTAACGCGCGGCCAATGGTGTAGGCGTAATCACGCTCCATGTCGCCCTTTTCTTCGGCGATGACACAGCTTGAGAGCGAATGGCGCGTGGAGCAATACCCCTGCAACATGCCGTGGCTGTTGCCGAACACTTTGATGCCGTAATGGCTGTTAAAGCTGCCGCCTTCGGTGTTGGTAATACGTTTATCCGCCTGCAACGACGCCTGCTCCGCGCGAGCAGCCAGATCAATGGCCTCATCCGGGGTTACTTCCGCCGGGTGGAACAGATCGAGATCCGGCGCCTCAAAGGCCAGCAGATCTTTATCTGCCACGCCCGCGCACGGGTCCGGCGAGGTATAGCGAGCAATATCCAGCGCTGCCTGTACGGTACGGGCAATCGCCTGCGGGCTTAAATCGGTGGATGACGCGCTGCCTTTACGGTTCTGGTGATAAACGGTGATCCCCAGCGCGCCGTCACTATTAAATTCTACGTTCTCCACTTCACCATAACGGGTGCTGACGCTGATGCCGGTGGTCTTGCTGACAGAGACTTCCGCGCCGTCTGATTTGCCTGAGGCGAGCTCCAGGGCTGTCGAGACCGCTTCTTCCAGAATCTTACGCTGCGCTTCAACTTGTGAGATTACTTTCATCGCAAATGCCATACTGTAGAGAGAGTTTCTCTGAAGTCTAACAGAGAACCGTTTTTCAGTGCGCATCTTAACTGGTAACATTAGCCTCTTTTTTTAAGGAGCCTGACATGACAAAGCAGCCCGAAGACTGGCTCGACGACGTTCCCGGTGATGACATCGAAGACGAAGACGATGAAATTATCTGGGTCAGCAAAAGTGAAATTAAACGCGATGCCGAGGAGTTAAAACGCCTGGGCGCGGAAATTGTGGATCTGGGGAAAAACGCGCTGGATAAGATCCCGCTTGATGCGGATCTGCGCGCCGCCATTGAGCTGGCCCAGCGTATTAAGATGGAAGGCCGCCGCCGTCAGTTGCAGCTGATCGGTAAGATGCTGCGTCAACGCGACGTTGAACCTATTCGTCAGGCGCTGGATAAGCTGAAAAACCGCCACAACCAGCAGGTGGTGCTGTTCCATAAGCTTGAGCAACTGCGCGATCGCCTGATCGTTGAAGGTGATGATGCGGTGGAGGAAGTGCTGAGCCTGTGGCCGAATGCTGACCGTCAGCAGCTTCGCTCGCTGATCCGCAACGCGAAGAAAGAGAAAGAAGGCAATAAGCCGCCGAAGTCGGCGCGGCAGATCTTCCAGTATCTGCGTGAGCTGGCGGAAAACGAAGAGTAATGCGTACGTGAGTTAAGTGTGCCGGATGGCGACGCAAAACGTCTTATCCGGCCTACAGCCTGGTGTATTTGGTATTTGCCGGATGGCGACGCAACGCGTCTTATCCGGCCTACACAGCCTGGTGTATTTGGTATTGCCGGATGGCGACGCAACGCGTCTTATCCGGCCTACACAGCCTGGTGTATTTGGTATTGCCGGATGGCGACGCAACGCGTCTTATCCGGCCTACAGCCTGGTGCATTTGGTATTGCCGGATGGCGACGCAATGTGTCCTATCCGGCCTACAGTTTGTAGGCCCGGTAAGCGCAGCGCCACCGGGCATATGATTACTCCGCAGCCTCTGCCTTTTTCGCCAGGCCATCCAACAGTTTTTGATGGATGCCGCCGAACCCGCCGTTGCTCATCACCAGAATATGATCGCCAGGCTGCGCGGTTTTCACCACCATATCGGCCAGCGCGTCCACATCCCCGCTCCAGTGCGCAGGCTGAACACAGGCATCCGCGACTTCCGCCACCTGCCACGGAATATGCTGCGGTTGCAACAAGAACACTTCATCCGCACGCCCTAACGACGGAGCCAGATCGTCTTTGCAAAGACCCATCTTCATGGTGTTGGAGCGCGGTTCCAGCACCGCAAGAATACGCGCCGTACCGCCCACTTTACTGCGCAACGCCGCAAGCGTCGCCAGAATCGCCGTCGGGTGGTGAGCGAAATCGTCATACACCGTCACACCGTTGGCTTCACCGCGCAGCTCCAGACGACGACGGGCGTTGATGAACGATCCCAACGCGTTAGCCGCATCCGCAGGCATCACGCCAACATGACGAGCGGCGGCAATCGCCATCAGCCCGTTATTCATATTATGTTCACCGACCAGCGACCACTTCACTTCACCGGCTTTTTCACCGTCCAGCCACACTTCCCAAACGGATGCATCCGCGTTCAGTTTCTTCGCCTGCCAGTGCCCCTGCTCGCCCACCAGTTCCTGCTCGCTCCAGCAGCCCATCGCGATCGTCTGCTTCAGGTTGATGTCGTGTTCCGGGAAAATAATGCGCCCTTGCCCCGGCACGATGCGCACCAGGTGGTGGAATTGCTTCTGAATCGCTTTCAGATCGTCAAAGATGTCCGCATGGTCGAACTCAAGGTTGTTGAGGATCAGCGTGCGCGGGCAGTAATGCACAAACTTGGAACGCTTATCGAAGAACGCGCAGTCGTATTCATCCGCCTCAATGACGAAGAAGTGACTTTCACCCAGACGGGCAGAAACGTCGAAATTACCCGGAACGCCGCCAATCACGAAGCCCGGCTGATAACCGCAGGCTTCCAGAATCCAGGTCGCCATGCCTGCCGTGGTGGTTTTACCGTGCGTACCGGCTACGGCCAGCACCCAGCGATCGCGCAGAACAAAGTCATGCAGCCACTGCGGGCCGGACATATACGGAATGTTCTTTTCCAGCACCGCTTCAACACACGGATTTCCACGGGTCATGGCGTTGCCGATGATCACCAGGTCTGGCTGTGGGTCGAGCTGGCTGGCGTCGTAACCCTGAATTAAATCAATGCCCTGCTTCTCAAGCAGGGTACTCATCGGCGGATACACATTGGCGTCCGAACCCGTTACTTCATGACCGAGCGAGCGCGCCAGCATCGCCAGACCGCCCATGAAAGTGCCACAAATTCCCAAAATATGAATGCGCATACGTCACTACCCTTTTTTAATCTGGGGGCCATTTTACGCACATGTCAGGCAAGTGAGAAACGCATTTCAGGATATTCCGTACTTTGCTGGCGCGATTCACCTGAGCGCGGCCGCTGAAATATTTGTTAAGATTGTTACGGTCGCTTTACTCCATATCAATTGCAGGGAAAGTGTTATGAAAACGTTAGGTGAATTTATTGTCGAAAAGCAGCACGAGTTCTCTCATGCTACCGGTGAGCTCACTGCTTTGTTGTCGGCAATAAAGCTGGGCGCCAAGATCATCCACCGCGATATCAACAAGGCCGGTCTGGTCGATATCCTGGGTGCCAGCGGTGCTGAGAACGTGCAGGGCGAGGTTCAGCAGAAACTCGACCTGTTCGCGAACGAAAAACTGAAAGCTGCACTGAAGGCGCGCGATATTGTGGCGGGCATCGCTTCTGAAGAAGAAGATGAAATTGTCGTCTTTGAAGGCTGCGAACACGCGAAATACGTGGTGCTGATGGACCCACTGGATGGCTCGTCCAACATCGATGTTAACGTCTCTGTCGGTACTATTTTCTCTATCTACCGCCGCGTAACGCCTGTCGGCACGCCGGTGACGGAAGAAGATTTCCTGCAACCGGGCAACAAGCAGGTAGCTGCGGGTTATGTGGTCTACGGCTCTTCAACCATGCTGGTTTACACCACCGGCTGCGGCGTACACGCCTTCACCTACGATCCGTCGCTGGGCGTTTTCTGCCTGTGCCAGGAGCGTATGCGCTTCCCGGAGAAGGGCAACACCTACTCCATTAACGAAGGCAACTACATCAAATTCCCGAATGGCGTGAAGAAGTACATTAAGTTCTGCCAGGAAGAGGACAAGTCCACGAATCGCCCGT
Organism: Citrobacter sp. CK194; assembly: GCF_030333395.1. Taxonomy (NCBI): domain Bacteria; kingdom Pseudomonadati; phylum Pseudomonadota; class Gammaproteobacteria; order Enterobacterales; family Enterobacteriaceae; genus Citrobacter; species Citrobacter sp. CK194. The sequence goes on from NZ_JAOWGA010000012.1 coordinate 379,612, forward strand.
ACACCTCGCGCTATATTGGCTCCCTGGTGGCGGATTTCCACCGCAACCTGCTGAAAGGCGGGATCTACCTCTACCCGAGCACCGCCAGCCACCCGGAAGGGAAACTGCGTCTGCTGTACGAATGCAACCCGATGGCCTTCCTGGCTGAGCAGGCGGGCGGCAAAGCGAGCGACGGTAAAGAGCGCATTCTGGATATTACGCCGGAAAGCCTGCACCAGCGCCGTCCGTTCTTCGTCGGCACCGATCATATGGTGGAAGACGTAGAGCGTTTCATCCGCGAGTTCCCGGACGCATAATTATCATTAATCGCACGGATGTAGGCCGGATAAAACGCGCAGCGTTGCCATCCGGCAATTTATTGCCTGGTGGCGGCTTCGCCTTATCCGGCCTACGTTCGGTTACGCTGCCTGTAGCTTAAATACGGCCATCGCCTCCAGCAGCGCATGGGACTGCTCTTCCAGCGAACGGGTGGCTGCGGAAGATTGCTGTACCAGCGCCGCGTTCTGCTGTGCGGTTTCATCCATCTGACTGACCGCGATATTCACCTGCTCAATGCCCCGGCTCTGTTCCTGAGAAGCACTGGCAATCTCACGCATCAGTTTGGTCATGCGCATCACTTCTGTCGCAATCTCATCCATCGTTTCACCGGCCTGCATCGCCAGATCGCTGCCCTCTCCGACATGCGTTTGCGAGTCGCTGATGAGCGCGCGGATCTCTTTCGCGGCATCGGCGCTGCGGCTGGCAAGATTACGCACCTCACCGGCAACCACCGCAAAACCGCGCCCCTGTTCACCGGCGCGCGCCGCTTCAACGGAGGCATTCAGCGCCAGAATATTGGTCTGGAAAGCGATGCCGTCAATTACGCCGAGAATATCGGCGATACGGTCAGAGCTGCCGGAAATATCACGCATTTTCTCAATGACATAGCACACCATCTCACTGCCGCGATCGGCGGTGTCCGAGACTGATTTCGCCAGTTGGTGCGCCTGATCGGCATTTTCAGCGTTCAGTTTCACCGTCGCAGTCAGCTCTTCCATGCTGGCGGCTGTCTGTTCCAGCGAGGTGGCCGTAGACTCCGTGCGTTGCGCCAGATGCAGGTTGCCCGCCGTCAGTTCACGGCTGCCGGTATCAATTTGCGTGCTGGCGTCACGAACGCGTACCACGGATTCACTCAGCGCCGCACGCATCTCTTCAAGGGCGGTATTCAGACGGTTAAATTCAGAGCTGGCAAAACGGCTTACCGTCGGCGATAAATCCCCTGTCGCCAGACGCTCCAGTTGCTCAACAACATTATCAAGAGGTTTCAGGAGCTTATTACGCAACATCAGCCATACCAGCGCCAGCAGGCCGATGGCGGCCAGCGTCGCCCCCGTCATCACCCCATAATAGACCCAGGAAGTGATAATACGGGTGGAGGCGTAGAGCCCCATACCGCCCGTCAGCAACAGGAGCAGGGTAAGTAAAGACAGTAAAACCAGTAAACTTGTACGAATAGAGAGGGATTTTGGCATCGTTATCTTTCCGGTTGTAGGGATATAGAATCTATCGACTACAACCGGAAAAAGTTTATACGTTTCAGGAAATTCAATATGTTACTTCGGTGTTGCGGCTGTGTTGACACGCGTAACCGGAGAGCTCTGGCGATTCTCCCACAGCACCGTCAGACCACGCTGCAAGGCAATAAAAATAAACAACAAAATCCCGATAGCGATCTTCGTCCACCAGGAACTCAGCGTGCCATCGAAGTTAATATAGGTCTGGATCAGCCCCTGGATCGCCACGCCGAACAGCGTACCTAACACCGTCCCCACGCCTCCGCTCAGCAACGTACCGCCAATCACCACCGATGCGATGGCATCCAGCTCAACGCCAACGCCCGCCAGCGCATAACCGGCCTGGGTATAAATGGAGAAAACAATACCCGCCAGCGTCGCAAGCCCGGTAGAGAGCATATAAATACGGATGGTGGTGCTGCGCGTCGAAATCCCCATCAGGTTCGCCGACGCCGCATTTCCGCCAATGGCGTAAACCTGATTACCAAACCGCGTACGGTGCGCGAGGAAAATACCGATCACCACCACCGCCAGCATCAGCAGCCCCATTGCGCTCAGACGCCCGCCGCCGGGGATTTTCCACGCCAGGCTGGAGAGCGTATCGTAAATCGGGTGGTTAATCGGAATCGACTCCTCAGACACCAGGTAGCTGACGCCACGCAGGAAGAACATCCCCGCCAGCGTAATGATAAACGCCGGAATCTTCAGCGCATCAATCAGCAGCCCCATAAATGCCCCGAACGCACAGCCCATCGCCAGTACCAGCGGGAAGGCCAGCAGCGGCGAGATCCCCCAGTAGCCAATGGCCTTCGCCAGAAAAACGCCGGTAAACGCGATCACCGATCCCACGGACAGATCGATGCCGCCGGAGAGGATCACGAAGGTCATGCCAACCGCGATAATCCCGAGGAAAGCGTTATCGGTCAGGATGTTGCAGATAACCCGGGTTGAGGCGAAACCGGGGAACTGCGTCAGGCAATAGAGGTAGCCCAGCACAAAAACCCCGAGGGTGATCATCAACGGTAAGTTACGTTTTATCACGACCACGCACTCCTTTTATCAGACTGATAAAGCGCTGCGACTGCACAATCAGCACGCATAACACCACGATGGCTTTGACGACCTGGTTCATCTCCGGCGGAAAGCCTGACAGCAGGATGCCGGTATTCATCCCCTGGATAATCAATGCGCCCACGACCGACAGCAGCAGGTTAAAGCGCCCCCCCATCAGCGAGCCGCCGCCAATAACCACGGCCAGAATGGCGTCCAGTTCCAGCCAGAGTCCGGCGTTATTGGCGTCCGCGCCGCGAATATCCGCCGTGATGATGATGCCCGCAATCGCCGCGCACAGGCCGCTCAGAACATAGGTGAGCATGACGATAATGCGGGTGTTCACCCCGGCATTTTTCGCCGCCCGAATGTTGATCCCCACCGCTTCAATGAACATCCCCAGCGCCGTTTTACGGGTCAGCAGCCAGAACACCACCAGGGTAAGCAGCGCGATAATCACGGGCGTCGGAAACAGCAGCAGCGAACCGCTGCCGAACCACGATAAGTTGGGTGAGTTAAAGGTGACGATCTGCCCGGAGGTGATGAGTTGCGCCACGCCACGTCCGGCCACCATCAGAATGAGCGTGGCGACAAACGGCTGAATTTTAAGGATCGCCACCAGAATGCCATTCCACAAGCCCGCCAGTACGCCGGTTCCCAGCGCCGCGAGCAGCACCACCGGTAAACTGTGCCCGGCCACCGTCATGGCGGCAGTGGTCGCTCCGGCAATCGCCATTACCGCCCCGACGGAGAGATCGATACCGCCAGTGGCGATCACCAGCGTCATCCCAATCGCCAGCAGCGCAACGGGAGCCGCGCGGTTAAGAATGTCAATCGGGCTGCCGAACAGGCGACCATCCTGCAAAATCACCTGCCAGAAATGCGGCGCCACCAGGCTGTCCACCAACAGCACCAGCAGCAATGCCACGATCTGCGGCATACCTGTCGGCCAGCGAAAACGTCGCTTCGGCGGTGTGGTTTGCGGGAGAGACTGAGGCATCACACTATTCTCCTTACGCCGCAATGGCGTTCATGATCGCCGGAACGGACAGTTCCGCCAGCGGGATCTCCGCCACCTGTTTACGATCGCGCATGATGATCACCCGATCGGCATAGCCCACCAGTTCCTCCAGTTCAGAGGAGATGACCAGCAGCGCCAGCCCGTCCGCACACAGCGTTTCGATCAGGCGGATGATCTCCGCATGCGCCCCAACGTCGATGCCGCGTGTCGGCTCATCCAGGATCAGGAACTGCGGTTTGGTCAGCAACCAGCGCGACAGCAACACTTTTTGCTGATTGCCGCCGGAGAGAAATTCAATCGGCTGTTCCGCACTGGGGGTACGAATGCCCAACTGGCGGATAAAACGCTCGGCAATCTCCTGCTGTTCTCTGCGGGAAATCGGCCGCAGCCAGCCTCGCTGCGCCTGTAGCGCCAGAATGATATTTTCCCGTACCGATGCGGCGGCAATAATGCCGTCCGTTTTCCTGTCTTCCGGGCAAAAGCCAATCCCAAGGCACGAAGCCTGATGCGGCGATCGCAGGGTTTGCGGCTTACCTTTGATCGTCGCACTGCCGCTGTCGGCCGGTTTAATGCCAAAGATCACCTCTGCGGTTTCGGTACGCCCCGATCCCAACAGCCCTGCCAGACCGACGATCTCGCCGGGGCGGACTTCCAGGCTGAACGGCGAGATCGTGCCCTTCCTGCCGTAATCTTTAAAGGCAGCCACCGGTTTATCGCTCAGCAAGGTGCGCCCCGCCCGCTGTAGCGCATGGGTCTCCAGTTCGCGCCCCAGCATCATTTTCACCAGTTCGATCTGTGGAAGCTCACGGGTTTCGCGGCAGCCGACAAAGCTGCCGTTGCGTAACACGGTGATCCGATCGCTCACCTGATAAACCTGATCGAGAAAGTGCGTAACAAAGATCAGGCTGACGCCGCGATCGCGCAGATGGCGCATCAGGCCAAACAGCATCTCAACTTCCTGGGTGTCGAGGCTGGCGGTAGGTTCGTCGAGGATCAGGACTTTCGCGGAGAGATCGATGGCCCGGCAGATAGCGACAATCTGCTGCATTGCAACGGAAAAGCGGTTGAGCGGCTCACGCACATCCAGCGAAAAGCCGTAAGAGGCCATCAATTCAGTGGCGCGTTTCTCCATTTCTTTGCGCCGTAGCAGGCCAAAACGCCGGGGCTCACGACCGATAAACAGGTTATCCGCCACCGACATATTGGGCAGAAGGTTAACCTCCTGGTAGACAGTTCCGATCCCCAGTTGCTGGGCATGCGCGGTATTCTTCGGTGAAATCGCCTGGCCTTCCAGCCAGATAGTGCCGCGATCGGCATGGTATACGCCGGTTAATGCTTTAATCAGCGTTGATTTTCCCGCCCCGTTTTCCCCGAGCAGCGCCATGATTTCGCCCCGGCGCAGGCTAAAATCGACGTTATCCAGCGCCTTAACGCCGGGAAAGAATTTACTGAGTCCCTCGGTACGGAGGATTTCCTGATTTTGGTCGATAGTCATGGCATTCCTCCGGTTCGAAAGCGCGGCCTTTCCGTAGGCCTGATAAGCGCAGCGCCATCAGGCAATAAATGCCGGATGGCGGCGTAACGCCTTATCCGGCCTACAGAAGACCAACAGCAAAATCAGTAGCCCATGTTTTTCTTCTTCTCTAACTCTTCTTTTGCGGTGTCAGGCAGGTACAGCGTCGATTTGGTGATGGTCAGCTTCTCAGGCATCGTGCCGTCTTTTTTGTATTTCTCCAGCGCATCGAAAGCGGGCCCGGCCATGTTCGGCGTCAGTTCAACGCTGGCGTTGGCTTCGCCATCAATCATCGCTTTATAGATATCCGGCACGCCGTCGATAGAGCCCGTCAGAATATCTTTTCCCGGCTTCAGGCCCGCTTCTTTAATCGCCTGGATCGCGCCGATCACCATGTCGTCGTTATGGGCGTAAACCATGCAGATGTTTTTGCCGTTGTTTTCCGCTTTGATAAAGCTCTCCATCACCTCTTTCCCTTTACTACGGGTAAAGTCGCCAGACTGAGAGCGGATGATTTTGATGTTTGGCGCTTTGGCGATGGCTTCGGCAAACCCTTTCTTACGGTCGATCGCCACGCTGGCCCCGACGGTGCCTTGCAGCTCAACAACGTTACACGGCTTACCATCCACCTCTTTTACCAGCCAGTCGCCGATCAATCTGCCTTCCAGCACGTTGTCGGCGGTGACGGTGGTCATATAGAGCGATTTGTCTTTAACATCAATGGAGCGGTCGAGCAGAAAGACCGGAATTTCCGCATCTTTGGCTTCTTTTAAGACCGGTTCCCAGCCTGTCGCGACCACTGGCGCAATAAAGATGGCGTCCACGCCCTGAGCGACAAATGAGCGTACGGCTTTAATCTGGTTTTCCTGTTTTTGCTGACCGTCGGCAATTTTCAGCGTGATGCCGCGTTTTTCGGCCTCGCTCTTCGCCACGTTGGTTTCGGCGGCGCGCCAGCCGGACTCAGAGCCGACCTGCGAAAATCCTACGGTTAAGGGGGCGGCCATTGCCATAGACGACATGGCTGCCGAAACTGCTGTGACTAAAAGTAAGCGCTTCCACATAATGATGTCCTCGTAGCCCAGGTTATTGTTGGGTGAAAAGCATTCGCGAGGAAAACTATAGACAATAGGTGATGTAACGGATTGCGTTACATCACACTTCAAAAAAGTAAATAAAAGGTTAATCACAACTTTGTAATCGCTTTCATTCGCCTATGAAAAAAGCAGCTGTTGTTATGGATTTTCCTGTCACGTAAACCGTCTGAAAATCGCAGCCGGAGGGGAAAGAAGACGAAAACAAGCGGAGACTTTCAGCGCGAGTTGGCTATAATACTCGCCACTTGTTTGCCATATATATTTAAAGGAAACAGACATGAGCTTACTCAACGTCCCTGCGGGTAAAGATCTGCCGGAAGATATCTACGTTGTTATTGAGATCCCGGCTAACGCAGATCCGATCAAATACGAAGTTGACAAAGAGAGCGGCGCACTGTTCGTTGACCGCTTCATGTCCACCGCGATGTTCTATCCGTGCAACTACGGCTACATCAACAACACCCTGTCTCTGGATGGCGATCCGGTAGATGTTCTGGTCCCGACGCCGTATCCGCTGCAACCGGGTGCTGTGATCCGTTGCCGTCCGGTTGGCGTTCTGAAAATGACCGACGAATCCGGTGAAGATGCGAAGCTGGTTGCCGTACCGCACACCAAACTGAGCAAAGAATACGATCACATCAACGACGTGAACGACCTGCCGGAACTGCTGAAAGCGCAGATCACGCACTTCTTCGAGCACTACAAAGACCTCGAAAAAGGCAAATGGGTGAAAGTTGACGGCTGGGACAACGCTGAAGCGGCTAAAGCTGAAATCGTTGCTTCCTTCGAGCGCGCAGCGAAGAAATAAGTTCGTTTTCGCGTTAAGGCCAACGTCACTATTGGAGATCCTCATTTATTGAGGGTCTTTTTTTTATCCATCCTAAGCCACCTCCAGTGGCGGTGGTGAAGGACGCAGCGCCATCAAGCATCCGCAGCATGATTATGGCACCACATAAAACAACGCCACCCGAAGGTGGCGTGTTTTTTTATCAGCACTGGTCTCTGTCTAACCAGTTACCGCTTTCAATCAGCGTTAACCCTTCGACCGGACGTTGGTACACATACATCCATGCGCTTCCGTACGGTGTCTGGATTAACTGGCGTGCATATTCGCCGCCCCTGGTGCGCAAGGCATCAAGTTCGGCCAGCGTGGCGTTATCAATACGATAAACTTCACCGTGTACCGATCCGTTTCCCGGAACTGCGCCTGGATAGTGGCCCAGGCTATACAACTGGTAGTTATCGATACTGTAATCGCCCAGCAACTGGGCGTTGGTCATCCAGTGGCTGTTGCCCTGTTTGCGTCGTAAACTGCCGTAAACAAATATTCGCATTGCTAAAACTCGAACTGATAGAGCAAATCAAGTGCCTGATCTACGCCAGACACTGCTTCCAGATATAGCTTAGGCATCAGGCGATAACGTAACGTGAGCGTCGCCAAAGAGTCAAATATACCCACACCATATTTCACTTGCAGACCTGGCAGCACATATCCGCTGACCACAACCTGGGATGAGTCGCCCACCCCTTGCGTGTCCAGCGCCAGATTGCTTACGCCAAATGTCTCCCCGATTTTACCCACAACCTGACCACTTTGTGCAACCCCCAGACCAACAAGCATTGAGGTCATCGCCGCACTGTCGCTCTGATCGCTCTCCAGCCCCTGGCCGCGCAGCAGGTAAGATAGCGCCTCCTGCTGGGACATCGCCGGGTCGGAGAAGATTTCCGCTTTCGGCTCATCTGCGGTGCCGGTCACGCGCACCCCGGCAATGACGTCGTTCTCCGTCGATTCAGGATTACGAATCGCCTCGATGTTGAGCAGTGGCTGATCCGGCGGGCCAGAGAACAGCAGTTCCCCCTTACGCACGATCAGATCCTGACCATACGCATGGAAGCGCCCGTCAGGAATATTGATCTGCCCGTTAAGCCCCAGTCCCTGTTTATCCTGCGCAACTTTCAGGTCGCCGGTCAGACGCGCTTTCAGGCCAAACGCATCCATGCGGACGTTGTTCCCTACGTGGACAATCAGGTTGCTGTTGATCGGAATCGACGCGCTCTGCGGATTTTCAGGCTGTAGATCGTTATTGAGCATGACTTCATCGCTGGAGACGCCTACCGCGCTTTCCGGCAGTTCATGCACCACGATACGCGCCCACGGCACATCCACACGTCCATCCAGCGTGAACAGGCTCGGCGTCGCCTCAAAGACCACATCCGGGGAAACATCCAGCCGCACCATCGGCGGCACGGTGATACGCACGCGGCTGCCTTTCGCCGCCACGCGGGCGCGCCAGTTATCTATCTGGCTCCAGTCGGCGTCGCCGCTCAGATTAATTTGCCCCTGCTGCGTGCGCACCACGCCTTGCAGAGTTGAGCGCGTACCGTTGAAATTCATCGCCAGTTGGCTTGGCTGCATATCAAACGGCATAAAGTTGCCATCCACATCCAGGCCGCTCAGCTGTAGCTGACCAAACATCTGTGGGCTTTGCACGTCGCCCCCCAGACGCAGGTTTGCGTTCAACATGCCCGCCGCTTTTTCGCCGCGCGAGAAGACAGGGTTGACCATCGCCAGGTTGAAGTTGCGGATATTGACGTTACCGCCAATATTACGCCGCCCTTGCGGGTCGGTTATCTGTACCTGCCCGTCGAACTGGCCGTTATTGGTCAGACGGATCATCCAGCCTAACTGCGCCCGGTTATTGTGCAGATCGGCATTCAGGTTCAGCGTGTCGAAAGCCACCGGTAACGGCGCGTCATTGACCCGTTGCGTTACCTTCACGTTACGACCCGACAGCGTGACCTGCCCTTGCGGCAGCCCCTCTTTGGTGGTGTCCCACGCGACATCCGCTTTCCCGCTAAAGACGCCGCTGGCCTGCGTGGCGTCCGGCATAAACGGCTTCAGCATCGCCAGATCGAAACGGTTGAGATTCACCACCGCCCGTCCTTCTGCCCCGGCATCGATTGTTTGCGGTACGCACAGCTCCGCATTCGGGTTCGTCCAGCAGTGCGGCCCGATGCTGATTTTCTGTTCCTGGTTACGGTAATCCAGCGCAATGGCGCGCGTCAGCGACCACGGCCCCACCGGCGTCTGGAAGCGCGTATTGCTGAGCGTGCCTTTCCAGCGCGCTTCTTTACGGTCAAAACTACCCGCAAGCGCAAGCTGCCCGGAGACCGGCTCGCCCTGAATCCGCAGTTGCAGTTCATGCTGCTTTTCGCTGCCTTTGGCATTCAGGGTGACGAGGTTGATATTGACGTCCGGCTGCGTAATCCGCTCAACGCGAACGTCAAGATTCCCGGCGATCTGGTCGGTGGATTTGATGTCCCCTTCCACACGCACCTGCGCCACCGACAGCTCCTGCCAGCGTAATCCGCGCGCGTTGATATCCGCCAGCAGCTGCGGCGCATCGACCGTACCACGAACCTTCACCAGCCCTTTGGCGGTACCGCCCAGCCCCGGCAGCGCGTTATCCAGATTCGGCGCATCAATCGTGGCGTCGAGATTGAGATCCTTAATGCCCAGTTCGCCTTTCACATCGGCGCTATTGCGTCCCAGCTCCAGATGCAGACCCGGAATGATCCACTGCATGTAGCTGTTACCCTTCAGAGAGCCGTTAACATTGACCTTGTTCTGCTTCACGTTACCGGTCAGTTTCAGCTCAGGCACATCCATCTGCCAGCTGCCGCCATAGAGGCTTCCCCGGGTTTTGATCAGGCCATTAAGCGTAGAAGGCCAGTCCGGGATCTCTTTCGCCGTGTTGATGCCGTCCAGCGTCAGTTCGCCGCGCCAGCTGATCGCCTGCTGCCAGTCGACCAGCGCTTTCAGCTCGGTTTTCCCTTCCAGCGCCGCCACGGTGAGCTTATCGAGATTGATCTGCTGTTCGTTGCCTTTCGCATCCAGGGTAATGGTGGCGGGCGGAATGTCCTGCCCTTTCACCGCCGTGCGCATCGACAACGTGTAGTCGGTCATCTTGCCGGTAAGTTTGAGTTTGATATCGTCGGCCTGGAACTGCTTGTCGCCGGTAAACGGCCAGTAAACCTGGCGGCTTGCCACTTCGACGTTCAGCGGCAACCCAGCCTCGGCGAGGCGCGTCTGGGCGCGCAGATCCATATCCACCGGCCCGGAGAGGTTAATGCCGATCTCCAGCTGTTCACGCAGCGCGCCGCCTACCTTCAGCTTCACCTTTTCGCCTTTCAGCGGATCGATATTCAGCGTGCTGTTGAGGGTGATATCCACCGGCCACGAGTTGGTCAACTGCGCCGTTCCGGTCGCATTGACGGTGCCCTGGTTGGCGTCGATATCCAGCGCATCCAGTTTCATATTGCCGTCGATGCTGCTGACTTTCAGCAGCATGTTGCGCACCGTCAGGTCAGTATCGCCCGTCACGCGCAGTTGTTCGCCCTTAAACTCCTCAATATTAAGGTTGAGCGGCAGATTCACATCGGCCATCTCCGGCAACACGGGCTTTGAGAACAGATCTTTCAGCGTCTCGCCAAGCGGCTTCTCATCCGGCTGGGGATGGTCAATCTTCGGTTCAACCACCTCTTCCTGCGCCACTTCCGCCACTTTTGGCAACGCGATTAGCAGTCCCTGTAGCGAAGTTGGCTTCAGAGTCAGGGTTTTCTCCTGCCAGTTAAGGCCGGAGGTGAAATCCATCACCGAGACGGTCGTATCATCAATTTTGAGATTGATATTGCTGAGCGCCACGCGCGAAAGCGTGATGGGATACGGCGTGGAAAGATTCAGCGGCCCGCTGTCCTCTTCTTCCTCCACCGGTTCGGAAGGCGGCATTTTTTTGCTGTCGATGGCGACGTTGATGTCCTTCAACGACAGATCGTTAACACACAGGCTGCTGTCCCACAGGCAGCCGAGTTTCACCGCCAGGTGGATTTCACCGGCATTCACCGCCACGCCGGGCTGATCGTAACGAATATTTTTCAGCGACAGGTCACGCCAGCCGCCAGTTACCTGACCTATCTCCAGCCCCGGCACCCAGCGGTTCGCCGCGTTAAAGACCAGATGCAGCCCCGTCGTGGTGCCCACCAGGAACGCCACGGTTCCCAGCAGCAGCAGAATAAAAATCAGTACGCCGAGGCTTATTTTCTTCCATAAACTCATAATTCAGGCCCCAGACCGATGTAAAACTGTAAACCGTGTTCGTCTTTGTCACCAACCGGCACGGCAAAATCGAGCTTGATCGGCCCGACCGGAGACTGCCAACGCACGCCAACCCCGGCGCCGGTTTTAAAGTCGCTCTTACGGATATCGCTGACGGCTTCGCCGCTGTCGACGAACATCGCCCCCCACCATTTTCCGGTCACGTTGTACTGGTATTCCAGCGAGCCCGTCACCAGCTTCGACGCCCCTTTCAGGTTGCCGTCGCTGTCTTCCGGCGAGATAGATTTGTATTTATAACCGCGAATACTGCGATCGCCACCGGCGAAGAAACGCAAATCCGGCGGCACTTTGTCGAAATCGCCGGTCTCAATCCAACCCAGATTGCCGCGCATCACGAAGCGATGGCGATCGTACAGCGAGCGAATCCAGACGTTTTGCGCCTGAAATACCGAGAAATCCACGTCCGAACCCCAGGCGGTGTTCGAGTAATCGATGGAATAACGCTGGGAATCCCCCCACGTCGGCATCAGGCCGCCGCGCGATCGGGTACGGCTGATCATCACGCCCGGATAGAGCAGCATGGTGGTGTTGGTGACGTTACCCTGCGTAAAGTGGTCGAGGCTCCAGCGCAGATTGATGGCGCGCTGCCAGCCGCTGGAAAGGTCCCAGTAGCGGGAAACGGCAAGCGTGGAGGAGTCCGCTTCGGTGTCGTTGAGATCGGTGCGCTTAATCCCCCCCTGAACCAGATAGTATTGTTCCAGCGGGTTCTTTAAGAGCGGCATTTTATAGCTGAAATCGACCTGCTGCTCCGGGGCGGAGATACTGGCGCTGGTGGTCAGGCTGTGGCCGTAGGAGTTCATCCACGGTTTTTTCCACGTCGCCTTCACACGCGGCCCGACGTCGGTAGAGTAGCCGACGCCCGTTTCAATGGTGTTTTCAGTACGTGGAGACATGACGCCGTGCAGCGGCAATACTTTGGTTTCGCGCGCTTTATCAAATTCAGGCGCGACGACGACCGAGTTAAACCAGCCGGTGGCCGACAGACGGCGGTTCAGTTCCGCCAGGTCTTTCGACTGGTAGTAATCTCCCTCTTTGAACGGGATCAGGTTTTGCAGATACTCGTCGCGAATCTGCGAACCTTCGAAAGTGACCTGGCCAAAGCGATAGCGCTCGCCGCTGTTGTAATCGATGTCCCAGAACGCCTGATGACGATCGAGCGACACGCCTAACTGGCTTTTATTAAATTCACTGTCGAAATAGCCTTTACGTAGCGCCACGCTGGTTAATGACTTTTTGAAGCCGTCATAGTCGCCATGATTCAGCACGGTTCCGATGGCCGGACGCGTTTTCAGCAAATCCAGATAATCCCTGTCGGTACGCGCGCCGCCGCGTAAAATCACTTCTGTTCCGCCGATGCGAACCGGTTCGCCTGGCGTCACTTTGGCGAGCAAGACCTGACGCCCCTTCTCCGGCGGCGGGCGCAGCTCAAAATCAATGGTCGGCTCGTAGTAGCCCAGCGCTTTTAATCCTTCGCGGATGGCATCATCAACGCGCGCGCGAAAACGCCGGTCCGGCGTCACTTCATCACTTTGAATCGTAGACAACTGCGCACGAACGTTTTTTTCCAGCTCGCCCGATAACCCCTCGACCTGTAAACGGACGTTTGCGGCTACGGCAGAACCGCTTAAGCACAGTAAGCTAACCCAGCATAACTGACGGATATATGGCACGTTTTCTCCTGAATATCCCTTATTCCCACCCCTGGAAGGAAATCACAATGCCGCTCCACGGCTTAACAAAAACCCAACAACCGGGATTGAAAAACAGACGACAACCCAAATATTTCTTATGTTTACTCTAGACGCATTCACTGTAACTATTGTGTGCAAAGACGCGTCTCGTTACAACCTTAACCCCAATTACTGATTTCGGGAGAATGGCCCATGAGTTTATTTGATAAAAAGCATCTTGTTTCACAAGCAGATGCCCTACCTGGACGCAATACCCCGATGCCAGTGGCAACTTTACATGCGGTAAACGGACACTCAATGACAAACGTGCCCGAAGGGATGGAAATTGCCCTCTTCGCCATGGGTTGCTTCTGGGGCGTCGAGCGTTTGTTCTGGCAATTACCCGGCGTTTACAGCACCGCAGCGGGATACACCGGCGGCTATACGCCAAACCCAACCTATCGGGAAGTCTGCTCCGGGCAAACCGGCCACGCCGAAGCGGTACGCGTCGTCTACGATCCGCAGGTTATCAGCTATGAACAATTGTTGCAGGTCTTCTGGGAAAATCACGATCCGGCGCAAGGTATGCAGCAGGGCAACGATCACGGAACGCAGTACCGCTCGGCGATTTATCCGTTAACGCCAGAGCAGAACGCCGCCGCACATGCCAGCCTGGCGCGTTTCCAGAGCGCGATGACTGCGGCAAACGACGATCGCCACATCACCACCGAGATCAACACCGCCACCCCGTTTTACTATGCCGAGGACGATCACCAGCAGTATCTGCACAAGAATCCGTATGGCTATTGCGGCATTGGCGGGATCGGCGTGTGCTTACCGCCGCAAGGTTAATTCAGCGCCTCTGGCGGCTTTACAGTTCCTTACGCTATACTAGCGACTGAAATTACCGGCCCACATCCTTCGGGCCGGTTTTCAATGTGTATATCACACGGATTTATCAACTTCCCCTTCCGAGGATCTGACCTGAACGGTCGGATAAGATATGTTAAACAGTATTTTAATTATACTCTGCCTGATCGCTGTGAGTGCGTTCTTCTCGATATCCGAGATCTCGCTTGCCGCTTCACGAAAGATAAAACTCAAGTTGCTGGCTGATGAAGGCAACATCAATGCGCAACGCATCCTGAAAATGCAGGAAAACCCCGGGACGTTTTTTACCGTGGTGCAAATTGGCCTTAACGCTGTCGCCATTCTGGGCGGTATCGTCGGCGATGCCGCATTCTCTCCGGCCTTTCATTCGTTGTTCTCGAACTATATGTCGCCAGAACTCTCCGAGCAGTTAAGCTTCGTGCTCTCCTTCTCGTTAGTTACCGGTATGTTCATCCTGTTCGCCGATTTAACCCCGAAACGCATCGGTATGATTGCGCCAGAAGCCGTGGCTTTGCGTATCATCAACCCGATGCGCTTCTGCCTGTTCGTTTTCCGCCCCTTAGTGTGGTTCTTCAACGGCCTGGCAAACAGCATTTTCCGCCTGTTTAAAATCCCGATGGTGCGTAAAGACGATATCACCTCGGACGATATTTACGCCGTCGTGGAAGCCGGGGCGCTTGCTGGCGTGCTGCGTAAGCAGGAACACGAGCTGATTGAAAACGTGTTTGAGCTGGAATCACGTACCGTGCCGTCTTCCATGACATCGCGTGAAAACATCATCTGGTTCGATCTGCACGAAGATGAGCAAAGCCTGAAAAATAAAGTCGCGGAGCATCCGCACTCAAAATTCCTGGTGTGTAATGAAGATATCGACCACATCATCGGCTACGTTGATTCTAAAGATCTGCTCAACCGCGTTCTGGCAAACCAGAGTATGGCGCTTAACAGCGGCGTGCAGATCCGCAACACATTAATCGTGCCGGACACCCTGACCCTCTCTGAAGCGCTGGAAAGCTTTAAGACGGCGGGGGAAGACTTCGCGGTGATCATGAACGAATACGCGCTGGTGGTCGGGATTATCACGCTGAACGACGTGATGACCACGCTGATGGGCGACCTGGTCGGCCAGGGTCTGGAAGAACAAATCGTGGCGCGCGATGAAAACTCCTGGCTGATCGACGGCGGAACGCCGATTGACGACGTCATGCGCGTGCTGGATATCGACGAGTTCCCGCAGTCCGGCAACTACGAGACCATCGGCGGCTTTATGATGTTTATGCTGCGTAAAATCCCGAAACGCACCGACTCGGTGAAGTTCTCGGGTTATAAATTTGAGGTGGTGGATATCGACAACTACCGTATCGATCAGCTACTGGTAACGCGCCTCGACACCAAAACCAGCATCCTGGTCCCTAAACTGCCGGATAGCAAAGAGAAAGAAGAAGGCCCGGCATAAATGCCCGGCCCTGGAAACATCAACGGCTCCCATTGGGAGCCGTTTTTTTATACTACTTTAAACTACTGCATAGCACTTTGGTTAAGCCATCTCAGTTTGCAGACGCAGAACCTGACGGTTAACTTCGGACATCACAGACAAATGCTGCTTATCCTTCACTTTTGGGATAAGAATCTTGCCCTTATCAAACTCAAAAGCGCCAACGTCCTTGATATATAACCGTCCACGGAACAGGATCTTCACGTACTTCGCCACCTGTAGCGGGTTGTACCGTTGGAAAATTTTCATTGTTATCTCCTGCTGAGCGTTACGCCTTTGCGGTGCCACATTCGGCCCAGCTGTTCTAAGGCGCAAATTTTAATGCCATATGACTATAGACTATCTCTACGATGTTTCCAGTGTGTATAAGTTTATTTACCTTTTCATTACAGTTATTCAGAATTATCTATTCACCGATTCGCTGTCTTCAGTATAAGTCTTCATTTTTCGCAGGATTTGTGCGCCCGTCCGCAAACTGGCATCACGCTTGCGGGAAAAAGCATCATTCGCACATATGATTAAACCTCAGACCCAAGTGGTCGGATCACCTGCAAAAAATAAAGAAGGAAACCCCATGACCTTACGTAAACTGCTGGCGCTGTCGTGCCTGTTACTGCCGATGATGGCCTCCGCGCATAACTTTGAAACCCATCAGCGCGTATCACCGATTGGGATCGCCGATCGCGGCGAACTGATTCTTGATAACAACAAGTTTAGCTACAAAAGCTGGAATAGCGCGCAGCTCCCCGGGAAAGTTCGGGTGTTGCAGCACATCGCCGGACGAACGGCAGCGAAAGAGAAAAACGCCGCGCTGATAGAAGCGATTAAATCCGCGAATCTCCCGCATGACCGCTACCAGACGACCACTATCGTCAACACCGACGACGCGATTCCGGGCACCAGCATGTTTGTGCGCAGCAGCATCGAGAGCAATAAAAAACTTTATCCGTGGTCACAATTTATTGTCGACAGCAATGGCGTGGCGCGTAAGGCATGGCAGCTTGAAGAAGAGAGCTCCGCCATTGTGGTGCTCGATAAAGACGGGCGTATTCAGTATGCCAAAGACGGCGGGTTAAGCCCGGCAGAGGTGCAGCAGGTGATCGCCCTGCTGCATAAGTTGCTGAATAATTAATAGATAGAGACCCGGAAGCCGGGGTTAAGGAACGATTCACGCGGGGTATAGTCCAGGGGTTTCCCCTGCCAGTTGTGAACGTGCGCCCCGGCCGCAGCGGCAACGGCATGGCCTGCGGCAGTGTCCCAGACGCAGGTCGGCCCAAAGCGCGGATACAGCTGCGCCTGCCCTTCCGCCACCAGACAAAACTTCAGCGATGAGCCGATGGAGGTCGTCTGATGCTCGCCCAGCTGTTGCAGGTACTCTTGCAGCTCGTTGTCGGCATGGGAGCGGCTAATCACCACCAGCGGCGGTCGCGCGTCGCGCACCTGAATCCGTTTACGTACGCCGCACTCTTCTTTCCAGGCTTTTCCTTCCGCAGCGCTGTACATCACTTTCATGACGGGCGCGTAGACCACGCCCAGAACCGGTTTACCTTTATCAATCAGCGCAATATTGACGGTAAACTCGCCGTTACGTTTGATGAACTCTTTGGTGCCGTCTAACGGGTCAACCAGCCAGTAGCGCTGCCAGTGCTGGCGCACATCCCAGGAGGGCGGATCTTCTTCCGACAAAACCGGGATATCCGGCGTCAGCGCCTGTAACCCTTCCAGTATCACCGCGTGGGCGGCAATATCCGCCGCAGTAACCGGAGAATCATCCTGCTTGTTGGTGATTTCAATCGGTTTGATTCCATCGTAGACCTGCATAATGGCATCGCCCGCATTCCGTGCAAGCTGGCATACATGTTCTAGCATTCTCCACCTCGTTTATGGCAGTGGCGTTTAACTCTTTGTTTTACTTATACCCCATCGTAAATGAATCCGCCATCTGTGATAGCGATTGCGGTTTTAATGGCTGAATTCATGTCATGATTCACAGTTCTGTAAGCAACAAGACTTATATACATTTTCTTTTGTGTTTCAGATCTAAAAAAGGATGCCCCTGATGATTAAGTTTAGCGCAACGCTCCTGGCCACGCTGATCGCCGCCAGCGTGAATGCGGCGACCGTCGATCTTCGGATTATGGAAACCACTGATTTGCATAGCAACATGATGGATTTCGATTATTACAAAGATACAGCGACCGAAAAATTCGGACTGGTACGCACAGCAAGTTTAATTAACGCCGCCAGAAATGAAGTCAAAAATAGCGTGCTGGTCGATAACGGCGATCTTATTCAGGGGAGTCCGCTGGGCGATTACATGGCGGCAAAGGGGCTGAAAGCTGGTGATATTCACCCTGTCTACAAGGCGTTGAATACGCTGGATTATGCGGTCGGCAACCTCGGTAACCATGAATTTAACTACGGTCTGGACTATCTGCATAAGGCGCTGGCGGGCGCGAAATTCCCTTACGTGAATGCCAATATCATCGACGTTAAGACCAAAAAGCCGCTGTTTACGCCTTATCTGATCAAAGAGACTGACGTGGTCGATAAAGAGGGCAACACGCAGACGCTGAAAATTGGCTATATCGGTTTTGTCCCTCCGCAGATTATGACCTGGGATAAAGCCAACCTGAGCGGCAAAGTCACCGTCAACGACATTACCGAAACCGCTCGTCAGTATGTGCCGGAGATGCGGGCCAACGGCGCCGACGTTGTGGTGGTGATTGCCCACTCCGGGCTTTCTGCCGATCCGTACCAGACAATGGCGGAAAACTCCGTGTATTACCTGAGCGAAGTCCCCGGCGTTGACGCCATCATGTTCGGCCATGCGCACGCGGTCTTCCCTTCCAAAGATTTTGCCGATATCAACGGCGCGGATATCGCAAAAGGTACGCTTAACGGGGTACCGGCGGTCATGCCGGGTATGTGGGGCGATCATCTGGGCGTGGTGGATCTGGTGCTCAACAACGACAGCGGCAAATGGCAGGTGACCGATGCGAAAGCCGAAGCGCGGCCCATTTACGATGCCGCCGCGAAAAAATCGCTGGCCGCAGAAGATAAAAAACTGGTGGGTATCCTGAAAGCCGACCACGATGCCACCCGCGAGTTTGTTAGCAAACCGATCGGTAAGTCCGCCGATAACATGTACAGCTACCTGGCGCTGGTGCAGGACGATCCTACCGTGCAGGTGGTGAACAACGCGCAGAAAGCGTATGTCGAACACTTTATTCAGGGCGACCCGGACCTGGCGAAACTGCCGGTGCTCTCTGCCGCTGCGCCGTTTAAAGTCGGTGGACGTAAAAACGATCCTGCCAGCTTTGTTGAAGTGGAAAAAGGTCAGCTTACCTTCCGCAACGCCGCCGATCTTTACCTCTATCCGAATACGCTGGTCGTCGTAAAAGCCAGCGGCAAAGAGGTAAAAGAGTGGCTGGAATGTTCCGCCGGGCAGTTCAATCAGATTGATGTCCACAGCAGTAAACCGCAGTCATTGATCAACTGGGACAGTTTTCGCACCTATAACTTTGATGTGATTGACGGCGTGGAGTATCAGATTGATGTGTCGCAGCCTGCGCGCTACGACGGCGAATGCCAGACGGTGAATCCGCAAGCGGAACGTATTAAAAATCTGACCTTCAACGGCAAGCCTGTCGATCCGAACGCCATGTTCCTGGTCGCGACCAATAACTATCGCGCCTACGGCGGCAAATTTGCCGGTACGGGCGACAGCCACATCGCTTTTGCATCACCGGATGAGAACCGCTCCGTGCTGGCGGCGTGGATTGGCGCGGAGTCGAAGCGTGCGGGGGAAATCCACCCGGCGGCGGACAACAACTGGCGTCTGGCGCCAGTTCACAGCGACACGAAACTGGATATCCGCTTCGAAACCTCGCCGTCCGACAAGGCTGCCGCGTTTATCAAAGAGAAGGGACAATATCCGATGAATAAAGTCGCTACCGATGACATCGGCTTTGCGATTTATCAGCTGGATTTGAGTAAGTAAAACCACGCCGGGTGGCGGCTTCGCCTTACCCGGCCTATGCGATCGACACGCCGTAGGCCGGATAAGCGCAGCACCATCCGGCAAGCCGTTATGCCGCTCGCTCTTTCCGCTGTGCCAGCACCTGCGGCAAATTGAGCTCGATCCAGTCCGCCAGCGCGGCGACCTTCTCACTCACCTGTTCACCCAGCGTCGTCAGACTGTACTCCACATGCGGCGGCACCACCGGGTACGACACACGATGAATAAATCCATCCTGCTCCAGCGCCTGTAATGACTGCGCCAGCATTTTTTCACTCACGCCGCCCATCTTGCGGCGTAAATCGCTGAAGCGGAGCGTTCCATCACGCAACGCCACGAGAATTAATACGCCCCAGCGGCTGGTGACATGCTTTAACACCTCGCGAGAAGGACACTGCTCGGCAAACAAATTGCCATCGCGAAGCTGCTGAGAAAGCGTCGGGTTCGTCATCTTTACACTTACCTTTTTGTACGTACTTACTAAAAGTAAGTTTAAGTGCTAGCTTAATGAAACACAAGACGAACACAGGGAGATCCCCCATGATTGCAATTACCGGCGCGACCGGCCAACTGGGCCAACACGTTATCGATACCTTACTGAAAACCGTTCCTGCCAGCCAGATTGCGGCGATTGTCCGTAACCCCGCGAAAGCTGACGCGCTAACCCGACTGGGCGTTACCGTACGCCAGGCGGACTACAGCGACGAATCCGCGTTCACGGCAGCGTTGCAGGGCATCGACAGATTGCTACTGATCTCATCAAGCGAAGTCGGGCAACGTGCCGCTCAGCACCGCAACGTGATTAACGCGGCAATAGCCGCAAACGTGAAATTCATTGCCTATACCAGCCTGCTGCACGCAGACCGTTCCCCGCTGGGCCTGCATGTTGAACATGTGGAAACCGAAAAAATGCTGGCGGATTCAGGCATTCCTTACGCCCTGCTGCGCAACGGCTGGTACACCGAAAATTACCTGGCGAGCGCGCCAGCGGCCCTGGAGCACGGCGTCTTTATCGGCGCGGCCGGAGAAGGCAAAATCGCCTCTGCAACCCGTGCCGATTACGCTGCCGCAGCCGCTCGCGTCATCAGCGAAGAAGGCCATGCCGGTAAAGTGTATGAACTGGCAGGCGACGAAGGCTGGACGCTGAGCCAGTTAGCCGCCGAACTGGCAAAACAGAGCGGGAAAAAGGTCGTCTATCAGAACCTGAATGAAGCCGATTTCGCCGCCGCGCTGAAAGGCGTGGGCCTGCCAGCGGGTCTGGCGGATATGCTGGCTGATTCTGACGCGGGCGCCGCAAAAGGCGGCCTGTTTGACGACAGCCATACTCTGAGCGCACTGATCGGTCGCCCGACAACCTCGCTGGCGGAAAGCGTCAAAAGCATCCTGTAAGTGTTAAAAACAGGTTAATTGTTGTGGCATCCCTGCTGGCCATCTCTGATAATGAACAGATGGCTTTCAGGGAGAGACAACGTGCAAGGCGTACCCGAACAGTTTAGCGATGAGAAAGACAGCGCCCGCTTTCGCCATCTGGCGCAGGTGCCGGGGGTTGAGCTGTATCATGCGCATATCTCGCGTTACGCTTTCGAGCCTCATACCCACGAAGCCTTCGGTATCGGCGCGATTGAAGCCGGCGCCGAACGCTTTCGCTATCGCGGCACGCAGTACGTTGCCCCCGTTCACTCCGTTGTCACCATGAATCCCGATGAGCTGCATACCGGCGAAGCGGAAACCGCCGACGGCTGGCGCTATCGGATGATTTATCTCGATCCCGATCTGCTGGAAGAAGTGACCGGGGTTCGTCACTGGTGGTTTCATGAGGTCACGCGCCACGATCCGCTGCGCTCACGCCAGATCTGCACGCTGATCCACGGCCTGTGGCATACCGACGATCCGCTGGCGCAAAAAGGGCTGCTGCTCGATCTGATCGACACCTTCCAGCCGCTGGCGCGCCATGCGCCGGAAGTGCGGGAAGGCGGGCATCGCTTTGAGCGCGTGCGGGACTACCTGCACGACAACTACATGCATCCGGTCACGCTTGACGAACTGGCGCGGGTCGCCTCATTAAGCCCCTGGCATTTTCAGCGTCAGTTCAAGGCCCATTTCCACGTTACGCCGCACCAAATGCTGATGGCGATCCGTCTGTGGCGGGCAAAGGCGTTTCTCACGCTCGGGATGCCCGCAGCGGATGTGGCGGCCGCCACCGGGCTAACCGATCAATCTCATCTCACGCGCGCCTTTACCCATCGCTACGGCATTACGCCAGTGCGTTATCAAAAACAGGTTTATCCGCGCTAATGCGCAATCTCATACAATACTGGCGCATTTCTCCTGCCTACACTTTTCGCAATGTGAAACGATGTGGATATCAACGATGATTAGCGGCGTGTTGTATGCCCTGCTGGCAGGGTTAATGTGGGGACTGATTTTTGTCGGACCGTTGATCGTACCGGAGTATCCGGCGGTATTGCAGTCGATGGGGCGCTATCTGGCGCTGGGGTTAATTGCTGTGCCCCTGGCGTGGCTGGGGCGTGCGCGCCTGCGCCAGTTGACGCGCAAAGACTGGATAACCGCACTCGCGCTGACGATGATGGGCAATCTGATCTATTACGTCTGCCTGGCGAGCGCCATCCAGCGCACGGGAGCCCCTGTTTCTACCATGATCATCGGCACGTTGCCGGTGGTGATCCCGGTGTTTGCCAACCTGCTCTACAGCCAGCGAGATGGTAAGTTATCCTGGCGGCGTCTGGCGCCTGCGCTGGCGCTCATCGGCGTTGGCCTGCTGTGCGTCAATATTGCGGAGCTGAATCAGGGGCTGCCGGAGTTTAGCGGCTGGCGCTACGGTTCAGGTATCGCGCTGGCGCTGGTTTCCGTTGTGTGCTGGGCATGGTACGCGTTGCGTAATGCCCGCTGGCTGCGGGAAAACCCGGATAAACATCCGATGATGTGGGCAACAGCACAGGCGCTAGTGACGCTTCCCGTTTCGCTGCTGGGTTATGTCGCGGCCTGCATCTGGTTGGGTAAGCAGATGCCCGGCTTTCCTCTCCCCTTTGGCCCCCGGCCGGATGTCTTTGTCGCCCTGATGGTCGCCATTGCCGTGCTCTGTTCATGGGTGGGGGCGCTATGCTGGAACGTCGCCAGTCAAAAGCTGCCGACGGTGATTCTGGGGCCCTTGATCGTGTTCGAAACGCTGGCTGGCCTGTTGTACACCTTTATACTGCGCCAGGAATTTCCACCGCTGCTGACGGTA
Source organism: Citrobacter sp. CK194 (assembly GCF_030333395.1). Classification (NCBI taxonomy): domain Bacteria; kingdom Pseudomonadati; phylum Pseudomonadota; class Gammaproteobacteria; order Enterobacterales; family Enterobacteriaceae; genus Citrobacter; species Citrobacter sp. CK194. The sequence continues at coordinate 402,343 of NZ_JAOWGA010000012.1, forward strand.
AGCGGCATTGCGCTGCTGATTGTTGGGGTGGTGATAGCCGTCAGAGCCAGGCCGCAGAAACCCGGCGTCGTCGTGGTTTCACAATCATAATGTGCCGGATGGCGCTGCGCTAATCCGGCCGACAAGATATTATCCTGTAGGCCGGAGCAGAGGTTAAACTTTAAACACCGCTACCGTCTGGGTCAGACGTGCCGCCTGCTCTTCAAGCGCTACGGCGGCAGTCGCCGACTCTTCCACCAGCGCGGCGTTCTGCTGCGTCACGCGATCCATCTCCGCCACCGCCAGGCCAACCTGGTCAATGCCGCGACTTTGTTCATCAGATGCAGAGGCAATCTCCCCCATGATGTCGGTCACACGCGTTACCGCACTGACAATTTCCACCATCGTTTCCCCCGCTTCATGCACCAGCGCGGAACCCGCGCTGACCCGATTACCGGAGTCATCAATCAGCGTTTTGATCTCTTTCGCCGCCTGCGCGCTACGCTGCGCCAGCGTGCGCACCTCGCCAGCGACCACCGCGAAGCCACGGCCCTGTTCGCCCGCGCGAGCGGCTTCCACCGCCGCGTTCAGCGCCAGGATATTGGTCTGGAATGCGATACCGTCGATAACGCTGGTGATCTGCGCGATTTTGCTGGAGCTGGTGGCAATTTCATCCATCGTGCGCACAACGCCGTCCACTACGTTGCCGCCCTTTTGCGCCGTCTCAGAGGCATTTTTCGCCAGGCTGGACGCCTGGCGCGCGTTGTCGGCGTTCTGTCTCACGGTTGCGGTGAGTTGTTCCATACTGGCGGCAGTCTCTTCCAGCGATGCGGCCTGCTGTTCAGTACGCGAAGAGAGATCGCTACTGCCTGTCGCAATTTCACCCGCACCGGTATAGATCGTGTCAGCGCCTTCACGTACCACGCTGACCGTGTTCGCCAGCGCCTGCTGCATCTCATGTACGTTATGCGCCAGCAGCGCCATTTCATTACTGCCTTCGGTATGGATATTGCGCGTCAGGTCGCCTGCCGCAATATGGCGGATATGTTCCATAACATCATGCAACGGTTTAAGTAAGACACGCTGCATTGCCAGCCAGCTAATCACAATCACCGCGACAACCGCCAGCATAACGGCCGCCAGAATCCACAGAATGCGCTGGTAGTCCTGTTCATTTTGTTGAATGCCCGCGTTCGTCAGTTCGGCCTGCGCGGCACGCCATTCCAGGTACACGTCCTGCATCGCCGTCTGTTTTTGTTCCGCATTCTGTTTGAACATCTCTTCCAGTTGTCCTGCGGCAAGGAAGGTATTCATTTTCGCCAGCGTCGCGGAGTAGATGCCGTACTGCTCTTCCAGACGGTCGGCCAGGTGTTCATCCAGCCCCGGCGTTTCTGGCAGCGCGTAGTATTTATCGTAATGACGCTGCGCATCAGCCAGCAGGGCATTCGCCGTCTTCACCAGTTCATTTAGCTGACCGCCGTTGATCTCATTGGCCATGCTACTTTGCAGGCGCAACATGCCGCGGTTAAGCGTGACGCGCGCCTGGTTCAGGCTGATCCAGGCATCGGTAAACTCCGCGACGTTCTGGCTGGAACGCTGCGATACGGTAAAATTTTGCTTATCGTTATTAAGCGCGCTGATAAAAACGCCCGCCGAAATAAGCTGCATCGCGCCGAGGGCGAGTAACACGATAATCAGTAAGGTTATAACTTTGATTCGTTTGAACATTTGTTGCCTTTTACTATGCAGGTATTGTCAGAGGTCTAACTATCGGCAGTGCCGCCGGCATATTTAATTTTGTCCGGCGGCTTGCCGCGCGTATTCCTGCCCTTTTCAATAAGATTCAGCACGTTAAGGCACAAACATTTTTTGTGATGGTCATCACATTTTATTCTGACCCGAAAGGGTTATATCTTCGGCTTAAAGATGTATTTAAAATACATCTTATATTATTGAGAATGAGGTAACGGCTATGTCTTTTCGCGATCAACCTTTAGGTGAACTGGCGCTCTCTATTCCTCGCGCCTCGGCGCTGTTTCGTAAGTACGATATGGATTACTGTTGCGGTGGTAAGCAGACGCTCGCGCGCGCTGCTGCACGTAAAGAGCTGGATGTAGAAGCCATTGAAGCAGAACTGGCACAGTTGGCTGAACAACCGATTGAGAAGGACTGGCGTACCGCGCCGTTGGCCGAAATTATCGACCATATTATCGTGCGCTACCACGACAGACACCGCGAGCAGCTGCCGGAGCTGATCCTGCAAGCCACCAAAGTGGAACGCGTTCACGCAGACAAACCCAGCGTACCGAAAGGTCTGGCGAAATACCTGACTATGCTGCATCAGGAACTTTCCAGCCACATGATGAAAGAAGAGCAGATCCTGTTCCCGATGATCAAACAAGGCATGGGAAGCCAGGCAATGGGCCCGATTAGCGTCATGGAAAGCGAACACGATGACGCTGGCGAATTGCTGGAAGTGATCAAACACACCACCAACAACGTCACGCCGCCGCCAGAAGCCTGCACCACCTGGAAAGCGATGTACAACGGCATTAATGAAATGATTGACGATCTGATGGAGCACATCAGTCTGGAAAACAACGTCTTGTTCCCGCGCGCACTGGCCGGGGAATGATGTGTTGCCGGATGGCGCTAACGCTTATCCGGCCTACAATCCGTAGGCCCGGTAAGCTTTGCGCCACCGGGCATCAAGATTAACGCACTCCTGCCATACGTTTCTTACCGATAAACAGCCAGCCCAGCCCCAGCGCAATAAACCACAGCGGCGTGACGATCAGCGCCTGACGGGTATCATCTTCCAGCGTCAGCAGTACCAGCACAAAGACAAAGAACGCCATACACACCCAGCACATCAGCTTACCAAGTGGCATCTTATAGATAGACTTCTCATGCAAGTGCGGACGCTGCTTACGGTACACCAGGTACGAGCAGAGAATGATGGTCCAGACAAACATGAACAGAATAGCCGACACCGTCGTGATCATGGTGAACGCGCCAATCACGCTCGGATTGATGTACAGCATCACCACGCCGCCCAGCAGACAGATACAGGAGAAGGTCAGCCCTTTCGCCGGCACCGCGCGCTTAGACAATTTAGCGAACGCTTTCGGTGCCACGCCCTCTTGCGCCAGACCAAACAGCATACGGCTGGTAGAGAACACGCCGCTGTTGGCGGAAGAGGCCGCAGACGTCAGCACCACGAAGTTAATCAGGCTGGCGGCGGCCGGCAGTCCTACCAGTACAAACAGCTCAACAAACGGGCTTTTGGTTGGTACTACCGAGCTCCACGGCGTGACCGACATAATGATGATCAGCGCAAAAACGTAGAACATGATGATACGAATCGGGATTGAGTTAATCGCGCGCGGCAGGGATTTCTCCGGGTCTTTGGTCTCTGCGGCGGTGGTGCCCACCAGCTCAATCCCCACGAACGCGAATACCGCTATCTGGAAGCCCGCAAAGAAGCCGCTGATCCCTTTCGGGAACCAGCCGCCATCATTCCACAGATGAGTAAACGACGCTTCAACCCCGGTCGGTGATTTGAAGTGCATCATAACCATCACCAGACCGACGACGATCAGCGCCACGATAGCGACAATCTTGATCATCGCAAACCAGAACTCCATCTCGCCGAACATTTTCACGGTCGCAAGGTTAAGGCTCAGCAGCAGAACAACGACCGCCAGCGAGGCGACCCAGTCGGAAAGGCCGGGGAACCAAAACTGCGCATAGGCGGTAATCGCAACGACGTCCGCCATCCCGGTGACCACCCAGCAGAACCAGTAAGTCCAGCCGGTGAAATATCCCGCCCACGGCCCGAGCAGGTCGGAAGCGAAATCACTGAAGGATTTATATTCCAGATCCGAGAGCAGCAATTCACCCATTGCCCGCATGACGAAAAAGAGCATAAAACCGATGATCATATAAACGAAAATGATCGACGGCCCGGCGAGGCTGATCGTTTTACCGGAGCCCATAAATAAGCCGGTGCCGATGGCGCCGCCAATCGCAATAAGCTGAATATGACGGTTTGTGAGATTGCGCCGTAGCGACTGTTCAGCCGGTGCCTGTTCGTCGGCAACGACTTTTACCTGATCTACCATGTTTTTTCTTCCTGTACCTGTCTGTGTTGTGCAGGCTCTGCGGCCTTTAGTGCGTCATATGATACGACGATCCTGTTATCAGGACTCATCGATATTAGGTAAGAATCGGCGGGATGAATACTAAGATTTAGATATAATGTTAATTATATGTTTAAAGTGAGTGTCATATCACTCTGGCAACGCGAATTAGCTCACAAAAATACACGCAATGGCTACATTTGCAAGATAAAATATCGACATCTGGCTAACTTACGGTTTTCTTGCATATTTTCTGTTCCCCCCAACAAAGAGGGGAACAGAAGTCACTGCTTACAGGATTTCCAGCAGTTCTACGTCAAACACCAGAGTGCTGAACGGAGGAATGGACGCGCCCGCGCCACGCTCGCCGTAGGCCAGTTCCTGAGGGATAGTCAGTTCCCATTTGGAACCAACCGGCATCAGGGTCAGCGCTTCAATCCAGCCTGGGATCACACCGTTCACCGGGAATTCAGCCGGTTCGCCGCGCGCAACGGAGCTGTCAAAGACGGTGCCGTCGATCAGTTTGCCGGTGTAGTGTACGCGTACACGGTCAGTACGCGCCGGAATCGCGCCTTCACCCTGGGTGATCACGCGGAATTGCAGACCGGATTCGGTGCTGTTCACACCCTCTTTCTCACGGTTTTCTTCCAGATATTTGACGCCATCTGCCGCCATTGCCTGGAAACGTTCGCGACGTACGGCATCCGCACGTTCGTGAATTTCACGCAGCGCGCGATGCACCACATCAACAGGCACTGCCGGGTGTTTGCCTTCCAGCGCATCAGCGATACCTGCCACCAGCGCTTCAGGCAACAGACCTTCCAGACCGGATTCGCTCAGCTGCTGCCCTACCTGTAAACCAATGCCGTAGCTTGCTTGCGCTTCGATAGTGTCAAAAGTCGGGGTTGCCATCATATTTCCTTTCATCGGAGGTAAAGTAGCGGGCAGCATAGCAGCCACGTCTCTTCCGGTAAAACTTTGTCTCGGGAAGAGATGACAAATCGCGGGGAAAAAGAAACAATAAGAATAACCCATGCTGATGTCACGAAAGCGGGTATAACTACGAACATCATAGCGTTAGGCATCTATACTCTATGATTGAGGAACGAGACGCGGAGCAGGAGGAAAGCCATGCCCGGGCGCTTTGAACTAAAACCAACCCTGGCGAAAATCTGGCATGCACCGGACAATTTTCGCATCATGGACCCGCTGCCGCCTATGCATCGCCGTGGCATTATTATTGCCGCTATCGTGCTGGTGGTCGGTTTTCTGCTTCCCTCGAATGATACCCGCGATACGCCCGTCGTCACGCGTAATGTCCAGACAGATATTCAGTCACAGTCGCAACCGCCGACGGAAGCCGAACTTCAGGCGCAACTGGTCGCCCCGCAAAACGATCCGGGACAGGTCGCCCCCGTAGCGCCGGAACCCATCCAGGAAGGTCAACCGGAAGAGCCGCCGCAGACGCAGCAATCCCAGCCGCAAACACAGCCTTTCCAGCAGAATGGGGGAATTGACCAGCAGTGGCGCTCCTATCGCGTGGAGTCAGGTAAAACGCTGGCGCAGTTGTTCCGTGACCACGGCCTGCCGCCAACGGACGTTTACGCGATGGCGCAGGTTGAAGGCGCAGGCAAGCCGCTGAGCAATCTGAAAGATGGCCAGATGGTGCAGATCCGCCAGAATGCGAATGGCGTGGTGACAGGATTGACCATCGATACGGGTAATGACCAACAGGTTCTGTTTACCCGTCAGCCAAACGGCAGCTTTATTCGCGCCCGTTAAGCGCGCAAATTGCCGGATGGCGGCGTCGCCCTATCCGGCCTACGGCACCCGCGATTGCAGGCCTGATAAGCGGTAGCGCCATCAGGCGTTACCGCTTCACCTTGTTCACCCACCAGATCCCCGAACACACCAGCACCAGCGCAACCGCATATTTCAATTCAAAAATGTTTTCGCCGAGGAAAATCGCCGACAGCACCGCACCGGAAACCGGAATCAGGAAGTTAAACGGCGCAATCATCCCGACGCGGTTGTACTTGAGCAAAATACTCCACAGCGCAAAAGCAACAGACGAGAGCAGCGTCAGATAGCCCAGAATCGCCACAGAAGCGAGGCCGTGCACGGAGAGCGAGCCGCCGAAGGCATAGCCGCCAATCACCAGCGCCAGGCCGCCGATGCCAAGCTGATAGCCCGTCATCACCGTTGGGTCAACTGTCTGCGAAATACGTTTACCGTAAAGGGTCGCGGCAGAAAGAATAAAAGCAGCCAGCACCACGGAGCCATCACCCAACAGGCTAAAGCTGAAATCCATCAGCCCGCTGTTGAAGTTCACCACCATCACCCCGGCAAAGCCAAGAATACAGCCGAGGGTTTTGTTGTAGCTCAGTTTGTCGTTCTGGTAGATGAAGTGCGCCAGCAGCACGCTAAAAAAAGTGCCTGTGGCATTCATGATCGATCCTTTCACGCCCGTGGTGAACGCCAGACCGATATAGAAAAAGATATATTGCAGCGAGGTTTGCGTCAGCCCCAGCAGGGTCAGTTGACCAAACTGGCGCGGGCTTAAGCGGCCGATCGGTTTACGCTGCGCCATCGCCAGCAACAGCAGCAATAACCCCGCGAACAAGAAACGGTATCCGGCAAAGACAATTTTTGACGGGATATCATCTGTCGCAATCTGAAAGATCTCGTACCCGCTTTTTATCGCCGGGTAGGCGCTTCCCCATAACAGACAACAAAATGCCGCCCCCAGATAGACAACGTTTTTACGCGCGAACAGGGGCTGCTGGTGGGTTATCTCCATTCCATCACCACTTTGAAATAATGTTTTATTTTTTATTATCCCGAAAAGGGTAAAGAATAGCCAGTGCGAAAAACAGGGGGGCAGAAAAGCAAAACGCCAGCGCAAGGCCGGCGTTTTTACGCGATAGAAGAATAAAACTTATTCAGCTACTACGTTTACAGTCAGTTTAGCGAATACTTCGCTGTGAACCTGGAAGTTCACTTCGTGCTCACCAGTGGTACGCAGAACGCCGTTCGGCAGACGAACTTCGCTCTTAGCCACTTCAACGCCTGCTGCTGTTACAGCGTCAGCGATGTCGCGAGTACCGATGGAACCGAACAGTTTACCTTCGTCGCCAGCTTTGGACGCGATGGTTACGGTTTCCAGGGCGTTGATTTTCTCTGCGCGTGCATTTGCAGCAGCCAGAACGTCAGCCAGTTTAGCTTCCAGTTCAGCGCGACGTGCTTCGAAGAACTCAACGTTTTTCTTGGTAGCAGGAACAGCTTTACCCTGTGGTACCAGGAAGTTACGAGCGTAGCCCGCTTTAACGTTAACCTGATCACCCAGGCTACCCAGGTTTGCTACTTTATCAAGCAGAATAACTTGCATTACCTTATCCTCTCAAAGTCGTATTAATGGACCGTGGCCGATTACTGATGACGATCAGTGTACGGCAGCAGGGACAGGTAGCGAGCGCGTTTGATAGCGCGAGCCAGCTGACGCTGGTATTTTGCACGGGTACCGGTGATACGGCTTGGGACAATCTTACCGCTTTCGGTGATGTAGTTTTTCAGCGTAGCGATATCTTTATAGTCGATCTCTTGAACGCCTTCCGCGGTGAAACGGCAGAACTTGCGACGACGGAAATAACGTGCCATATGGCTAGTCTCCAGAATCTATCAATTCAATCTGCTCGGCATGCAGAACCATTTTGCTCAGACCGTTCTTTGCCTTGTGGCAAGAGATGAACCCCTGAACGGTTATGCGGCTGCCGACCGTTATACTGTGAGTAATGGCCTGGTTTTCGTGTCCGCTAACAATAACGGGCATTTGACACCACGCCTGCCGGTGAAACCCGGCTTCCTCCTGCACAGAACGATGCTCAAGCACGAACTGGCAGTGCGGAATTCCTGATGGACTGACCTTTCGAAGGGGCATCCTGCACACGGTGCCGGACAACGCCAGACGGTTGGTCATCAGAAATTACTCTTCAGAATCCCCAGCATCTGCATCATCTGCGGTTTCGTTTGCGAAATCATCGCGACGCTCACGGCGCTCGTCTTTCGCTTTAACCATCGGAGATGCTTCGGTAACAGCGTGCTTAGTACGCATTACCATGCTACGGATAACGGCATCGTTGAAGCGGAAGTTAGTTTCCAGCTCATCGATCACTTCCTGCGGCGCTTCAACGTTCAGCAGAACGTAGTGAGCTTTGTGCAGTTTGTTGATCGGGTAAGCCAGCTGACGGCGGCCCCAGTCTTCCAGACGGTGGATCTTGCCTTCTGCACCAGTGATTGCACCAGTGTAGCGCTCGATCATGCCCGGAACCTGTTCGCTCTGGTCAGGATGGACCATAAAAACGATTTCGTAATGACGCATCGAATTGCTCCTTACGGATTATTCAGCCTCCTGTCTGGGTCAGCCGAATCCCGGGGAGGCAAGGAACGTGTTAAAGGTCGGCTGAAAAATGACGCGTCATAATACTTGCGCCCATGAGGAAACACAAGTTGATTGCGCAAAAATTCACACGAAGCGCAAAGACAGGTTAACCATGTGATTTAAAATTAATCACATGGCATCGCGCCAATTTTTTGAACAACTGCATCAGAAATGGTCGCTATCGACTTCGCTGGTAGCGATTAAAATTAAATCAGAAGCAATTCACTTACAGGAGATATTGCTAACCAGACACAGCAGTCGAGGAGGTACAGTATGCGAGCGCGTGTTATGACCCTTCTGGCTGCGCTTTTGCTCAGTGCAAACGCGATGGCAGCCATCAAAATCGATAATCACCAGGCACGAAATATGGATGATGTGCAGAGCTTAGGCGTGATTTATATAAACCATAACTTCGCCACTGAAAGTGAAGCAGATCAGGCATTGAATGAAGAGACAGATGCGCGAGGCGCAACGTACTACCACGCCATCCTGACCCGGGAACCGGGAAGTAACGGCAACATGCGCGCCAGCGCGGATATTTATCGCTAGCACCAGGAAAAACCAACGAGAACATTGCCATAGTTTGACTTGCCCCCTTCACCGGGGGCTTTTTTATGGCAAAAGCGGCCCCGGAATCAGGCCGGTAACATCCCGAAGGAAGTAATGATTCCAGGGCACGTGTCTTACTTTTGTCCGTAATAGGCGTCAGGCCCATGCTTACGCATAAAATGTTTATTCATTAAATAATCGTCGATCGGGCTGAGCGCCGGATTGATACCGCGAGCAATCCATGCCATCCGCGCGACCTCTTCCATCACCACCGCATTATGCACGGCGTCATGCGCATCTTTGCCCCAGGCGAACGGCCCGTGCTGATACACCACGACGCCAGGCGTATGCAGCGGCTGACCGTCACCCAGCGTTTCGATAATCACATGGCCGGTGTTCAGCTCATATTCACCCTGCACTTCTTCTTCGGTTAACGCCCTGGTACAGGGGATATCGCCAAAGAAGTAGTCCGCATGGGTCGTGCCCAGCGCCGGGATCGCCAGCCCTGCCTGCGCCCACGCCGTGGCATGCGTAGAGTGCGTGTGCACGATACCGCCCAGCGAAGGGTAACGACGGTACAGCGCCAGATGCGTGGCGGTATCGGAAGAAGGCCGCCACTGCCCTTCCACCACATTGCCCTGGAGATCCACCACCACCATATCGTCCGCTTTCATGGTTTCATAAGCCACCCCGCTAGGCTTAATGACCACCAGCCCGCGCTCTCTGTCGATCGCGCTGACGTTGCCCCAGGTGAAAGTCACCAGGCCATAACGCGGCAAATCCATATTGGCTTCAAAAACGTGCTGCCTGAGTTTTTGCATTATGCTGTCTCCACCAGACCGGCGCTGGCCATACGCGCTTTCACCCAATCACGCGCTTTCGCCACCTCACGCGCCGGATCGTCCGACGTTTCACTCCACATCTCAATCAGGTATGGCCCGCAATACCCACTCTGCTTGAGCGTGGCGAAACAGCGTTCAAAATCAACGACACCTTCACCGAACGGCACGTTCTTGAACACGCCTGGCTTCGTATCTTTGACATGAACCGCGACGATATGCCCCATTCCAGCCTGCAACTCCATCTGCACATCGTTATCCCAGGCTGACAGGTTGCCGATATCAGGATAAAGCTGGAACCACGGGTTATTAAGATAGTGCGCATAACCCAGCGCTTTGCTGATGGAGTTCATCAGAGGGTAATCCATGATCTCCATCGCCAGCGTGACCTGAGCACGGCTTGCCATCTCGACGCTCTCTTTCAGCCCATCACGAAAACGACGGCGCGTTTCATTGTTGGCTTCCTGATAGTACACGTCGTAACCCGCAAGCTGGATGACGCGAATACCGATGTCCTGCGCAAACTGAATGGCTTTACGCATGATCTCCAGCCCTTGCGCACGTACAGCATCATCTTCGCTGCCCAACGGAAAGCGCCGATGCGCGCTCAGGCACATGGACGGCACCCGCACGCCGGTCTCAGCGATAGCGCTCACCAGCGCCAGGCGCTGCTCACGGTTCCAGTCGAGGCGCGCCAGGCGGGCATCGGTTTCATCGACAGACATTTCAACGAAATCGAAGCCCAGTTCTTTCGCCAGCCGCAGGCGATCCAACCAGCACTCCCCGGCGGGGAGCGCTTTTTCGTAGATGCCAAGCGGAGTCTGTTTAGACAGCATATCCGCTCCTTATCCCCACAACTGGGCGATAGAACGTTTGAACTGGCGCGCGGCTTCAACCGGAGAGGCGGCGTCGCGAATACTGCGACCAGCAATAAAGACATGGATTGGAATGCCCTTAAACAGCGGCAGATCTTCCAGCGCCAGACCGCCGGTCACGGTCACTTTAAAGCCCATATCAGAGAGACGTTTGATCGCGCTGATATCCGCTTCGCCCCAGGCCACGCCAGCGGCCTGGGCATCACGGCTACGGTGATAAACCACCTGCTGAATCCCCGCATCGCGCCACTCCTGCGCCTGCTCCCAGGTCCAGTAGCCGGTCAGTTCAATCTGCACATCGCCGTTAAACTCTTGCGCCACTTCCAGCGCGCCTTTGGCGGTGTTGATATCCGCGCAGCAGATAACCGTCACCCAATCCGCGTTGGCTTCAAAGCACATACGAGAGAGAATTTTCCCCGCGTCCGCAATTTTGGCGTCAGCCAGCACTATCTTATGCGGATAAAGCGCTTTCAGATCGCGTACCGCACGTACGCCTTCACCCACGCACAGGATGGTGCCAACTTCGATAATATCGACTTCTTCCGCGATCAGGCGGGTCGTTTCGTAAGCGTGGGACAGCGTCTGGTTATCCAGCGCAACTTGCAACATAGGTAATGACATTTCTATTCCTTACTTAAACTGCCGCCGCAGTGGCGTTATCAATTAAATCCAGCACATCCTGCTCGGTACGGCAGGCGCGTAAACGGTCAAAGTTGGCTTCATCTTCAAACAGGTTGACGATTTGCATGATGCCGTCTTCCTGATGCGCGCGGGCATCCACTGCCGCCAGCGTGATGAGGATATCGACCGGGTCATTATCTTCGTGATTGAAGACCATCGGCGTTTTCAGCGTCACCAGCGCGAAGCCGGTTTTTTTGACGCCCTCTTCCGGGCGGCCATGCGGCATCGCCAGGCCTGGCGCAATCACAAAATACGGACCAAAACGCTCTACGCCATCAAGAATGGCCTGGTAGTAACGCGGCTCCACAACATCTGCTTCCACCAGCAGGTCTACGCCGATTTTCACCGCCTCCTGCCAGGTGCTCGCTTCTGCATTCAGGCGAATGGACTTATTCTCCGCCAGCGAATCACGTAATTTCATGCTGCGTCCTTATTTCAGGTCGTTCGGAAAGTGCTCTTTGATCACTTCCATCAGTTTCGGACCAAAATCAGCGGCGGAAAGCATATTGCGCACGCCCACCACATATTTATTACCGGAGACGGTGATTTCGCTGGCGACGTGCGTCGAGGCAATAATGATGTCCGCGCCGTTCAGCTCACTTTTGTACTCACCCACTGCGCAGCTATTTACCGTGTGCGCAACGCCCTGCTGCGTCAGAAACTGGTCAACTTTCATTTTCATGATCATTGAACTACCTTGCCCACAACCACAAACAGCCAGAATACGTACGGTCATAATCGGAACTCCTTATTAAGCAGAGTGTTCTGCCAGTTGTTTTTCTGCATCTTCTTCAGCGCGCAATGTGCGCCCTGCGAAGAACATATAAGCCAGTGAAATCAGTATCATGACGCTCATAAACATCAGCCCGATGCTGACGAAGCCTTGCATCATCGGAGGCGCCAGAATCGACCAGTCAGCCATTCCCATCCAGGCGCTCATACCGGTCAGTTTCACCGCCCAGACGCAGCCAAAGATTTCGATCATGCCCATAACCAGGCAAATCTTGAGCGCCGCGCGCCAGCCGCCAAAGTGGTTAGCGAACACGCCAATCGTGGCGTTAGAGAAGAACATTGGGATAAAGCCAGGGATGATCAGAATGGAGGAGCCGCAACCTACCAGAATACCAACGGCGATCAGCTGACCAATCGTGCCCCACATAAAGCCCCAGACCACCGCGTTCGGCGCGAAGCTATAAATCGCCGCACAGTCAATCGCCAGCACAGCACCGGGGATCAGACGCTGAGAGATACCGTTAAATGCTTCGGACAGTTCGGCGACAAACATGCGCACGCCCTGCGTGATGATGAAAATAGCGACGGCGAACTGGAAGCCGGTTTGCAGGATATAGATAGACCAGTGCGTTTTACCCGCCATCGCCTGAACCACATCCAGGCCAAAAGAGAGCAGGATCGCGCCGAAGAAGATGGTCATGACAATTGCCGTGGAGACAATATTGTCGTGGAAGATATTCAGCCAGCCGGGCAGTTTGAGATCTTCAACGCTCTCTTCTTTTTTACCGAGATATGGCGCGACTTTATACGCCAGCCATGCGGCAAACTGTTGCTGGTGACCAATGGAGAAACCACAGCCGTCTGTGACTTCCTGCGTCGGCTTATACATCATATTGGAGGTGATCCCCCAATACAGGGACACCAGAACCGCCGTGCAGATAATGGTGGTCCACATCGGATAACCGAAGATGTAGAAGAACACCGCGATCAGCCCCGCCTGCTGGAACATGATATGCCCGGTAAGCATGATGGTGCGAATCCCGGTAATCCGGCGCAGCAGCACGTAGCCGATATTCAATGCCAGCGCTAACAGCACGGCATACCCGACCCAACTGTAGGCATCGCCCATGCGCTCGATCGTCGCCATCATGGAGGCGTAAGTATCAGAAATCGCGCCGTTGATGCCATACACCTCAGACATCTTCGCCACGACGGGCTTAAAGGTACTGGTCAGGATGCCGGACCCTGCCTGTAATAACATGAAACCAATAATGGTTTTTATCGTACCTTTGATAATAACGCTGACACTTTTGCGTAGGAGGATATAGCCCAGACAGGTGACAATGCCCAGTAGCAGCGGAGCATTGGTCATAACCTGGTTAAAGAAAACGGTAAAGATGTTGTAGAGGATCTCCATAACGATCTCCAGTAGACGAAGTTGCTGAGCTCTGCGTACGCTCAGGTTGTTGTGTCACCACTCTAATTTTCAAAAGTAATCACAACAAGATTGAATTTGATTAATTGTGACGCACCACGCAAATAATTCCCACACTTCAGAAAAGGATTAACCCGACGTTAACCAGTCATCAATAAAACTCATTTTAATCAAATAGATATATTTAATTTCAATAGTTATACGCCCTTCATTACGTTCTCCTTTACTTCCAGACCGCCCTTCACAAGCAAAAATATGCCGTTGCCATCTTGAAAAAATAATGTCAGGATTAATCAAAACCAATCACACACTGATTCAATTTGAACAAACATGAAGGTAAATGCGATGAGTAAAGTGAAAAGTATCACGCGTGAATCATGGATCCTGAGCACCTTTCCTGAGTGGGGAAGCTGGCTGAATGAAGAGATCGAACAGGAACAGGTCGCGCCCGGCACATTTGCTATGTGGTGGCTCGGTTGCACCGGCATCTGGCTGAAATCAGAAGGCGGCACCAACGTATGCGTTGATTTCTGGTGCGGCACCGGCAAACAAAGCCACGGCAATCCGTTGATGAAAACGGGCCATCAGATGCAGCGCATGGCAGGGGTGAAGAAATTGCAGCCGAACCTGCGCACCACGCCGTTTGTTCTCGATCCTTTCGCGATTCGCCAGATCGATGCTGTGCTGGCCACTCACGATCATAACGATCATATCGACGTCAACGTCGCCGCAGCGGTGATGCAAAACTGCGCTGACGATGTGCCTTTCATCGGGCCGCAAACCTGCGTTGACCTGTGGATTGGCTGGGGCGTGCCGAAAGAGCGCTGCATCGTGGTCAAACCGGGCGATGTTGTGAAAGTGAAAGACATCGAAATTCATGCGCTTGATGCGTTTGATCGTACTGCGCTCATCACGCTTCCGGCCGATCAAAAGGCGGCGGGCGTACTGCCGGACGGCATGGATGCGCGCGCGGTGAACTACCTGTTCAAAACGCCGGGCGGTACGCTGTATCACAGCGGCGACTCTCACTACTCCAACTACTATGCGAAGCACGGCAATGAGCATCAGATCGACGTGGCGCTCGGCTCCTATGGCGAGAACCCGCGTGGCATCACCGACAAGATGACCAGCGCCGACATGCTGCGTATGGCGGAAGCGCTGAACACGAAAGTCGTGATTCCGTTCCACCATGATATCTGGTCGAACTTCCAGGCCGATCCGCAGGAAATCCGCGTTCTGTGGGAAATGAAAAAAGATCGCCTGAAGTATGGCTTCAAGCCGTTTATCTGGCAGGTTGGCGGTAAGTTCACCTGGCCACTGGATAAAGACAATTTTGAATATCACTACCCGCGTGGTTTTGATGACTGCTTCACGATGGAACCGGATTTACCGTTCAAATCCTTCCTGTAATTGTTCTCCGATGCCGGGTTTTCCCGGCATTTTTCTATATTTACTTTAGTATTTTCAGGCTATTTCAAATATCATCTTTTAAAATCAATTCGTATCGGAATAGCTCATGACTGAAGCACAAAGACATCAAATATTGCTGGATATGCTGGCGCAATTGGGCTTTGTTACCGTCGAGAATGTGATCGAACGTCTGGGGATCTCCCCGGCCACGGCGCGTCGGGATATCAACAAGCTCGATGAGAGCGGAAAGCTCAAAAAAGTGCGTAATGGCGCCGAAGCGATCGCTCAGCAACGTCCACGCTGGACGCCGATGAATCTGCATCAGGCGCAGAACCACGATGAAAAAGTGCGCATTGCTAAAGCGGCAGCGCAACTGGTGAATCCTGGGGAAAGCGTGGTGATCAACTGTGGATCGACCGCCTTTCTGCTGGGCAGAGAAATATGCGGTAAGCCGGTGCAGATCATCACCAACTATCTCCCGCTGGCGAACTATCTGATCGATCAGGAGCATGAAAGCGTGATCATCATGGGAGGTCAGTACAACAAGAGCCAGTCCATCACGCTTAGCCCCCAGGGCAGCGAAAACAGCCTGTATGCCGGGCACTGGATGTTTACCAGCGGCAAAGGCCTGACCGCAGACGGTCTGTATAAAACCGATATGCTCACCGCTATGGCCGAGCAGAAAATGCTCAGCGTGGTCGGGAAGCTGGTGGTGCTGGTGGATAGCAGCAAGATCGGCGAGCGCGCAGGCATGTTGTTCAGCCGCGCCGATCAAATCGACACGCTGATTACGGGCAAAAATGCTAACCCTGACATTCTGCAACAGCTTGAAGCGCAAGGCGTTAGCATTCTGCGCGTTTAAAGATGCAGGCGAAAAAACGACACCGTTGCCGCCAGCGCCTCTGGCGTAATACGGTGGCGTACGCCTGCTTCCCACAGACAGGTCAGGTTCTGATCCCTGTTCGCCTGAATCAGCGCCTGTTGTAAGCGGAACGTTTCCACCGCAGGGACGACGTCATCTTCCTGTCCATGCCATAGCAGCAGCGGTCGGTCGGCCAGTTTTGGCAACTGATGCGCCACCTCCCACTCAGCCAGGGGAGCAATGATGTCATCAAATTCTCGCTGTTGCTCAGGCGTCTCAGGAATTAATGGCGGAAAAAGCGTATGCGCCAGTCGGGTGAAATAACCCGACCCCATCAGGCTGGCGACGCATTTTACCTCCGGGTGGCGGGCCATGATCCCCAGTGCCGTCATACCGCCCATTGATGCGCCCCCCACGGCCAGACGTTCTTCCAGCACCCAGTTTTCCTGTTGAACTGCCGCACGTAACGCAGCGAATTCCTGCATGTTTTGCCGCAGAATCTGCCAGAATTGGGTCATTCGCCCCTGCGCATCACCGCTAAACCGCGCGCCATGCTCGGGCGCATCCGGCATGATAACCCGGAACCCGGCCTGCGCCAGGGCAACCGCAAAGTAGCTATAGACCAGGCTGGAAGAGGTAAAACCGTGGTAAAAAATAATACATGGAAGGGGCGTGTCACGTTTACCGTCAGGAAACGCGTGGAGTATGGAATGTCCTGCCAGATACCGTGTTTCTATTTTTATCATATATCCCCCTTTCTCTGATATGCCACGGAGAAATACATAACTCAAGTTAATGAGTACGGCAATGATTCATAATGTTGAGAAGTGGATTACGCTTTCACTCTATTTTCATTCGAAAATCGCGTGAGAGATAACAATTTGGGAACATTCCCCCTAAAGGAAATTAATAAGGCACTACACTATGGCTATCAGTAAACGAGATAGAGTTATGCGCCGGTTCGCCCCATTGATGCTGGTACTGTTTTTAAGCGCCTGTAGCGTATTGCAAGGGACGCCGCAACCAGCACCGCCAGTCGCTGACCATCCTCAGGAAATTCGCCGTGACCAGACACAAGGGTTGCAGCACATGGGAACGGTAAGCTCAATGGTTCGGGGTTCTCCTGACGATGCTGTGGCAGAGATCAGAGCGAAAGCCGCCGCCGCTAAAGCAGATTATTACGTTATTTTGTTGGTTGATGAAACCATCGTAACAGGCCAATGGTATTCGCAAGCCATCCTGTATCGTAAATAGCGGAAGGTTGAAATTTAGTCAGCTTTACATTGCTTTGCGCCTCTATGCGTTTACCTGTGCACAATGAAATCATGGGATGACCGCAATGGAATGCCCTGTTGAATGCGGGGTCACGTAAAAGGAGCTGACGATGAAACGATCTCTTGCCTTATCCTCACTGCTGCTTTCTGCCGGCCTGGTGAGTACGACGGCGCAGTCTGCCGAATTCGCCAGCGCGGACTGCGTAACGGGCCTGAATGAAATTGGTCTGATATCCGTGAGTAATATTTCGGGAAATCAGCAGGATGTGGAACGTATCATTGCGTTAAAAGCCGATGAGCAGGGCGCTTCGTGGTATCGGATTATCCAGATGTACGAAGAACAGCAGCCCGATAACTGGCGCGTACAAGCCATACTTTATGCGTAACAGATTGCCTGATGGCGTAAACTTATCTGGCCTGCACCGATCGCAGGCATGATAAGACGTGCCCACGCCGCCATCAGGCAAATCGTTATCGCAATCCCCCCGTTGCCCGCAGCAACAGATCATTTTGCACCTGTTCAGACAGGCGTAACACGCCTCGCGTGTCCAGCATCATTTGGCACCAGGCCTGTGCCAACGGCGGAGAAGCATAGCGCAACATTTGCGCCCCGCAGCCGAGCAGGAACAGCTGCTGCGTTATCTCCCGCCCCTGCGCTTCATCGGGTTTGCGCAAGCGCTGTTGCAGCTGACGTACCGCCCGATCATAATGCCGATCCTGCCCTTTGACCTCCGCAAAAGCCTCGTTGAGCAACTCATAGACGCCGGTCTGTTTACTCAGCACCCGCAGCACGTCCAGACACATGACGTTTCCCGACCCTTCCCAGATGCTGTTGACCGGCATCTCACGATACAGGCGCGGCAGCTCGCTCTCCTCGCAATAGCCAACGCCACCGAGCACTTCCATCGCCTCGGCAACAAAGGGGATGCCGCTTTTGCAAATAGCAAACTTCGCGGCTGGCGTGAACAAACGCGCCCGGAGCGCTTCTTTCGGGTCGCCACGACGATCCCACGCACGAGCCAGACGAAACAGCAGCGCCGTCTGGCCTTCAAGCTGGAGCGCCATACGACTTAAAACCTGCCGCATCATGGGCTGATCAATCAAAGATTTGCCGAACACCTGCCGCTGATGCGCATGGTAAATCGCCACCGAAAACGCCCGGCGCATCATACTATGACTGCCCAGCGCGCAATCAAAGCGGGTCATCCCTCCCATCTTCAGTATGTGACGAATCCCCTCGCCTTCCTCACCCAGTAGCCAGCCCACCGCATCCTGAAACTCAACCTCGCAACTGGCATTAGAGCGGTTGCCCAGTTTGTCTTTCAGTCGCTCAAGGCGAACGCCGTTTCGCTGCCCGTCAGGCAAAAAACGCGGGACAAAAAAGCAGGATAACCCGCCTTTCGTCTGCGCCAGCACCAGGTGCGCGTCGCTTTGCGGCACGGAGAAAAACCATTTGTGCCCCACCAGGCGCCAGGTGCCGTCGTCCAGTCGCTCTGCCCGGGTGGTGTTACTCAGCACATCGGAGCCGCCCTGCTTTTCCGTCATGCCCATGCCAATCAGCAGGCCGCGTTTTTGCCCACCGGGCAGGAGGTGTGAATCATAGCGATCGCTGCGTAGCGGCGTTAACCAGTCGTGGAAGGGGGGCGGCAGCATCTGTAGCAGCAGCGGCGTGGCGGCAAAAGTCATCGTGACTGGACACAACGTGCCTGCTTCCACCTGCGCATGCAGCATGAAACGCGCAGCCCGCGCGACAAACGCCCCCTGCCTGGCGTTCTCTTCCCAGGCCAAATTATGCACACGGTTAGCGCACAGGCCCTGCATCAGCAGATGCCAGGCGGGATGAAAACGAACATCGTCCAGCCGCTGCCCTTGTGAATCGTAACGTAGCAGTTCAGGTGGAAAGGCGTTCGCCAGCCGCCCCAGCTCCAGCGACTCCGCAGTGCCCAATTGTTGACCGATGCTGGCGAGAAGATCGCTGTCCCAGCCCGCGCCTTCACGGGCGACCGCCTCGCAAAGCGCGCCATCAGACAGGAATAAATTGCTGTTGTTGAGCGGTGCCGGTTGGTTAAAAACGGTATGCGTTTGCCAGTGCATTGTGTTTCCCTCCGTCAATGGCAGTCGCATTAAGTATGGTCAGCCTGCGGGGGACACGCCTGGGATAACGGTCACAAAAAAGCCATCCCGAGGGATGGCTTCATCAGTCAAAAGCGCTTAGCTGCGCTGTCGCACCGCTTCAAACAGGCAGATCCCGGTCGCGACGGAGACGTTCAGCGACGACACGCTGCCCGCCATCGGAATGCTGATCAGCTCATCACAGTGCTCGCGGGTCAGACGACGCATCCCTTCGCCTTCAGCGCCCATCACCAGCGCCATCCGGCCGGTCATTTTGCTCTGGAACAGCGTATGGTCAGCTTCGCCCGCCGTACCGACAATCCAGATATTCTCTTCCTGCAACAGACGCATGGTACGCGCCAGGTTGGTCACACGGATCAGCGGCACGCTTTCGGCTGCGCCGCAGGCCACCTTTTTCGCCGTTGCGTTAAGCTGTGCGGAACGATCTTTCGGCACAATGACCGCATGTACGCCAGCGGCGTCTGCGCTACGCAGACAGGCGCCGAGGTTATGCGGATCGGTCACGCCGTCGAGGATCAGCAGGAAGGGATTGTCGAACTTCGCGATCAGATCAGGAAGATCGTTTTCCTGATACTGGCGTCCCGGCTTCACGCGCGCAATGATCCCCTGATGTACCGCACCCTCGCTTTTTTCATCAAGATACTGGCGGTTCGCCAGTTGGATCACCACGCCCTGCGCTTCCAGCGCATGGATCAGCGGCAGCAGGCGTTTATCTTCCCGCCCTTTCAGAATAAAGACGTCCTGAAAGCGCTCTGGCGCACGTTCCAGAAGAGCCTGCACCGCGTGGATGCCGTAAATCATTTCACTCATTGATGGTTCTCATTGATCAATTTTGCCGGGCGGCGCGATGCCAGCCCGGTCTACAGTACAAACGCCCTCTCCACGCAGGGGGAGAGGGGGAAATTACTCAGCTGACTTTTTCTTCGCCGCGCGCTTCGCTTTTGTCGCGGCAGCGATTTTCTGCGTCTTTGCCGATGGATTTTTGGCTTTCTTCTCTTTCTTCGCCTTACCTTTCGCTTTCTCGCCGCGGAAGGCGCTATCCGGTTCGAAATTCACCTTTTTGCCCACCTGACGACGCTTACCGGCATTTTTAGCCGTTTCGCCTCTTTTCGCTTTCTCACGCGCGGTTTTACCGACGTTGCGCGGGGCGCGTTCGCTGGAGATCAGGCTAAAGTCAATTTTACGCTCATCCATATTGACCGCTTCGACGCGGACTTCCACGCGGTCGCCCAGACGGTAGGTCTGGCCGCTGGATTCCCCCATCAGACGCTGCCCTACCTGATCGAAACGGTAGTAATCGTTGTCCAGCGAAGAGACGTGTACCAGACCATCAATAAACAGCTCATCCAGACGAACAAAGAAGCCGAACCCGGTTACGCTGGAAATCACCCCTTTAAAGACGTTCCCCACCTGATCCAGCATGAAGTCACACTTCAGCCAGTCAGAGACGTCGCGCGTGGCTTCGTCAGCACGGCGCTCGGTCATAGAACAGTGCTGGCCCAGTTGCAGCATCTCTTCCATCGAATAGTGGTAGCCGCCCGTTTCCGTCGTATTGCCCTTATGCCCTTGCTCATGCGCCAGCAGATACTTAATGGCGCGGTGCAGCGACAGGTCAGGATAACGGCGGATCGGTGAGGTAAAGTGCGCGTAAGACTGCAATGCCAGACCAAAGTGGCCACGGTTTTCTGGATCGTAAATTGCCTGTTTCATTGAGCGCAGCAGCATGGTTTGCAGCATTTCCGCGTCAGGCCTGTCGGCAATCGACTCCAGCAGTTCCGCATAATCACGCGGTTCCGGCTTATTGCCGCCCGGCAATTCCAGCCCCAGCTCCGCCAGAACGGAACGGAAGGAGGTAATCGCCTCGGTGCTCGGCTTGTCGTGGATACGGAACAGCGCAGGCTCTTTGGCTTTCTCAACGAATCGCGCCGCCGAGATATTCGCCAGAATCATGCATTCTTCGATCAGCTTGTGCGCGTCATTACGCTGCGTCTGCTCGATACGTTCAATGCGACGTTCAGCATTGAAGATAAACTTCGCTTCTTCGCTTTCAAATGAGATGCCGCCACGCTCTTCGCGGGCGTTATCCAGCACTTTGTAGAGGTTATGCAGCTCTTCGATGTGCCTGACCAGCGGCGCATACTGCTCGCGCAGGTCCTGGTCGCCCTGTAGCATATGCCAGACTTTGGTATACGTCAGGCGCGCATGGGAACTCATCACCGCTTCGTAGAATTTATATCCGGTTAAACGCCCTTTTGATGAAACGGTCATTTCGCAGACCATACACAAGCGGTCAACCTGCGGGTTCAGCGAGCACAGGCCATTGGAGAGCACTTCCGGCAGCATCGGCACAACCTGGGACGGAAAATAGACCGACGTCCCACGGTTGCGCGCTTCGCGATCCAGCGGCGTTGGCGGACGCACGTAATAACTTACGTCAGCGATAGCCACCCACAGGCGCCAGCCGCCACCGCGTTTCTTCTCGCAGTAAACCGCATCGTCAAAGTCACGGGCGTCTTCGCCATCAATCGTCACCAGGGGTAAGTCGCGCAGATCCACACGGCCTGCTTTCGCCTCTTCCGGCACTTCTTCTTTCAGACCGGCGATCTGCTGTTCTACCGCCTGCGGCCAGATATAAGGAATTTCATGGGTGCGCAGCGCCATATCGACAGCCATGCCAGTGCCCATGTTATCGCCGAGAACCTCAACGATTTTACCGACCGCTTTAGTGCGGCGGGTCGGGCGCTGGGTGAGTTCCACCACCACCACAAAGCCCATGCGCGCGCCCATCACCTCTTCAGGCGGGATCAGTATGTCGAAGCTCAGACGGCTATCGTCCGGCACCACAAAGCCCACGCCCGCATCGGTAAAGTAACGACCGACAATCTGGCTGGTTTTCGGCACCAGAACGCGCACGATACGCGCTTCGCGGCGGCCTTTACGATCGGCCCCCAGCGGCTGCGCCAGTACCTGATCGCCATGAATGCAGGTTTTCATCTGCTCACTGGAGAGATACAGGTCATCTTTACGTCCTTCGACACGCAAAAAGCCGTAGCCATCACGGTGGCCGATAACGGTACCTTTCAGCAGGTCGAGGCGTTCCGGCAGCGCATAGCACTGGCGGCGGGTAAAGACCAGCTGTCCGTCGCGTTCCATCGCGCGCAGACGGCGGCGCAGGGCTTCCTGCTGCTCTTCACCTTCAATGTTCAGTTCCGCAGCCAACTCATCACGGTTGGCTGGTTTTTCACGTTTTGTTAAATGTTCGAGGATAAATTCCCGGCTCGGGATAGGGTTAGCGTATTTTTCAGCTTCACGTTCCAGGAAAGGATCTTGTGACATGGCGGTTCCTCCGTTGTCAGCTCTGATGAAGATTTTCGTCACTCCACCAGCAATAATTTATAAAGCGGTTGATTCTCTTCAACCAAATCGGCAAGCGTGTAGTTATCCAGTTCCTTGAGAAAACTTTGCACGGCCTTCGAAAGTGCCTGCTTGAGTCGGCAGGCAGGAGTAATGTGGCAAAATTCGCTGCTGCAATTTACCAGAGATAAAGGTTCCAGCTCACGAACCACATCACCGATAACAATAACATTAGCTGGTTTACCCAGGCGGATACCGCCATTTTTTCCTCGAATAGCAGTAACGAAGCCCGCCCGGCTAAGTTGATTGATTATTTTGACCATATGATTACGGGACACGCCGTAGACTTCTGTCACCTCAGAAATACTGGTCATACGTCCTTCGGGTAGCGACGCCATATAGATTAGCGCACGTAATCCGTAATCGGTGAAACTCGTTAACTGCACATCAACCTCAGGAAAAGGGGAAAACGGGATAAACCAGGTTGTATTAATTACATTGATGATAAACCAGCCACCAGCCAGGTCGCTAATTTATTTCAGTTCGGGAAGGAAAAAAGCGAGGATCTTACGCTGTATTAAGCCGGATGGCGGTGAAAAGCGCCTTATCCGGCCTACAGTGTGTACAGGCCTGATAAGCGCAGCACCATCAGGCACTGCGCCATGACCCCAAATTATGCGTCAAACGGGTCACGCAGAATCATCGTTTCAGTACGGTCCGGGCCGGTAGAAATAATATCAATCGGCACGCCGGTCAGTTCTTCGATACGTTTGATGTAGTTCAGCGCCGCCTGCGGCAGGCCGCTGCGATCCTTCACGCCAAAGGTGGACTCAGACCAACCCGGCATGGTTTCGTAGATCGGCTCGATGCCTTCCCAGTCATCCGCTGCCAGCGGTGTGGTGGTTACTTCACGGCCATCCGGCATACGGTAAGCCACGCAGATTTTCACCTCTTCCAGGCCGTCCAGCACGTCCAGTTTGGTCAGGCAGAAGCCAGACAGGGAATTGATCTGCACCGCACGGCGCACAGCAACGGAGTCCAGCCAGCCGGTACGACGACGACGACCGGTGGTGGCACCGTATTCGTTACCCTGCTTGCACAGGAACTCGCCGGTGTCATCAAACAGCTCAGTCGGGAACGGACCCGCACCCACGCGAGTGGAGTAAGCTTTGATGATACCCAGAACGTAGTCCACATAACGCGGTCCCAGGCCAGAACCGGTCGCTACGCCACCCGCAGTGGTGTTAGAGGAGGTAACGTACGGATAAGTACCGTGGTCGATATCCAGCAGCGTACCCTGCGCGCCTTCGAACATGACGAAATCGCCACGCTTACGCGCCTGGTCCAGCAGATCGGAAACATCAACAACCATAGAGGTCAGGATGTCGGCAATTGCCATCACATCATCCAGCACTTTCTGGTAGTCAACGGCTTCCACTTTGTAGAAGTTCACCAGCTGGAAGTTGTGATATTCCATCACTTCTTTCAGTTTTACAGCGAAGGTAGCTTTATCGAACAGATCGCCAACGCGCAGACCGCGACGAGCCACTTTGTCTTCATAAGCCGGACCGATACCACGACCGGTGGTGCCGATCGCTTTCGCACCACGCGCTTTCTCACGCGCGTTATCCAGCGCAACGTGATAATCAAGGATCAGCGGACAGGCTTCAGACAGCAGCAGGCGCTCACGGACAGGGATACCACGGTCTTCCAGTCCTTTCATCTCTTTCATCAGCGCAGCCGGAGACAGCACAACGCCGTTACCGATGATGCTGGTAACATTCTCACGAAGAATACCTGATGGAATAAGATGGAGGACGGTTTTTTCACCGTTGATTACGAGAGTATGGCCTGCGTTGTGACCGCCCTGGTAGCGTACAACATATTTAGCCCGTTCAGTCAGAAGATCGACGATCTTTCCTTTACCTTCGTCACCCCATTGGGTGCCCAGTACGACGACGTTGTTACCCATTTTTCAAAATCACCGTTTGCTTAAAAATGGATTCTACCATCGCTTTTTCAGATATACAGCACTTTTTGCATGCTAAGATCGGCAAATACGACTACTTTTTGATCAGCCAATCGTTTTCCTCAACATGTAGTAGACAACAACTCCGGCAACCACAAGACCGCCGCCAAAACGACGTAAAACATTTTCCGGCAGTTGCGTCATGGCAGAGATCATTTTCTTCCAGGCGCGGGGATACAGCATCGGGCCTAAACCTTCCAGTACCAAAACGAGGGCAAGCGCCAGCCAGATAGTTGAATTCATCCATCGTCCTTATATAAAAAGAAAACCACCGCCTCCCTGAGGATGCCGGTGGTTTTGTTCATCTAAAACCGTTGATACGATTTTAACGTGTTGCCGTATTCGGTGTCTTCATGTAACGGAAGAAATCGCTGTCCGGGCTCATGATCATCACGTCCTGATTGCCTTCGAAGCTCTTCTCGTAAGCACGCAGGCTACGGATGAAGGCGTAGAAGTCCGGGTCCTGACTGAAGGCATCGGCAAACAGTTTCGCGGCTTCGGCATCACCTTCACCACGCGAAATGCGGCCCTGACGCTCGGCTTCCGCCAGCGTTCTGGTCACTTCATAGTCGGCGGTCGCGCGCAGTTTCTCCGCTTCTTCCTGACCCTGTGAACGGTGACGACGGGCTACCGCTTCACGCTCGGCGCGCATACGGTTGTAAATCGCCTCGGATACTTCGGTCGGCAGGTTGATCTGCTTGATACGCACATCCACCACTTCGATACCTAACGCCGCCATACTGTTCGGGTTGATCACCGGCACTTTGCCATTGGTTTCTGCCGCAACGCGTTCAGCCGCTTCGGCAATCGCGCTATCCGCCGCCGGAGTCGCCACTTCATCTTCCGTTCCCGCAGAACCGGAGTTCAGCGCGTCACGCACTTCCAGCGTTAAACGACCACGGGAATCGGTCACGATGTCTTTCACATCCAGACGACCAATCTCAGAGCGCAAACGGTCAGAGAACTTACGTTTCAGCAGCACTTCGGCCTGAGAAACATCGCCGCCGCCTGTCGCCAGGTAGTAACGGCTGAAATCGCTGATGCGCCATTTGATGTAGGAGTCAACGATCAGGTCTTTTTTCTCTTTGGTTACAAAGCGATCGGCCTGGTTGTCCATCGTCTGGATACGCGCATCAAGCGTTTTCACCGACTCAATGAACGGGATCTTAAAGTGCAGGCCCGGCTCATAAACCAGCGGTTTGTTTTCATCGTCACGCAGAACTTTACCGAAACGCAGCGTAATTCCGCGCTCGCCTTCTTTGACAACAAAGACAGACATGTACAGCACTACCAGCACGATGATGATAATCGCAATAACTGACTTACGCATCGTTATTCCCCCTGACGCTGGTAGTCGTTACGCTGCGCGTTAGCGCGGCGTTGGTCCATAATATCGCCCTGACTGGTGGACGAGGTATTGCTTGCTCCGCTCGTGCTGGACGATGAAGCCGGCGGCAGACGCAGCAGATTGTTACCCGTGCTGTCTTTTGCCGCAGGCGCGTTAGCGCCTTTCAGCATCTGATCCAATGGCAGAACCATCAGATTGCCACCTTTGTCGTTGACCAGAACTTTACGCGTATGGCTCAACACTTTTTCCATCGTCTCGATATACAGACGCTCGCGAGTAATCTCTGGTGCGGCTTTATATTCCGGCAGAATTTTAGCGAAGCGAGCCACTTCACCCTGCGCTTCCAGGATGGTTTGGGTTCTGTATGCACGCGCTTCTTCAAGAATACGCTGCGCCTGACCGTTCGCACGCGGCTGAACTTCGTTGGTGTACGCTTCCGCTTCACGGATGTATTGCTGTTCGTTCTCACGCGCCGCGATAGCATCGTCAAACGCCGCTTTTACCTCTTCCGGCGGACGCGCTGCCTGGAAGTTGACGTCCAGCAGGGTAATACCCATGTTGTACGGACGAATGGTCTCTTCCAGTTCACGCTGGGTATCGCTACGAATAACGGTACGACCTTCCGTCAGAATGCGGTCCATCGTGTATTTACCGATAACCCCACGCAGAGCGCTGTCGGTCGCCTGACGCAGACTGTCATCCGCGCTGGTCACGCTGAACAGATAACGTTGCGGATCGGTCACACGGTACTGCACGTTCATTTCAACGCGCACAACGTTTTCATCAGAAGTCAGCATCACACCGGACGCCGCCAGTTCGCGAACCGCTTCCACGTTTACCGGGGTAACTTCATCGATAAACGTCGGCTTCCAGTTCAGACCCGGCTCAACCAGGTGGCTGAATTTACCGAAGCGTGTCACCACGCCGCGTTCCGCTTCTTTGATGGTGTAGAAACCGCTGGCAGCCCAGATAATGACGATCGCTGCCGCTGCGATGGTAACGACACGACCTCCGATATGCGGGCGCGGCCCCTGCGATGAACTACCACCGCCAGAGCCTGTACCTTTACCGCCACCCAGACCACCGAGCTTTTTACTCAGTTTGCGGAAGATATCATCAAGATCAGGTGGCCCCTGATCGCGACCACCTTTGTTTCCATTTCCCTCAGAGTTGCCGCCAGGTTTGCTGCTTCCCCACGGGTCGCGGTCTTGTCCGTTATTACCGGGCTGATTCCACGCCATGTTTGTGCTCCATATTTGTTATGCGGTGATCCCCGTTGTCTTTCGACGAGAGGGATAAGGCGAAATTACTCCATGCTCCAGACGAGCCGCCATTAGATCACATAGTCGATCAACGCCGGTTCTTGTTTACAGAGGCGACGCCAGTCGACAATCGGCATGCGAACCTGCAAACTTACGCTGCCGTCCTCCTCCATCCACTCTTTTTCTATTGCCTGAAGTTGGTAAAACCGGCTTCTCAGACGCCCTTCCTGCGGCGGCAAACGCAACGTATGCTGCGCCACCTCGCCGGAAAGCCGCTCCGTCAAAGCCTGAAAAAGCTGTGGTATCCCAACCCCTGTTTGCGCAGAAAGCCAGACACGGATTGGTTTGTTCTCTTCATCCCTGTCGATACGCGGTTCAAAATCGTCCAGCATATCGATCTTGTTCATCACCATCAGGGTTGGGATCTCGTGAGCGTCGATCTCTTCGAGAACCGTATCCACTGCGTCGATGTTTTCCTGTACGCGCACATCAGCGGCATCAACAACGTGTAACAAGAGCGTGGCCTGCCGGGTTTCCTGCAAGGTCGCTTTAAACGCCGCCACCAGATCGTGCGGTAAATGACGGATAAACCCTACGGTATCCGCCAGTACGGTTTCCCCCACATCTGCGACATCGATACGGCGCAGCGTCGGGTCCAGGGTCGCAAACAGTTGGTCTGCGGCATACACCCTGGCTTCAGTAATCTGATTGAAAAGGGTGGATTTACCGGCGTTGGTATATCCCACCAGCGAGACCGTCGGGACATCCGCTTTTATACGCGACTGCCGCCCCTGCTCACGTTGCTTCTCAACTTTCTCCAGGCGCGACTGTATTTGTACAATACGATTACGCAGCAAACGACGGTCGGTTTCGAGCTGGGTTTCACCCGGACCGCGCAAACCAATCCCGCCTTTCTGCCTTTCAAGGTGGGTCCAGCCACGAACCAGACGCGTGGCCAGATGACGCAGCTGCGCCAGTTCAACCTGCAACTTACCTTCGTGGGTACGTGCACGCTGAGCAAAAATATCTAAAATAAGACCGGTTCTGTCGATCACGCGACATTCACACAAACGTTCCAGGTTACGCTCCTGGGCCGGGCTTAAAGCATGATCGAAAAGCACGACCGCAGCGTTAGACGCTTTCACGGCTTCCGCAATTTCAACTGCCTTACCTTCACCTACAAAGTACTTCGGGTGCGGTGCTTTACGGCTACCGGTAATCACCTGCATTGCTTCGACACCGGCGGAAGAGACCAGAGATTCAAACTCCTGGAGGTCTTCCATATCTTTGTCTTGCGAAAAATAGATGTGTACCAGTACCGCCTGCTCACCGGCATCATAACGGTCAAACAAGCGTCAACCCCTCGATATATATCAGCGGGGAACGCAGGTTCCCTGGCTCCCCGTGTGTAAAACAGCCAAAACCTTATTCGGTTTCTTCGCTGTCCTGTTGCGCAG
This sequence comes from Citrobacter sp. CK194, assembly GCF_030333395.1. Taxonomy (NCBI): domain Bacteria; kingdom Pseudomonadati; phylum Pseudomonadota; class Gammaproteobacteria; order Enterobacterales; family Enterobacteriaceae; genus Citrobacter; species Citrobacter sp. CK194. The sequence goes on from NZ_JAOWGA010000012.1 coordinate 431,142, forward strand.
AAGTACCCTGCGCGCTGCTACCGTGATGGTAGTTACTGCTGGTGCCGCCACCGGCATTGTTACTGTGATGAGAAACCGGGCGAGACGGGACAACAGTAGAAATCGCGTGCTTGTAAACCATCTGGCTGACCGTGTTTTTCAACAGGATCACGAATTGATCAAAAGACTCGATTTGACCTTGCAGCTTAATACCATTCACCAAATAAATAGAAACTGGAACACGTTCCCGACGCAGTGCGTTCAGGAACGGATCTTGTAAAGATTGCCCCTTAGCCATTCTCTCTTTTCCTTATATGCTTATTTGTACTTTGAACCTTTCGATTCTGAAAAATTGCGCACGATACGTCTCAATTGTACACATTCAGTTCGCGATAGCACCAACAACCTGCAATACTTCGTTTCGCGCCTGGTCAGGCTTTTCACTGTCAAGCCAGCGTACTCCTTCCCAACCACGCAACCAGGTTACCTGACGCTTCGCCAACTGCCTCGTGGCGCAAACACCTCTATAAACCATTTCATCATATGAAATTTCGCCTTCAATGTATGACCACATCTGGCGGTATCCCACACAACGAATGGAAGGCAAATCCGTATGCAAATCTCCACGGGCAAAAAGCGCCCGAACTTCTGCTTCAAAACCTGAAGCCAACATCTGATGAAAACGCTGCTCAATTCGCTGATGGAGCAGTTCACGGCTCGCCGGGGCGATGGCGAACTGATGCACCTGATACGGTAGAGCGTCTCCTGACGTTTGCGTCAGTTCCGTTAAAGTTTTACCCGAAATGAAAAAAACTTCCAGTGCCCGGGAAAGTCTTTGCGGATCATTTGGATGAATCCGTGCGGCAGCGACCGGATCAATATCCTGAAGCTGTCGGTGCAACGCATCCCATCCCTGCTCTGCCGCCTGTTGCTCAATTCGGGCTCTGATCTCGGGTTCCGCCGACGGTAAGGGCGAAAGTCCTTCCAGCAACGCCTTGAAATACAACATGGTGCCGCCCACTAACAGCGGAATACGCCCCGCCGCAGTAATCTCCGCCATTTCCGCTAACGCATCGCGGCGAAAATCCGCTGCTGAGTACGCTTGCGCCGGATCGAGAATATCCAGCAATCGGTGCGGAGCGGCCTTTAACTCTGAAGCCGTCGGCTTCGCCGTACCGATGTCCATCCCCCGATAAATAAGGGCGGAATCAACGCTTATCAACTCTACTGGCAAAACTTTACGCAATTCAATTGCTAACGCCGTCTTGCCGGAGGCCGTCGGCCCCATCAAAAAAATCGCCTTTGGCAGGCTCGCCTTACTTACATCACTCATGTTTCAGGGCGTTCATCACCGAATGTAAATCAACAGGTTGTAACAGACCACCCGGCGGCGCCTTCACGAGCTGCGGACATAGCCGCTCTACATCAGCCAACAGCGTAATGGCCTGCGCCATCGTCCACTGCGGATGTTCACTCATCAAATTCCGCGCAATCCACTGTGCAATATTGCCCGCGTCAAACGCTGACTGCTGCGCGAGGTAGCCTATCAGTTCAGGAATCAAGATTTGTAAATTTTGTTGGCGTAAGGGTAAAGGCACTGCACGAATGGTCACATGCTGCGCATCTGACTGGAATTCAATCCCCAGATCCGTCAGTGGTGTTTGCGCTTTTTCCAGCGCGGATTTCTCCTCCGCCGACACTTTTAAGCGCAGCGGAATCAACAACGGCTGGGCGCAGACCGGCGTCTGCCCCAGCGTCAGTTGGGCCTGACGCAGCCAGCGTTCCGCCACGGGCAGCGCCAGCAGGTGGATATTGCCGTCACGCTCAAGCAGTGCGCAATCCGCGCCGACAATGGTCAGCACGCGACCGAAACTCTGGCTATGCCCTGCCAGTGACGGCGCTGCCGTTTCTGCTTCCGGTGCAAGCGCCGGTTGTCGCGGAGCGGGCGTCTGTAACAGCTGGCGGTACACTTCGCCCTGCTGTTTCTGGTAGCCCGGCTGGGCATGCGGCCAACTGGCAGCAGGCTGACGTCCGCCGGTTGCCCCTGACGACGTGGAATAGCGCGGCGCGGCGGGTTCCCGCGCAGAGGCCGGTTCAGCGAAATGATTACGCCCGGCCGCCACGCGGTTTTCCGGGATATGACGCGGCGCAGGCGCTTCTTCCGCCAGCGGCAGCGGCGCATCAAGCTGCTGCTGTAGCACGCTCAATACGCCCTGATAGATGAAATCATGCACCAGCCGCGACTGGTGGAAACGCACCTCATGTTTCGCCGGATGCACGTTCACATCCACCTGATGCGGGTCAATCTCCAGATACAGCACAAATGCCGGTTGCCGATCGCCGCCCAGTTTGTCTTCACAGGCCTGACGAATCGCATGATTGATTAACCGGTCGCGCATCATGCGGCCGTTCACGTAGCAGTACTGGATTTCCGCCAGCGCCGCCGTGGTATGGTGGGGGTCGGCCACCCAGCCGCGCAGCGTCAGATCGCCGTGCTGCCATTCAATCGCCAGCGCCTGTTCCAGAAACGGTGCGCCGCAAATCGCGCCTAATCGACGTTCCTTCTGCCCGTCCTGCGCAACCGCGCGGTACTGGCGCACCATTTTACCGTTGTGCGACAAATTAAGGGTGACGTCGAAGCGCGCCAGCGCAATGCGGCGGATAATTTCGTCAATGTGGTTGAACTCGGTTTTCTCGGTGCGCATAAACTTGCGCCGTGCCGGCGTGTTGTAGAACAAGTCCAGCACCTCCAGCGTGGTGCCGACCGGATGCGCCGCCGGTTTTACCGTCACGTCCATATCACGCCCTTCGGCATAGGCCTGCCAGGCTTCCGCCTGTTCCGCGGTACGTGACGTGAGGGTTAAACGCGAAACCGAGCTGATACTTGCCAGCGCTTCGCCGCGAAATCCGAGACTGATAATCGCTTCGAGATCGTCAAGCGAGGCGATTTTACTGGTGGCATGGCGGGCCAGCGCCAGCGCCAGCTCGTCTTTTTTAATTCCGCAGCCATTATCGCGAATACGAATAAGCTTTGCGCCGCCGCGTTCGATATCAATATCGATCCGCGTCGCCCCTGCATCAAGGCTGTTTTCCACCAGCTCTTTCACAACCGACGCAGGTCGCTCTACCACCTCACCTGCGGCAATTTGGTTCGCCAGTTGCGGCGGTAGAACCTGAATCGGCATGTAAAATCCTTAGTTAATCAACGACTCGCCCGGCGACACCGCGCTGGCCGTTTGCGCCGGAGCGCTCTGCGGCCCGGATTGCACCGGATGCGCCTGGAAGTAGTTACGCAACCCTTGGTAAATCGCCTCTGCCAGCTGCTGCTGATAAGCATCGCTTGCCAGCAAACGTTCTTCGCCGCTGTTGCTGATAAAGCCCGTTTCAACCAGCACCGAGGGGATATCCGGGGAACGCAACACGCCGAGGCTGGCGTGTTCAGGGCGACGCTTATGCAGCGAACCAATGCGCTGCAACTGACCTAACATGTTTGTCGCCACATCATACCCTACGCGCTGGGAATGACCGAATTGCAAATCCAGTACCGCCTGGCTTAAGTAGGGGTCAGCCTGACTGTTCGCCAGCACATCGCCCGCGCCGCCCAGCAGCTCAGACTGCTTCTCATGTTCTTCCAGCCAGTTCGCCATTTCGCTGTTGGCGCGACGGTTTGACAGCACCCATACCGAGGCGCCCGTCGCGTTACGGTTTGGCGCGGCATCCGCATGAATGGAGACGAGGAAATTGGCGTTCTGCTTACGCGCCACGTCGGAGCGACCCATCACGGAGATGAAATAATCCCCGTCGCGGGTCAATACGCCTTTGAACATCGGATCGTTATTCAACAGCGTGCGCAGCTTACGGGCGATAGCAATCGTCACGTTTTTCTCCCGCGTCCCGCCGGGACCAATAGCGCCGGGGTCTTGCCCGCCGTGACCGGCATCAATGGCAATCACCACTTTGTCGCCGTTACTGGATGTCGCCCGCGCTGCCGGGCGCGTTACCGTATTGCTGCTGGTGACAGCGGTAGCGCGATCCTGGTTTGTTTTAAACGGATTTCGCGCAGGTTCAGTCGGACGCGGAGCAACCACCGGCGTCTCAACGCGTTTTGCGACGACAGGCGGTGGAGGTGGCGGCGGAGGCGTATCGGCGTTGATGGTAAAAACCACGGTATAGTTACCGCCGCTCTGTCGTTTCACGGCCTCGGTTTTACCGTTCTCCGTCAGATCGACAACCAACCGCAACGACTGCGCATCTTTCGCCGTACCGGAGCGAATCGCTTTTACCAGGTTGTTGCCGCTAAACTGCAACGGCAGTCCCTGAATCACGCCGGTCTGTTTGATATCCAGCGCGACGGTACGTTTACCTTCTTGCGAAAACGCGTAATCAGGATCGCCGATAAAACTGAACGTAATCCGCGCCTGCCGATCGCCGTTAGATACCTGAATATCGGAGAGGCTGGCGGCCCCCGCCTGCGCGCACAGCAGGACCAGCGTTGCCACCACCCAATTTCTGATGCGATAAATCATCCCGCCACCCTTAAGGTTAACCGGCCAAACGCGCCAGCAACAAATCACCTGATGAGGAGACAGCACTAATGCGCGCCTCACGACCTTGCGCCTGGTAATCTATGTGTATTTCGACATCCGGGTCAGGCAGCACACCTTTACCTTGTTGCGGCCATTCCACCAGGCAAATGGCATCGTTGGCAAAATAATCACGGATCCCCATAAATTCCAGCTCCTCAGGGTCCGCAAGTCGGTATAAATCGAAGTGATACACCATTAAGTTATCGAGCGTATAGGGTTCAACCAGCGTATAGGTCGGGCTTTTCACATTACCTTTGTGGCCCAACGCCTGTAGAAATCCCCGGCTGAAGGTGGTTTTCCCCGCCCCCAGGTCGCCGTACAAATAGATGACGGTCGCACCGTCACAGGCTTTCGCTACGCGTAGTCCCAGGTCTAAAGTCGCCTGCTCGTCAGGTAGCGGAATTACTCGATTCATCATGGTTTACGTCAATCACATCAGGGTTAACAATACGCTGTAGCGTAGAAAAGAGATCGGTTGCCAGCATGCCGCGGGCGCCATAACGCGCCGCTAAAACATCCGCCGCCGCACCGTGGGCAACACATCCCGCACACGCTGCATCATACGGGGAAAACTTCTGTCCAAGCAATGCGCCAATAATGCCGGAAAGCACATCGCCCATTCCACCGCTGGCCATCCCGGCGTTACCGGCATCAATAATGCCCAACGCATGCGATTGGGCGGCGACGACCGTTCCCGCACCTTTCAGCACCGCCACGCCGCCATACCGTTTTACCAGACGACGTGCTGAAAGTAAGCGATCACTTTCAATTTCTGCGACAGAACAACCCAGTAGCCGCGCGGCTTCCCCCGGATGCGGCGTGATCACGCGATTGTGACGTTTATCGGGATTGATTGCCAGCAGGTTCAGCGCATCCGCATCCCAGAGCATCGGTTTGCGAAAATTCTCAGCTTTCTGTAGCGCTTTTTTACCCCATTCCTGCTGTCCGAGCCCGGGGCCTATCACCACCACGTCCGCCCATTGCAGGCTGTCATCAAGAGATTGAGGCGTCAGTTCATGCACCATCAGTTCGGGACGGGCGGTCAGCAACGGCGCGATATTTTCGCTGCGCGTCAGCACCCGCACTAATCCCGCTCCGGCACGCAGCGCCGCTTCGCCGGTCATACGTATCGCTCCCGCCGTCCCGTGGTCGCCGCCAATAATGACCAGCCGACCATGATCGCCTTTATGCGACGTCGGACGGCGTGGTGTCAGCCAGTGGGAAAGTTGCGAAGCCGCAAAGCGCTGGATACGTACCTCTTGTCCTGCCAGCCAGCTTTCCAGACCCAGCGCGTCAAAGTGCAGCGCTCCCACGACATCCCGCGCCTTGCCCGTCAGCAAACCGGGTTTCAGCGCAATGAAGGTAACGGTATGCGCGGCATTCATCACCGCACCAGGCGTGGCGCCCGTTTGCGCCAGCAAACCGGAAGGGATATCAATAGCCACCACCGGCGCTGGATGGCTGTTCGCTCGTTCAATAAGCGTAGAGAGGGAGGTGCGCGGAGCCTGCGTCAGGCCGGTCCCCAGCAGGGCGTCAATAATCACATCAATATGATCCGGCCAGATGATATCCGACGCATGAATGACGCCCCCGGCATTGAGCCACGCCTCGCGCGCCTGCGCTGCCTCTTCAGGAAGCGGCTTATCGCTCTCCTGCGCCAGTAGAGTCACCTCAATACCTGCGGCTTTCGCCAGCCTCGCCACCACGTAGCCGTCGCCGCCATTATTACCGTGACCGCAAAGCACCAGCCAGCGCCGGGAATCGGGGTACGCGTCGCGTGCAACCTGAAATGCGGCTTCCCCCGCCCGCAGCATCAGCTCATACAGCGTCAGCCCTAAGCTGTCCGCCGCCTCGCGTTCCGCCCGTTTGATCTCATCGGCGGGCCAGATGGAGTGTGGTATACTTGCGGGGTTTTTCTTCATTGTATGGTCCGTCATGTCAGAGCCCCTCGATCTCAATCAGTTAGCGCAAAATATTAAACAGTGGGGGCTGGAACTGGGCTTTCAGCAGGTCGGTATTACCGATACCGATCTCAGCGCCAGCGAACCCAAATTACAGGCATGGCTGGATAAACAATACCACGGCGAAATGGACTGGATGGCTCGCCACGGAATGATGCGCGCCCGCCCTCACGAATTATTGCCCGGCACGCTACGCGTCATCAGTGTGCGCATGAATTATCTGCCTGCCAATGCCGCTTTCGCCAGTACCCTAAAAAATCCCTCTCTGGGCTACGTCAGCCGTTATGCGCTGGGCCGTGACTACCATAAGCTGTTACGTAACCGTCTCAAAAAACTCGGCGAGAGGATTCAGCAGCACTGCGTTTCGCTGAATTTTAGACCGTTTGTCGATTCTGCGCCCATTCTGGAACGTCCGCTGGCTGAAAAAGCCGGGCTTGGCTGGACAGGTAAGCACTCACTAATCCTTAACCGCGAAGCCGGTTCGTTCTTTTTTCTGGGGGAGTTGTTAATTGATTTGCCTCTCCCCATTGATACGCCAGTTGAAGAAGGCTGCGGGAAATGCGTTGCCTGTCTGACCATCTGCCCGACTGGCGCAATCGTCGAGCCCTACACGGTGGATGCGCGCCGCTGCATCTCCTATCTCACGATTGAGCTGGAGGGGGCGATACCAGAAGCGCTTCGGCCATTAATGGGCAACCGGATTTACGGCTGCGACGATTGTCAGCTTATCTGCCCGTGGAACCGCTACTCGCAACTGACCGATGAAGAAGATTTCAGTCCCCGCAAGCATCTTCACGCGCCAGAGCTGATTGAACTGTTTGGCTGGAGCGAAGCCTGGTTTTTAAAAGTTACGGAAGGATCGGCGATTCGCCGCATTGGTCACTTACGCTGGCTGCGAAATATTGCCGTCGCGTTAGGCAATGCGCCCTGGGATAACGCCGTGATTACCGCCCTGGAAAGTCGCCGGGGTGAGCACCCACTTCTCGATGAACACATAGAGTGGGCGATTGCGCAGCAAATTGAGAAGCGAAATGCCTGCGTGGTGGAGGTGCAATTACCGAAGAAACAACGCCTGGTCAGGGTCATTGAAAAGGGGCTGCCGCGCGACGCCTGAGTCATCCACAGCTTGTGTATAAAAATAAAAAGACATTGCAATTCAAGAGGGAAAAAATCGTCAAGTGATCGCATTAACATTTCGAAATGATAATTAATTTATCAATTTCAATAAGTTACAAAGTTACTATTCACCAGGCGAAGTTTTTTGTATTCCAGGAATAATGCCTGGACCTGTGGATAAGTCTGTTTACAAGAGTGTTTCAGAGGCAAAATAAAAGGCCCCCAACGTGAAAATACGCTGTGGATAATTTTATGGAGATAAGAATTTGGAGCGGGAAACGAGACTCGAACTCGCGACCCCGACCTTGGCAAGGTCGTGCTCTACCAACTGAGCTATTCCCGCTT
>NZ_JAOWGA010000013.1:0-572402 GCF_030333395.1 Citrobacter sp. CK194
GCTAACCGGTACTAATGAACCGTGAGGCTTAACCTTACAACGCCGAAGATGTTTTGGCGGACTGAGAGACGATTTTCAGCTTTGATTACAGATTAGTGTTTAATGCGAGAGGCATTAGACGAACAGAATTTGCCTGGCGGCCGTAGCGCGGTGGTCCCACCTGACCCCATGCCGAACTCAGAAGTGAAACGCCGTAGCGCCGATGGTAGTGTGGGGTCTCCCCATGCGAGAGTAGGGAACTGCCAGGCATCAAATTAAGCAGTAAGCTGGTGTGAAATCAGTGGATGTAGAGAAATTCGGTGGAGCGGTAGTTCAGTTGGTTAGAATACCTGCCTGTCACGCAGGGGGTCGCGGGTTCGAGTCCCGTCCGTTCCGCCACTTATTAAGAGCCCTGAGCTAACGCTCAGGGCTTTTTTCTTGCCTGCTGTTCCATTATTGCTTATTTCGCAAAAATCCTCTGCGTTCTACGATCTTTTTCCGCATAAAAACAACTGTGATAATCCTCCTCAGTTAACGACACAACAATTAATGAGGAATTCAATGACAATCCCTGCATTTGGTTTAGGTACTTTTCGCCTGAAAGACGATGTTGTTATCGCATCGGTCAAAACAGCGCTGGAACTGGGCTATCGTGCAATTGATACTGCACAAATCTATGATAATGAAGCGGCTGTTGGTCAGGCGATTGCCGAAAGTGGCATCCCGCGCGGCGAGCTGTACATCACCACCAAGATCTGGACTGAAAATCTCAGCAAAGAGAAGCTGATCCTGAGTCTGAAAGAAAGTCTGGAAAAACTGCGCACTGATTATGTGGATCTGGCATTGATCCACTGGCCGTCACCAAACGATGCGGTATCTGTCGAAGAGTTCATGCAGGCGCTGCTGGAAGCAAAAGAGCAGGGACTAACGCGCGAAATCGGTATTTCTAACTTTACTATCCCGTTGATGGAAAAAGCCATTGCCGCTGTCGGCGCAGAAAACATTGCGACTAACCAGATTGAACTGTCTCCGTATCTGCAAAACCGCAAGGTTGTGGATTGGGCAAAACAGCATGGAATTCACATCACCTCTTACATGACGTTGGCTTATGGTAAAGCACTGAAAGATGAAGTGATTTCCCGTATTGCCGCTAAGCACAATGCGACTCCGGCGCAGGTGATCCTTGCATGGGCAATGGGAGAAGGCTACTCCGTAATTCCTTCTTCTACTAGACGTGAAAATCTGGCAAGCAACCTGCTGGCGCTCGATCTGCATCTGGATGCCGAAGATAAAAAGGCGATTGCCGCACTGGATTGCAACGATCGCCTTGTCAGCCCGGAAGGTCTGGCGCCAGAGTGGGACTGATCGACTAACCCTCTCTCTGTATCCTTAACCCTCTTTTACAGCTCCTTCGGGGGCTGTTTTTACATGATCGCTGAGAAAATCGATAAATGCCCGAATGCGGGTACTGACCGCACGATCGCTGTAATAAACGGCACTGAAAGGCATCTCTACCGGTAGGCGCTTATCGGCCATCAGCTCCACAAGCTCTCCCCGCGCGATTTCTTTATCAATCATATAGTCAGACAGGCAGGCGATCCCGTTACCACTCAGACAAAGCTGCTTGAGCGTCTCACCGCTATTTGACGACAGACCGCTGCTGATTTCATGGAGTTGTCCGTCGCTGCATGCTACAGGCCATGTATTGAGCGAAGCCGGTTCAGTGAATCCGAGACATAGATGCTGTTTTAACTCTTCAATGGTTTCGGGTTTGCCAAAGCGGGCAATATAATCCGGCGACGCGATAATCTTTCGATAACTGGTAAAGAGCGGGCGGGCGCGCAGGCTTGAATCGGTCAGTGTCCCGGCACGTATGGCGACATCGACCTTTCGTTCAATCAGATTGATGAATGTTTCTGAGGAAACCAGTGATAGCGTCATTTCTGGATAACGCTCGCGAAAAGGCTTAACCAGCGGCATCAGAAAGTGCAGTATCACCGGCGTGGCGGCGTCGATACGCAACAGACCGCGTGGAGTGCTTCGCGTTTCCATCACCTCCGTTTCAGCGGCGGCCATGTCTTGTAGTATCGACTGCACGCGACGAAAATAACGTTCGCCTTCTTCCGTCAGACTCAACTGGCGTGTTGTGCGATTAAGCAGACTCACGCCCAGTTTCATTTCCAGCTTTTTGACCGCTCGGCTGACCGCAGAATTCGCCTGTCCAAGTTGCTCCGCAGCGCGGCTAAAGCTACCGCTTTCGACTACGGCAACAAATATCACGAGTTCTTCTGAAGTGGCTTTCATTTTTGCACCTGAAGCAAAATTACATTGATATTTTGGCTATTTTTTCATTAAAACATCCTGGGCTGTTGGTTTCAATCTGCGCGTGAGGTGTGGTGGCCGGAGCGCCTGTTCTGACGGCGTTAACCTGTGATCGGTTGGATAGGCCAGTTCGCGCTGTTCCTGGTTAAATTTACGGAGGTAAGCGCTTGCTTACAAAACAATATGTAACTGCTCGTTGAAAGTGTGAGCTAAAATCCCTATAACAGAATAACCAGTCCGTGCCCGGGCTGGTTGACGTTACAGAGGTTTTAAAGTCAAACGTGCGAAAAAATACTTATGCCATGCGCTATATTGCCGGACAACCCGCCGAGCGGATTTTACCGCCTGGGTCGTTTGCGAGTATTGGCCAGGCATTACCCGCTGGAGTGCCGTTAAGCAGTGAAGACCGCATTCGGATTCTGGTGTGGAATATCTTTAAACAGCAGCGGGCCGAATGGTTATCGGTGCTGAAAAACTTTGGCAAAGATGCGCACCTGGTTTTATTACAGGAAGCGCAAACCACGCCCGAACTGGTGCAGTTTGCGACCGCTAACTATCTTGCAGCCGATCAGGTTCCCGCTTTTGTGTTACCTCAGCATCCTTCGGGTGTTATGACGCTTTCTGCTGCTCATCCCGTCTACTGCTGCCCGCTGCGCGAACGTGAGCCTATCTTACGTCTGGCGAAGTCAGCGCTGGTGACTGTTTACCCTTTGCCTGATACGCGATTGTTGATGGTGGTAAACATTCACGCCGTTAACTTCAGTCTTGGGGTGGATGTGTATAGTAAGCAGTTACTTCCTATTGGCGATCAAATTGCACATCACAGCGGCCCGGTGATTATGGCCGGTGATTTTAATGCCTGGAGCCGACCACGAATGAACGCGCTGTATCGCTTTGCGCGCGAGATGTCCCTGCGGCAGGTGCGTTTTACTGACGATCAGCGCCGACGGGCGTTTGGCCGTCCTCTTGATTTTGTGTTTTATCGAGGTTTAAACGTTAGCGAGGCTTCCGTACTGGTCACGCGCGCGTCCGATCATAACCCGCTACTCGTTGAATTCAGTCCCGGCAAACCTGAGCAATAAGGTGTGTCAGGTCTGCCGTGGGGCAGACCTGAAGTGGTGCTGCCCTTTATTTTGCAAACAACCAAAGGACAACACGATGACAACACACTCCCACCATGACAACGTCGAAAAGCAGTTTGGCTCTCAGGCAAATGCCTATTTAACCAGTACCGTTCATGCTTCTGGTCGTGACTTACAGCGACTGGCGGAACGGCTGTCCTCTTTTCCGCATGCCAGCGTACTGGATATGGGATGTGGCGCCGGGCACGCCAGTTTTATTGCTGCGCAGAACGTAAAGCAGGTGGTGGCTTACGATTTGTCTTCGCAGATGCTTGAGGTCGTCGTACAGGCGGCGAAAGAGAAAGGTTTAGAAAATATCGCGACCCGACAGGGGTATGCTGAAAATCTGCCGTTTGAGGATCACGCTTTTGATGTTGTGATTAGCCGCTATTCTGCACATCACTGGCATGATGTTGGGCTGGCACTGCGTGAAGTCAACCGGGTTCTGAAAGCGGGTGGCGTGTTGATTATGATGGATGTGATGTCGCCTGGGCATCCGGTGCGCGATATCTGGTTACAGACTGTAGAAGCGTTACGCGACACTTCTCATGTACGTAACTACTCCAGCGGTGAGTGGCTGTCCCTGGTGAATGATGCGAATCTGATTGTCGATACGTTGTTAACGGACCGCTTACCGCTGGAGTTCAGTTCATGGGTAGCGAGAATGCGTACGCCTGCGGCGCTGGTTGAGGCTATTCGTTTGTATCAGAAGAGCGCATCCGCGGAGGTAAAAGCGTATTTCGCTTTGCAGGAGGACGGTTCGTTTACCAGCGATACGATTATGGTTGAGGCGCATAAAGCGGCATAAATAAAAAAGGCACTGGGGGGAAACCAGTGCCTTTTCTGAGTCATGCTATCAGGAGTCAGGTGTGCTGCTGTTCTTCACAAACAACGTTAGCTGATCGCCTGGTTGCAGATTTGCTGTATCGCTGTTCCAGCGCATCACATCTTTGATGTTCACCCCGTGACGTTTGGCGATACTCGAAAGCGAATCACCTTTCCGCACACGATAGGTAATGCTATCGCTGTTGTTGGCCAGACGCTGTGCGCTACTGCCTGCGCCAATCGTCAGACTTTGGCCCACTTTCAGGTTAGATCCGCGCAGACTATTCCACTGCTGCAAATCTTTCGTGCTCACGCCAAGGCGTGCCGCGATGCCGGAAAGCGTATCGCCAGAGCGAACTTTGTAGCTACGGCTGTTCAGCGGCGTATTGTCTGCGACCAGCGTAGACTGTACGGCAGCAATTTCGCCTGAAGCCAGAGACTCACGCAGTTGTTCTGCATGCTTCTTTGGCACCATCACGTACTGTGGGCCGCTAACGCCTAGCGTAGAGCCTTTCACGCCAGCATTAAACGCCTTCAGCTTGGTGACGGACATGCCCGCCATATCTGCAACTTGTGCCATCTCAACCGGGCTGCTCAAACGAACGCGCGCCAGCGCACGACTTTCGTCTGTGGTTGGCAGACGCACGCCATAGCGTTTGCTGTTTTTGAGAATATCACTCAATGCCAGCATTTTTGGCACGTACAGCTTCGTTTCCTGAGGTAACGAAAGCGACCAGAAGTCGGTGGCTTTGCCACGCGCCTTATTCGCTTTGATTGCCTTCATCACGCGACCTTCGCCGCTATTATAAGCTGCAACGGTCAACAGCCAGTCGCCATCAAACATCTTATTCAGACGCTGCATCATGTCTAACGCGGCCGTTGTGGAAGCCACAACGTCACGACGCGCATCATAATTGCGGGTCTGTTTCAAACCATAATTGCGCCCTGTGCTCGGAATGATCTGCCAGATGCCTGCGGCATTGGCGCCAGACGTTGCGTGTGGGTCAAAAGCGCTCTCCACTATGGGTAGTAGTACCAGTTCCATCGGCATGTTACGTTTCTTAACCTGCCCGGCTATCCAGTACATATACGGCTCTGCCCGTAAAGTTACATCGTGGAGATAGCTCTTATTGCGTAAATACTTCTGTTTCTGTTCGCGTATCCGGTTGTTCTCCGGAATTCCCATCTTTAGCTCGTCGCCAATGAAAGCCCACAAGTCTTGATCCGGCGCGAGAGACGTCCCATCGTCCATCCATCGTGCCTGACTCGTAAACTTTCCTGCTTCCCCTTGACCAGCTGCAGAAAGGCTCTGTGCGTGCTGTTGGACGTTGCCAGTGTTCTGAGACGACTGGCACCCCACAAGCAGGACAGAGGCGAGTAATATCGCTTTTGCCTTCATGTGTGTGTCAATAGTTGCTTAAAAGACGACCGATCATAACGGCGAAGTTCGCCAATGACAAGTAGGAATTGTCAGAAGCTGTCTTTCTTTGACCTTAACCAGGCAAAACGCTCTTCAGGTTGTTGCAACTTTGTTTCTTTGTTTATTTCATTAATTAAATCAGGATCTTTCGTTCTCAAAAAAATATTATTTTTCCGCTCATTTTTCAGAATTACGGGGAGTGTAATTTGGTTTTTTGCGCGTAACTCATTAACTTTACGATAATATTCATTTATGAACGAATCGTGCGGTAGGATGCTCAATGCAAACTTCATGTTTGCTAAAGTATACTCATGTGCGCAACAAATCAGCGTATCGTCAGGAAGGGCGCTGATTTTTTTAATTGATTGATACATCTGTGAGGCTGTACCTTCAAACAGGCGTCCACAACCTCCAGAGAAAAGGGTGTCGCCGCAGAAAAGGTAAGGGTGGCTAAAGTAACAGATATGTCCTAAAGTGTGACCCGGTGTGGCAAATATACTAAATTCATGCCCTAAAACGAGGGCGCTATCGCCATCTTTGACTACGCGCGTGGTTCCCTTATCTTGTGTTTCTGCCGGTCCGTAAACCACTACGTGCGGAAAATGTTGAAGAAGTTCTTTCACGCCGCCAACATGGTCGTGGTGATGGTGAGTGAGGAAAATCGCTTCCGGCTGCCAGTTCTTCTCTTTGATGGCGTTTAGCACGGGAGCCGCTTCGCCAGGATCAACGATCAGACAACGTCCTTCATTATTACTCAGAACCCAGATGTAATTGTCCTGAAATGCGGGAATACTGTTAAGATTCATAAATTACCTCTTAGTGCGTAGCGGAAGGTTGTGATGAAACCGGCAAGGATCCCTCAAACAGTCATAGCTCCCCATCGCTGGGGCGATTTGCCCTGGGGTGAATACTATCGTGAGGCGCTGGAGCATCAGCTTAACCCGTGGTTCGCCAAAATGTATGGTTTTCATTTGCTTAAAATTGGTAATTTAAGCGCAGAAATCAACTCTGAAGCGTGCGCCGTTTCTCATCAAGTCAATATTTCCCTGCAAGGCGCGCCCGTCCAGGTTCAGGCCGATCCCTTACATCTTCCCTTTGCCGATAAGTCTGTTGATGTTTGTCTGTTGGCGCATACGCTACCGTGGTGCGTCGACCCACATCGGTTACTGCGTGAAGCCGACCGGGTGTTAATTGATGATGGCTGGCTGGTTTTGAGTGGTTTTAACCCGATTAGCCTGATGGGCCTACGTAAGCTGGTGCCCGTCTTGCGTAAATCTTCACCTTATAACAGCCGGATGTTTACGCTGATGCGCCAACTGGACTGGCTCTCGTTATTGAATTTTGAAGTGCTGCACTACAGCCGTTTTCATGTTTTACCCTGGTCAAAGCAAGGGGGAAAGCTGCTGAGCACGCATATTCCGGCGCTGGGCTGCCTGCAACTGATTGTGGCGCGTAAGCGAACCATCCCGCTTACGCTTAACCCGATGAAACAAAATAAAAGCAAAGCGCGGATTCGCCAGGCCGTGGGCGCGACCCGGCAATACCGTAAGCCAGACGCTTAAGCCTCTGCCTGATAGCCAACGTCTTCCTGCGTAGGGTTCATCGCTGCCGCACGCGCCAGCTCATCGCAACGTTCGTTTTCAGGATGGCCGGCATGGCCTTTTACCCATTCCCATTTGATTTGATGTTGGCCCAGCGCGGTATCAAGGCGCTTCCAGAGATCGACATTCTTTACCGGCTTTTTCTCTGCTGTTTTCCAGCCGCGCTTTTTCCAGTTGTGGATCCATTGCGTAATTCCCTGACGGACATACTGGCTGTCCGTGCTTAATGTGACTTCACAATGTTCTTTTAACGCTTCCAGCGCGACGAGGGCCGCCATAAGCTCCATGCGATTGTTAGTTGTGAGGCTATATCCTTCGCTAAAGGTTTTTTCATGGCCGCGATAGCGTAAAATAGCGCCATAACCACCTGGACCTGGATTTCCCAGGCAAGAACCATCGGTGAAAATTTCTACCTGTTTAAGCATCTCTGGTAGACTTCCTGTAATTGAAATCGATCGTAAAACGACAAGTCTGACATAAATGACCGCTATGAGCACTGCAATTACACGACAGATCGTCCTCGATACCGAAACCACCGGTATGAACCAGATCGGCGCCCACTACGAAGGCCATAAGATCATTGAGATCGGTGCAGTCGAGGTCGTGAACCGCCGCCTTACCGGCAATAACTTCCACGTCTATCTAAAACCGGACCGACTGGTGGACCCGGAAGCGTTCGGCGTACACGGTATTGCAGATGAATTTCTGCTCGATAAACCCGTTTTTGCCGATGTGGTTGACGACTTCCTGGAGTATATCCGTGGCGCGGAACTGGTGATCCATAACGCATCGTTTGATATCGGCTTTATGGATTATGAGTTCGCCAAACTCAGTCGTGGTATTCCGAAAACAAGCGAGTTCTGCAAAATCACCGATAGCCTGGCGCTGGCGAGGAGGATGTTCCCCGGCAAGCGTAACAGCCTTGATGCGCTTTGTTCACGCTATGAGATAGATAACAGCAAACGTACGCTGCACGGCGCATTGCTCGATGCCCAGATTCTGGCCGATGTCTATCTGGCGATGACCGGCGGGCAAACGTCGATGGCCTTCTCAATGGAAGGGGAAACACAGCAGCAGCAGGGTGAAGCGACAATCCAGCGTATTGTCCGCCAGGCCAGCAAGTTACGCGTTGTTTTAGCGACTGATGAAGAGCTGATGGCGCATGAGTCGCGTCTCGACCTGGTGCAGAAGAAAGGCGGAAGTTGCCTCTGGCGGGCGTAATTCGGGGTTTTACGACGTAAAAATAGCCGTCCGGGTGATTTTTACAGCAAACGATTCAAAACGTGAGAAAAACCGTTGACGAGGTGCAAGGCAATCCGTAATATGCGCTTCGTTCCCAAGAGGAACACAACGTGGAGCGGTAGTTCAGTTGGTTAGAATACCTGCCTGTCACGCAGGGGGTCGCGGGTTCGAGTCCCGTCCGTTCCGCCACTATTCAGAAAGCCTGAATCAGAAATGATTCAGGCTTTCGTCGTTTTAGCCTTCAACAAAAATTATCCTTCTCTGTAGAAATGCCAGAATCGTTGCAGAGAAGGATGAACAATCATCAGCGTAACGTGAACGGGTCGGCGTCCTGCCATGCCGGAAATTTCTCGCGGTATTCCCGTAACGCCGTGAGCGACAGGTCTGCATCAATACGTGTCGCCTGATGTGGTTCGGCGGTGGCGATAATCTCTCCTTGCGGGTTAATCACCCGGCTGTCCCCACGGTAATGGTGCCCGTTGCCGTCAGTGCCAACACGGTTGCAGCCTGCTACATAGGCCTGGTTTTCAATCGCGCGTGCGGTGAGCAGCGCCTGCCAGTGTAGCGAACGTGGAGCAGGCCAGTTTGCTACATACAGCGCCAGGTCATAATCATTAAGATTGCGGGACCATACCGGAAAACGTAGGTCATAACACACTAACGGCAAAATACGCCAGCCGCGCCATTCAACGACAACACGTTTATCGCCCGCCTGGTAATGATGATGTTCATCCGCCATGCGGAACAGATGGCGTTTATCATAGCAATGAACGTTGCCGTCAGGCTCAACCAGTAAAAAACGGTTTACCGGGCCACGTTCGGTTTGCAACGCAGCGCTGCCCGCAATCAGGGCATCAGTCTGTTGTGCTTTGGCCAGCATCCAGTCGATCGCATCTTCTTGCGGGAGTGACTGAAGTGCGGCTTCCATCGCAAAACCGGTGGTAAACATTTCAGGTAAAACAATGACGTCACGTCCGGTGATGGTTTCCAGCAGTCTGTCAAAATGACGTAAATTGGCCGGACCGTCCATCCAGACCAGCGGTTGTTGCAACAGGGTAATTTTCAAACCAGGCACGATCGGGGCTCCTTGTTGAACAGCATTTTTACACTGTAGCATGAGCATCAACGAAAATGTGGCAATAAAAAGCCCCGCAGAAGCGGGGCTTTCAGGGGAGGTGAGGATTAAGCGGCTTCTACTTTACGCACTTGCTTCTCTGGCAACTTTACCGGCTGAGTCGCCAGCGCGTCGGCATCAAAATCATCAACGTTAATGCTGCGCAGACGGCTTTCTTCCGCTTTCACCAGAATAGCGGCTTCATCGTTATCAATCAGCCCTTTTGCCAGCGCGTTATGCGCCAGTTCATCCAGACGGGTAAACGGCAGATTTTTACCCAGCTCTTTGCAGATCCGCTGGTGGATAGGATCTGCCGCTATTACGTCCAGCAGCGCTTCTTCCAGCAAGCCGACCGGGTTATGCTCGCTCGGCGTCAGGTATTGACCACGACCGATACGTGAACGGGTTGCGCTCGGTACTTGTAGAATCTGCGCGACCTTATGATCCAGCTTGTCGGAAGGGGCAAGGTAGTGACGACCGGTTGGGAAGATCACCACGTTCAGCAGACCCGCAACAAAACGGTTCGGGAAGTTTTGCAGCAGTTCATCCATCGCTTGCTCCGCCTGATACAACGCATCCTGTACGCCCCAGTGCACCAGCGGCAAATCGGCTTCGTTACGGCCTTCATCGTCATAGCGTTTCAGCACGGCGGAGGCCAGATACAGCTGGCTTAAAATATCGCCCAGGCGTGCGGAGATACGTTCACGACGTTTCAGGCTACCGCCCAACACCGCCATTGAGACATCAGACAGCAGGGCCAGGTTGGCGCTCAGTCGGTTAAGGTGCTGGTAATAACGTTTCGTTGCGTCGCTGGTCGGGGTGTAGCTGGTCAGGCCGCGGGTCAGACCGAGCCAGAAGCTGCGTACTTTGTTACTACCGACATGGCCGATATGTTTAAACAGCAGATTGTCGAACGCATTCACATCGTTGCTTTGCGCGGCGGCCATCTCTTCCAGAACATACGGATGGCAGCGAATCGCCCCCTGACCGAAGATCATCATGCTGCGGGTCAGGATATTCGCACCTTCAACGGTGATGGCGATAGGCGCCCCCTGGTAAGAACGCGCCAGGAAGTTGCTTTCGCCGAGCATAATGCCTTTACCACCGGTAATGTCCATTGCGTCGATGATGGACTGCTGGCCGCGATGGGTACAGTGGTACTTGACGATAGCTGACAGCACCGCCGGTTTTTCACCCAGCATAATGCCGTAGGTAATCAGCGACGCTGCGGCGTCCATTACGTAGGCGTTACCGGCAATGCGCGCCAGCGCCTCTTCAATACCTTCCATCTTGCCGATAGAGATTTTGAACTGGCGACGAATATGGGCATATGCCCCGGTTGCCAGCGCGACAGATTTAACCCCGCCGGTCGAGTTGGACGGCAGCGTGATACCACGGCCTACCGACAGGCATTCCACCAGCATACGCCAGCCCTGGCCTGCCATCTTCGGCCCGCCAATGATGTAGTCGATTGGCACAAAAATATCTTTGCCGTGCGTAGGTCCGTTCTGGAACGGTACGTTCAGCGGGAAGTGACGGCGACCAATTTCTACGCCAGGCGTTGAGGTCGGGATCAGCGCACAGGTGATACCCAGCTCTTCTTCGCCACCCAGCAGTTTTTCCGGGTCAGAGAGTTTAAAGGCCAGACCCAGCACGGTCGCGATAGGGGCCAGTGTAATGTAACGTTTGTTCCAGGTCAGGCGCATACCCAGTACCTGCTGGCCTTGCCATTCGCCCATGCAGACGACGCCGGTATCAGGAATTGCGCCTGCATCGGAGCCCGCTTCCGGGCTGGTCAGCGCGAAGCAAGGGATCTCCTGACCACGCGCCAGACGCGGCAGGTAATGGTTTTTCTGCTCTTCAGTACCGTAGTGTTGCAGCAGTTCGCCTGGGCCTAATGAGTTAGGCACGCCCACGGTAATCGCCAGAATCCCGGAAACGCCGGAGAGTTTTTGCAGCACGCGAGACTGCGCATACGCCGAGAACTCCAGGCCGCCATACTCTTTCTTGATGATCATCGCGAAGAAGCGATGCTCTTTCAGGTAGTCCCACAGCTCCGGCGGCAGATCGGCTAATTCGTGCGTGATCTGGAAATCATTCGCCATACGGCAGGCTTCTTCTACCGGGCCATCCAGGAACGCCTGTTCTTCAGCGGTCAGATGCGGTTGTGGATAGTTGTGCAATTTTTTCCAGTCAGGTTTGCCCTGGAAGAGATCGCCTTCCCACCATGTTGTACCGGCATCAATGGCCTCTTTCTCCGTGCGCGACATCGGCGGCATCACTTTACGGAAGCTACGAAACGCTGGCGCAGAGATCATCGACTTACGCATTGGCGTAACGTTAAACGGTACGAGGATAATGGCCAGAGGAACCAGCACCCAGATAGACCACAGGCCAGCAACGCCCAGCGCGGCTGTCCATGCGAGTAAAATCAGGCTGCTGAGGAATAAGCTCACGCGGTGATAAAACAGCGCGCCGAGCAGAACAACCGTTGCGAGAATACTCAAAATCATCATAACGAAAAGCTCCCTTGCTTGTAGGAGGTCTGACCACTTGTGATGATATGGTTGTAGTGGATGTCATTTCTTTTAGCAATGTGTTTACAAAATAATTACAACGAAGCTCACATTGTTGCCGTTTTCACCGGCACAAAAAATCAAAAGCCAGCGGCATTCCTGTGGCTTGTGCTTCTCGCTTTCTGCGCTATCCGGTACACTGCATCTGTCAATTACATTCATGCTGAAGGATATCCTCATGTACCAGGATCTTATTCGTAACGAACTGAACGAAGCGGCGGAAACGCTGGCCAATTTTTTAAAAGATGAAGCCAATATTCACGCTATTCAGCGCGCGGCGGTCCTGCTGGCAGACAGTTTTAAAGCGGGTGGCAAGGTACTTTCCTGCGGTAACGGCGGCTCTCATTGCGACGCGATGCATTTTGCCGAAGAGCTGACCGGTCGCTACCGTGAAAACCGTCCAGGCTACCCGGCGATTGCTATTTCTGACGTCAGCCATATCTCCTGTGTCAGTAATGATTTTGGTTACGACTATGTTTTCTCTCGCTACGTTGAAGCGGTTGGCCGTGAAGGGGATGTGCTGTTAGGGATCTCAACTTCGGGCAACTCTGGTAACGTGATTAAAGCGATTGCCGCAGCACGCGAGAAGGGAATGAAAGTCATCACCCTGACCGGGAAAGATGGCGGTAAAATGGCAGGGACGGCGGATATTGAAATTCGCGTGCCGCATTTCGGTTATGCTGATCGTATTCAGGAAATCCATATCAAAGTGATTCATATCCTGATCCAATTGATCGAAAAAGAGATGGTTAAGTAAGCGGATAATTCTTTACTGTGTTTTTGCCGGATGATGACGTTAAAGCGTCTTATCCGGCCTACATTTGATTTGTCCAGGCCTGATAAGCGCAGCGCCATCAGGCGGTTCAGCGTTTTAAGGTAGGTGATGTATGTGCGAACTGCTCGGGATGAGCGCCAATGTGCCAACCGATATTTGCTTTAGTTTCACCGGGCTGGTTCAGCGTGGTGGAGGAACCGGGCCGCACAAAGACGGCTGGGGCATTACGTTTTATGAAGGTAAAGGGTGTCGCACATTTAAAGATCCGCAACCCAGTTTTAATTCGCCCATCGCCAGACTGGTGCAAGACTATCCCATTAAATCCTGTTCCGTCGTCGCCCATATTCGCCAGGCGAATCGTGGGGAAGTGGCGCTGGAAAATACGCATCCGTTTACCCGTGAGCTTTGGGGGCGTAACTGGACGTATGCGCATAACGGGCAGCTCAACGGCTACAAATCGCTTGAAACCGGTAATTTTCGCCCGGTTGGTGAGACGGACAGCGAAAAAGCGTTCTGCTGGCTGCTGCATAAGCTGACGCAGCGTTATCCGCGCACGCCGGGCAATATGATGGCGGTATTTAAATATATTGCGACGCTGGCAGAAGAACTCCGTAAGAAAGGTGTCTTCAACATGCTGCTGTCAGACGGGCGCTATGTCATGGCCTATTGCTCGACCAATTTATTCTGGATCACCCGCCGCGCGCCGTTTGGCGTCGCCACGCTGTTGGACCAGGATGTGGAAATCGACTTCAGTTCACAAACCACACCGAATGATGTGGTTACCGTGATTGCAACGCAGCCGCTGACGGGAAATGAAACCTGGCAAAAGATTATGCCAGGCGAATGGCGATTATTTTGTCTCGGGGAGCGTATAGTTTGACGCCAGCTGTGGCTGAACCACTTCATGGCTCAACGGTTTGCTGACCACGTAACGGCCATCAACAACGGAAACCGTTGGTGGCTTACGGGTTTGCTCAAAGTAGTCGTAGCCCGGTTTTAGCTGCGTCCAGAAATCTTTGTAATACGAATACTTATGGCGCTGCATATTTGCATCGGTCATGCGGAAGGGATAGATGCTCACCTGTACGCTGGATTGCCCGAATACCAGGGCGCCGGTTACAAACTGGAAAATCTCATCAATGCCGCTGTCGGTCATGGCATAGCAACCGACAGAGACGCAGGCGCCGTGGATCATCAGATACTTACCTTCATAACCGTGTGCGCGGTCATAGGCGTTCGGAAAACCGATATTAATGGCCTTATAGAAACGGCTGTCCGGTTTGAGCTGATTACGCTGGACGCTGTAAAAACCTTCCGGGCTTTTAAAGTCACCCTGGCGCTGTTTGGGGCCTAAGCCACCGGAATAGTTGCAAATTTTGTAGCTGTCGAGCAATTGATATTGCTCACCCATCTTGACGTACAGATCGAGCGTACGCTCTTCTTTAAAGATCTGAATATAGACAGGCGACCCCATCAACTGCTGCTTATATTCTTTACTGACTGGCGTGGTTGGGCTGCTACTGCTTAGCAAACCGGCAAATGAGACGCACGGGATCAGAAGCATCGCAAGAAAAAATGCGATTTTACGCATACTGCTTATTCCTTGATAAAACGGTTACACACGCCAGAACGGCAAACAGAGTCCCCAAATCAGACTAATCCGTATTTGGTGCGCTCACATTATCACCACGGCAGTTTTTCGCAAGCCCCAGGCGATGCGTTTACAATTTAGTTTCTCTTTATACTGAAATTTAGCCGTCAAGGCAGTCAGAACCCGGCGCATTCTGCCGCGGCTTAATTTCCACTCGCTTCTCACAATACAAAATGTACTGTATACTTAAACAGTATTACGGAGGTGAGCCATGCGCAAAATCATACATGTTGATATGGACTGTTTTTACGCGGCGGTTGAAATGCGCGATAACCCGGCCCTGCGTGATATTCCCATTGCTATCGGCGGCAGCCGCGAGCGCAGGGGCGTTATCAGTACGGCAAATTATCCCGCCCGCAAATTTGGCGTGCGCAGCGCGATGCCGACCGGTATGGCGCTTAAGCTTTGCCCGCACCTCACGCTATTGCCGGGGCGGTTTGAGGCGTATAAAGAAGCGTCGCAGCATATCCGTGAAATCTTCTCTCGTTATACCTCGCGTATAGAGCCGCTTTCGCTGGATGAAGCCTATCTGGACGTCACCGACAGCACTTATTGCCACGGCTCCGCCACGCTTATCGCTCAGGAAATCCGTCAGACGATTTTTAACGAACTCCAGCTCACCGCATCAGCAGGTATTGCTCCGGTTAAGTTTCTGGCAAAAATTGCGTCTGATCTTAATAAACCGAATGGGCAATATGTGATTACCCCCGCCGATGTTCCTGAGTTTCTCAAAACCTTACCGCTGGGGAAAATTCCGGGGGTGGGTAAAGTGTCTGCGGCCAGGCTGGAAACGATGGGGCTGCGTACCTGTGAAGACGTGCAAAAGTACGATCTGGCGATGTTACTCAAGCGCTTTGGTAAGTTTGGCCGCGTGTTATGGGAGCGTAGCCAGGGGATTGATGAGCGGGATGTGAACAATGAAAGACTGCGTAAATCGATAGGCGTTGAACGCACGCTGGCGGAGGATATTCACGAATGGGCGGAATGTGAGGCGATCATTGAGCGGTTATATCCAGAGCTGGAAAGGCGGCTGGCAAAAGTGAAGCCTGACCTGCTCATCGCCCGTCAGGGGGTTAAATTAAAATTTAACGATTTCCAGCTGACCACTCAGGAGCACGTCTGGCCGCGTTTAAGCAAGGACGATTTAATCACGACGGCGCGTAAAACCTGGAATGAGCGGCGGGGAGGGCGGGGCGTGCGGCTGGTAGGGTTACACGTTACGCTACTGGACCCGCAACTGGAAAGACAGCTTCTGCTGGGGCTGTGACTTTGATGTATTGCCGGATGGCGGCGTAAACGCCTTATCCGGCCTACAAATCAGCGTGTAGGCCGGATTAGTTGTAGGCCGGATAAGCGTAGCGCCATCCGGCATTTAGCGCAGAATTTTACTTCGCCGGAATAGACTTCAGCAGTTCAGTCAGAAGCCGCCAGTAGTGACCGACGCTTTCGATATGAACCTGCTCATCTGGAGAGTGCGGGCCGGTAATGGTTGGCCCGATAGAGACCATGTCCATATCCGGGTACGGTTTTTTGAACAGACCGCATTCCAGACCCGCGTGAATAATCTGGATGTTCGGCGTCTTATTGAACAGACGCTGGTAAGTTTCACGCACCAGGTGCATTACCGGCGAGTTCGCATCTGGCTGCCAGCCCGGATAGCCGCCTTTTGCTTCGGTTTTCGCGCCAGCCAGTTTACCCAGTGAATCCAGCATGCTCACCACGTAGTCTTTACCGCTGTCGATCAGCGAGCGGATCAGGCAGTGGATTTCCACGTTGTTGTCGGTCATGGTCACAACGCCCACGTTCAGGGACGTCTCAACCACGCCTTTCGCTACGTCGGAATTGCGAATCACGCCGTTTGGCGTGGCGTTCAGCAGACGGATAAAGCCATCGCGGGACGAGGCAGTCAGCGCCGCTTTGTCGTTAGCGGCTGCTTCCAGCAGAACCACCAGATTCTTCTCTTTCTCTGCCAGCTCGTTTTTCAGGATCTCCTGATAAGCGTTCACCCGCGTTTTCAGCGCATCGACGTTATCTGCCGCTACAGCAACGGTGGCGAAGGCTTCACGCGGGATAGCGTTACGCAGCGTACCGCCGTTGAAATCAACCAGACGCAGACCCAGTTCTTCAGCATGATCCGCCAGGAAGCGCACCAGCAGCTTGTTGGCATTGCCGAGACCGACGTGGATTTCGCCGCCGGAGTGGCCGCCTTTCAGGCCTTTCAGCGTCAGTTTAAAGCTCTGGAAGCCCGCCGGAATGGCTTCACGGGACAGCGGCAGGTTAGAGGTAAAATCGATACCGCCTGCACAGCCCATGTAGATCTCACCTTCTTCTTCGGAGTCGGTATTGATCAGAATATCGGCCTGTAGCCAGCCTGGCTGAAGGCCGAATGCGCCGTCCATACCGGCTTCTTCCGTCATGGTCAGCAACACTTCCAGCGGGCCGTGCGCGACGTTGTCGTCAGCCAGAACGGCCAGCGCGGAAGCCATACCAATGCCGTTATCCGCGCCCAGCGTGGTGCCGCGGGCTTTTACCCACTCGCCGTCAATATAAGGCTGGATCGGATCTTTGGTGAAGTCGTGTACGGTGTCGTTGTTTTTCTGCGGAACCATATCCAGGTGCGCCTGCAAAACCACTGGTTTGCGGTTTTCCATACCTGCGGTGGCAGGTTTACGAATCAGGATATTACCGACCCGATCGCGCTCAGCGTGGAAACCTTTCTCTTTGGCCCAGCCCATAATGTGTTCAGCGAGCTGCTCTTCATGGTAGGACGGATGAGGAATAGAACAGATTTTTGCAAAAATATCCCACAGCGGTTGTGGAGATAATTGAGACAGTTCAGACACGATAAGTCTCCTTGACGATGTCCTGCAAAACTTTCTTGCAGGCCACAGGGTTAGCAGATTGATTGTCACCACAAGTCGGGCTTGCGAGATGCGATTGAGAATACCACTTTCCTGGTCTTCGGGTAGTATAAAGCACGTAAAAAGAGGGCTGGATTCCGCGAAACACTGGTTTTTAGCGCGTCAGGTCTCTATAATCTCGCGCAACCTGGTTCACCCTCAATTTTTAAGCCGTAGATAAACAGGCTGGGACACTTCACATGAGCGAAAAATACGTCGTCACCTGGGACATGTTGCAGATTCACGCACGCAAACTGGCAAGCCGCCTGATGCCTTCTGAACAATGGAAAGGCATTATTGCCGTCAGCCGTGGTGGTCTGGTACCGGGCGCATTGCTGGCGCGTGAGTTGGGTATTCGCCATGTCGATACCGTTTGCATCTCCAGCTACGACCACGATAACCAGCGCGAACTGAAAGTGCTGAAACGTGCGGAAGGCGATGGTGAAGGTTTCATCGTGATCGACGATCTGGTCGATACCGGCGGTACTGCTGTTGCTATCCGCGAAATGTACCCTAAAGCTCATTTCGTCACTATCTTCGCTAAACCGGCTGGCCGCCCGCTGGTGGATGATTATGTGATTGATATCCCGCAGGACACCTGGATTGAGCAGCCGTGGGATATGGGCGTGGTATTCGTCCCGCCAATCTCTGGTCGCTAATCACTGAAATTTTCAACGCCTGGCAATGCCGGGCGTTGTTTTTTTTAGCCGCACACACGTTACAATAGGCCTCAGTAAGTACCCTTGGAGGCTGCACGAATGTCACAGGCTAACCTCAGCGAAACCCTGTTTAAACCCCGCTTCAAACATCCTGAAACGTCGACGCTTGTCCGGCGCTTCAATCACGGAACGCAGCCGTCCGTGCAGTCCACTCTGGATGGTAAAAACGTGCCGCACTGGTATCGCATGATCAACCGTCTGATGTGGATCTGGCGCGGTATCGATCCGCGAGAAATCCTTGATGTGCAGGCGCGTATCGTAATGAGCGAAGCCGAGCGAACCGACAAAGAGCTGTACGACACGGTGATTGGCTACCGTGGCGGTAACTGGATCTTTGAATGGTCGAAACAGGCGATGGAATGGCAGCAGAAAGCCTGCCAGGAAACAGACCCACAGCGCAGCGGGCGTCACTGGCTGCACGCTTCCTCGCTCTACAACATTGCGGCTTACCCGCATCTTAAAGGGGATGAGCTGGCGGAGCAGGCGCAGGCCCTGGCGAACCGCGCGTATGAAGAGGCCGCGCAACGCTTGCCGGGCTCGCTGCGTGAAATGGCGTTTGCGATCCCCGGCGGCGCGCCTGTCACTGCGTTTTTGCATATGCCGAAAGGGGATGGCCCGTTCCCGACCGTACTGATGTGCGGCGGCCTGGATTCCATGCAAACGGACTATTACACCCTGTTCGAACGTTACTTCGCGCCGCGCGGTATGGCGATGCTGACGCTGGACGTGCCGTCGGTTGGATTCTCGTCAAAATGGAAACTCACCCAGGACTCCAGTCTGCTGCATCAGCATGTGTTGAAAGCGCTGCCTGGGGTGCCGTGGGTTGATCATACCCGGGTTGCGGCGTTTGGTTTTCGTTTTGGCGCTAACGTTGCGGTACGTCTGGCCTACCTGGAAGCGCCGCGACTGAAAGCGGTAGCCTGTCTGGGGCCGGTGGTCCATGCGTTGTTAAGCGATTCACAACGTCAGGGGACGGTGCCGGAAATGTATCTTGACGTGCTGGCAAGCCGTCTGGGGATGCATGATGCGTCAGATGAAGCGCTGCGCGTTGAGCTAAATCGTTATTCACTGAAGGTGCAGGGGTTGCTCGGCAGACGCTGCCCAACGCCGATGTTATCTGGCTTCTGGAAAAACGATCCGTTTAGCCCGGAAGAGGAGTCCCGGCTCATCACCTCGTCATCTTCCGACGGTAAGCTGATGGAGATTCCGTTTAATCCGGTGTATCGCAATTTTGACACTGCGCTGAAAGAAATTACCGGTTGGATCAATCACAGATTGTGTTAATGGATTGCTAAATTTTATTGTTTTGGTAAAACAGTTGCTTCACCAAAGGAGATCGCAATGACGTTACCGAGTGGACACCCGAAAAGTAGATTGATCAAGAAATTCACTGCGCTTGGCCCGTATATACGCGAAGGGCAGTGCGAAGATAATCGTTTTTTTTTCGATTGCCTGGCTGTTTGCGTCAACGTGAAGCCAGCGCCTGAGAAACGTGAATTCTGGGGCTGGTGGATGGAACTGGAAGCGCAGGAAAAACGCTTTACCTACAGCTACCAGTTTGGCCTGTTTGACAAAGAAGGTAACTGGACCGCCGTGCCGATTAAAGAGGCCGAAGTGGTTGAACGCCTGGAGTACACCCTGCGCGAGTTTCATGAAAAATTGCGTGCACTGCTGACTTCGCTGAATCTGGCGCTGGAACCCGCCGATAATTTCAAAGAACCGGTGAAGTTAACGGCGTAACATAGAATAATGCCGGATGACGCTACGCTTATCCGGCCTGCAACAGTGCAAAAGAGTAGGCCGGATAAGACGCCTGAGCGTCGTCATCCGGCAAATTAAGACAATCAGAACTGGTACGTCATACCAATCGCGACGATATCATCGCTGCTTACGCCCAGCTTGTTATCATCGTCAATCTGGTTGATTTTATAATCAACGAACGCGGACATATTTTTATTGAAATAATATGTTGCGCCCACATCGATATATTTCACGATATCTTCATCACCGATACCTTCAATATCTTTGCCTTTAGACTGAACATAGCCCAGGGAAGGACGCAGACCGAAATCAAACTGATACTGGGCAACCGCTTCGAAGTTTTGCGCTTTATTGGCGAAACCACCGGAAATAGGCGCCATGTTGCGGGTTTCAGAATAGATAGTCGCCAGGTAAATGTTATTGGCGTCATATTTCAGACCCGTCGCCCAACCTTCCGCGTTTTTACCTTGTCCGCGAGATTGCAGGTTCTGCTCATTGGTGCGGTCTGAATTGGCGTATGCGCCGATGATGGCGAAGTCGCTGCCGCCGAAGTCATAGCTCAGAGATGTGCCGAAACCGTCGCCATTCTGCTTTTTGACGTCGCGGTTTTCGTTTTTACCCTGATATTGCAGGGTTAAGTTCAGACCATCGATAACGCCGAAGAAATCGGTGTTACGGTAAGTTGCCAGGCCACTGGCGCGTTTGGTCATAAAGTTGTCGGTCTGTGCAAGGCCGTCGCCGCCGAATTCAGGGAACATATCCGTCCACGCGGCAACGTCGTACAAGGCGCCCAGGTTACGACCATAATCTAACGAACCGAAATCGTTCAGCTTCAGACCCGCAAAAGCCAGACGGGTTTTCTGACCGCCTTCGCTTTCTGTTTTGTTACCGGCGAACTCAGCTTCCCAGCGACCGTAACCGGTCAGCTGATCGTTAATCTGCGTTTCGCCTTTAAAGCCAAAGCGGATATAAGTCTGGTCGCCATCTTTGCTGTCATCATCACTGATGTAGTGCATCGCTTTTACTTTGCCATACACGTCCAGTTTATTACTGTTTTTGTTATACACTTCTGCTGCCTGCACGGATGCCGATGCAACAATACCCATCACCACTAATGCCAGAGTGCTCTTTTTCATTTTCATTCCTGATTTAAAATTACGCGCTAATATTCGCTGGGAGTGATCCCCGTGAAAAACAGGATGGTTTTTAACGCTCTGCAATGAAGGTTTTATGACAAATTAAGAATATTTTTAAAAAAGGATGATTTATTATTGCGGTAATAAAATTGTCAGAAACTGCCGCTACGCTTGCTGATCCTGCGCAACAAAATTTCATGCTTTGTGCTCTGGTTGTTGGCAACCGGGGCCAGTCCTGCTAAAACGTTCGTTTGATATCATTTTCCCCTATTTTGAATGGCAGAGAATCATGAGTGACAGCCAGACGCTGGTGGTAAAACTCGGCACCAGTGTGCTAACGGGTGGATCGCGCCGCCTGAACCGTGCCCATATCGTAGAACTTGTTCGTCAATGCGCGCAGCTACATGCCGCAGGCCATCGTATTGTGATCGTCACGTCGGGCGCTATCGCCGCCGGGCGTGAGCATCTTGGCTACCCGGAACTCCCGGCGACCATAGCGTCTAAACAACTGTTGGCTGCGGTGGGGCAGAGTCGTCTGATTCAGCTTTGGGAACAGCTATTCTCTATCTACGGTATTCACATCGGGCAGATGCTGCTGACGCGTGCGGATATGGAAGACAGAGAGCGCTTCCTGAACGCGCGTGACACCCTGCGTGCGCTGCTGGACAACAATATTGTCCCTGTCATCAATGAAAACGATGCCGTGGCGACCGCTGAAATAAAAGTGGGCGATAACGACAATCTTTCCGCGCTGGCCGCCATTCTGGCGGGCGCCGACAAATTGTTGTTACTGACCGATCAGCAAGGGTTGTTTACCGCCGATCCGCGAACTAACCCGCAGGCTGAACTGATTAAAGACGTGTACGGCATTGATGATGCGTTGCGTGCGATTGCGGGCGACAGCGTCTCTGGCCTGGGAACCGGGGGAATGGGCACCAAATTGCAGGCTGCCGACGTTGCCTGTCGTGCCGGAATCGACACCATCATCGCTGCGGGCAGCAAGCCGGGCGTGATTGGCGATGTTATGGCAGGCATTTCTGCGGGAACCCGTTTCCATGCGCAAGCCTCCCCGCTGGAAAACCGCAAACGCTGGATCTTTGGCGCGCCGCCTGCCGGTGAAATCACGGTGGATGAAGGGGCGACATCTGCGATTCTGGAACGCGGTAGCTCATTATTGCCAAAAGGCATTAAAAGCGTGACAGGTAACTTCTCGCGTGGTGAAGTGATCCGCATCCGTAACCAGGAAGGGCGCGATATCGCCCACGGCGTCACCCGTTATAACAGCGACGCGCTGCGCCGTATTGCTGGTCACCACTCTCAGCAGATTGACGCGATTCTTGGCTATGAATATGGCCCGGTCGCTGTCCATCGCGATGACATGATTACCCGTTAAGGAGCCGACGTATGCTGGAACAAATGGGCATTGCTGCCAAAGCGGCGTCCTACAAACTGGCGCTACTCTCCAGTCGCGAGAAGAATCGCGTACTGGAAAAAATAGCGGACGAACTGGAAGCGCAAACTGAAAGCATCCTGAGCGCTAATGCTCAGGACGTTGCCGAGGCGCGCGAAAACGGCCTCAGCGAAGCGATGCTGGATCGTCTGGCATTGACGCCGGCGCGCCTGAAAGCGATTGCCGATGACGTCCGTCAGGTGTGTAACCTGGCCGACCCGGTCGGACAGGTGATTGATGGCGGTCTGCTGGACAGCGGGCTGCGTCTGGAACGTCGTCGTGTTCCGTTGGGCGTCATTGGCGTGATTTACGAAGCGCGTCCCAATGTGACCGTTGACGTCGCCTCGTTGTGCCTGAAAACCGGCAACGCGGCGATTCTGCGTGGCGGTAAAGAGACATATCGCACCAATGCGGCAACGGTTGCGGTGATTCAGCAAGCGCTGGAAGCCTGCGGCTTACCTGCTGGCGCAGTCCAGGCGATCGACAGCCCGGATCGCGCGCTGGTCAATGAAATGCTGCGTATGGATAAATACATCGACATGCTGATCCCTCGTGGCGGCGCGGGCCTGCACAAGCTGTGCCGTGAGCAGTCGACGATCCCGGTGATCACCGGCGGGATTGGCGTATGCCATATCTTTGTTGACGACAGCGCGGAGATCGAACCGGCGCTGAAGATCATCGTCAATGCGAAAACCCAGCGTCCAAGTACCTGCAACACGGTGGAAACGCTGCTGGTGCATCAGGATATCGCTGCGCGTTTTCTGCCTGCGCTGAGCAAGCAAATGGCGGAAAGCGGCGTCACGCTGCATGCTGACGATGCGGCGCTGGCCCAACTGAAATCAGGCCCGGCGAACGTGGTAGCGGTGAAAGCCGAAGAGTATGACGACGAGTTCCTGTCGTTGGATCTGAATGTGAAAATCGTGGCCGACCTGGATGATGCGATTGCGCATATTCGCGAACACGGCACTCAACATTCCGATGCGATCCTGACGCGTACTCTGCGCAACGCCGATCGTTTTGTGAATGAAGTGGATTCGTCCGCCGTTTACGTCAATGCTTCTACCCGATTTACCGATGGCGGACAATTTGGCCTTGGCGCGGAAGTGGCTGTCAGCACGCAAAAATTACACGCACGCGGCCCAATGGGGCTGGAAGCGCTGACCACCTACAAGTGGATCGGCATCGGTGACGATACCATTCGTGCGTAATTAAAACCGGAGTGATGCAAAATCAGCCACTTGATTCACAAGGCTATTGACGCATCACCCGGTTAGTTTTAACCTTCTACCCCGTGATTCACACTCGTGGTCATGTCCTTTCAGGGCCGATATAGCTCAGTTGGTAGAGCAGCGCATTCGTAATGCGAAGGTCGTAGGTTCGACTCCTATTATCGGCACCATTTCAACCTCTTCCCAGGTCTACCGAAATCAACTTAAAGCCCGTATAATGCGGTTTCTGGCCCGTATCTTATCTCCTGTTATCAACTGGACTCAACCGGAATCAAGTTACAGTTGGGGGCATAAGTGGGGGCATTCTGTGTTCGGTCCAGGGAGATGCCCCCAATGAAGCTAAATGCGCGACAGGTAGATGCAGCTAAACCCAGAGAGAAAGCCTATAAGCTGGCAGATGGTGCTGGTTTGTATCTTGAAGTCGTTCCCTCTGGTTCCCGATACTGGCGGATGAAATATCGCTTTAATGGGAAAGAGAAGCGTATGGCTTTTGGGGTCTATCCGGCAGTGTCCCTTGCACAAGCGAGGGCACTGCGTGATGAAGCCAAGAAAAAGCTGGCCGAGGGCATCGATCCGTCTTTCGCCAAGAAAGAAGAAAAGCTGGTTCGCGATGTGCAGCTCAATAATACGTTTCAGGCTGTGGCACTTGAATGGCACGGAACAAAGGTGAGCCGATGGTCAGAAGGTTATGCCTCCGATATCATCGAAGCATTCAATAAAGATATTTTCCCCTATATCGGCCAGCAGCCGGTAAATGAAATCAAACCGCTGGTTCTGCTTAATGTGCTGCGTCGAATGGAAAGCCGTGGCGCGACGGAAAAGGCCAAGAAGGTTCGCCAGCGTTGCAGCGAAGTCTTTCGTTACGCCATTGTTACCGGTCGTGCGGAATACAATCCTGCAGCGGATCTAACCAGCGCGATGTCAGGGCATGAATCAAAGCATTATCCCTTCCTGACTGTTGAGGAGTTACCTGATTTCTTCAAAGCTCTCTCAGGCTATACAGGAAGTCCGCTGGTTGTTCTTGCCGCTCGTCTGCTGATCCTTACAGGAGTTCGCACCGGTGAGCTTCGAGGTGCTTTCTGGAGTGAATTTGATCTTGAAAAAGCGGTGTGGGAAATTCCTGCTGACCGAATGAAGATGAAACGGCCTCACCTTGTTCCCCTCTCTACCCAAGCACTAGAGATCGTACAGCAGCTCAAAGTGATGTCTGGGCAATATCCTCTAATGTTTCCTGGGAGAAATGATCCCCGGAAAACAATGAGCGAAGCGAGTATTAATCAGGTGTTTAAGCGGATTGGATACACGGGGAAGGTAACGGGGCATGGTTTCCGTCACACGATGAGTACGATTTTGCATGAGGAAGGGTTTAATACGGCATGGATTGAAACCCAGCTTGCGCATGTCGATAAGAATGCGATTCGCGGGACATACAACCATGCGTTGTATCTGGAAGGGCGAAGGGAGATGATGCAGTGGTATGCAGATTACATTGATAACATTGGTAAATTTAATCTAATCATAGCATCATAATTTCACCTACAAACTTAGCTACTTATTCGTTAGATAAAGTGAAAATACAAGCAGGTCTCCTCCAAAACGGAGGAGTTCCATACCAGAAAATTTCTTTTTTTGCTGAGTTTCATTTCTGCTTTCTGGAGAAAAATTACATTTACTTCTGAAGATCTGCTTAGTTATGTAAGTTCAAACGATAGATACAAACGCAGGCTATAACGCTCTGTGAGGGATTCAGAAAGTCGATTGAATGTAGTGCCAATGGGGCACGGTAAGATATGTGAGTTTTACCTTTAAACTGACCATGCTAATGGAGGCATAATGGCTCGTATCGCTTGTCTTGGATGGGGTTCCTTAATTTGGGAGCCAAGAGGTTTACCTGTTCAGGGGAAATGGTCTGAGGATGGCCCACTTATATCCGTTGAATTCGCCAGACAGTCGCTAGATGGACGGATTACGCTTGTGCTAGTCGAAACTGATCGATTAGTGCCTTCCCTGTGGGCGATAATGGAATCAGTGGATCTTACCTCTAGTATTGAGGCTTTGCGTTGCCGTGAAGGTATCCCAATAAAAAATATTGAAAAGCATGTTTGCAGGTGGTCTGCTGGTCAGCCTTCTCCAAAACTGATCCCAGGATTGTCTGAATGGGCTGATACCAATAACGTGGACCATGTGGTATGGACCGGTCTCCCTCCAAAATTCAACGGTAAAGAAATCCTTCCAACAGCCGAAAAAATTGTGAAGTATTTAGAACAACTATCTGGAGAACAAAGAGATAGGGCGGAGCAATACATTCGTCGTGCACCGCGTCAGATCGACACCATGTATCGGCGTATTATTGAATCATCGCTCCAGTGGCATTCAACGGGCGGTGAATAGGCATCTGGTCAGACCTGTGTTGAGGGCTGACATTTTAGCATGTGTTTGAGCTGATTAAGAGGAGGCAGGCTAGGATTTCGCGGGGTGCGTATAAACAGAATAAGATACCTTAACTCAGACTCGAGGACGTCCGTCATAAATGTCAGCCCCAAAACTACTAATTGCGGTGGCAAGTATGCCGTAAATTACCCCACTGCAAACCAGTAATTGTTTACGAGGTTACTATCCCCCGTTTAATCTAATGTTTTGACAGCATTGTTACAGTAGTAATGGATTGCCGATCTTGTTTTAAGGTGAATGCCCAACAAAAGGAGCTGTTATGCTACCCGACCATTTAAAAGGTTTACATTTAAGGTCAGCAGGTTTGATAACCGTTGAAGGCCGGACCATAAATGTTTGGGAGTTCTCGCCCCCAACTGATCCGGCGATTCTTGACAGTTGGGCACTGCATTTTCGTCGGCAATACTGTACAGACCAGGAGCTTCCTGAGCTCTTGTACGGGACAGGAATGACGATAGAACAGTATCTAAATGCACATATTTTCCCCGACAAAGTCAAGGCTCCCGGGCCATCAATTCGTTCTGGTGATTTCGCTGAATTTCTCATTTCCGACTACTTGGAGTTCACGCTCAATCTGTGGGTGCCCCGAGGAAAATACGCTGACAAAGCCAGCAACAATGAGTCCGTCAAAGGCGTTGATATACTAGGCTTCCATCAGTTGGATATTGCTACTCCCAATCGAGGGGATGCCCTTTATGCCTTTGAAGTTAAAGCGTCTCTTTCAGGTGGTATATATGGTGGCCAGCTCCAAAATGCTGTTGACGATGGTTCTAACGATCAACACATAAGG
Organism: Citrobacter sp. CK194; assembly: GCF_030333395.1. NCBI lineage: Bacteria > Pseudomonadati > Pseudomonadota > Gammaproteobacteria > Enterobacterales > Enterobacteriaceae > Citrobacter > Citrobacter sp. CK194. The sequence continues at coordinate 27,063 of NZ_JAOWGA010000013.1, forward strand.
CAAGCTTTCACGTTAAACGCCACTAAACGTAGGTACCTTCGTGAAGGAAAGACACTGGAAGTGAGCCGAATTGCACGGTTTCAGAATCCTGCAGATAACCCTTATACATATTACTCAGGTGCGGTTGCTGTTCTTTGCAACACAGCTTTCAATGAAGAAGAGCTTGCCAAGACACTGGCCAACACGCACTCAAATGAGGCAGCACTTTATCTGATGGTTGTGAGAGCCGATCTTCAGATGAAACTGGTTCATGAACTTTACGAGAGGGCCTGCAAATGAAGGCTGGATTCAATAGCAAACGCCTCTTTGGCATAACACGCTCGAAAGGTAAGATGTACGAGTTTGGTCTGGATGAGTCTCTGCATCTCAGAATGCCTGAAGGTTCAGATCCTCTGCAGCTGTTTATTATGACCGTAGCAACCTTGGGCGACGTTACCGGGGTGCTGGCTGAGCTGTCACTGCCTTTAGTTTCTCTTCCCCCTGAGCCGCAAGCGGAGCTGAATTTCTGCGCCAGCTTTTTTGACGCAGTTCTGGATTCAGGATTTGCACAAGGCCTCGAAAGCACAACATTACTATTAGCCTCTGCCGCCTATTATGTGGCTCGACGCCCGGGAAGTAGCTTAGTCCTTGCCCGTCGAATTGAACCTAAAGAAGAAGACAACAATGTTGAGCATTTGCTTCAATGGTTGCTCAAAGCGGACTGGAGGACTTACTGGCTTTTAGACGACAAACGTTATGGACCGCTGCTAACATCGTTTTCGCGTGCTGTTGCTAACCATTTTGCCGAAGGTACCCAGCTACAAGAGATTGATGTACTGATGAAACTCCTCAGGAATGAGGCTTATAAAATGGGCACTCCCGAGGAAGTGCTTTATGCAGATGTCGCCATATCGATTTGTCGTATGAGGCTTGCAGCATCTGCTTGGGTAACCCTCTCCCAATATTCAGGTTTATCAGTGGATCATTGGCGGCCGGTCATTCAGAGGGAACGCTTTCCTAAAGAACTCTGGCCTTCTCAGATTCTTTTAGGGGAAAGAGGGATATTCAGAGGTGACTCGGGCTTGATTCAGATGCCTACAAGTGCCGGGAAAACTAGGTCGATTGAGTTAGTTCTGCGCAGTGCATTCATGTCTGGGCGCACGAAGCTTGCGGTTGTGGTTGCACCCTTTCGGGCACTCTGCCATGAAATTGCCTTATCACTTCGGCAAGATTTGGCCGGCGATGACATTAAAGTCAATGAACTGACGGATGCCTTGCAGATTGACTTCGTTGAACAAATTGCTGACCTTCTGGGAAGTGCCCCGCCCTCAACATCGAACGTATTAGTCCTCACACCCGAAAAGTTTCTCTATGTGCTGCGTCAGTCCTCTCAGGCTTTGAAACACATTGGTCTTGTCGTTTACGACGAGGGGCACCAGTTTGATACTGGCGTGAGAGGTATAACCTATGAATTGTTGCTCACCGAAATCAGGGGATTGCTGCCTGATACAGCGCAGACTCTACTTATTTCAGCTGTGATGCAAAATCCACAGGCCATTGCTAGCTGGCTGATGGGTGAGGATAAGGCACAGGTTATTGACGGCGCAACGCTATTACCTACGAGCCGGTCTGTTGCCTTTGCAAGCTGGACAGAGTCGCTTGGACAGTTAATGTTTCATGAAAATGGATATGACAAAGAGGACTACTTTGTTCCGAGAATAATCGAAGCGGCACAGCTATCGGGAATTAAAGCAGACAGCTCGATATTTCCGACCCGGACGAAATCGAGCGACGTATCGCTCTATTTGGGTCTACGCGTTATTAGTAAGGGATCCGTAGCTATTTTCTGTGGGACAAAGTTGATTGCAAATGGTATAGCAAAAAGGGCTGTCCAGATTGCGGATGCAGGATATAACACGTTATGGCCTTCAACCTACGCTAATCCTGAAGAAGTCATGGCACTGAAAACTATTATTGAGGGTAATTTCGGTAGCAATTCCTTTCTTTTAAAAGCTGCAAAGCTGGGTATATACACGCATCACAGTAATACACCTCAGGGTATACGCTTAGCACTAGAACATGGTATGCAGAAAGGACTGATTAACTTTATTGCATGCACATCTACGCTTGCTCAAGGTGTAAACTTGCCTATTCGCTATCTTATCGTGCAGGGAGTATATCAGGGGGTAGGACGTGTCAAAGTTCGCGACTTCCAGAATCTTATTGGGCGTGCCGGTCGTGCAGGGATGCATACTGAGGGGGTTGTAATCTTCGCTGATGCAACAGTTTGGGACAGAAGGAAAAATTGGCAGGAAGGATGGAAATTTCAAAGCGCTGTGGAGCTTCTCTCTCCTGACCGCGCTGAAGGCGTTACCAGTTCACTCCTTTTATTGTTAAAACCTTTTGCACTCCCCCGTAACCAAGAATTGCCCTTTGCTGGGGGCGATTTGCTGGATTTTATGGATAAGGAGGTTGAGTGGGAAGGCTGGGCTAATCTGGTGGCGGATTCAGACCCTCGCCTCAGTAAGTCGAAAAAAGATGCTCTAGTAAAAGCGCTGTTGAGCTCCTTGGCAGAACGGAAAAAGATGACGCATACACTTGAAAGCTATCTAATGGCAAACTGTGCTGCGATGGATGCAACCGCCTTTGAACAGAGGGCCGGGGAACTTGCACGCGAGACATTGGCGTACTCGCTTGCCTCTGCCGAAGAGGCTGAGAAACTTGAAGAATACTTCAGATTGGTTGCCAGACGTATTGAGTCGGTTGAGAGCTCACCCTTAAAGCAGGCATTCTTCGGCAAGACATTGCTGGGCGCAAAGCAGACTAAATTTATTGAAGTATGGTCAGGCGAACATAGAGCAATGCTGCTAGCGCTGGATTCCTCTAATGGATGGCTCAATGCCGTCTGGCCACTACTGACCGAGCTCTGCGACAATCGTTTTTTCCGTAGCGTCGAGCCTGCAGGTGCAGGGTTCGAGATCGCCCTTTCGTGGATGTGCGGAATGAGTTACGGAGAAATCTTCAAGAAAGCATCCCAGATGCAGGTTAAAAAGAAAGCCGGTAAGCGTAAACAAAAAGTGAGTGACGACGATATTCTTAAGTTTTTGGAGAGCACACTGGCATTTGATTGTTCGCTCATTCTGGCAGCTCTTGCACAATTCCTTTTTAGTCCAGAGGAAATAATCGGAGAGCAAGGGGCATCGCTCGCTCATTTTCAGAAGAGCCTAAAAAATGGTCTCCCTGACGCGCTATCCATGAGTATATTTGAGGCGGGATTTGCTGACCGTTTTATTTCTCAAGCTATTCGCGACGCTCTCCTCCAGGATGGATATGGAGGCAGCTCATTTGATGAGGCTAGGCAAAATCATTTAAGCGTTATTGAGCAAGTTGTCAAAGGAACCCCTGCTTATTTCAATTACGTTTTAAGCTCATACTGATGTCTGGTGGACTCGTAGCACGGTGTATTATGCTGCATGGGTTCCACCACACGATGCGTACCATTTTGCATGAATAGAAATTTAACACTGTCTTGATTGAGTTACAGCTTGCTCACGTCGATAAAAACTAATCCGCGAAACGTATAACACGCTAGCGCTTAGGTGGGTTATATAGTGATATAGAGAACTATTGTTTACTTTTAAAATACTAAGAGCTATATATTCTTGAATCTAATTGTAGCAATCCTTTGCTACAATTAGATTATTCTTACATTTTAAGTAAGCGATTATATCTTAAGTTGAAGGCCTCTTTACCACCTTCCATTATCTCACAAACATTAAGTCTGACATCAGTGTCACATAAACCACCTGCAGATAGTAATTGCACCTGACCGCCGTTAAAATGCATAACATTTATGTACTCAGCATCTCCATTTACAACTATGTTTGGGTTGTGGGTAATGATTATAATTTGTCTTCTTCTTTTATTGCTATGTATTTGAGATACTATTAACTTATTGATTAGAGCATTATCTAAATCATCTTCTGGTTGATCGACTACTATTGGATTATCTCCATGACTTAACAGGAATGCGAGAATTGCAGCGGCTTTCTGTCCCGCAGAACCTCTGTCAATTGAGGCGAACTTCCCTTTTTCAACATCTCTTGCATATTCTACCAGTAAACGGTCTTGTGGAAGCCAATTAATTATTCTTTCTAATATTTCTGGCTGCGACTTTATTTTTTCACATAACGATGTTTTAAATCTGCCATCGACTCTATGTATAGTTACATCTTCACTTGCTGCAATTTTGAATATAGTATCCTTTATTTCTGAGATATATTTTATCGTTTTTCTTAAATCTCCACCATCATTTATTACTTTATAAAGTAAACTATCTTCACGATCATCTTGATAAATGGATGAATTGAACCCATTGCTATAACCTAGAATAGAACGGAAATCATTTTCAATATTATTTTTATCTCCAAATGGAATGATTGACATTTTAACATATTTATTATTCCCAATTACTGAACGGATGAATTTCTCTCGTTTTTTTTGTAGGCGTCTACGTAAGATGTAACTCAAGGAAATCGAACGATTAAAATCTGTTTTGTAAGAATCAAGTTTATTTTCTTCTTCTACGATTTCATCTAACTGTTTTTGTGTGTTATTTCTTTTTTCGATCCATTGTTCATATTCTTGAGGGTTCAGTTCATGCCCTTTGCTTTCGTAAGTTTGAACAACTTCCTTATACCGATCAATGATTTTTTTACTATTTTTTTTCCATTCAGAGTTATCGAGTGCTTGTACGGTTTGCTGTACAATGTTGTCAATCTTTGCTTTTGATGATTTGATATCAGATATGACTTTATCAATTTCAGCAGTGAAATTTTTATGAATTTCACTTACTTCATTTTCATTTTCTAACTCATGTCCTAAATTAGATAAATCAAGAGGGACTGTGTTAAAATCAATAATTGATTGTAATGCATTGCTCAAACTTTCTATTTGGAAACTATCTTCTATTTTTGTTTGTTTTTTTGATAGCGTTTGATAGTTATTAAAAACATCTTTATGTCCACCCTTTTCAAAGCTGGATATATCAGAGTTTAAGTCATCAATTTGTGCTTGAATAGAGGTTTTTTCAAGAGCGCTCAGCTCAATTTTTCTAATGCTTTTTGCTAAATTAATTGATGTAACTTGTTGGGAAGCTAATTTCTGTTTCCAGCTGGAAATATCTACTTGTGGTGTTCGATCAACTATGTTTAGTAAACTTTCAGGATTAGATGCTAAGGCATTGATTTGCTTTTGGCTATAAATGCTTATGTTGAATCTTTCCTCTGGTTTGCCCGGAGCATCTTGCCACTCTTCATTTTCAAATTTCTTTATTTCAATGTCATTATTTTTTGTCCATATAACATTAAATAAATCATCACGCCTCTTTATTCCTACGCTGACTTCGGTATCATCTCTAGTAACTCCATCAATAAAAGAATCTAGATCTCTTTTTATAGATTGTAAGCCGACTAACTCTTCAGATCTACCCATCGCAATTCGTAGTGATTCAACAAATGTTGATTTACCAGCGCCACGTCCACCAATTATAGCATTGAAGAGAGGGTGCAGTTTTATCTCAACAGGTTTTCCTGGGATAATTCCACAGTGGGTCATTTTTTTAATTGTTAGGTTGTTAATTGACAGGTTTGGTAGAGAATTAGGATCGTCAATTTCGTTACTTACGCAGAATTTATTATCGTATAATGCAAGCCTTAAACCATCAATTGTTGGTTTTCCCATCTTGATCCAAGAGGTATTAGCTCCTAGTCTAGACTTTTCATGAGCATCAGAACCTTTAACTCTACCTATATCTTGAAATGTCTTTTGTAGTTCTACATCTACGCTATCAAGGAAGTTTAAATCGACAAATTCTGCTGCAACAATTTTTTTTGCCCATGTACTTATTTCTGAGTTGTTGTTTTTTATTCCCTTTAATAGCCCTTTAGGACCATCAATATGCGCAGGAATAGCAATTCCATTTTCCTTGCTTATCAGCTCAATTACTTTATCAACAGATTCGGTAGCGCATGTTGACTCTGCATCTCCATGTCCTTCCGTAATCCCACACATGCCAAGCACACCATTAATTTTAGCTGTGCCACAAGAGGGGTCAAAAATTGATAATATATGAACCCTAGATTGCCCGGTGCTTACGGTTATTTCACATCCTGGGAATAAAATTAATGGGCGATATTCTTGATAGGATGTTTCAAGCGCTTTTAGCTCTTGCTTCAAGATATCAATCCATGCCCCACTAACATGGTCAGTTACTGCAACGCAGTCAACCTCTCTTTCCATCAGGGCAATGAGCCACTCTTTTGCTGTTTCTGCTGGCGCTTTGTAATCTGATGAGGCAGGAGTGTGTGTATGAAAATCAAATTTATACCAATAGCTTCCTACATTAGTGTACATATCAAAGTCCTACTAAGTTATTAAGCTGAAACGTTTTATTGTTTTAAAACATGATGTTAAATCATATTTCCTATTCACATTTTTTACTATTAAATTTTAAAAATTTTGAGTTTTGCTTTCATATATGAAAAAATGCATGTGATGTTGATCGTTTCATTTTTCCGCGTGATAATGAATGTTTCCGTCAGAGGAGAAATTCCTATGAAGCCCCTACAACTCTTCAAAAACCTCTCCGATGAAACCCGTCTAGGGATCGTACTGCTGCTCAGAGAGATGGGAGAGCTGTGCGTGTGCGATCTCTGTACAGCGCTGGATCAGTCGCAGCCCAAGATCTCCCGCCATCTGGCAATGCTCCGGGAAAGCGGTCTATTGCTGGATCGCAAGCAGGGGAAATGGGTTCATTATCGCTTATCCCCGCATATTCCATCCTGGGCTGCTCAGGTGATTGAGCAGGCCTGGTTAAGCCAACAGGACGACGTACAGGCCATCGCCCGTAAGCTGGCATCGGCAAACTGCTCTGGTAGCGGTAAGGCTGTTTGCATCTAAAAAATTTTCCTGAACATATATGTTTTTCCAAATGTGAGGTATTCAGAATGAAGACGTTAACGGTGTTTGACCCGGCAATGTGCTGCAGTACCGGCGTATGTGGCTCAGATGTCGATCAGGTTCTGGTTGATTTTTCTGCTGATGTGCAGTGGCTGAAAGGACGTGGTGTACAGGTTGAACGTTACAACCTGGCGCAGCAGCCCATGAGCTTTGTTCAGAATGAGAAAGCGAAAGCATTCCTCGAAGCATCTGGAGCAGAAGGTCTTCCGTTACTGCTATTGGACGGTGAAACGGTGATGGCAGGGCGATACCCAAAACGCGCTGAGCTGGCTCGCTGGTTCGGTATTCCGCTGGAGAAGGTAGGGTTAGCTCCCACCAGTTGCTGTGGTGGTAATACTTCCTGTTGCTGAATATGTCAGGAGGACATATGAAATTCTTACAGAATATCCCGCCTTACCTGTTTTTTACCGGCAAGGGTGGTGTAGGAAAAACTTCTATTTCCTGCGCGACGGCTATCCGCCTTGCTGAACAGGGTAAGCGGGTTTTGCTGGTCAGTACTGACCCAGCCTCCAATGTCGGTCAGGTGTTCGATCAGGCTATCGGTAATACCATTCGCCCTGTGGCAGCAGTTCCTGGACTTTCCGCTCTGGAAATCGACCCGCAGGAAGCCGCCAAACAATACCGCTCCAGAATCGTTGATCCTATCAAAGGTCTTTTGCCTGATGACGTTGTTAACAGTATCAGCGAGCAGCTTTCAGGAGCCTGTACCACTGAGATTGCGGCGTTTGATGAGTTCACCGGCTTATTGACAGACGCTTCCCTGCTGACCCGCTTCGATCGCATCATTTTTGATACAGCGCCGACGGGCCACACGATTCGCCTTCTCCAGCTTCCCGGTGCCTGGAGTAGCTTCATTGAAAGTAACCCGGATGGTGCTTCCTGTCTTGGCCCAATGGCCGGGCTGGAAAAGCAGCGTGAGCAGTATGCTCATGCGGTAGAGGCGTTATCCGATCCTGAACGTACCCGCCTGGTTCTGGTTGCGCGACTGCAAAAATCTACGCTACAGGAAGTCGCCCGCACCCATGAAGAACTCGCCGCAATTGGCCTGAAAAACCAATACCTAGTGATTAATGGTGTGCTGCCTAAAGCCGAAGCTGAACATGACGCCCTGGCCGCTGCGATATGGCAACGTGAGCAAGAGGCACTGGCAAATCTTCCTGCCGGTTTATCTGGGCTACCGACAGATACCCTATTACTACAGCCAGTCAATATGGTTGGTGTTTCAGCATTGAAGGGACTGCTGGATACCGGTTCTGAGGCATTACCGCTCCCGGTAACGAACATCCAGTACACGCCTAAAAACTTATCGCTCTCTGGCCTGGTCAATGATATCGCTCGCAGCGTACACGGCCTGATTATGCTGATGGGCAAAGGTGGCGTAGGGAAAACCACGATGGCTGCTGCCATCGCCGTCAGGCTGGCGGATATGGGATTTGACGTACATCTCACGACCTCTGATCCTGCTGCGCACCTGAGTACAACGCTGAACGGCAGCCTCAAAAACCTGCAGGTCAGCCGCATCAACCCTCACGATGAAACCGAACGCTATCGCCAGCATGTTCTTGAGACGAAGGGAAGAGATCTGGACGAAGCCGGGAAACGGCTGCTCGAAGAAGATTTACGCTCCCCTTGCACCGAAGAAATTGCCGTCTTTCAGGCCTTTTCAAGGGTAATTCGTGAAGCAGGTAAGCGCTTTGTGGTCATGGACACGGCACCTACCGGGCATACGTTATTACTGCTTGATGCTACCGGGGCTTATCACCGTGAGATTGCCAAGAAGATGGGGGATAAAGGTCATTTTACCACTCCGATGATGCAGCTTCAGGACCCGGAACGTACCAAAGTCCTGCTGGTCACTCTGCCTGAAACCACACCTGTACTGGAAGCTGCAAACCTGCAGTCCGATCTTGAGCGTGCGGGGATTCATCCCTGGGGCTGGATTATCAATAACAGCCTTTCGATTGCACAGACGCAATCGCCGCTGCTTTGCCAGCGCGCCCTACAAGAGCTTCCTCAAATCGAGGTTGTGAAAAACCAGCATGCAAGCCGCATAGCGTTAGTACCGGTAGTGGCTGCAGAGCCCACTGGCATCGAGAAACTCAGAGAGCTGGCCGTTTAATTTTTTTTGTATACACAGGGCGGCAGAGCCGTCCTGTCTGGAGGATTTATGTTACTGGCAGGCGCTATTTTTGTCCTGACCATCGTTTTGATTATCTGGCAACCGAAGGGATTAGGGATCGGCTGGAGTGCGACGCTGGGCGCGGTACTGGCGCTGATATCTGGCGTAGTCCATTTTGGTGATATCCCTGTAGTGTGGAATATCGTCTGGAATGCGACGGCGGCCTTTATTGCCGTGATTATTATCAGCCTTCTGCTCGATGAATCGGGCTTTTTCGAATGGGCAGCGCTGCACGTTTCCCGCTGGGGTAGCGGTCGTGGACGTTTGCTCTTTACGTATATCGTTCTGCTCGGTGCGGCGGTGGCGGCACTGTTTGCCAACGATGGTGCGGCACTTATTCTGACGCCGATAGTCATCGCCATGCTGTTGGCATTAGGGTTCAGCAAAGGCACCACGCTGGCATTCGTCATGGCTGCCGGTTTTATTGCCGATACGGCCAGCCTGCCGCTTATCGTGTCGAACCTGGTGAATATAGTCTCGGCGGACTTCTTTGGACTGGGCTTCACTGAGTATGCGTCGGTAATGGTGCCGGTGGATATTGCCGCTATTATCGCCACGCTGGTGATGCTGCATCTGTTCTTCCGCAAAGATATTCCACCGACTTACGACCTGGCTCTCCTGAAAGCACCGGCAAAGGCGATTAAAGATCTGGCAACCTTCAGAACTGGCTGGATAGTGTTGATCCTTCTTCTGGTTGGTTTTTTCGTCCTTGAGCCGTTGGGTATCCCGGTCAGCGCGATTGCGGCTGTAGGGGCTGTCATTCTGTTTGCGGTGGCGAAACGAGGCCATGCCATTAACACTGGCAAAGTGCTTCGCGGTGCGCCATGGCAGATCGTCATCTTCTCTCTGGGGATGTATCTGGTGGTCTATGGCCTGCGTAACGCCGGTCTAACAGAGTATCTCTCTGGCGTACTGAACGTGCTGGCAAATAAAGGTCTTTGGGCCGCGACCTTTGGTACTGGCTTCCTGACGGCTTTCCTGTCTTCCATCATGAACAACATGCCTACCGTGCTGGTTGGCGCTCTCTCTATTGATGGCAGCACCGCAACAGGTGTTATCAAAGAGGCGATGATTTATGCCAACGTGATTGGCTGCGATCTGGGACCGAAAATTACACCTATTGGTAGCCTGGCAACGCTGCTCTGGCTGCATGTCCTTTCACAGAAGAACATGACCATCACCTGGGGATACTATTTCCGCACCGGGATCGTCATGACTCTGCCTGTGCTGTTTGTAACGCTGGCCGCGCTGGCGCTACGTCTCTCTTTCACTTTGTAATGAGATACTGATATGAGCAACATCACCATTTATCACAACCCAGCCTGCGGCACGTCGCGTAATACGCTGGAGATGATCCGCAACAGCGGTATTGAGCCGACCGTTATTCTTTACCTTGAGACTCCACCTTCACGCGATGAGCTGGTCAAACTCATTGCGGATATGGGCATTTCCGTCCGTGCTTTGCTGCGTAAGAACGTCGAGCCGTATGAGGAACTGGGTCTTGCAGAAGATAAATTTACTGACGACCAGCTCATCGACTTTATGCTGCAGCATCCAATTCTGATCAACCGTCCGATCGTAGTGACGCCACTGGGAACTAAACTTTGCCGTCCTTCGGAGTTGGTTCTGGATATCATTCCGGAACGTCAGAAAGGAGCATTTACCAAAGAGGATGGTGAGAAAGTCATTGGCGAAACGGGGAAGCGTGTTAAGTAATCTGCCCACTTTAAAATATCGGACGCCTGTTAACGCTATGCGGGTGTCCACCTTTCGCTCATAGCAGACCTCGCAACGCTTCAGGCGGTCCGCTTTGTGCCAAAAGCGGACGTCATGATGTTTATTCAGCGAACGCCAGTTGAACGTTTCATAATGATATCTCTCTGCGGATCTGACCCAACCTGGAAGATATGCTCACCCACCTCGGTAAACCCAAGCTTATGATAAAAAGAAATTGCCCTTGGGTTATGTTCCCAGACGCCTAACCAGACAACATCCGATCCCTTTGCCTCAAATTCAGCAAAGCACATCCGCATAAGTTCTTGCGCAAATCCTCTACCATGATAGGGAGCATCAACATATAGACACAGGATTTCCCCGGCGTGAATGCTATTGACACAGGGAGGAAACTCTTCCCACCTCAGTTGGGCATACCCAATCAATTTGCTCTCGTGTTCACAGACTAATGTAACCCAGTCTTGTCTGAGGATCTCTTTCAACTGGATATGTGTTGAATAGCTTGCCTGGCAGTGAAGTTCCATATCCTCCTGAGTATTCCCATCCTGGAAAGTCTTTCTGAAGGTTCGTTCAGCTAAAATGGCAAGCTCTTCTGCATCAGAGGTATTTGCCCTGCGGATCAACATTTGTCTTTGCTTTCTGAAAAGTATTCTTAGTTTTTCCCGGGTTTACGATAAATGTCTGGTCGATTGATCTGCCAGACAAAATCTGGCCGGTTCAAAGGGTTATACCCCAGTTTCTGATATAGCCAAGGCGCACTGTCGGTTACCAGCATTATTCGTCGCAGACGTGACATCAATGGATGTGCGTGACAGCATTCAATCAGCCAACGACCAAGACCACTTTTCTGATAATCGTTTAACACGTAGACATCGCACAAATAACCAAAAGTAGCATAGTCTGTGACCAGACGGGCGAAGCCGATTTGCCTTGTTCCATCCAAAAGTGCAAAGCAAAGGCTGTTCTGGACGGATAACCTTACCGTTTCGGCATCAATGTCTGGAGCCCAGGACGATTGGGAGAGGTAATCGTGAATGGCTTCCAGCTGAAAAAAAGCGGGATCGGTTGTGACAGTAAATTTGTCTTTGGTAAATCGCAGGTGCTGATTATTCACTGAACTTCTCCTTCAGGACTGACTCGCGATGAGACAGCAGGGCTGACCACTAAACCGGGGAGCACTCAGGATGCTCTTTCATGTACTGTCATGATAAATACCAATGGGTTCTCCCCCCGATTTTCATAGAAATGAGGAACGTCTGTTCTGGCCGTTGCCGAGCAGCCAGCCTTCACCAGATACAGGTGATCATGTACGCCGAGTGTGAGAGTGCCAGTTTGTACATAAAACAATTCAAGCGTTCCTTCCGGGTGACCAGGTGAAGCAAATTTTTCCCCTGGCTGCATTTCCCACATCCAGAGCTCGGTCATATCAGGGCCACCGGATCCGGCAAGCAACCTTGCTCTTCCGCCTTTTTCGCCTTCCCACAATTGAGGGATCTCATCTTCAGCAATGAGATGTACGGTCGGTTTGGCGCTGACATCCACAAAGTCAGCCACCGAAACACCCATCGCGGCAGCGAGGCGGCATAACAGGGCAATGCTGGGGTTCGCCCGGCATCCCTCAATCTCAACCAGCGCGCCCTTGCTGACGCCCGCCCGACGGGAGAGTTCATCGAGGGATATTTTCTTTTGCTTGCGATACAGCTTAATCCGCTGAGAGACGGCTTCGTTTACGGTGCTGGCTATCGCATTAGCATCGGTCATTAAATTGACTTTCTTAGTCATCGGTCATTATCATGGAATAAATTGGTCATAACAGGATTATCACGTGTTAACAGTCTCTCCGTCAATTGCCCCAGAAATCTATCGTATCGCTCCCGGCTTTCGGGCACTCAGTATCTGCGTAAAAGCCGCGCCGATTCTGAACCCTGGTATAGGGGAAACGGTACTGCTGGAAGCCTGTGAAGCGGTTCTGGCCGGCGAACCTGAATGGGCTGAATCTCATCTGGTCGCCTGGGCTGAGGTTTTCCAGACGTTTGGTGCTAAACCGAAACGCACACCATGTTCAGCGGATGCCTTACGTAAGCGCGTATTACGTGACAGTACGATGCCCGCACTCGATCCCATCGTTGATCTCTATAACGCCGTTAGCCTCCGCTATGCCGTTCCTGTGGGGGGAGAGAATATCGCTGCCTATCAGGGTTCACCGCGTCTGGTTGTGGCAAAAGGAACCGAGCCTTTTGATACCGTCAAAGACGGTGAGACCGCCATTGAATACCCGTCGCAAGGTGAGGTTATCTGGTGCGATGATGCAGGCGTGACCTGCCGTCGCTGGAACTGGCGACAGGGGGTCAGAACCCGCCTGGATGTGGAAGCTCAGCAAATGTGGTTCATTCTGGAGAGTCTGCCGCAGATGCCACTGGAGAAGCTTCATGAAGCCGGGAAGATGCTGACCGATGGCCTTGAAAAAATGATGCCCGGTCTGTGGTTTGAGGTGGCTCTTATCGAAGAGCAATACCAGTAATATCATTCAGGAGAAACACAATGTTCACCGGCTTGTCTGCTTTTCCGCTAACTCCCGTCACCGCCAGCGGCGTCGACGAACAGGGGTTCAGTAAGATTCTGGCCCGCCTGACGGCGGCCCGTGTTGATTCTCTGGGCATTCTGGGTTCAACCGGAAGCTACGCGTATCTGACCCGGGAGCAGCGCAATCGCATCGCGACTCTGGCTAAACAGCTTGCTGGAGATATCCCTGTGATGGTGTGCGTGGGGGCAGTCAGCACCGATGCCATCCTGCATCTGGTTGATGATGCGCAGGCAGCAGGCGCAGATGCCCTGTTGCTCCCGGCGGTCAGTTACCAGTCACTCCGTGATGAAGAGGTCTTCGCGCTTTTTGAGGCGGTGACCCGGCATGCGTCTGTTCCGGTCTGTGTCTACGATAATCCGGGTACCACACATTTTACCTTTACGGATGAACTGCACGGTCGTCTCTCATCACTGGCGGGGGTTCGTTCGGTTAAGATCCCTGGCGTCCCGGATAGCCCGGCAGCGGCCGCTGAGCGGGTGAATGCGCTACGCCAACATCTTTGCCCGGGAGTGACAATCGGTATCAGTGGCGATATGTATGCCGGACTGGGATTAAATGCAGGCTGCGAGGTCTGGTACTCTGTGTGTGGCGGTCTGTTCCCGCAAACCGCAAAGCAGATCACCGAGGCAGCAGCAGCAGGGGATCACGCTCGTGTTATGGCATTGACAACCCGACTGGAACCGCTGTGGGCGCTGTTCCGTAAACATGGCGGGAGTATTCGTGTGATTGCCGCTGCCGCTGGTGTGCTTGGACTGACCGATACGGATTGCCTGCCTCGTCCTCTGCAACCGCTGTCAGCGGGCGATATCGCGGATATTGCCCGAGTGATCACCGCGCTGGAGCTGAAGTAACCCACCGACAGGACCGGCACTCTGGCGGTCCTCCTGAAACCTGGCCAGGCAATAATCTTCATGACGACCCTTCAGTGTACAAACGCGCCTGTTAAGGCAGGTCTTGTCCGCTATGCCTGTGCCGCGATGCTGGCACGCATTGCGGATGGCGGCGGGGTGCTGGCAGTGATCTTACTGTGCCAGTCATCTGAACAGTATTACACAGTGACGGGGTGGATGGCTGCCTGCATTACCCTCCCACATATGCTGGGGCCGTTTATTGCCCGCAGGATCGATACCGCCAGCGACGGGCGCAGGGTCATTGCGATGGCCTGCCTGGCGTATGCCTTTATTACAGGGATTATGACAGTGACTTTCGGCCACGTCCCTTTACTTTTGACGGCATTGCTTCTTATCGCCGCAGGACTCTGTGGCCCACTCCTGACAGGTGGGATCAGTGCTTTCCTGCCTGCCATGGCAGGGCCGGACCAGCGAAGTCAGCGCCGGGCTCAGGGTCTTGATGTGGCAACCTACGGTTTCGGTGGCACGCTGGGTCCCTCTGCTGTTGCCGCCATATCCGCCTGGGCTTCGCCTTCTGCGGCGTTTTACCTTCTGGCCGTTGGTACTGTTTTCGCTGCTTTCTTTATCATGCGGCTACCGGTTTCGCCGGTTACACACAGCGGCAAGCCTACAGAGGTTGCCGGTGCCATCACAACGATGAGTATGATGATCCGGCACACACCGCTGTGCAGGACACTGTACCTGACGATGGCCGTCGCCTTTGCTGTCGCCGTCCTGCCGGTTGTTGCGGTGAGTATGGCTGATGTTCTTGGTGTTCCAGCAGCCACAGCCGCTTTTCTTACCGTGGCCTACGGAGCGGGTAATCTGGCGGGATCGGTATGCCTGATGGTTATCCCACTGAGAGGTGAACCCGACAGGCTGATGCTGAGCTCCGGAGGGCTGATTGTCGCAGGCCTGCTTTCCATGCTGGTGGTCAGCAGTTTTTTACCCGTGTTTTTCTGCTTCTTCATAACCGGGGTGCTTAATGCCGCTTTTTTCGCCGCCACGCTTGCCGCACGCAGTGAATACTCCCCACCATCCTGCCGGGGGCAGGTCTTTGTCTGGGTGGGTGCAATGAAAATTACTGCGGGCTCACTTGGCACCGCAGCTGCGGGTCAGTTGATGATGTTGGGAGCTTATGCGCCACTGGTGTTAAGCCTGTGCACGCTGTCGACAGTACTGGTTATTTCTCTGTTGGCCCGTATCTGGCCATCGTTCAAATCTCATTGCTGATGGTTTAAGCAGGGATTCCATTTTATTCAGGCCGTAGCGGGACGACCCGTTACATCAGAGGCTTTCTTCGGGACGACCCGGACATATATTAAGAGGAGAAATTATGGCCTGGTTAATGCTGACGGCTGCGGGTTTGCTTGAAGTCGTATGGGCTTATGCGATGAAATTGTCTGACGGGTTTACCCGCCCACTGTACTCGATAGTGACTCTCGTCGGTATGATAGCGAGTTTTGCCTTACTCTCGGCAGCAATGCGCTCATTACCACTGGGCACGGCATATACCATCTGGACCGGGATAGGGGCAGTAGGCTCATTTGTTGCAGGCCTGTATTTTCTGGGGGAACCTGCCACACCGATGCGCATATTCGCTGCGGTGGTGATTGTAGCAGGCCTTATTATGATGAAACTGGCATCCTGAGGTATGTCTTGTGCCAGGATGGAGCAACCTGTCCTGGCAGGAGAGTAATTATCATCATATTTTTGACGCGACATATTTATGTCCGCTTTTCGCTCACAGCAGCCGCACCTGAGTGAAGTCCCCATAGGGAAACCTGTGGGGGCTTTTTCTCTTTTTTTGACGTCGCACTCTCATCTCCGAAAATTCAGGCGATGGCACTGAGAAATTCTGTCGGGCCTGGAGTCTTTTGCAGGCAGGGTACCGATGCGTTTATCCCAAGCCCTGCTTGGCCTAAGGTTTCTGCCATGGAACGTGCCAGGTGCTGCCATCTTCAGACGTAAAATTTCCTGCCTTATCATCCGTCCGGAAACACCGGGTGACTTTGCCGTCAACGTTGCAATTTCCCCAGTATAACGGGAAGCCCTCAGTCTCCTTATGTAGCTGCGCCAGCGTTGAGCGTCGCTCGTGTATCTCATCCAGTGAGGGAACAAGCGTCAGGATAAGCACAATGACCACACTGCACAGAACCCCCTGTGCAGCCAGAAACCAGAGCCAGCTTCGCCAACCAAGAGACCTGCAGGCTCGTTCATAGCGGTTAGTTGCACCGTCTGCGGCTCGATCGGCTTCGCGGAAATGGTCCGCCAGAAGTCGTGCAGACCTCTGAGCCGTTGAGTCGGCCATTGCTGTAACGGCACTGATAACATCATCTCTGACCTCTCTCATCTGTTTTTCATGAGATGTTGCGGAATGAATCAGTGCTGACGTTGCCCTGTCTGCTGTTTTTCCCTGCTGCTGTGCGGCCTGAAGGAGCCTGTCTGCGGCCTCAAAAAAGAGGCGTATGTCGTGTTCACTGACGGAATTTGTGTTTTTCATAGGCTCAGCTCAATCCCTCTGTCGTGGTCTAATGATTGCTCTCTCTCCAGCTTTGGCTGGCGATCTACTTCATGCCTGTACAGGAGCCATTTCTCATGTGTCATCGAAAGCTCCATCATATTCTTCAGCTCTGCATACCTCAGATTACCGCTGCCGTCACAAACGACGATAAGCGCGCCCGCGTTGCTCTCTGCGTCCACGCCCTGGCACCACCTGACCAGTTTCAGGTAGTCACTGACGGCAACCGGATCTTCGGCATTAACCTGAGTCGAAAAGATGCTACGGGTTGTCTGTGCAATAAAGTTCTCAAGGTTCAGGGGCTCAGCCTGACGGGGGGACCGAGAGAGGGCGATGAGATAGCTCGAAAAGTAGGTTTTCACACCCACCTGAACGTCAGGCGTTGTTTCAACATACCAGTGGATTCGGTGAGAGAGTGGCCTCAGCCTCACATCACTTCCTAGCGCGTGAGAGAGCTTTCTGAAACGGGCGGCCTCTTTACCAGAGCGGTTATCCGCAGATTTGAACTCAATTAGCCGTAGGGTGCCGGGAAAGGAAAGCAGGACATCAGCCAGCGCCTTGTCCTCAGGCGTCTGTTGGAGCAGATTGACAGATGCTGGCAATACATGCCCGCGAAGCTGTGCCCCTACAGAGACGCCCAGTCCGTACAGGAAATTACCAATAACCACGTTCTCATAAAGTTTCACTGTCTGCTTCCCCTCCTCAGTTCTTAGCGCGGCTCCGCACGTATATTTATCCACACGCCGGAGCTGGCATATTTATGACCGCTGTTTACCTATATCCATAGCGATTTATCGGCCTCTACTCTGAGAGGATGATTGTTTTCGAAGGAGATTTTTACATTACACTAAGCGCTGGAGCAAATGAGCCATTTAGAAAGAGCGGACCTTACCGGCCCTGTGTTCAAACTTTTTGGTGAAAGTGCTTTCCCGTCAGACAGCATTAATCATTCAGTAATGAGAAGCCGACGCAGTCACGGGCTGGCCGCTGCATATGCTGAGCTGCTCCGCCAACTACTTGTATCTGAGGCTACTGGCTTACCTTTGACTCTCACATCAGGCAGTGTCACATCCTAGCCATGCTTGTTCACTACGTCACGCCACTCACGAGCCATCGCCAGACGTATGCACCAGCTGCCCTGCGCGGGCATAGCGATGGGTTTATCTGTTAGGTCATCGCTGTAAAGTTAGGAGGATGTTGACGAGTTTGTGCTTATTGATAATCACAGGCAGGATGAATGGGACTATGAGCGATATTTCAACAACGGGTAACGTTTGTTTGCGAGAAGACATCACTGAACTCTTGGAAATAAAAATTAGCTTCTATAGGCCATAGCAGATATAGTTAATGGAAGATTAAATAAATGATATCGATAAAGTTTTGGACGAACATGCAGCTTCGAAAGAATTGAAATTAAAAGGATGGATATTATGACTTGGGTGGTTGGAGGGAACTGCTTTAATGGGTTTGTCTGCGTAGCCGATATTCAGGCAACAATAACATTGACTGGCGGGGAAGTTCGTTATTTTAATTGCATTCAAAAAATACACCAAATAGGAAGTAATTTATGCGTGGCTTTCAGTGGTGATATTAGGTCAGGATTCAAAATCATCGAGTTATTGAGGGAAAATATTCATCAAAACTTTCAGGATGGTGAATGCTTTGATATTGATGGCCAATCTAAGATATTGATAGGTTTTCTTAATTGCTGCTATGATTATATCAATCCGAACCATAAGCCTTATCTTGAATTAATGTTTCTATGGAATTCACAAGAAGGCGATGGACTTCTATATCGCCCATTTTGCATGAAATTTAAATCGCCAAACTTTACTATGAATTCAACCGCATTGCCTGGGGTTGCTCAATCAGGTAGTGGAATGACTAATAGCACTTTTCAGGCAATATCTTCTTTTTTAGAGGGAAAGGAAATTTCCACGCCGGAGTACAAAAAATTATTTTCTAACATTGAAGGTGCTCCAGATATTATCACTCTTAAAAATTTCAAAAACATAATTCTGAATGAAGCGTCAAAAGTTAATCAGCCGGGTATAAGTCGAACATTGATTTCTTTTGAATCAGAAATACCCTTTGACGAGATTTATAGTGAGCAACAAAACAAGAATTTAAAAGAAGCATTTATCACCCTAGGTTTAGGACCCACTGAAATGAAAACTGAAAATTACAGATTATTTCTTTCTGTGCTCTCAGTTCCTGATGTTCAGAAAAAATTAGATTATATCAAACGATATAATCCATTTTTGTATAACTCGATAAGGGATATATTGCAACAGGGGAAAAAGTCAATAAATATACAGCCAATAACAGAACTTCCGCCAATTGTTGTCGATCGTCATGTGAGTGATGAAGAAGAAATTCACTCTTATAAACTAATAACCACGTGGCCTGAACTTAAAGCATTTTTGGGCGAAAAGCGCATTAGCGTATCGGCTATGCAGGCAACAGCGTGAATTAGCTATCCTCTTTCAAACATTGCCACTTACTTAAGTTGTTCGCTCACATCGGACTTTTAGCCCGGTTAACGTGTCCGTTCCGTGGGAGGAGCGGACAACACCTAAATGCTCTTGTAGACTTGGCTAGTTCTTCATTGTTTCTGTTGTTTCGTACAAACGAGGGAAATTACAAAGATTACCTGTAACTTGCACCAGATCTAGATACGGGTATCTTTAGATAGCCATTCGACGCTAGTAACATCTCAATTTCATAATTATTTATTTCACATTTAGGGCCAAGAACAACTTCAAATAGAAGATTTTCTTTTGAGGAAAAATCATATTCGAAATACGATGTTATTCTATTTCCTGTAACTCTTTGCTTTGGCCTTGAAATTGAATGTAAGAAGTTAAATTCGCCACGCTCATTCCCTGTAACAAAGGGAAGGTGTACAATTCTCACTTCTTGCTCTTCTTCAAAGAATTTATTTTTAGTAAATAAGCATTTTGTTCTGACCTCAGTTGTTATATGATTATAGGTCATCCATCTATGAGAGTCATCAAGAAAAGATGATGCAATTACAACATTAGACATGCGGTCAGCAAACTCACGGATAACTTTAACATCATCATAAAAAACTTCATTGATGCCTATGGAATGAATATCAGACATACCCAAAACTGGGGCGACGTCAGAAAACCCAAAGGCTTCAGTATTAAAACCAATTGATACTCCACAGCCATCACTAGCATAGGCACGCCATTGACTTAAGAGATCTTTGTTTTTTGAAAAACTACAAATATAAGGATGTGGGAATGAGTTTTGAAAGCAAAGAAGGAACTCATCAATAACATAATTATTAGATGGATTTCTCTTTGAATCCAGAGCATCCAAGAAATAGTTTTTAGCATAATTTATTTCAGTATAATCATTTAGATTTCCAGCCGATGAAATCCAAAGTTTCTTATTATTTATAATGCTCAATAGTGCATTGAGATCACAATAGTGATAAACTTTACCCATCAAAGACACAACCTTCTTTATAATATAAAAATCCCCTTGCTTATCTCAAGAGGCTCCCGCGACTTAGCTAACGCCTGTCTTCCAACACTCATGCCTCTCAATGATTTAATCGCAGATGTATGAGTAGATATCGCATGATAATAAAATGAAGACTGAATCACCATATATTTAACCGATACCTTATTGCTATCCATAGATACTGTTTTATCGTTGTAGAAGGTAACTGCTACACCGATGACGTTACCCAAAACTAACTTCCGCTCCTCACTCACTATGGACCTTGCTGAGCGTGAGTTTCTTCGTGTTCGGGGGCGGAAGTGGCTAACAACAATCTGTGTGGTTCAACGGGGAACGGGTCAATACAGTGACTGAGAGATAAACCATATTCATTCATAACCTTCCTTGGGAGGATACGCTTCGCATGCAGCTAGATATTGCTAATCGATGAGCACAAGTTAACCCTGACCTATTAATGGGTAATGTTATCAAATAAGGAATAAAGTGTTGAGCCTTATGAGGAACTGGGCTTTGCAGATGAGAAATTTACTGACGCTCGGTTAATCGTTGTGACGCCGCTGGGAACCAAACTGTTTCGTCCTTCTGAAGTTGTTCTGGATATCCTTCCAGATGCTCAGAAAGCGGCTTTCACCAAGGAAGACGGTGAGAAGGTTATTGATGATGCAGGTAAACGGCTGAAATAAACATTAAGGGGGCAATTGCCCCCATATTTGTTAATTCTTCATACCCTTCCGAAAGTCTGTTCGAATCAGTTCATTATGATGATTACCATTGTTTATTCTGTATTTTACAATGGTATCATGGGGTTAATGGTATTTAAGTTTGCTTCATCTAGAGCACCATATCACGATGGTAATGAATTTATACCTTTCATTATGCAACAGCAGATAATGAAACCGATGTATCAAGCTGATCGACCATTTCGCAGATTTGCGATTGTTCATAGCTCAGGACCGGTCGTTGCTTAACCACACTTACTACAAGTGGTTTAATCAGCATATTGGCCGTTGCTCGGTCTTGCTCTTTTGCGGCGAAGATTACCTCCAGGGTTTTTTGGTCAATTACTGTTGCCAGATTCGCGTTCAGGTTTTCAAGTTCGTGTTCTGTAAGCATGAAACTTGTTGCAAGCCATGTAACCTGTTCCTGGATGAGAGCCAGCACTTTTACTCGGTCGTCTTCAACCAGTGCACCCGCTATTTTTTTGGAAATCGCTGTGGCAATCATACCGCCTAACAAGCCACCAGCTGCGCGTCCTGCTAAAGCACCGAAAGGACCTAATGGACTAAGCATCATTCCGCCAGCAATAGAACCAATTGCACCCCCAGCCACACCAGATGAAGTAACTGCCAGATTTTTTATAAACTGTGCCCCAGAAATACGACCTCGCACCATTTTGATCATATCCGGACCAGTGGTCACGGCGACCAGTGCGAAAGAGGTAACCAGTGTGCCACGCATCATCTTGTTAAGGGAGTTGAGATTGTTAGCTCCGACTCCCTGTTGAAGCGCATTACGAACTGTCGGGCTGGCAGCGGCAAAATCAATATTTTTAAGTAATCCCTGAACGGCACTGATACGGTGTAATTGCTGTACCGTCACATAAACTGTCAGTGTGCGGGTAAATGTTTTACCTGCCTGTATTGCTGCCGTTTGCAACGCAGCCTTACGATCGCCGGTATTGAGGTAGAAAATAGAAGCTGTCAGACCGAAGCTGATACCTCCAGCTGCGAGGCTGATGATAGATCCTTCCGCAATGTCGTAAGTGATAGATTCGAACGTGCCAAACTTAGTAATGTTTTGTGCCTGGCTATAAGTCAGGTGTCCCTGACGTACAAGTTTTGTGGCTTCTGCAGGATCGGTAACGCCGGGGACTTTGCCATCGCGAATTTTGTTCTCCATCGTTTCAAGCGCTTTCGAATACTGGTCTTTCGGAACCTCTAACTGCATTGGGGTTCCGTTACTGTCATAATAGCGATAATTACCGTTTTGTCCGTCAAAACCAGCACCGACGCTACGTGCAGCGGTTGCACAGTATTTGGTCTGAATCTCTGAACCGTTAACCAGCCTGTCTGCACCATTTTTCGCATTATCATCACCGAGAATATGTGCATCTTTTAGTTGGATTTTGTCAGTAAGATGATTTCCCCGTTCGGCTGCAAAACCATGTCCTTGTCCTCCCACTGCAAACATTTTTTCGTTAGTATTCCAGGCCTCCGGGAGTGTCATGAGAATCAAACCGTTTGTTGCTGCACTGGAAATAAATTCAGCCTGTGGTCGCTTGTGAATTTCAATGCAGAGTTTTTCCGTTTCCCGGCAAATATCTGAGCAATACCATTCTTGGCTCCCACCACCGCCTTGGTGTTTTGCGTTTTTAATTTCGCTCAAACCGCATGAAGTGCAGGTACAAAGCTCGTCGACATAGTGAAACGAGACAAATTTTCGACCATCCGAAAAAGAATAATAGTTCCCACCATCAAGATAACGGTTCAGGAGATCATCATTCGCAGCAGAGGGTAAATTCAGCCTATTACCAAAAAGGCTTCTTAGCTCATCTGATGAGTGTACTATTTTACTGTTTAACTGCTCATTAAATTCAGCCATCTTTCTTTCATACCAGGCATCATTTAAAAGCCAGTTTTCACCAGCCAGATCCTGCTCTCGAGTATCGCCCTGAAAAATATGCTGTGAGACCAACTTGAGATAGATAGTCTCTACGAATTCTGCTGAGAGGTTACTTCCTTCTTTTAGTTCCGTCAGCCAAAGTTTGTTATTGATCGCTTTTTGCTCATTTAACCCTGTATTGATGGCATTAGTTAACTTCTTGAGTTCCTGAATTTGGTTTGCCGCATAGAACTGTGTCAGTAAGGCTGCTATCCAGTATAGCAATCCTGTCCACCACATCAGTGAAGATGAGATATTATATTGCCAGGCTATAAACGGTGTAGCCGCAGAGCAGGCCATCAAAAAGTAAGACGTATAAAAACAGCAATAATACTCTTTAAGTTTGGCATTGATATCGGCTGGTATAAGCCCGTTTTGTAGAATAGCCTTGGTTTGTACAGGTACTGCAAGCAGGCCACTGGCAAATGCAGCGGTTAAAATAAACTTCATTGAATCAAATGAATAAGCTTCGTAGGCAATATGTTTACCATCAAGTCCCCACATAAAGCTAATCACCATTCCTGCTATGGCAAGAGGTACACCCAGCAGCCAACGTGAGTGAAGCGCATAGGTTACGCGCTCTACAATATAGCCCGCCAATAAAGGCGGGCCTGCAACAATCAATGCACCCAATCCTAATATCACACCTAGAATATTGAGAGATGCCTTAAACAACGCTTTTATAATAACAAAACCGATTACCAGTAAAATTAACGCACCAATTATCTGTAGCATTGTGGTTTTATCCTTGCTGTAATTTTTATTCGAGTGCTACGCCATCATAAATGTGTCAAGATCATCCGCATTTTTGATTATCTTCGTCTCTTCAACACCGTGGGCCTGGGCAAGCGTGATGCTTGCTTCCAGCAACCGGCGATTGTTTTCCACGCTAAATGCAGCTGCGGTAAGCTCACCCAGCGCCGCGAACTCGTTCAAAATTCGGTTGAGTGCTTTCTGCTCAATCTCACTTAAGCGACATGTAAATTGCTCCATTTTTTTCGCCAGCAATTGGCGTGCTTTACTGTCCAGATTTTTAGCTACGGTAACCATAAACTTCCCTGAGATAGAACCAACCAATGCCCCCAAAACAGGCACAGGGATGATTGCCTGACCTGCGACAGACATTGCGCCAACGATGGCAGATTCCGCGCAGATGATAAGGCCAAGATCGGTAAATTCATCAGCATTAATCTCACCGCGCTGATAGGAGAGAGCAAGATTGCTTACACCTTTAGCGGCAGTGACCAGCGCGCTGGCGAACGGTGCTCCCAGAGAGGCATAATTGGTCAGGGTATAAATTGCTCCGGCGGATACACCGCCAATAGCGGCACCTTTCAATGTATCTAAGCCGACATCCTGCCAGTCCTGTCTGTTGAAATCTCCACGAAATATATTTTTACCGTCACGGTATTTGCTATATATACCTGTTACAAGAGCAAAGGTTCCACCGAAAGCGGCTCCCATTGCGGTTGCACGCATGCCTTCACTTAGGGAGGGTTGGTGATCGTCAATAATTTCTGCTTTTTTTGCCTCGTTCTGTTCCGCTAATTCCTGATCATGTTTATCAAGCGTTTCGTCAATTTTTCCCCACTGAACATCTTTGTAATCAGAAACTCCAGGACGCACGACATCATTAAAGGATCTTCCCGTTGTACTTTCAATTTCTGTAACTTTATCCCTGATAGCCTGTATTGTTTTTTCGCTCAAGCCCTCCACCGGCTTCCCATCAATAACATCCTGAATCGTTTGCCAGGAGTCTTTGGGGATATGGTAAAAGGATTCTCCTTGGGTGAAATTGGGATAGGTTTCCATGTGCTGAAGGACATGGTTCAGGTTATTATTAACTCCGTTGATAAACTTTGACTGCACGTCAACGCCATCTATCATATAATCCGCCGGAGCGGTTCGACCCACTCCGTCAAACGTGGCGCTAAGATCAGAGGCATCCTGAACCCTTTCTTCTATTGCCTGGCGAGCATTGCGCACGCCAACTTCTACCTGCTCAGCAATTTCACCGTGTTTGGTGCTCATTGAGCCCAGGATGTTAGCCGGTGACGCGATGAAATCACGCACCTTTTGCATTTGTTCGCCAGCCAACTCAAATGCACGATCCTGCTGCGATAGTTTTAACAGTTCATTATCAATGCGGGTCTGATTAATGGCGTTAACCGCGCTGCCGATAAGCTGGTCGCCAACTGTATTATGGTTAATGCTCATTACTGGATTTTCTTGTTGATCAGTTTTGATAATGCATTGATATGGTTAATCAATGCCCCTAATTGATCTTTCTGCTGGGTATTAAACTGGCAATAGTCTTGAGGCGCAGCCTTTTCCAGCACATCAATAATGCTTTCAGTACCATGATAGTGCTCGGATGTGAGCATCTTGAGTTCTTGCGCACCACGTTCCATCACGCGAAGTTCGCTGGTTTTTGCGCGAACCTGGCGCTCTTCCTGTTGTGCTTCATCAATGATTTTACCGTTTTTGCGACGGGCTAGTAAGGTTCCGCCAGCGATGCCTACAGCACCAATCCCCCAGCCTATTGGACCCGCCAGAGCCAGTAGTGCGCTTCCTGCTGACATGCCACCGCCACCCGCAGCCAGTGCGCCGCCGCCGAGCCATGCCAGGGCTGCATTTGTTGCGGCAGCTCCGCTTAACGTAGCAATAGCGGTACCCGTGGATGCTGTACCAAAAGTTGTTGCGACCGCCAGCGCAGCCGTAGGGGCAAATGCGGCGACCCCCGCCCCAACGGCAACCCCCGCAGCAGCCGTTCCTTTACCAATATGTGATGCGCGGTATTCTTCTTCCAGTTTTTCCACCACGTTATCAAATTCAGCGATTTCCGCTTTCAATTCGCTCCAGGATTTATCAAACTCTTTCGGTGTATTCGCCAGTCGATTAACAAAATTTTCACCACGGGCAATCAGGTCCTTACTGCATTTCTGGCGTAACAGAAAGAGGGCAGTGATCTCATCTTGGGTGTCTTTAGCCTGTACTTCATAACGGTTAGTTGCACTTTTGAGACTGGCTAATGCTTCTTTTCTTTCTGAACCACGTAACATTTTTTACTCCTGCTGTATGTTGTCAAAAATAATTTCACTGCAATGGGTTTTTCATTTCTATTATCTGCTGGTTGAGCTTCTGATAAAAAAGTTGTTGTAGGCTAACCGGGGAAATAATAGTGAGATTTGGTAACCAATAACGTAATAATGGAAATAGCTGGTTTTCGTGTGCCATTTTGGTTTGCACGATCAAGTCGCCATTAGGTTCCTGACGAATTAACTTTTGGGCAGGCAGAACATTTCGACGTTTAAAAAAATGGCTTACGTCGGCTGAAATTTTAAGGAGTACAATCTGCTTATCCAAAGAAAACCAGACATCATCTTCTTCAGCAAAGTATTGTGTGATATGGGGTTGTGGTGTGAAGTGCTCTGATTTAAATTTCAGCCAATGAATTTTGGTGAGCTGGAATCCTTTAACCTTTTCATTCTCTACCGCACCGAGATACCAGACGCTCTTTATGTTAATAAGCTTATAAGGCGCGACGGTCCGATGTTTCCCTTTATAATGAAATTCACAAAGGCTATTTTCACGAATCGCTTTATCGAACACACTATAGTTATTCTCAAGTACGCGTTTCGCTTCTGGATCTCCGGGCAGCGATCTGATGATCAGTGAAGTCATGTCAGGCTGGGAGAAGATTTTTTTTACAGGGAATAACTCTGCCATCCCTAGGGCATTGATGAGATTTTGTTGTTCTTTTAGAGCCTGAGGTTTAGCGTAAGCGGGAGCCAGCCTGTAAATACCATCACCATCGGGGACGATTCTGTCGCCCAGACGATTAAGATCACGATACAAAGTACGCTCACTGATGTTGAATTCGTCCATCATCTTCTTACGTGATACAAAACCGTACTGGTAAAGTTCTGCAATAATAGCGGTTATTCTTTGTACCATTACCTCATGCCCGCTCATGCGCGTTCTCCTTGTGATTTTTCCTTGAGATTACCAGTCGCTACTGACAGGGCATGTCAGTAGCGACTGGGGGATCATGTTTTCATATCGGCAAATTTCTCACATAACTTAAGGAGATTAAGTCGAAAAGTCAGTTAATGGCTTTTGCGGTCAATAACATAATCAGTCTCCTGCAGGCAGTCGCGAGTAGCCACTCAGAGGTGAAAGAACAACTGACGTGTCAAGGCTTCAAAAGCGGAGTATGCTGAGATTCAGTCGATTAGAGCCAGGCTGAAAAAATCTTTATAGACTTAGTTTGTTTTGCCTCAGGACTGGCTGCAGCCAAATGAGCGTTCATTCCGGCTGTATGACTTGGTGCGCTCCTTCGCAAAATAACTCAGCCTGAAAGTGAGTTTATCGTAAACCGTTTTGTAGTCTAAATTATTGACGTCCAGGTAATACAATGGGTTGTCCGGGATATGTACCAGCGTTCGATATCCGGGGGGAGAGCTCAACTGTAAGGCACTCAGCCAGGCTGCCTGTATCAGGCTGGCTAACCCAGTTCCATCTTCACCGTACACCCCTAACCCGTTGAAAGTATCTTTATTCACAAAGAGTACCATGTGGTAATGAGACTTCTTGTTTACTTCTCCAACCTCCCGGACCCAGGCGTAACGTAAATGACATGGGTAGCATCGAATACCCTGCTTTAGTTTGCTTCGATATCGTGCTTCAATCTTTGCATTAAGCGATTCTATAAATCGAGAGATAAGACCAGCCTTACATTCATCGTGGTTATCAGGAAGTCGTAGGTCTACACGGACAACCATTGTTCGTGGGTATTGTGCTGTAGCGTTATTAATCACGCGAAGCATCCGTTGCAGATACATTGTATTGAATGGGGCATGACGTTGATCAAGATAAATATCATTAAGCATCATAAATTCCTGTTGTCTGTATAGTATCTAGGGTTGTGTCTTACCTTGGGTTGATGAGGTAATTAAATGGTGATTTATGGTTTTGATTTGAATGTTTGTTAGTTTGATTTGTGGGAGCGTGTATATGTGCAGAGTGTATTGACTATTGTTGTTTATATACTTGCAATGGATGAGTGTGTTGATGGTTGGATGTGTAGTATATTGTTGTATATATTACCAATCCGGGGTGTTAATTTTAATGCGTGTCATGCAAGGTGTGATTTTATTAGCTGGTGATCATTTATTTTTACTCCGAAGTTAACATGTGGGTTATATAATGATATTTATGATATAAACATGCAGTCCGATTGGGGGCATGGGCGTAATTTCATTTCAGCTTCGCGATGCTTTAACTCGTTCTCGTAACCAATTTTCAACTTCACTCTGTAACCAGCGAGAACTTCTCCCTAGCTTAATAGGTTTTGGAAATTCACCATCTTTAATTAATTTATAGAACCACTTGTCAGTTAATCCAGTTAGGGTGGTGATAAATAACATGTCAACTAATTTGTCTTCAGTTAATAGTGTTTCAGTTATCATATTAGATTCTCCGGTTGTTATTAGTGTGGCAGAGCTCAATTTGGAATTGAGTTCGCGTTCAGGCATAACAACCGGTTGTTATGTAAAAATTATAATGAGCCTTTTAAGTGATTCTGGAAATTGAAATGTCCCACTTCATGCATATAAAGCAGTAAGGTTTTTTATAATTCGTTATGGCTATTTCAATCTGTTTATATTTGCGCTTAGAGTTTTATATCCCTTTGTAATCCAGGACCCAAACAGTTCTTTTACTTCTTCCCCTCTGCTATCCCCCAGTCCTCAAGAAGCCAAATTTTCGTGACCGTATACACGTTATCAACAATAACTCATTGAGTTAATGTGCAAAAATGGGCATTTTTGTACCTATAATCACGTAGTGACAAGGGGGTAGTGGTGGTTTCATTTTATGATGAAAGGAATCTCATTTTATTTTTGTACTTTAAATTAAAGAAATTCGAGGTTGATATTCCTCCTGAGTCGTCCGAAGCAAATCTTGCAAACTATGAAAAGAGAGTGCGCAATTTATTATTGAGTGGGAATAAAGGTTCCGAAAGAGAAGTAGATACTTTTATCAATAACACCCGGGTTGAGGCTAAAAAAGAGATTCCATGTGAAGATGAGCTTGAATGGTTCACCACAGACTCCAGGGCTAGTTATTGGTTACTTTGTAAAACAGATCAAGATCACGTTACCGCGGGTTATGCACCCTATACAAACACTTTCCCTGTTCAGGCAGGAAATTCTCTGTTAAATGAACCATTCACTTTAGGATTCGATATTCCGCCGGTCCATAATCTTCGGGTGCGGCTTATCAAAGATAAAGTTGTAAGAAGCATTTCTGAAGGAAATACCAGACAATACATCCTAAAATTACATAATGAGTGGAATGAATTAATCACAAAGAGAAATTTATTTTCTGATGTTAATGGGAAGGCAGGGGTGACCATTGACTGGTTGCTGAACTATTTGCAGGAAAACAATATTACCTTGCAAAAGTATCGGCATGCTGAAGGAACAGAAGAAAAAATCGCATACTGTTATGCGTCATATTTTATCTGGCGTGAGGATGTTTTTAGAACTGAAGCAGAAAGAGAACTATTCATAAGGAAATTTAAAAGTGCATTGAGCACACAGAAAAGCCGAGAGAAGAAGCGTGCAGATAAAAATAAAGCCCTTAACGTGATCATTTCTCAGGAGACTCATGATAAGCTTCGTGATATATCTGTGAGAGAAGGGATCTCAAATGCCAGAGTTATTGAATATGCTGTTCATCTGGCATGGAGGCAAAAATTGAATCCACGCTGAATGTTTTTTTGGATATATATCATCCCCATGAAGGATTCAAAAAGGCAGCCATGTAAGCTGCCTTTTTATTATCAATAAGAGGGGGGGGTTATGAAAAATAAATACGGTTATTCTTCTTTGCTAAAGCCGGTATCTGGATTACCTGAATGGGTTACTGAGCATTTATTGCAACAAATAAGACAGATAACTGAGTATGAACCGGTTATAGGTATTATGGGTAAAACGGGAGCAGGCAAAAGTAGCCTTTGCAATGCCCTGTTTGCTGGTGAGGTATCTCCTGTCAGCGATGTGGTAGCCTGCACCCGGGAACCTCTGCGCTTTCGCCTTCAGGTTGGCGAGCGCGTTATGACGTTGGTAGACTTGCCCGGCGTAGGGGAAAGTAGTGCACGCGATAGCGAGTATGACGGGCTGTACCGTGATCAGCTTCCCCGGCTCGACCTGGTGCTGTGGCTGATCAAGGCCGATGATCGGGCGCTGGCGGTGGATGAGCATTTTTATCATCAGATAATTGGTGAGTCGTACCGGCATAAGGTGCTGTTTGTTATTAGTCAGTCGGACAAGACCGAACCCACTAGCGGTGGCGGTTACTTATCCACAGAGCAGAAGCAAAACATTAGCCGTAAAATTTGCCTGCTGCATGAATTGTTCCAGCCTGTTCATCCTGTATGTGCCGTATCGGTCCGGGCTAAGTGGGGATTACGAACAATGGCGGAGAGAATGATTCGCTGCCTGCCGCGCGAGGCCAGCAGCCCGGTGGTCGCGCAACTGCAGTCTCCCTTTCGCACAACAGTAGTCCAGGAAAAAGCGCGCGTTGATTTTGGTGAAACTATCGGTGCGGTGCTGGATACGGTGAGTACTTTCCCGCTGATACCGACTCCGGTGCGGACCATCATTCAGGCCATGCGCACCACCGTGGTATCAGTGGCCCGTGCTGTCTGGGATTTCTTCTTCTGAGCGTTTAATTCCAACCTGTTATTCCATGAGCCCTGTCGCCTGTGCGGCAGGGCTTTCTATTATTGTTTTCCGTTATGAGGAGTCTGCTTATGACCCGTCTGGCTTCGCGCTTTGGCGCAGCAAATCTTATCCGTCGTGACCGTCCGTTAACCCGCGAAGAACTGTTTCGTGTGGTGCCCAGCGTTTTCAGCCAGGACAAACACGAATCCCGCAGCGAACGTTATACCTATATTCCAACTATCTCCCTGCTGGACAGCCTGCAGCGCGAAGGTTTTCAGCCATTCTTTGCCTGTCAGACCCGCGTGCGTGACCCGGGGCGTCGGGAACACACCAGGCACATGCTTCGCCTGCGGCGGGAGGGGCAAATTACAGGTAAACAGGTGCCGGAAATCATTCTGCTTAACTCTCATGATGGCACCAGTTCGTATCAAATGCTGCCGGGATTATTTCGTGCGGTGTGTCAGAACGGGCTTGTCTGCGGTGAGTCGTTTGGTGAGGTGCGGGTACCACATAAAGGTGATGTGGTGAGTCAGGTGATTGAAGGGGCTTATGAAGTGCTTGGGATTTTTGATCGGGTGGAAGAGAAAAGCGATGCCATGCAGTCTCTGATGCTACCGCCACCTGCGCAGCAGGCACTTGCGAAAGCAGCGCTTACGTATCGCTTTGGTGAGGACCACCAGCCTGTTACTGAATCGCAGATACTCTCCCCACGCCGCTGGCAGGATGAGAGCAATGATCTGTGGACCACTTATCAGCGTGTACAGGAAAACCTGATTAAGGGCGGGCTTAGTGGACGCAATGCTAAAGGCGGACGAACGCATACCCGTGCGGTGCGTGGCATTGACGGGGACGTAAAACTCAACCGTGCGCTGTGGGTGATGGCGGAAACGATGTTGTCACAGTTTCAGTCTGTTTAAATTCAGGTTCTGCATCTGAAAAGTTAATGCCTCGTTAAAGAATGACATGCCCTGTCAATTCACCTCTTCTTGTGTTGCTGATTAATTGAACAAAAACCCCAGCTTACCCAGTGATCAGTGGCTTCCTGTCCATCGAAAAATAGTTATTGCCCCGGACATACCCTGTCAGACCCCTTCTTTAGAATCATAACCCTTTCAGTCAGTTAACTCGTATGGAGAAATGATAATGACACAGACAGAGCGCCGCCACGACAGGCTGGCGATCAGGCTGTCGCTGATTATCAGTCGCCTCGTCGCAGGTGAAACGCTGGATATGCGCAGGCTGACCGCAGAGTTTGGTGTATCTGCACGTACTCTGTACCGCGATTTTCGTGAACGGCTGATGTATCTGGATCTTGAATGTAGCAACGGTTGTTACCGCCTGCGGACGGGGGTGAGTGGTGCGCAGGCCGAGCTGGATGTGCTGACCTTCGCCCACCGTACAGGTGTAGCCGATCTGTTTCCGGGGCTGGACCGTCGACTGGTCAGCCTGCTGCTGAACTGCAACGACGCGCCCTGTCTGGCGGGTGAAGCTGTGGGTATAACCAGCCCGTCAGCGTCACTGTCATTCTATCGTCTGGTCAAAGCCATTACCGCCTGCTATCGCGTCACGCTGCTTGCTGACGGACAGCGTTGCGAACGGCTGGCACCGTATCGGCTGATGATGCAGGAAGGTCACTGGTACCTGATCGCTGAATATCAGGAGCGCCCGGCTGTTTTCACCCTGAATGAAATCCATGTGGTACAGCCCACAACGGAGATATTTAGACGT
Source organism: Citrobacter sp. CK194 (assembly GCF_030333395.1). Lineage (NCBI taxonomy): Bacteria > Pseudomonadati > Pseudomonadota > Gammaproteobacteria > Enterobacterales > Enterobacteriaceae > Citrobacter > Citrobacter sp. CK194. The sequence continues at coordinate 59,584 of NZ_JAOWGA010000013.1, forward strand.
AACGAGAGGCTCTGGCGGATGGCAGAGAATACCGGTTTTGCCCGGGCTCTGCCGCATTTCCGCTGCATCCAGCAGTCGCTGAATGCATTTACCTCACCCTGAAGTTTTTCACCAGCCAGCATCCACGGAGAGTGGATGCTGGCTTTTTTATTTACACACAACAAGGTTAATACGATGAAGCGAAATCTGAATACCAGCTATCGGCTGGTCTGGAACGAAGTTCTTGGCGCATTTGTGGTTGTTTCAGAACTGGCAAAAGCAAAAGGAAAGCGTACTGGCGCAGTACTCGCACTAGCCGTTGCCGGACTGACCTCTGGTACAGCACTGGCGGCAGAGACCTCTGTACCTGTCGGGGAGACGACTGACGGGGTGGTTATCAGCAATAACGACACGCAGCTGGTTTACGGGCAGGCGAATAACACCACCATTAACACTGGGCTTGAGTACGGCAGCGATGATGAAGATAACAATCAGGGCGGCCAGTTCGTACAGGATGGTGGCGTAGCAAACCACACCACCATAAACAGTAACGGTCTTCAGGCGGTGCTTGCAGGCGGCAGTGCCAGCGATACAACGATAAATACCGGTGGTGGTCAGAGCGTACACGGTCAGTCTTCCGGTACGGTACTGAACGGTGGCGAGCAATGGGTACATTCCGGCGGGATTGCCAGCGGTACCGTCATTAATGAAGGCGGCTACATGGTAGTTAAAGGGGGGGCTCAGGCAATTGGCACCGTTGTGAATACCGGCGCACAGGGTGGTCCGGATTCGGAAAACAGCGACGGGATGTTTGTTTCTGGTACCGCAACAAATACAACCATCAATGAAAATGGCCGCCAGGTCGTTTTCGAGCAAGGGACCGTCGTCGCTACGACGGTGAATGCTGGCGGTGACCAGAGCGTTCATGGCAGTGCAGAAAATACCACGCTAAATGGCGGCTATCAGTACGTTCATTCCGGTGCGGCAGCAACGGATACCGTCATCAACAACGGTGGCTGGCAGGTAGTTAAGGACGGCGCTCAGGTCAGCGATACCACGGTCAATAACAGCGGCAGACTCAGCGTGGTGGCGGGTGGCAAAGCCTCAGATGTCATTATCAATGCCGGTGGCGCACTGGTGACAAATACGGCTGCGGATGTGTCCGGCACCAACCGGCTAGGCAGCTTCAGTGTTGATTCGGTTTCCGGTAACGCAAGCAATGTGGTGCTGGAAAATGGGGGGCGACTGGATGTCCTCACTGACAATGCCGCAGACACAACAATGGTCGATAAGGGCGGTGTGCTGGCGGTTAACAACGGCGGAACGGCGACAAACGTGACTATAAATGAGGGCGGTGCCCTGATTGCCGACAGCGGTTCAACGGTCAGCGGTACAAACGCGCATGGTGAATTCAGTATTGATGCTGCATCTGGCAAAGCCAGTGGGCTCTGGTTGGAAAACGGCGGTCACTTTAGCGTTAAATCCGGTGCGATAGCGGAAAATACAGCCGTTGGCAGCGGCGGCGAGCTGAGTGTGGGAAATGGCGGTGGGCTGGCCGGAACCACCAGCCTGGCTGAGCATGCAAACCTGACGATTACGGGGGATGTCATCAGTACCGGCACCATTGAAAATGCCGGTACGATAACCTTCGCGCCTGAGCAAAGCGATGCCGCCAGAACTCGCCTGTTTGCTGCTTCCTCTGATATTACCTTTACTCCCCGCAAGCTCACCACGACAAACATTGTCGGCCAGGGTGGCACCATTAACATGAGCATTAATCTGGCTAACCCAGACTTCCCGGCTGATATGCTGGTTATTGATGGTGGGCAGGCAACGGGTAAAACCTGGCTGAATTTCACCAATGCCGGTGATGCCGGGCTGGGCCTCGCCACCACGGGGAACGGCATCAAAGTAGTGGATGCGATTAACGGTGCCACGACGGATGCCGGGGCCTTTGCACTTGGCAGCAAACTGCAGGCTGGTGCGTATAACTACATCCTGAACCACGGTGCTGCGGATGAAAACTGGTATCTGACCAGCGAAGCTGGCTATCGTGCTGAAGTTGCTCTTTATGCTTCGCTGTTTGCGCAGAGCATGGACTATGACCGCGCACTGGCAGGCAGTTACAACCAGCGCAGCGCGGTCAAAGGTGACAGCGGAGTCTGGGGACGCATCCAGGGCGGTCACATGGGACATGATAATAACGGCGGAATTGCACAGGGTGCGACACCGGAAAGCAGCGGCAGCTACGGCTTCGTACAGCTGGGTGGTGACATGTTGAGTACGCCATCACTGAAAGCCGGTGTGTACGGTGCAGCAGGACATTCTTCTGTTGATGTAAAAGACGATGACCGCTCCCGCGCCGGGACTGCCCGTGACGATGTGTACAGCCTGGGCGGTTACCTGACCGCCGTGCATGCCGCCAGCGGCCTGTGGGCGGATGTGGTGGCTCAGGGCTCCCGTCATAACCTGAAAGCGACGTCTGATGCAGACAGTTTCGCTACCCACGGCTGGGGCTGGCTGGGCTCGCTGGAAACGGGCCTGTCGTTCAGTGTGACCAGTGGCCTGATACTGGAGCCGCAGCTTCAGTATGTCTGGCAGGGGCTGTCCCTGAATAACGGCTATGACAATGGCGGCTACGTGAACCTCGGTGACGGTAGCGTACAGCATATTCGTGCCGGTGTTCGCTTCGGCAGCCAGTCAGAGATGGCCTTCGGTAACGGTACTTCCACACAGGCTGGTTTTGGCGACAGCATGAAACGCAGCGTAAGCGAACTGCCGGTGAACTGGTGGGCGCGTCCGTCTTTTATTCGTACCTTCAGCTCAGATGGTGATTTGAGCATGGGAACGGCCACGGCGGGAAGCAATGTTACCTTTACCCCGTCTCAGGATGGCACAGCGGTTGATCTCCAGGCGGGTATCGATGCCCTTATCCGCCAGAACGTGACGCTGGGTATTCAAGGCGGCTATACCCGTAGTGTCAGCGGTAACAGCGCTGACGGTTACAACGGGCAGGCCACGCTGAAAGTCGCCTTCTGATAGCACAGCCCCACTAAAACAGAGATAACCACTCTCATCCGGCCCCTGTTGCTTATGCAGCAGGGGCTTTTTGTTTTTAACGTTATGTAATCGACTTCACGCCAGCACACAGTCGCTGGCTTTTTATTTCGGAGAAACATCATGAACGCATTCAATAGCAATAGCGTTACGCCCTTTCAGGAACAATCGCCAGCGACAGGTATTACCGCCTCTGTTGTGCCCGATCGTCAGCGGCTCTCATTCTGGCCGACACACTTTGGTTCCATTCCGCAGTGGATAATCCTGAAGCCCCGCATTTTCGCCTGGATGGACCGCTTCTGTGATGAGTACAGCGGTGGTATCTGGTCCTTTTACATGCTCAGCAATGGCGGAGCGTTTATGGCTCCCGATGCTGACAGTGACGATAAATGGCATCTGTTCAACGGCATGAATGGCAATGGTGCGGAAATGAGCGCGGAAGCCGCAGGTATCGCTGTCTGCCTGATTGAATACAGCCATCACGCCTGTCGCACCGAATGCTATGCCATGACCGCGCACTATTACCGCCTGCGGGACTATGCCCTGCAGCATCCCGAAGCTCACGCCATTCTGAGCATTATCGATTGAGGATACTCATGATGGAACAGTCACTTACCCCACAGGCTCCGGTGCTCCCACTGAGCGCTCAACGCACTGTGCAACATGCCCTGGCCCTGCTTGACCGCCACCTGCGCGAAACTGGCGTGGCGTTCACCTCCATACAGGCCGCCCGCGACTGGCTGCGGTTGAAAATGGCCGGGCTTGAGCGAGAGGAGTTTATGGTGCTTTATCTCAATCAGCAGAACCGGTTGATTGCCCACGAAACCCTGTTTGCCGGTTCCATTAGCAGCACCGAGGTACATCCCCGTGAGGTGGTCAAGCGGGCCCTGTACTTTAATGCGGCAGCAGTGTTATTTGCGCACAACCACCCTTCCGGTGACACCACACCCAGTCAGGCCGATAAAGCTGTCACGCAGCGTCTGGTGCAGGCGCTCCAGCTCGTTGATATCCGTGTGCCTGACCACCTTATCGTCGGTGGCACGCAGATATTGTCGTTCGCTGAACACGGTCTGCTTTGAGGTATTACATGAAAATTATCAGTAAACGCCGGGCGATGACGATTTACCGTCAGCATCCGGCCTCCCGTATTTTTCGCTACTGCACCGGCAGATACCAGTGGCGCGGCAGTGTCTGTCATTACACCGGTCAGGTAGTTCCTGACATTCCCGGCGTGCTGGCGGTATACGCCGAACGTCGCCAGGACCGCAACGGGCCGTATGCCTGCCTGATGAGTATTACCCTGAACTGACAATAAAGGAGGCTATAAATGAGTAACATGACATGGGGCCTGCAGCGGGACATTACGCCACGCCTGGGAGCCCGTCTGGTGCAGGAGGGGAACCGGCTGCACTATCTGGCTGAGCGGGCAAATATCACCGATAAGTTTAGTGATGCCGAGTGTATGAAGTTGGATGTCGCATTCTCGCATTTTATCAGTCAGATGGAATCAATGCTGACCACTGGTGAAATGAATCCTCGCCATGCCCACTGTGTCACCCTGTACCACAATGGTTTCACCTGCGAAGCCGATACCCTTGGTAGTTGCGGCTACGTATATATCGCCATTTATCCCACTCAACGCTAACGAATTTCACGAGAGCAAACATGAAAACTCTACCTGCTACAATTTCGCGGGCGGCGAAGCCCTGGCTGTCGCCCGTTGCAGTCTGGCAAATGCTACTTACACGCCTGCTGGAAAAACACTATGGTCTGACCCTGAACGATACGCCGTTTTGTGATGAAACCGTTATACAGGAACATATCGATGCCGGTATCACTCTGGCTAATGCCGTTAACTTTCTGGTAAAGAAATATGAGTTAGTTCGTATCGATCGCAATGGATTCACCTTACAGGAACGAACGCCATATTTGACTGTGACAGATATCCTTCATGCCAGGAGAGCATGCGGATTAATGAACAGTTGTTCGTATCGGGAAGTAAGTAATATTGTTCTTAGCCGATCGCGGCAGTGAGAAAGCCTTCAAGAGCCGAGAAGATTTGTACGGTCTGTGAAAAAATTGGTGATATTGGCGACTCGGTGAAAGGCTCATCGAGTCGCATGAAAAACAAGGTGGGGGCACAAAAGGGGGCATTTATAAAGATGAAACGAGAAAATATGTATGTTTATCAATGGCTATGTGGGGTATGTTATGTTCCTATTATCGCACCATTTCAAATTCCTCTCAGATCTACCGAAATCAACTTATAGCCCGTATCTTATTAACAGAGTCATTTAGCCGAAAGTTCTCTTCGGATGATTTCTGCGCCTGCGCTTAGGGCATCGAGCTTACCTCTGGCTACCTGACGAGATAAGGGAGCCATACCACAGTTGGTAGAAGGATAGAGCTTGTCGGCATCGACAAACTGAAGCGCTTTGCGTAACGTACTGGCGACTTCTTCTGGTGTCTCAATGGTATTGGTTGCCACGTCAATGGCCCCTACCATGACTTTTTTACCGCGAATCAGTTCAAGCAGATCCATTGGAACATGCGAGTTATGACATTCCAGTGAGATGATATCGATATTAGACGTTTGCAGTTTGGGAAAAGCTTCTTCATATTGTCTCCACTCTGACCCCAGCGTCTTTTTCCAGTCGGTATTGGCTTTGATGCCATATCCATAGCAGATATGCACAGCGGTCTCGCATTTTAGCCCTTCAATGGCTTTTTCTAACGCGGCGATCCCCCAGTCATTCACTTCATCAAAAAACACATTAAATGCGGGCTCATCAAACTGGATAATATCGACGCCGGCAGCTTCTAACTCTCTGGCTTCCTGATTGAGAATTTTTGCAAATTCCCAGGCCAGCTTTTCGCGGCTTTTATAGTGGGCATCGTAGAGCGTATCGATCATCGTCATAGGCCCTGGCAGCGCCCATTTAATTGGCTGACGAGTGAGCTGGCGTAAATACTTTGCATCTTCAACAAAAACGGGTTTTTGACGCGCTACCGCATCAACAACGGTCGGTACGCTCGCATCATAGCGATTACGAATTTTAACAATCTGACGTTTCTCAAAATCAACGCCGCTGAGGTGTTCAATAAACGTGGTGACAAAGTGTTGGCGCGTTTGCTCACCATCACTAACAATATCAATACCTGCCTGTAGTTGATCATCCAGGGATAAACGTAGCGCATCTTGTTTTCCCTCGATTAATTCCTCATTTTGCAATTTCCAGGGCGACCAAAGCGTCTCAGGTTGAGCAAGCCAGGAAGGTTTAGGTAAACTGCCAGCCGTTGAAGTGGGTAGTAATATTTTCATAATCGATGACCTTTTATTTTCGGTTAATCAAAGAGCGTAGTGAGCAGACCATTTTTCAAGAATATCTTTGTATGGTTTGATGAAGTGCTCTTCTGTAAACTTTCCTTGCTCAATAGCCAGCTGGCTGCGTTCTTCCCGATCATAAACAATTTTTGTTAATGAATGATCCTGGTGGTTCAGATTTGGTTGATAGCATTGACCTGCTGCGGCGTTGGCATTGTAAATTTCAGGTCGGTAAATCTTCTGGAACGTCTCCATCGTGCTGATGGTGCTGATAAGCTCAAGATTCGTGTAATCACTAAGTAAATCACCAGAAAAATAAAAGGCCAAAGGTGCAACGCTATTTTTTGGCATAAAATAGCGAACCTGCAAATCCATTTTATTGAAGTATTTCTCAGTTAACGAAGATCCACCTGGCTGGTATTCGATACCCAATACAGGATGCTGATTCCCAGTCCGATGATAGATATCGTTACTTGACACGCTGAGACATATCACAGGTGGTTTTTTGAAATGCTCTTTGTATTCATTTGAGTTTATGAAATGTTTAAATATGTTCCCATGCAAATCACCAAAATTATCTGGAATGCTAAACTCAGGTTTGTTTTTGTTATGCTCTGGCAGTAATACGCTAAAGTCATAATCTCGCACGTAAGAGGAGAAATTATTCCCGACAATACCTTCAAAACGTTCGTTGTTCTTTTTGTCAATAATATTGGTTTTTAATATTTCAATTGCAGGGAACGTATCGCTGCTGCTATCAACGTTAATATTCATCGCAACAGAAATGATATCAAGTTCCACAGAATAACGATCGCTTTTGGGGTTATCCCAATACGCCAGTGTATTGAAGCGATTGTCAATCATCACTAACGTGTTGCGTAAGTTTTCCTGGCGGTTCTTTCCTCTGGCCAGATTCGCAAAGTTGGTAGTAATACGCGTATTTTCCGAAGGGTTATAATGTTCATCAAAGCGACTGCTTTTGATCGTAAATGTAAAATCGTTATTCATCGTGATCCTGCATCCTAAGTCATGATATGAAAACTGAATTAATTTATTGATTTTACAGAGTTACCTGACTTTATTATTTAGCAGTATTCATGTTATCAATAAGTGAGTAAGGTCTCTTTTATGCCAGAGTCACTGGATGAGTGAAAGAGACTTAATTTCATTACAACATGAGTCATATTCATGGTCTGCTGTATGGTCAAACCCGGTCATGCTTGTAATCGATTAAGTTGAATAGTGATTCTTCCACCTGACCGGTTCACCTGGCTCTGTTATTCAAGCGCAGCTGGCAGGAGGCTGTGCAGCAGAACATTAGCGCCTTTTTCTGCCCATTCCGGCTGAATATTTTCTGCCTCGTTATGGCTGATGCCTTTTTCGCAGGGGATAAAAATCATGCTGGCGGGCGCGATTTTGCTGATATAACAGGTATCGTGACCGGCGCCGGACACCATCCGTTTGCTGCTGTATCCCAGTGCCTGGGCCGCGTTTGCGCTGCGCTGTAGACAGGTCTCGTCAAATGCGATGGGGGCGTAATCGAAGATACGTTCCACGTCGAGCTGAATGCCGCGCTGATTCAGATCGGCGGTTGCCTTGCGAAGCGCCGTTTCCATTGCCTGGAGGACGGTAGTCTGTGGATGACGAAACTCCACGCTGCAATGTACTTCCCCTGGCACTACGTTACGCGATCCCGGTGAAATCTGCGCCATGCCGATTGTCGCTCTGCCGTCTGGTTCGTGCTGATTGCCAATGTCTTCCACCGCCAGCGCCAGACGGGCGAAGGCGGTCAACGCATCGCGGCGGCTGGCCATTGGCGTGGTGCCGGCATGGGCGGCAAATCCGCGAATTACAACGTTGAACCAGCGCTGGCCCATAGCGGCATGCACCAGGCCGATATCAATACCTTCCTCTTCGAGAATCGGGCCTTGCTCGATATGTAGCTCGTAACAGGTGTAGACAGGGAAGGCGACGGCGGGCTGGTCGCCACGGTAACCGATGGCCTCAAGCGCTTCGCCGACGCTGATGCCATCCTGATCTTCACGCGCCCATGCGTATTGTTGTGTGAACTGCCCGCTCCAGACGCCGGAGGCCAGCATTGCTGGCGCGAAGCGCGCGCCTTCTTCATTGGTCCAGTTGACCAGTACAATATCGCGTTCGGTCTCAATGTTCTGATCGTTTAACGTACGCAGCACTTCCAGCCCGGCCAGAACGCCGTAAATTCCATCATATCGCCCACCCAGCGGCTGAGAATCAACGTGTGAACCGGTCATCACCGGCGCAAGCTGTGGTTTTTTACCGGCGCGGCGAATAAACATGTTGCCCATGCTATCGATTTCGCAGCGAAACCCGGCTTCCTGCGCCCAGTCGCGCAGTAAATCACGAGCGAGGCGATCCTCATTGCTTAATGCCAGTCGGGTGACGCCACCGGCTGGCGTGCCGCCGATTTGCGCCATTATCTCAAGCGTTGACCATAAACGCTCTGCATTCACGCGGATCATACGTCTTCCTTTTTGGTGCGATAGCGAAAGTCACAGCATGCGCCACCCTGCATGATGGTGGTCGTACGGGTCAGCTCCACGTCGGGCGCGTAGCCGACGATAAATTTCTCATCGCGGGCGCAGGAGAGCAGGTGGCCAATCTCACCGAGGCCCATCTCGTGGTACATCTCGGCATAACGGCAGCGGGTGACGTTATAGTTGTACTGCTTGTCGTCGGCGTCGATCACTTTGACATCCAGCGCGTTATCCTTCTCCCACAGGTATTGCAGGGCGATAAAACTCTTCACGTCTGTGCCATTCGGCTCCTTGCGCGCAAATTCTTTACCGGCATCGATCGCCGCCTGCTCAATGGCTTCGCCAATGACCGCCTGGGCGCGGGCTTTCCCTATCTCGCGCACCAGGATTTCATAGATTGGTTTAATAATCTCTGCTTCTATTTTGCGGCGGGCGAGAATGCCCAGCTCATTATTATCACTCATCACATTGCCTCACTGCGTTACTTCGTTTTGGCGCCGCCCAGTACCGTTTGCGGCTGCCATTTACCATCCACGACTTTGTAGACGGTGAAAGACGGCGATTTCAGGTTGCCTTCATTATCAAAAGCGATCTGCCCGGTAACGCCGGAATAGCTTATTGCGCGCAGAACCGGCAAATACTCAGCCGGATCGACAGAGTCGGCTTTTTCCATCGCGGCAACCAGAACGCGGGTGGCGTCATAGGCGAATGGGGCGTGGAGTTCAATATGGGTGTGGTAGCGAGACTGATACTCTTGCTCGAACGCCTTACCGCCCGGCATCTGCTCAACCGGCAGGCCCGGCTCCAGCGCCACGACGCCTTCACCTTCTTTCTGGGCCAGTTGCAGGAAGGTCTGGCTGACGAAGCCGCCTGCGCCCATCAGCGTGGCGTTCATACCCAGCTGTTTGATACGACGCGCCAGCGGCGCGGCCTGGCTATCCACACCGCCGAAGAAGATCAGGTCAGCGTTTTTGCTACGAATGGCGGTCAGCACGGCGCTGAAATCCACGGTTTTGTCGTCAACGTACTGGCGGTCAACAATCTTCACGCCCTGCGCTTCAAGTGATTTTATAAACTCGTCAGCCAGCCCCTGACCGAATGCGGTACGGTCGTCGATCACGGCAATACGTTTTGCCTTCAGGGTATTCACCGCATACTGACCGGCAAACTGGCCGCCGTCATCGTCATGCCCCATCACACGGAAGCTGGTATCAAAGCCCTGTCTGGTATAGGCATGGCCGGTGGCAACGGGCGCGACCTGGGCGATACCCGCATCGTGATAAACGCGTGCCGCCGGAATACTGGTGCCGGTATTCCAGTGGCCGACTACGCCCGCCACGCCGCTATCGACCAGACGCTGCGCCACAGCCACGGCAGTGCGCGGGTCGGACTGATCGTCTTCAGATTGCAGCCTGAAGGTCACCGCTTTACCACCGATGGTCGGGTGCTGCTTGTTGATATCGTCAATCGCCAGTTGGGCGCCGTTCTCCAGATCTTTACCAATACGGGCAGACGGGCCGGTAAGCGGGCCCGCAAGACCGATGGTCACGGTTTCGCTTTTAGCTGACCATGCACCTGTAGAGGCAAAACTACTGAGCAGAATAGCGGCGCTGAGCGCACTGATTTTTACTGTTTTCATTGTTTTTCCCTGCTGTTGGTGAGTGTGTTAAACAGGCATTTCGCCCAAATAAATCTGTGCAATTTGATCGTCATTAAGCATCGCTTTCGACTCGCCGTGATGCACAATGCTGCCGCTGTCCATCACCCAGGCGCTGTCGGTTACTTCCAGCGCCAGTCGGGCGTTTTGTTCAATGAGCAGCAGGGCGACGCCGCGTGCGCGCAGCCCGGCGATCACGGTAAAAATGTTTTCCACCATCCTGGGGGCTAACCCCATAGACGGCTCGTCGAGGATCAGCAAACGCGGGCGGCTCAGCAGGGCGCGGTTGAGCGCCAACAGCTGCTGCTCGCCGCCAGAGAGCAGTCCTGCAAGCTGGTGCTGGCGTTCGCCAAGACGCGGGAAACGCTCAAAAATCTCTGCCATTTCGCGCTTAACGCGGGCGGCGTCACGCCTTAACCATGCCCCCATCTGCAAATTTTCAAGCACCGTCATGCGGGCAAAGATGCCGCGACCTTCCGGCACCATCACCAGCCCGTTGCGCAGCAGCGTCTCCGGTTTCTGTTTGCGTACGGCTTTGCCATTGAACTCAATGTTGCCGTTAAAACTTTCCAGCCCGGTGATGGCGCGCACGGTGGAACTTTTACCCGCGCCGTTGGCGCCAATCAGCGTGGCTTGTTCACCCTCATGCAGGGTAAAGGAGATATCGCGAACGGCCTGAATACCGCCGTAATGCACATCCAGGCGTTCCACCTTCAGTAACTCAGACATGCTTATTGCCTCCAAGCCAGGCTGCGATAACTGCCGGGTCGCGACGCACGCTATCCGGCGTGCCGCAGGCCAGCGTTTTGCCGTAATCGAGCACCGTCAGGCGGTCGCAGATGTTCATCACCAGCTTGACGTCGTGCTCGATCATCAGCAGGGTTTTGCCATCTTCACGAATACGGATTAACAGCTCGCCAAGCGCGACCTTCTCGGCGGCATTCATCCCCGCAGCAGGTTCGTCAAGCGCCAGAAGCAGCGGATCTGTAGCCAGCGCGCGGGCGATCTCAAGACGACGCTGGTGGCCATAGGCCAGATCGCAGGCGCGGTAATGGGCAAACTTTGCAATGCCGGTGTACTCCAGCCAGCGCCAGGCCTGTTCGCGGGTTTGCGCTTCTTCCTTACGGGCGCGTTTATGGCGGCTCAGTGCAGCCCATAGCCCATTACGGGTACGAACGTGGCGACCGACCATCACGTTTTCCAGCACCGACATCTCGTTGAACAGACGCACGTTTTGAAAAGTGCGTGCAATCCCGGCGGCGGTGACTTTCTCTATCTGTTTTGGGTAATAGGGTTGGTCTGCAATAAAAAACGCCCCCCTGTCTGCCGGGTAAAGCCCGGTAATTAGGTTAAAACAGGTGGTTTTTCCGGCTCCGTTGGGGCCGATCAGACCGTAGATCTCGCCTTTATTGATGGAAAGCGAAACATCGTCCACGGCGGTCAGGCCGCCAAAGCGTTTGGACATATTGCTCACGGTTAACAGGCTCATGCTTTCACCTCTTTGTGGCGAACCGGCCAGATACCGGATGGGCGAACCAGCATCACCAGCACCAGTGCAAGGCCGTAGAAGAGCTGACGCAAAATTTCCGGGTCAATCAGTACCGTGCCGAACAACATCTGTTGAACAGGGGCCGCCTGGCTACGGAGCAGTTCCGGCAGGGCGGTCAGGAGTACCGCACCGAGGATCACTCCGGGGATATGGCCCATACCGCCCAGCACCACCATCGCCAGCACGGCAATGGACTCTTGCAAGGTGAAGGATTCCGGGGAGACAAATCCCTGAAACGCGCCAAACAGTGCGCCAGCGACGCCGCCAAACGAGGCGCCCATAGCAAAAGCCAGCAGCTTATAGTTGCGCACGTTAATGCCCATCGCGCGGGCCACGTCTTCGTCCTCACGAATCGCGTGCCAGGCGCGGCCGATACGTGAGTGTTGCAGGCGCAGGCAGACAAAAATGATCGCCACAATGACCAGCATCAGCAGGTAGTACCACAGCCACAACGCGGGTACTTTAAAGCCGAGCCAGTGATAAACACCGCTGAACTTCAGGCCAAACAGATTAAGCGTATCCACGCCGGTGATGCCTTTGGCACCGTTGGTGATATTCAGCGGGCGATCGAGGTTGCGCATCAGAATGCGGATAATTTCGCCAAAGCCCAGCGTAACAATTGCCAGATAATCCCCGCGCAGCTTCAGCGTCGGTGCGCCAAGCAAAATGCCGCATACGGCAGCGACCAGTGCCGCAGCCGGAACGATCAGCAGATACGAGGTATGTAGCCCGTCCGGGAACCAGACGGTGAGGATTGGGAACACCTCAGACAGATGGGGAGAGGCCAGCAGAGCGGCCAGATAAGCCCCAACGGCATAAAAGGCAATAAACCCCATATCCAGCAGGCCGGTATAGCCCACGACGATATTGAGCCCCAGCGCCAGCATGATGTAGAGCAGGGCGAAATCGATCACGCGGACCCAGTAGTTACCGCCAAGCTGACTGGCAACGACAGGAGCGATCAGCAATGCGATGCAGAACAAGGTCATGCCTGACCAGAATTTGCGCGTCGTGGCTGGAGCTTGCAGTTGTACGGTTGTCATTGATTTTCCCTTACGCTCTGTGCGCCACGCGCTCGCCCAACAAACCTGCCGGACGGAATACCAGCACCAGGATCAACACGATGAAGGCAAACACGTCCTGGTAATTACTGCCAAAGACGCCGTTAGTGAGCTCACCGAGATAGCCCGCACCCAGCGCTTCTATGACGCCCAGTAAAATCCCGCCGATCATCGCGCCGCGAATATTGCCAATGCCGCCAAGCACGGCGGCGGTGAACGCTTTAATTCCGGGGAGAAAGCCCATTGAGAAGCTGGCGTTACCGTAGTTGCTCGCCATCATCACGCCGGCCAGCGCCGCAAAAATGCCGCCGATAGCAAACGTCAGGGTGATGATGGCGTTTGGGTTAACGCCCATCAGCGTGGCGACCCGCGGATTCTCAGCCACTGCGCGCATGCCTCGCCCGAGGCGAGTGTATTCAACCAGCAGCCACAGACCGGTCATGACCGCCAGCGCCAGCCCGACGGTGACAATGCCGGTGAGAGTGATAATCGCGGGTGGATGAGTTTCGCCACCGGAGGTCACGGCGATCGGGGCCATTGACAGGATCTGCGGGAACATCAGCGGGTTGCGGGTCCAGACGATCATCGCCACGGTTTGCAGTAATACGGAAACGCCGATACCGGAGATCAGCGGAGCCAGTCGTGGGGCGTTACGCAGCCTGCGATAGGCGAAACGTTCTACCGCCATTGCCAGCAGGGCGCAGACGGCCATCGCAATGAGCAGCGCTACACCGAGTTGCAATAACTGCGGCATAGCAGGGAAGGTATGATTCAGGACATTGATGGCGGAGAGCGTAGTAAGCGCGCCAACCATCAGGATATCGCCGTGAGCAAAGTTAATAATACGCAAAATACCATACACCATGGTATAGCCCAGCGCGATCAGCGCGTAGATGCTGCCCAGCATCACACCGTTTATCAGTTGTTGTATGAGTGTGTCCAACGTTTGTACCCGACAAATTGCTCTTTCAGTGGGTACCATCCAATAATTGAATAAAATTGTAAAATACACATATATTATTTCTTATGATAAACAGATATTTTTATATCTTAATGATTAATATGATTATTTTATTAATCACAAAACAAGGTTATAGCCTAAAGAAATCAATATATGAATAAAACAGAACAATTGACGACATTGCCCTCCTTTGCGGAGAGTCGCCTTGCCAACGATCCTCCGTTGCGGGCGGTGCGCGCCTTTGAAGCCATTGCCCGGTTAGGAAGCGTGACGCAAGCCGCGAGGGAACTGGCGATTTCTCCATCTGCGGTTAGCCATCAGCTCAAGTTACTTGAGGGATATCTGCAAATCGCGCTCACCGAACGGCATGGGCGACGACTGGCGCTGAGCCAGCAAGGGCGTGAATATTATCGTTCGATCCGTGCGGCGTTTAACGTTTTGCGTCAGGCGACGGAGCATCTGGTGGAGCAGGAGCAGACCCGGCAGGTAACGATTAGCCTGATTCCGCTTTTTGGGATGGGCTGGTTTATTCCTCGCCTGCCGATGTTTATGCGCGCGAATCCGCATACCGAGATTAACGTGGTGTATGCCAATCACCGCAACTATCTGAGTGACGCTTCAGACATGTCGATCCGCTTCGGCAATGGCAACTGGGCGGGATACCAGAGTGAAAAACTGATTTCCGGGCGCATGGTGCCGGTATGCAGCCAGGCGTTTTTGCGACTGCATGGTCATATTGATACCCCGGAGCAACTGATGCAGATGCCGCTGCTGCATGATGAAGAACGAACCACCTGGCATCAATGGTTTATTCAGCAGGGCGTGAAGCGTTCCCCGCCGCGCAGCGGCCCCTTGTTTGAGGACGGTCTGCTGACGCTGGCGGGCGTACAGGCAGGACTGGGATGCGCCCTGATGCGCGAACCCCTCATTATGCCGTACCTGGATAAAGGCGAGCTGGTGAAGATTTTCGATCTGCCAATAGATGACGGGCGCGACTACTATTTGTGCGTCCGCCAGGATAGTGAAATGACGCAGGATGGCAAACTATTACAGAACTGGTTAAGGCGCGAAGCGGCTACCGTATAACGATATCACCGCATATGAAGCGAATAAGGGGCGACATAATGAAATGCCGTTTTCAGCGCAGCGTTGCATAGCCTCTGGAGAACGCAATTTCTTCCCGGTCGCAGACGACTTGCCAGGCGTCTGCTGACGGGGTGATAAATCCCCGCAGCCCCAGAGGCCGTAATAGCGTGGCGTCGCGTTCTGTGTTCAGCGTCAGCAGCGCCGTTTGCAGCGCCGTAATGGCCTGTGGATTAACGGTATCGCTTGCCACCAGTAAAGGCATCGGTGCGGGAACGCTGCGCGTCAGTATGCGCACATGGCGCGTTAATTCCGGCTCATACCGGCACAGAAGCGACCAGGCATAGCTGTCCAACGGGCCGACATCCGCTTCGCCCGCCGCCAGCGCTTCCACCACGCGTCGCGGGGTGATTAGCGGCCCGACAAGCGTGCGATAGAGCGTCTTTCGCGTCTCGTTAATGTATGCCGACAGATGATAGCGTACCGCGTTATAGCCGGAGTGCGACTCCGGGTTGGTATACGCCAGCCGCCCGCCGAACGTCTCTTCCAGACATCTGGCGGTAGACGATGTCGGCACCATAAATAGGGTGCGGTAGTGCCCTGGAATCCCTTCCCTGGCGGCCTCTTCCGTAACCGGCGCGGCCACCGGGCGTACCGGAAAGCGCCGCTGCGCGAAGGGCCAGCCGCACATGAATACCGCCAGCAGATCGGAACGAGCCCATAGCCCCTCCAGTCTGGCCGGGGCCGGGTAGTCAACAATCTCTGCCGTCAGCCCGGCGCGGCGCACGGCTTCGGGCAGGAGTCTTTTCCACCCCTCCGCCGCTGCCGGAGTTACCGAGTACATTCTTGCGTTAACAATCATCGGTAACGTAGCTCCTGACCAATACCCAGCGCACGCGCTTTCTTCAGCATCGTATGCCCCAGTGCAATATCGCTTAGCGACAGCCCCCGGTGCCAGAAGAGGATGGTTTCATCATCATTTTCACGGCCTGGCTTCGTGCCCGCGACAATGTCGCCCAGCTCGGCATGCAGGGTATGCTCACTTAATTTTCCCGCTTCTACGTGGGCTCGCAGTGAACCAAACATGCCGCCTTTGCACTGCCCCCAGTCGTCCACCACCAGCTTGTCCATCATGTCGGTGAGCGACAGCTCCACGGCGCTCATGGTGCCGTAGGGCACAACAAAGGTGCCGGGCTTTATCCATTCTGTTTTTAACAGCGGCGTCGGCGCATTAAGACGCGAGGCTTCGACCACAATATCCGCGCCGCGCACGCAGCTTTCCCAGTCATCGGTAACGATGATTTTTTTGCCGAGATCCTGCTCCAGACGGCGGGCAAATGCGGTACGGCTTTCCGGGCGACGCGAATGAATGCGGATTTCATCAAAATCATAAATGCTGTTGAGCAGACGAACGTTCCACCAGGCGGTTCCCCGCGCGCCGATATGTCCCAGCACTTTACTGTTGCGGCGGGCAAGGTGGCGTGCGCCCAGCGCGGTAAGCGCGCCGGTGCGCATATCGGTGATCGCTGACGCGTCCAGAATGGCGACCGGCATCCCGGTGCGCGGATCGAACAGGTTCAGCAGCGCCATTTCCGAGGGCAGCCCGAGCGTATAGTTATTGACGTAATCGCCGACGATTTTTACCCCGGCGAGTCCCAGCGGTTCGATATAACCGCGCAGCACGTTAAAGTGGCCGTTAAACGCTTTATCGGGAATTAAATGCATGCGCGGTTCAATGACTGTTTTTTTCTCTCCCTGTGCCCGCAGCCCGTCCTCCACCGCCGTGAGGATTTCTGTATCCGTGAGCTTCAGTTGGTCAACGTCGGGGCCGTTTAGCCAGGTTAAATGGATGGGTTGAGTCATAAATTTCTCTCACTGGTAGCATGGTTCGCATCGGGTCGTACGTGGGTGAAAAGCCGCTGGCGAGTTAATACGCCAACGGGCGCGCCGCATTTGGTGACGGTGATGCTGTCGGCGCGCCGGGAAAGCATCAGCGCCAGCGCATCTTTCAGAGTAGCGTTGACGTCAAGCCGTTGTGGATGGTCAGCGCTCAGAGACGTTTCCATCGCCTGGGCTACCGGGGTAATAGCAAGAAGTTTCAGTGCCGCATCGCTGCCGACAAAAGCCGCGACGAACTCATCTGCCGGGGCTGAGAGCACTTCAGCGGGCGGGGCATACTGGCACAGGCGTCCTTCGCGCATAATGGCGATGCGATCGCCCATTTTGATGGCCTCATCAAGATCGTGAGTGACGATAATCACCGTCTTTTTCACGCGTTGCAGAATCTGCTTAAACTCGGTCTGTAATCGCCCGCGAACCAGCGGATCGATGGCGCCGAACGGTTCATCCATCAGCATGACCGGCGGGTCCGCCGCCAGTGCGCGGGCAACGCCGACCCGTTGCCGCTGACCACCGGAAAGCGCGGCAGGAAATCGGCTGGCGTATTGCCGGGCATCCAGCCCGACCAGTTCCAGTAATGTTTCCACTCGCGCCTGAATACGCGAGGCGCTCCAGCCCAGCAGGCGCGGCACCGTGGCAATGTTGTCCGCGACGGTCATATGCGGGAACAGTCCGACGTTCTGAATAACGTAGCCGATATGCCGACGCAGCATCACCGGATCTTCCGTTGCGACGTCGCGCCCATTTACCCGGACACGCCCGGAAGTGGGTTGTTCCAGCCGGTTGATTAAGCGCATGGTGGTGGTTTTACCGCAGCCGGAAGGGCCAATCAGGGCCGTGGTGGTTCCCTCTTCAAACGTCATGGAGAGATCGTCAAGCGCTTTACGCGGCGATCCAGGATAAATTTTGCTAATATTTTCCAGTGTAATCATTGTATTAGCCCTTTACGCCGGCTGAGAAAACAGGCGCTCAAGCAGGGAGAAAAGCGCTTCGATAGCCATAGCGAGCAGAATAATCGGCACCGCGCCGACCAGCAGGCGCGACATGTCCATGATGGCAATGCCGGTGGTGACAAAATCCCCCAGACCGCCGCCACCGATAAATGACGCCAGAGCCGCGCCGCCGACAACCTGTACGGCGGCGGTACGGCAGCCGGCGAGAATGCCGGGAGCCGCCAGAGGCAGTACGATTTTGCCTGTGACCTGCCAGGGCGTGAGGCCCATGCCGTGCGCCGCTGAGAGCGTATCCGGGTTCACGGACTGAATGCTGGTGCAGGTGTTGAGCAAAATCGGCGGCACGGCCAGCACCACCAGCGCGACGACTGAAGGCAGCAGGCCAATACCGAGAAACGGCATGACCGCCGCAAGGATCGCCAGACTTGGGATCGTCCGCAGCGTGCTGGCGCCGCTGGTGATGATAAAAGCGAGGCGAGGGATGTTCGCGATCAGCACGCCCGTCGGGATAGCAATAATCAGGGCGATGCTGAGCGCCAGCCCGCACATCATCAGATGCTGCCACACTGCCTGCCAGAACAGCGGCTGGTTATCCAGCACCCATAGCCATGCCTGGATTATCATTGGTCTCTCCCCTGTAAAACGCGCCGCTGTAGCCGGACAAAAAACAGATCCGCGCCGATCGCCAGCAGCGACGTCAGGCCGCCGCCGATAAATATTTTCTCTGGATAGCGCTGATCCAGCCCGGCGAGAATAATTGCGCCAAGTCCACCGGCGTTGATATATGCCGCGACCGTAGCGATGCCGATAAGCGTGGTAGTGGCAATGCGCAGTCCGGTGATGATGAACGGTAGCGCCAGCGGCAGTTCCACTTCGCGCAGATTGCGCCAGGCGCCATATCCCATTCCGCGCGCCGCTTCGCGGACGTCCAGCGGAATGGCATGAAAACCGGTGGCAATATTGCGGGTCAGGATCATCAGCGCATAGGCTGTCAGCCCGACAATCGCCGGGAGCATTCCGATGCCGAGCCACGGGATGAGCAGTGCGAATAGCGCCAGCCCTAGAATGGAAAAAATCATGCCGGTGACCGCCATCACCAGCGCATACAGTCGCGGGCGGCGGGCGGTGGTAATGCCGAGAAACAGTGAAATAGTGAACGCCATCAGCATTGCGGCGCCGACCAGTACCAGATGCTGCCAGAGCGCCAGCAGAATGTCGTCATAGTGTCGCGTCGCCCAGCGCATCAGGAGGTCTCCAGCAATACGGTCTGGCCTGCAAGCCATTCCGGCTGCATTATCGCGTCGGCCAGAACGGAAATATCGCCAGCGCTGGCGCGATCTTCATCCAGCGGCGCCACCCGAGCGCGAATCTTGTCGTGTAATGCCGTTGCATAGCGTCCTGGCCGTGGCGACGCCTGAAGATCCAGCGCCTGCGCGGCGACCAACAGTTCAATGGCCACCAGATAGTGCAGGCTTTCCAGTAGTCGTGTGGTTTTGGCGACCACCCCCATTGCCTGCGAGGCGTAATCTTCAATCCGATCGGCTACCGGCATCGTCAGCGGGGAGAGCGGCTGGGCATGATGGGCGATATCGCTGACCAGCGCGGAAACCGTCTTTTGCAGCGTGGCGAAGCCTGTCTGCCCGGCGTGGCGGGTGAGAAAACGCGGCAGGCCGCTGGCGGCGGGTGACATCAGTTTCATGATGCGTTCGCCGCTGCATGCGGCATGGCGGGCGAGAGCCAGCCCGAGGCTTTCCAGTGCCAGTGCCAGATGCGTGGCATCAAAATTGGCATTTGCCAGGACCTGTTCAGACTCAGCCAGCAGGCCGGGATTGTCGTCGGCGCTGTTGAGTTCCAGTTCCACCGCCGCGCGGGCATTCAACCAGGCATGGCAAACGCAGGCCAGCACCGGCGCGACGCAGCGGAAGCTGAGCGGGTCCTGCAACGAACGCGCGCTGCCGGGCTGGAGTAGCGGGCTGCCTTCCAGCAGCGCCAGCAGATACGCGGCGGTCTTAGCCTGTTGTGGTGCGGGGCGCATCCGCGCCGCCCAGGGCGTCAGCGGCGAGATATTAGCGCGAAACGCTTCAAACGAGAGCGCGATAGCGCCCGCGTGGGCGTTCATAAGCCGGGCGGCGTCGTGCAGCAGCAGCGCGGCGAGGCCGACGCTGGCGGCGTTAGACGACACCAGCGCCAGCCCGTCTTTTCCACGCAGCGGCGCAGGCGTCAGACCCGTCTGGTTCAGCAGTGCGGAGACCGGCGCCACCGTACCCTGATATTCCGCTTCGCCATCGCCGATGAGCGCGCGTCCGATATGCGCCAGCGGCGCGAGATCCGCTTCGCCAATAGATCCGATAAGCGGAACGCGCGGATGGATGCCTTCGTTGATAAAGGCCAGCAGCGTCTGCGCCACGGGCAGAGAAATACCCGATGCGCCCTGCACGAAACCCGCAAGACGCGCCAGCATGATCGCGCGAACCTGTGCGGGCGTTGCCTGCTGGCCGACGCCGACCGCCCGCGCCAGCGGGATTCGTCGCTGAATCGCCTGTAGCAGATCCTCATCGTGACGGTCATTTTGCGTGTGCAGCAGCGTCGTATCGACATTAGCGCCAAGCCCGGTGGTGACGCCATAGATATGTTTTCCGGCGCTGATGCTGTGCAGCAGAAAATCAAAGGACGCGCTGATGGCCTGCTGCGCCTGCGCCCCCAGCGCGACAGTCTGGCCGCAGCCAGCGACAGCTCGCATGTCATCAAGCGTGAGCGGCGCGTCGCCCAGAAAAAGTGTCGTTGTCACGGTCGTACCCTATTTAATTACGCCTTTTGCGCGCAAAAAGTCTTCCGCCACATCGCGCGGTTCTTCTTTATTCTTTTCCACTTCCGCATTCAGTTTTTGCATCGTGGCGTTATCAAGCAACTGGCTGATGTTATTTAAAATGTCGCGAACCTGAGGATGTGCCTGTAGTGCTGTATCGCGCACGACCGGCGCAACTTCGTAGGGAGGGAAGAGTTGTTTGTCGTCTTCCAGTGCGACATACTGGTTTTCCGCGATTTGCCAGTCGGTTGCGAAGCCGTTTGCGACGTCTATTTGCCCGGCAGCAAGGGCGTCGTAGCGCAGGCCGACTTTGGCAAACTGGCGGAAGGCTTTAAATTTAATGCCGTAGGTCTGCTCCAGCCCTTTCAGGCCGTCCTGACGGTCGCCAAACTCCGCACCTGCGCCGATGGTCAGTTCCGGCGCGGCTTTGGCGAGATCGGAGAGCGTTTTCAGGTGGTATTTCTCTGCGGTTTGTTTGCTCACCAGCAGTGCGTAGCCGTTGTTCACGCGGGCTGGTTGCAGCCAGGTGAGATGATATTGCTGCTGGTAGGCGTCGCTGACCTGCTTAAACACCTGTGCGGCATCGGAGGAGGGCTTTCCTTTGACCACTGCGCTGAGCGCCGTACCGGTATATTCCGGGTACATATCAATTTCGCCTTTCAGCAGCGCGGCGTGGGCGATTAGCGTCCCGCCCAGGTTTGTTTTGCGTTCAACGGAAAGACCGGATTGCTCCAGTGCCTGGGCATAGATTTCCGCCAGAATATATTGTTCGGTAAAGTTTTTGCTGCCCACAACGAAATCCGCTGCCTGCGCCTGCGCTGCGAACAACCCCAGCGCCAGCCAGGAGGCTGCCAGTTTGTTTTTTATGCTCATCCCCGTTTCCCCGCAAAGAAATGCATGAATTTACTTGTATATACAAACCAGCGAAGCTAGCAGCATATTGACGGCGCATGAAATAGGGATTCGTTCTTTCTTATAACGAAACTTTAAATGTTTACTATTTGGCTGACTTCTCCTCGTACCAGCATCGCCAGACAAGTTTCAGACGGGGCTCAGTGCCGTTGAATGGTCTTAACGGCGGAGAGTGCCGGGTGGATACATAAGTAATTTTGGCTGCTCAGTAATCCCATCTTTTTTAATGCCGACCTCTTGTAGTAAGAGACCGTTTTTTCAGAGATGTTTATTGCGCTGTACATTCGTTTCACATTCCCGGCGCGGACTAACTCACTGAGAATAAAAAACTCTTTGTCAGTGATGGTGTTACTTTCCGTATTTTTTCTATTTGAAATAGCTATCAGAATATCGTTTAATTCTGATAATGTTTTGTTTTTATTGAAGTAATATACACCGTACTGGCAAAAGAAATGGCGACGGGAATGCAGGCCTGACGGTGATATGCACAGCGTAACCTTACTAAAGAAAAAGGTTATTAACCTGTCGAGTAAACCCGGCTCTCTGACGGAGAGCAACACAACGGTATCTTTTGATAGCGAAAAAGAGGTGGTTAGCGTGAAACGTTCAAACTCGCCAGCATCGCTTAAAAAAATGCTCTCAACACGCGTACCTGACTCTTTCATCCCTTTCGATATACCCGTCAGATAATAGACGTCATCAGACACTATCACTATTTTCGACTTCATTTGAATCCCTTTTTTATATTTGAAATATGCTGGTTTCCTTAATATTTAAATCGTTATTACGAATGATTCTCGCTCATCAACGGGCCAGAGAAACCCCTGGGCATAATGTACGTCGCTCTCCGAAATAAAGCGGTGCTGGTATTCGTTTTCAACGCCCTCCACCAGAACATGATCCGTCAGATATTCCACCTGTTTTATCAGCGTTGTCATTGCTGAGGTATCCTGTTCAGCGGATATTCTCCAGAGTTCATGTTTATCAATTTTAATCCCATCAAATCGAAAGGGGAGTTGCGCAATTAACGGAATATGCCTGACATAGAGATCGTCCAGCCAAAGTTGAGTATTAAAAGCGCGCATTAGGGTCAGAATTGCATCAATATGCGGCACAAGTCGCGGAAAATAAGACTCGCTTTGCTGGCAATCAATTTCAATGACCTTTGGGCCGGGTAACATGGCAAGAATCGATCTGAGCCACACCAGATTTATAAGCAATGGAATCGTAATATTCAAAAATAAAATGCCATTGCGATCGTGCTGATTTGCTACTCCCGTGCATATCTGTTCCTGAACAATATGTGACAGGAGTTCTGGCGAAACAGAGCGGAAAAATAGCTCTGGATCTGCCCCTTCCGGCTGGCAGAGCACCTCACCGCCAATCCGTCTACCGGTCTGGACATGAATGATAGGTTCGATACGGCACATGAGTTTCATAATAATGGCATATCCTTTTTAATTATAAACGGTGCATCAGGCTTTTCTGGGATTAATTAAATCGGTCGCGATAAGATATGCTTGCACTTTTTAGTGGATTACTGTTTATCGCTTTCAGCATTTTTATGTGTTCATTTTTAGTGCTTAGATGCAGCTTTTTATTGATCTTTTTGATGTAGTAAAAAAGCGTGTGATAGCGTTTATTTATTATTTTTGCGATGTCATGGGTAGGCGTGCTGTGGGCCAGTTCGGTCAGCACGGTCCATTCAATGTCGTCAAAAGAATCCGGCTGTTCTATTTCAGCCATGAGATCGTTAATGTACTGGCTGTAAAAAGCCTCATCCAGCCAGCAGGCATGAACGGCATGATTAAGCTCGGACATGGGTTCATACTTAGAAACGATATTGATATAATGAAAACTTCGCAAAACCTGAAGCAGGTAACTGTTACGCGTAAAAGTAAACACCGTTAAGCGAATGCCAGGATAGTTTATCTGCATATCATAAATGAAATTAAGCGCCTCCAGCGCACTCTCCTCCAGCGTAAAAACTTCCATGACGACATTATCAATAATATGGTTTTCTATTTTGTATTTTGCTTCTCTGAATGTCGGGCTGGTGTGTAATACCAAAGGGTTGATCAGATGTTTGCAAAGAAAATTAATCATATAGTTATCGGTATCAATAATTAACGTTGAATGGAGCGGCTGCGTAACGCTATTTAATGACTTGACAGAGTTTTCTATCATGACTAAATCAAATCTTGCAGTGGAAGGATTACAGGGGGAGTCCTCACTGCTGAGATAAAGAAATTGATCGTTCTGTAGTGTACGCATTATATTTTTCGATCCGCATATCGTTTACAATAATGACAAGATGTAAAATTTAACTGTAACTATTTATAAAATAAGAAAATAATAGTGATGCTATTAAAACACACCATGATAAGGCGTTGATATACACTTCATCCTTCAGACTGCCTCTTTGTTGGCTGCGCTCATTCACCCCGGTCACGTACTACGTGTACGCTCCTGGGGGCTCATTCACTTGCCGCCTCGATGCTTCTCAAATGATTTTGTGTATAAATATTTTTCTTTTTTTGTTGAGGCTTCTGATTATTTCAGTAGATGACTATTCTGTTTCTCGCCTTTTATCATGGGTAAATGATATTTACTTTCGCCGTGGTCTGTATTCTGCCTTCCGTCGGTTTTGCACCATAGATGTAATAATATGCTCTCAGTGGAATATCAAAATTACTTCCCCACTGCGCAATCTTATAGAGCTCATACTCGCTGGTAATATTACCTGCGGTAAGCTCTGTCTGGCTGATGGCAATTTTTTTACTGGTATCGGCACGCATAATTCGTACCCCAATATTCCTTGCCGTTCCCTGGGTGTTTTTCAGGGTGTATTTATCCGTATCGACGCTGGCGCTACTGAGATAAAACTGAATGGTGCGTGTACTCATGCCTTCTAACAGGTCGCTGCATTCGGCATGCAGAGTGAAGTTTTCATAAAACTGCGCTTCCTTTCCTGCGGATATCAGGCTGGTAAGATCGGTTTCCGGTAGCGTGACCGTCGTATCCGGGATGCTACAGGTGCTGACATGAGGACGATAATTGATCGTGATATTCTGGTAGAACAGGCGTTTCTCTTCGTCAGAACCGATAAGGCCTAATATCCATTTAATGAATTCGGCTAAATTAACGCCGGGAAACCAGAAATCGATACCTGAAGCATCAACAACGGATATAGCGTGAGCAAGAGTAATACTGGTTGCGTCCGGGCCAACGTTATAGACATAGGCCGGGTTGGCGCCGCTCGGTACGCTTTTGAGTAACTTAGCCTTATAGGTATAGACCACGTTATTCAGCGAAGTACCGGGAATATGACTTTCTCCAGAGCGACTATAGTCTTTTTTCGTGGGTACAATATTGCCGATGGTGAATTGCAATACATAGTTACCATAATTGATATAGGCCGTGCTGTTGGCCATTTCAGAGATAATGGCAACACGGTTAGCATAACCAATCCATTCGCCGGTACAGCTAAACGTACCGGATGACAGCGACAGGTTCTGCGAACCTGTGGTTTCGCTGCTGAGGGAAAGTGAATCCAGGTTGAGCACCAGATTGCTCTCTTTTTGCGCGCCGGAATCGCTTTTACAGGAGGCCTGTACGCCATAGCTTATCGATCCCAGTAGCCAGGCAAGAATTAACGTTATTGTACGCATAGTGATTTTCATCCTCTGCTCCTGCCATTAGCGGCAAATATTTATCTGACCATCGTGGGTCGGCTGGCTAATAACACAGCTTTGGCGGCCGTCACTGCTGGTTTTGATATGTAAACGTGACGGGAGCTGTTCCGTTTTCAGGTACAACATTCCTCCCTGGGCGACATATCCGACGCTGGCGCCAGTATCGTCAAAAATTTCGGTGCCGAAGGGGAGAGGGCGCCCGTTAACGGCCCGTGCTGGCAACATGAACTGCCGCCGTTGGTCGGTATCGAAGCGCACATAGGTGACGGAACCCGCATAAGGCACCACTTCCTGGATATTGCCTTTCAGCTCAACGCCTTCCTTCATATGGGTGGTATCTAACTGGATTCGGTTTTTACGGTACGGGGACAGGTAAGGAACCAGCGCTTTCCCGGCGGTATTCGTGGTGCGTGTGCCGTCGCCGCCCAGCGTGGCCCCTTGAGCGCCTGGCGCGTCGATAATCGCGAAGGTATCGCCCAACTGGCTGGACGTCAGCAGGCCGCCCCGATAAGCCACCAGACTACCGCTGGCTCCCGCGCCGATCTGACGATAGTCTCCTGACTCGCTATAGCTGCCGTTTAAGGTGGTAAACGCAGTGCGATAGCTCAGGCTGCTGCTGGCCGAGTTATTCCCACCGCGGCGGTTGCTGCCGCTGACGCTATAGGTCGCCTGATTAAATTCGCCAGCGGTTCCGCTGATCCCCACGTTCGTGTCGGAATAGCCGTCACGATTAAATGTAACGCTGCTGTTGAGGAAAACGGGCCGTTCAAAGAGACTCAGGGGCACCGAGAACGTGAGGTAATAACGTCGTTCTTCGCGCTGATTATCGTTACGCATGCTACTGGCTGAGAGGGTATAACTTACGGCGCCAACGTGGTTGGAATACCCCAGTTGATACTCTTTTGTTGTGCCATGACCATTCCAGTAGTCCCGCCAGGTTCCTGATAAGTAAAGGGAACCCAGTTCCTCACCCAGAGACTGGCTCAGGTTGATATTAAAGGTGTTTTTCTGGCGCATATATCTGGCATTAGGGCTGTCAGCGTTCTCTTTTTGCCAGTTATGCAAAGCGATTGCATCATTGAAGCTGTAATAGTTTTTCGTGGAATAGCGATACGCCGCCAGCGCAAAGTTCGTCCCGGTGACATTAAAGAAACGGCTAAAGGCGACTTTGTAACTTTGCCCGCGGACTTTTTTATCTGCCGGAATTTGCGTTTGTGACTGTGTGACGTCAAAAGACAGCGCGCCAAACGGGAGATTAAGGCCGCTCCCGAGAAGAAACGCGTTATAGTCTTCGCTGTAAATTACCCCGGTATAACCGGTGATCAGGTTATTGATCCCGTATTGATAGCTGCCCTGGGCAAACTGGGGGCGATAGCGGCTTTCTTCCGTGCGCGCTTCCCCCAGCAACAGACCATATTTCCCAATCCCTTCTTGCAGCATGTTTGGCACCGAAGAAAAGGGGACGATGAAACTGCTGGTGCGCCCGTCTGCTTCAATGACTTCGACATTCAGATCGCCGCCTGAGCCGGTAGGAAGGATATCCGCAATTTCAAATGGGCCAGGCGACACGTTTTTCTGATAAATAACCTGCCCGTTCTGACTAATTTTAACCAGCGCGTTAGACTGTGCGACGCCGCGTACAATCGGGGAAAAGCCCTGCTGAGAATCGGGTAACATGCGCATATCCGTGCCCATGCTGACGCCGCGAAAACGCAAAGAGTCAAAAAGATCGTTGCTGGAATAGCTGTCACCCATGCGGATGATCGATTTAAGCGCAGCGATCCCGCGCTCAACGTAGCGTGTATTGTTTGTCCATGATCCTTCCACGCCCTTGCTTTTGTTATAGCTGGAGCTATCGCGAAATTGCCAGCCAAACGCATTCAGCCCGCTGTTTAACTGGAAATAGGCGTTTTCCTGATTGCGTCCGCCGCCTTTGGCTTCGTTGTAGTTATAGTTGGCATTGTATCCCAGCATCAGCGCCGGAATGCCTTCATCCCAAAAGACGGGATCGACATAACCGCGCAGCGTCTGGCGAATATACGCCTGGGGAATGGTCAGACGCAGCGACATATCGGCCGCATTGACTTTCATACTGCCTCCGTGCAGTAACGTATTCACATCCACTCGCTCGCTGGCGCTATTTGCGGCAGGGACTATTGAGGAAAGAAGCCCAAGCTGGGCAATATTTTCATGCTGGAAAAACGTTCCTTCATCCGTGATATAAACGGGAAGGCGGCCTTTCCACTCCTCGTTAATAAAAACATCAAACGGGTATTCACCAGGAGGAAGCGCAGAGGCACGATAAAAACGCGACATATCGGCATTTTTAGAGTCACCGGCTAAAAAGTCAGTATTGAAAGCCACGGCATACGCCCGACTATAAATAGACATCATCGCCAGTATTGGCAATAAACATATGTATTGACTCTTTTTACCAGCCATTGCCATCCCCATTCATTTGGACATTATTATTTTGTGGTGAATGAATATTTTTGATATGAACCGTAATCATCAACTAACAGAATATCCAAAGCCTGCCCCGATAAAACCGCCCCTGTCGTGGGTATTGTCAGTGTCGACAATGGCGCAATCATTTTCGGTTCGCCAGTAAGAGATTTACCTCGTGAACTCATTGTGGCAATCGATGCGAAATAAGGAGCCCGGTTTGTGGCGACAAGTTGATTACCCTGCGCGCTAAACGATAAATACTTATGTAAATCGCTGGCCGGAATCGTGAGTTCGGTCGGGCGATAAAATAATTTGATGCGTGACTTAATGGCGATTTGCATCGTGTTTTTGCCATCAAGATTTTCCTGTTTTGGCGGAATATCCAGCACATTCAGGTAATAAACGGACTCCCTGTCCTGAGGCAGCGCGTTGGCTGAACCGGTATAGCGAATGCGCAGCTGCTGGCCGCTACCGCCTTCAACTTTCACCACTGGCGGCGTCAGCAAAAAGGGAACCTGAGCGGTTTCTGGCGTAGAGTCTGGATTACCTTCGTCTATCCAGGCCTGAATTAACGCCGGACTGTTGCCACGGTTAATCAGCTGAACCGTTGTTTCTTTTTGTTCTTCAGGATAGATAACCCTGGTATTGCTAATAATAACATTCGCCAGACTGCTAAAGCTGAAGGCAATAAGCGTTAGAAAAATGAGAGAACGTTTCATATTAACCTGAAAAAAGAGAGCCTAATCTAATCAATATACCTGGTCGCGTTTATTTTCTCTCTTCCCTCCTGAATTGCAGGTATAAGAATACCTCACCAGAAGGTGAAAATAATTCGCGAATACAATAAGTCAATAATGACGGATCAGGCTCTTTATTTATATGAGTAAATTAACCCGTTGCTTATAAATACGCGACGGTATAAGTCAGCATGGTGTTAACGGTACCGGTATCGGCAGCGTCTGAACCGACTTTATAGTAGTTCGCATACAGATCGACAGTGGCGCTATCACCTTCAACATTCGTATCAAGGTTAGTATGCAGGTTCAGCGGCGTCTGGCTATTGGCCAGCGTGCTGAGTGCGATACCCACGTTTTTCTTCGTGCCGTCGGTTCTCAACTGTGTGTTGTTCAGATACAGACCATCGTTAGAAATACTGTCTGAACTCAGGATCAGATTCAGGGTATTTTTATTTCCCGCGCCATCGTCCTGCCCCAGGGAAGCAGAAGTACAGCCGGTAAATTCCAGAGTAAATTGTTTACGGTTTTTCTGGATCAGACCTGCGGTAGATGCATCGCTAACGGCGATGGGATCTAATGGAATCGTCAGGTCAGCAGAGTTTCCGCCGTTAATTGTACAGGTTGTATCAGTAACCTGGCCGGTAAAGGTGATAGTACCGCCAGAAGCCTCGGTTGCAGCGCTGACATTAAAGGCTGCGAAGGATGACGCGATAACAAAAGAAGAGATAGCGAGCTTTTTCATTGATATTAACTCCAGTATGTTTGCTCCCGTCCTGGGGACGAACATTTCATGTCACAAAACCGTCCTGGTCTTGCTGTCTACATCCGTAAAATCCCTGAAAACGGAAAAATGGAGCCTGCATCATTATTTCCATCAGGTTAGGTGATGATCCTAATTGATGTAACACAATCTTAAAATATCAGTTTAAGAATTTACTTAAATTAAGTGTATAAGTCTGCTGTTTTGGTTTTTTTTCTTGTTTATCAGCATATGGCACTGATCGTGTAACTGAGATGTAACTTTAAATTTTAAAATTCTTATAAAACGAAAGGCAAAATGGAAAAAATCTGATGCTTACATTCAGTAATATTGATTTACACAATCAGGTAACGACAAAAAAAGAGAATATTTTGCTCGCTAATGTTATATTTATAAATAAATATAGTTAAATGTTCTTTATTTGTTTTGTTTTTGTTTCATTGTTCGGGGTGAATTATTTTAATTAATAAGATTTATTAAAATGAAAGTGGGTGAAGAGGATGAGCAAAAGGGATAAAAACGCCCTGGCATGCAATATAAAATGGCGTTTTAATAAAAAGTAGAGAAGAGGGGGATTGCTGCTTATTCTTGCAGGTACGCACTGACGCTAACTAAATAGCGCAATGGCAGGGGAGCAGAGTGTACGGCTTTGCCATATGGGGACTGTTATATACCGTAAACTCCGTATTTTTATAGGCGGGGCTGCGTTCTGTCGTTGCATTCCGGCCTTTATCTGTCCCTTAATTCGCTCCCGATCACCGCAGACTTCCCAGCATTTTATCTTCTTCGGCGCCGCTGATTAACCGGGTTAATTCCTGACAGGCAGCAATACGGCCATTTTCTAATGTGAAACAGGCAAAGACTTCGGTTTGTGCCTGTTCGCCGTTCGTTTTGATGACGGTCACCAGGTGATGGGTCAGAACGTGATTGCCCTGCTGAGCGATGGCCAGAATGTTCACCTTCATGGTACGAGTAACCTGTTTTAATTTTGCCATGTGCGTGACGAAGTTATCGTAATCAAGGTCGATGCCATTTACCGTCTGGCGATAATCGGGCGTGAAAAATAATTCGATAGTGTGTTCATCGTGCCCAGGTCGGGAAATAACGGCATCAAGCGCCTGAGCAACGCGTTGCATCATATTTTCCAATGTTCTCTTCCTCATCGTGATTGCGTACAGGGAAGATTACCCTCAGACTGAAGCGGCAAAGTAACCGTAGTAAGACAATAAATACGTTAAATCGGCCATGATGATAGAAAGCATTCAACCTTTACATCACTCCTCTAAGCATATGACTCAGTGGCACCATCACCCTGGCGGGCAGTTGTACTGGATCACGCGTGGCATGGTGATGGTCGAAACGGAACAAGGGCAGTGGGCGTTGACGCCCGGTTCGGTAGGGTGGATTCCGCCGTCGTTACCCCATTGCGCGTGGATGCCGGTGAGTGCATATGGCGCCAGTCTGCACTTCAGCGCGGAATTTTGCGGGGTCTTTCCCTCCTCACCGTGCGTTCGGGCAGCGTCGCCTTTTTTACTGCTGTTGCTTGAGAAAATTTGTGGGGAGGGAACCATCGGAGAGCCTTCAGAGCGGCTGG
Organism: Citrobacter sp. CK194; assembly: GCF_030333395.1. Classification (NCBI taxonomy): domain Bacteria; kingdom Pseudomonadati; phylum Pseudomonadota; class Gammaproteobacteria; order Enterobacterales; family Enterobacteriaceae; genus Citrobacter; species Citrobacter sp. CK194. The sequence goes on from NZ_JAOWGA010000013.1 coordinate 90,576, forward strand.
CCCACCTGTTGCAGGTTATGGTCGATGAGATTCGCTATGCTGATGTGCTCTCTTCACAATTGATCCTTCCCGACGACAGAAGGGTCAGACAGATTGCGCAAAAAATACTGGCCGACAGGGCCTGTACGCGGAGTCAGGCAGAGCTGGCGAAACAGGCCGGGCTGAGCGTCAGGACGTTGAGCCGCCTTTTTATACAGCAGACGGGATTAACATTCGGTCAGTGGAAGCAAAAAGCGAAAGTCATTTTGTCGCTGGAATATTTACTGCGCGGAGAGTCTGTCAGCCTTGTCGCGCAATTAGCGGGTTATGAGAATGTGAGTGCATTTATTGCCGTGTTCAGGCGTTTTATGGGAATGACGCCAGGGCAGTTCTATCTGCGTTTCGGTCATGGTACGAATGTGGTTTAAAAAAAGGTCGCATAAATAGAGTCACTTATGCGACAAGGCACACGGAGTCAGACATCCCTGCCTGTATAATAGAATCTTATGATTTGTTCTTCGTTTTCTCCAGAATGACGCCTTCCAGAAAAATAATTCTGTTTTCCAGCAGATTAATATAATCCTTCATCAGGACATTTTCTTGTCGCAACGTTTTAAAGACATTAATTTTTAAGTTAAGGTCGTAGTCTATTTTATTTCTTCCTGTTTTTTTTATGTTTAACAGTTCCCTTTTCATAAATATTCCTTATGCTTATAAGGTTATGCCTTTATTTCTTATTGCTCATATTTATGCTGTGTAATTATCTTGTCAAGATTATTATTTTTTCTCATTGGATTTAAGATGCAAGGACAATGTACCGGAGAGAATAAATGAGACTCTGGACTCAGGCGTGTTCTGTTTACATTGATGTATTACGCTTTTATCAGTGTTGACATGTTATCAGTTAGTTGTTTATATAACATATATTTTACAGGGAAAAGTTCATAATTGTGATATGGTCACTTGAACTCTTTTTTATTGGATTGCATGTCTTTCATTTTTTTGCTTATTTAGCACGCTCATACAGATCTTTTCTAAACTTTACCTGATGTGCGCCTGTCTTCTTCTTCCTGAAAAGACGTATAATTGTGAAACACAATTCGTACAAGGATAATAATTATGCCGAAAATCATTCAGTCTTTATTATTATTTATTGCACTAAGTAATATCTCAATGGCATCGACGCAGGAAACGGCGTTTTTGGCTGAACGCGGGCTGGCGGGAAAATCGGTTGAGCAAATGGTGGATGCTATCGATCAAAACCCTCAGGCTCGTCCTTTACCGTATACCGCTTCTGTGACCAGCACGGATCTGAAACTGTCGGCGAATGGCGAAACGTACACCTTTCCGCTGGGTGAGAAATTTTATCTCTCGCTGGCGCCTTATGAATATCAAACCCATCCCTGTTTTAACCACAGTCTTTCAGGTTGCCAGGGAGAAATGCCGGACACCTGGTTTGATGTGAACGTGACAGATCGGAACGGTACGGTGTTGATACATAAGAAAATGAAAAGTTATCAGAATGGCTTTATCGGGTTATGGCTGCCGCGTCACACTGAGGGGATGATTGAAATCAGTCATGAGGGGAAAAAAGCGGCTTATTCGTTTAAAACCGCGAATGACAGTCAGACTTGCCTGACCGACCTGCAATTACGCGCTGCCTCGTAAAGAGATAAACAGCCTGAAGAGATGACTGACGATGTGCTGCATTCTTCGCCAGTCTCTATCTTCAGGGCGATTCCCTTGCCGGTGACTTAGCCCCGCATCGGGTGCGAATAACGTATTATGTAATGGTGACTTCTTTTCGGATTTTGTTTTGAAATTCCGTAGACAGCGATTTAAATTGCGCTCGCTTTTCTGTCAGTGTGGTAATGACTTTATTGCTGCTGGTACATCTGCCGTAGATAAAGTCAAAATAGATAGAGCAGTTTGAAACTTTACACAGCGTATTATAATCATCCTGTAGATGCGGAAAGTAAATAGATATTAATGCTTTTATTTTGGAGTAAAGTTTGCTGTCGCCGCTTATTGTCGGTTGTGTTATCGGCGTTTCTGTGGCGCTTTTACTCTTCACTTTTGTAATGAAAAACTCAATGGTAGATATTCGATACGTATGCCATTCGATTTCCATTGCTAACAGCTCCTCATATTTTTGCAGAATTTTATTATTCTGATCCTCTTTCCTTTTGAGTTCCAGCCCATCCATTATTTTTTGTTCTATTTTAGCTTCGGCTTTCAGAATGAGTATCCATCCTCCAGACAGTGCCAGGATGCAGCCAATTATGATTAAGGAGATAATAAATATTATGTCCATACATCAGACTCCTTCATTTGTTATTTTGCTCAAATTGCCTGAGTACCATTGCGACACAATCCGGCCTGTACTTAAATCTTATGTTGTATGATTGCTATAAATTCTGTTGATATTTTAAAAAATAGATGCAGAGTTAGCTGATATGTTTCATTAAGTCAAATCAGATCGCCTTGTCAATGTGTAAATAAAGTATTTGTTTTCTGTTCAAGCGTAAGGTTTTTGATTTTTCTTATTTCTGTTAGACATGAGGCAGAGTATTAGTAATTCTCTTAGGGCGTTAATGGACGAACATACAACAAAAGGAGTTTGTTATGGAGTGGAGCGTCGAAAATAACCTGGTGTGCCCGACAACGGGAACCGCCTTTGCGCTGACCAGCGGAGCGGAAAATCTTAAGTTCATTCTGTGGTATAAGGGCGATTATTTTTTACGCACAGGTTCCATTATCTCCCCGGAGGATTCAGGCGTCCTGGCGAACGGGAAAAAAAGAAACATCAAAATCCTGCACGTTTTCCCCTACAGCAATGCGTTATGGGCCTCTTTTCATAACCGAATTGATTGCCCGGGAAATGGCGTTGTTACCATCAATCACTGTGCGCGACAGCAGCGGTGCGTATTCACGCTTTGTCCGTATGGCGCGAGGACTGTCACCGGATAAAATAATTTATGGCGTGACTATTCTGGCATCGCAGAACGTCGTCGTTACATGCAAATTGGGTATCCATCCTTTTTATTGCTGTCATTTAAGACGGGCCGGTTTTGTGTCGCCTGAATACAGAGTGCCCTGAGTAGAAAAGAAGCGACCTGATATGTCTTTAAGGTTTATAACAAAATCAGATAAAAGAATCCTTACAGCTTCTGTCTTTCTGTTTTTTCTGGTATTTGCCAGCGTGCTGTGGCTGGAGTTAACGAGCGTACAGCAAAGTAAGCAGGCGCTGCTGCAATCTGAGGTCAAAAGTCTGGCTTTTGTCGTCGATAAAGTATTAGGCGATGCCCGACTGGCGATTGCGCAGGCGCAACCGTTACTGGGTCAGCCCTGTAATACGACACTGGAAAAAAAGCTCAATATTATCCCCACACGCTACCCGCATCTTCAGTCGCTTAACTTTACGCAGGGCAATACGATTTATTGTTCCTCGCTACTCTACAACAAAGGGTACACCCTGAGTCCTGCTCTCTCTTTACAGCAGGGCATAAGGGTTGATCGGGTGATCACCTCTCCGCATGATTTCATCATGATGCTTTATGTTTCTTATCCGGCGGGAAGAATATTTGCGGCTTCTGATGTGCGCATTATTGTTGAGCGCATCAAAAATATGGCGTTCAGCGATCGTATTGTTTTACGCATGAACGATAAAATTTTAACCGCCTCTGGCGTTAAACCGGGGAGTTTGCAGGAGTCGCATTTTTCACACTATATAAAAGCGGAAAGTAATAACAAACTTTATACGATTGCCTGGCGAAAAACCGAACTGGGGGATGCGTTGGTCGTGATCGCCCACTCATGGCGCTATATTGCGATGATTATCGCCAGCGCGCTCGTATCATCCATATTGCTCTGGTTACTGTTATCGCATCGGGCATCATTACCTCATCACCTTGCGGTAGCCATCAGAAGAAATGAAATCCAGCCTTACTACCAGCCGATTGTATGCGCCAAAACAAACCGCGTGATTGGCGCGGAAGTTCTGGCCCGCTGGCAACATTGTGAAGCGGGTTCTGTTTCTCCCGATATCTTTATCCCGGTGGCAGAACGTGCCGGGTTGATTGCCGACCTGACGAAAGGATTACTGGATCTGGTGGTCATCGATATTCAACGCTCGGTCACGGTATTTAAACCGGGTTTTAAATTTAACCTGAACATCAGCCATGCTCATCTGGTGAAGGACTCTTTTTATTCATTCATCGGAACGTATTCAGGTGTGTTTCGCGAACAGAACCTGCAACTTGTTTTTGAAATCACCGAGCGTGGAGAGATCGAAGTGAATGATGATATCTCCAATAAAATTGATTATATGAAGATTCATAATGTCGGGCTGTCGCTGGATGACTTTGGCACGGGATTTTCTAACCTGTCTTATATCACTGACCTGCGGCCAGAGAATATTAAAATAGGTCGCATGTTTATTAATCTGATTTCGGAAGGGAAAAATACGCCGCTTGTTGATTGTGTGGTCGAGATGGCACAAAGAATGCGTATTCAAACGACTGCGGAAGGGGTGGAGCATAAGTACCAGGTTGATTATCTTCGATCTAAAAATGTTGATTTCTTCCAGGGCTATTTCTTCTCCCGGCCACTTTCATTCGCGAATTTTATCCGCTTTATCAGAGGTTATCAGGTTGTCACGTAACATACTGATTATAGGAATTATATCCTGAAGGACTCTGCGCGGGGGAGGGGGCGTGATATGAACGATAAGCTATCTCAAGTGCGTGACAGATTACCGCTCATAATAATTATGCTGTATAGCGATGATTCAGACTGGCGTCTCTTTACCTAAATCATACTGAATTAACTGCCATTGCACGGGCGAGCCCTGATAATAAGGCATCATTTCCCCTTTTTTTAGGTTCACTACAGCCGATACCGCGGTGCTGGACAATTGCCAGTAGCCGCTTTGTGGACTGGCCTGCCCGCTGTTACGCGTGATGCCGAGAGGTTTGCGACTGGCATCGTTTTGTGACGAACCTGAGGAGAGTGTCGAAAGCATGTAATTACTACTGTCTATCTTCATAACCTAACAATCCATGAGGAACACATATTGTTATCAAGCGACATTTACCGGCAACAACTTAAATCAGGGAGGTGATTATTCATAATGTGAATAAAATCTTGTGACTTATTGCAAATAAAACATAATTTAGCCAAAATAAGCCCCTGTATTGGTTAAAGATTATTCATAATGATTGGTCGCCTGATTAACTGTCTGATACTCCTTGTGTCATTCTCCGCTGCCAGCGCTTATGCGGTTAACTGTCAGCGTGCTTCTATGCCTTTAGAAAACACCATTTGTAACAACGACAATCTTCATTGGCTGGACAGCACAATGACGGTTATCTATCACACGATGTTGGTCAGAAACCCTTCTCAACAGGTTCACAAGAAGTACCAGGAATGGGAAAAGTCGCTACAGGCGTGTACCTCCGACAGCTGCATTGAGCGCGCCTACTATCAGGGCATCAGTTCTATTTCAGACGTTGCCCCGGATTTTGACTGGGAAGGGCTGTGGTGGAACACCAGTGTGTCCAATTTAAGTGGCGGAATGATCCAGTTCAGCCGGAGCGCGGAATGGTCAGTCACGACGGATATTCGCGTCTGGTCGGGATTGAATAAAGATGAGTTTACGGCCGAAGCCCGAAAACTGTACGGCATGGCGCTGGTCGAACGTATTGCCGATACCAGTAATTGCAAACTGCTGTTTATCCCCCGTAAAAGCGGCGCGCTTCAGGTCTACAGCAACGCGGACTGGGGATGCCGGATTTCGATGCCGACGGGGGCATTTATTGATGGGCGCTATCTGCGCTCGGATCACGATCCCCGCCCGAAGGCGACGCTGTACTCGCTGGGAATTTTCTCCGACCCCAAAATGGATGAGCGCTTCCGCGCGCTGGTGGGGGATGATTACCAGAAGTTTGTGGATACCGCCAACGTTTACATTTATCAGGATGATATAGATAACATCGGCGCAACGGTCGTCTCTATGTGGGTGCGTGGCGCGGCGAACAACCATACGGCCATTATTATGTACACGCAAAGCAATATCTGGGCGGCGAGGGTAGAACGCGACAGCGCCGGAAAAATGCAGTTGTACTACTTCAGCACCAGAGGTAACGATATCAAGAAAATGCCGCGTACGCTCGCTGGCTGGAAACTGCGTTACCTGGATCAATAAAACCTGTCGTTATGGGAAAGGAGATCGTCATCGCGATCTCCTTTGTCGATCTCCTGCCGGTTATGCCAGCGTCCCTACGACGTTCAGATCCGCGTCATCCGGTACTTCATTATAAGAAAGAATATGCAGCCCGCTGGCGAACAGTCGGCCATAGCGGGAGATCACCGGACGTAGCTGCGGCGTTACCAGCAGCAGCGGCGGCAGCCCTTTCGCCTTCATCTGCTCGTAAATCATCGGCATTGTCGTCTGCAACTGGGTCAGAATGTTCGGATCGACAGGGAAGCTATCCAGCGCCACTTTTCCGGCCTGCTGCGCCTGGTTGAGCGCGCCCAGCAGCATATTCTCCAGCTGGCTGTCGATGGTGTAGGCCGCGAGTTGTTGACGATCGCCGTTAATGGTGTGAACGATGGCGCGGCGCAGAGCATAGCGCACGTCGGAGGTCAGCAGAACGGGATCTTTCGTCACGGTGACGCTTTCCAGCAATGTGGACGCGATGGTGACGATATCCTTCAGTGAAATCTGCTCCAGCAATAACTGGCGATAAATGCGCAGCAGCAGACTGTAGCTAAACGCGGCATTTAAATCCTCCGCCAGCTTTGGTGCCTGGAGCGCCAGGCGCGCATGCAGGTGGGTAATATCGTCATAGTTAAACAGATCTGGCAGATGTTCGCGGGCGACCTTGTTGACGTGCGTCGCCACCACGCTCGCGCAGTCAACCACCTGATAACCAAGATTCAGCGCTTTCGCCTTTTGTTCCGGGTCGATCCAGACAATTGCCATGCCGTAAGCGGGGTCGGTATCCAGTATGCCGTTGATCTCCCCGTACAATTCAGTGCCGGGAATCGCCATCAGTTTTTCAGCCTGGACTTCGCCGATCGCGGTACGAATGCCGTTGATATGAATCGCGTATTGCGCCGGTTTCAGGCGGAAGTTTTCCCGGATGCGGATCTCCGGCAGCAGTACGCCGCAGTGCTCGGAAATGACCTGGCGAACGCCGCGTATACGTTGTGACAACGGACTGCCCTTCGACTCATCCACCAGCGTGACCAGTTTATAGCCGAGATTCAGGCCAATGGGCTCCACCAATGGAATGCTTTCCCAGGAAACGCCTGGCGTCGCATCCGGCGCGATGGCTTCGGTGATGGCCTCCATATCCGTCTCTTCCTGGGCGGGCTGCACCGCTTTGCTCTGCCGCCAGGCGGCAAACAGCAGCAGGGCGGTGAAGCTCAGGAAGGCAATGTGCGGCATTCCCGGCACAATCGCGAGAATAAACATCACGAAAGCGGCGGTATAGAGCACCTTCGGGCGAGAGAGAAGCTGGATTTTTATCTCATCGCTGACGTCATTGCCTTCGCTGACGCGGGTCACGATAATCGCTGCGGCAGTCGCCAGCAGCAGCGACGGGATCTGGGCGACCAGACCGTCACCAATAGTCAGCAGTACGTACTGGCGGAACGCGTGGCTGGCATCGAGATCGTATTTAAAAATACCGATACAGATACCGCCGATCACGTTGATGATCAGCACCATGATCCCGGCGATGGCGTCACCGCGAACAAACTTCGACGCGCCGTCCATCGCACCGTAGAAGTCTGCTTCTTTCGATACTTCCTGTCGGCGGTTTCGGGCCTGCTGCTGGTTAATCAGACCCGCGTTCAGATCGGCGTCGATAGCCATCTGTTTGCCCGGCAACGCATCCAGGGTAAAGCGCGCGGAAACCTCGGAAATACGTTCCGCCCCTTTGGTGACCACCACGAAGTTGATGATCATCAGGATGATAAACACCACGAAACCGACGACGAAATCGCCGCCGATGACCACCTGACCAAAGGCTTCAATGACCTTACCCGCCGCGCCTTCGCCTTCATGACCGTGCAGCAACACCACGCGGGTAGAGGCGACGTTCAGCGTCAGACGCATTAACGTCGTGATCAGCAACAGCGTCGGGAAAATCGCAAAGTCCAGCGGACGCTGCATATTCACCGATACCAGCAGCACGATGACCGCCAGGACGATATTAAAGGTAAACAGAATATCCAGCATCAGCGGCGACAACGGCAAAATAACCATTGCCAGCACACAGAGAAGCAGAATAGGCACGCCGACTTGCCCCTGACGGAGCACGCTCAGCGCGTTGCGCAATTTACTGTTCGCCATTGGCTTTCAGTACCTCTTGAGGAATGTTGATTTGCCTGTTCAGGCGGGGCTTTTGTTCCACGTTGCCTTCGCGCCAGGATTTTAATTGCATGACGTAGGTCAGTACGTGGGCAATCGCGCGGAAAAGCTGCGTGGGAATCTGTTGGTTAACGCGGGTGGTGTAATAAACTGCCCGCGCCAGCGGCGGAAATTCCACCACCTCGATATTGTGATTAGCGCCCACTTCACGGATCCAGAGCGCAACATCGTCGATTCCTTTAGCAACGATGTAAGGGGCTTCGGCACGCTGTGGATCATATTTCAGCGCAACGGCGTAATGCGTCGGGTTGGTGATGATAACGTCTGCCGTTGGTACGGTTCGTGCGATTTGCCCCATCGCCATCTGACGCTGAAGCTGGCGGATGCGTCCTTTAATCTGTGGATTACCGTCATTGTTTTTATACTCTTCTTTCACTTCCTGTTTGGTCATGCGCATTTTTTTGGTGAACATGAACTTACTGAGCGGTACATCCAGCAGGGCGAAAATGACAATAACGGCGATGAAGTAGCTGAAGACGTGACGAAAAATGGCAAACCCTTGTCCGATCGCCTGACGAAGATAAAGCTGTTGCAGGTGCAGCAGAGCGTGCATGGAGTCATGAACCATCATGTACAACACGGTAAGAATAATGCCGCACTTGAGCAGCATCTTGCCGACTTCCGTGTAGTGGCTGGCGGAAAACATCCGCTTGACGCCGCTAATGGGGCTGAGCTTTTTAAAATCCGGCTTCAGTTTTGTGGGGGTAAAAATCCAGCCGCCAGGCACCAGGCTTGCCACTATGCAGCACAGCGGAATCGGAATCAGCGTTGCGATAAAGCGCAGTACAACCCAGACGTTCAGTAGCATAAACTGATTTAGCGCCGTGGGATCGTCGAGCCTGCCCGCCATTTCACCGACAGCGGCAAACGATTCACGGATTAACTGCTGGTAATAGGGCAGAAATGCGGCGAGGGTGAAAAACGACGCCAGCAGTCCCGCCGCCATCGTCAGATCTTTTGAGCGCGGGAGGTCGCCTTTTTCACGCGCTTTGCGCAGTTTTCCGGGGGTGGGTTTTTCGCTTTTGTCGCCGCTGGAGGACATTACGACACCCTTATGGCGTCGAGCTTCGCCAGTATTTCATTGGTGAGATTGAGATAGTGATCAGGAATGTTGGTCACCATCATCGAGATACAGAGCAACCCAAACAGCATACTGATCGGAAAACCCAGCGAGAAAAGGTTCAGCGTCGGTGAAACGCGGTTTAACAGGCCAAATCCGCCCTGCACAATCAGCATGACGAACGTCGTCGGCAGCGCGATAAGCGTCGCGGATGCCATAATCCAGCCCAGTCCCTGAACAATCAGCGTCAGCGTTGGCTGGTTAATCGCCTGACCAATAGGCCAGTAGCTAAAGCCTTTGAACAGAATCGTGACCAGCAGCAGGTGCCCATCCATGATGAAAAAGAGCAGTGCGCAGAAAACATAAATGATCTGCGAAATCACCGTAGTGGAGCTGCCGTTGACCGGGTCGTTCATCATCGCCATCCCCAGCCCCATGTTCATCGACAGAATATGCCCGGCGGTTTGCAGCGTGACAAAGACGAGCTGGAGCGCCATGCCGAACAGGAATCCCCACAGGAGCTGCTCGCCGATCAGCAAGACGGTGCGCATCGAAAGCAGTTCGCTGAGCACAACATTATTGGGCAGCATAGGGGTGATAATGATCGACAGCGCCAGCGCTGCGGCAATCTTAATGCGACGGGAAAAAGCCCGGTTGTCCAGCACGGGCGCGAACTGCAAAAACGCCAGGATGCGGAAAAAGGGCAGCACCAGAGCCATCAGCGGCGTGAACAGCGCCTGTATATCGATTCCCATCGCCGCTTAACCGACCAGCGCCGCCGCCTGGTGAAAGATCTGGATCGTAAAATCCACCAGTTGCGTCAGCATCCACTTACCGGCGAAGATCAGCACGCCCAGGGTGACGACCAGTCGCGGCAGAAAGCTCAGCGTCTGTTCGTTAATTTGCGTGGTGGCCTGAAAAATACTGACGCACAGCCCGACAATCAGGCTGGGAATAATGGCGACGGCGGAAATCAGCAGCACCAGATGGATGCCGGTCGCCATGATGTCGCCTGCCGTGTCCATGTTCATCATCGCTAAAGACCCTGAACGCTGGAGGCCAGCGTACCGACGATCAATGTCCAGCCATCGCACAGGACGAACAGCATCAGCTTAAAGGGCAGCGAGACGATCAGCGGCGAGAGCATCATCATCCCCATCGCCATCAGGATACTGGCGACAATCAGGTCGATCACCAGGAAGGGGATATAGATCATAAAGCCGATCTGGAAGGCGGTTTTCAGTTCGCTCAGCAGATAGGCCGGAGTCACGATCGTGAGATCCTGCTCGCGCGCATCGCCCTCGATCCCGGCGATGCTCATCATTTGCGCCATCGCTTTATTGTTCGTCTGGGCCAGCATGTAGTTCTTCAGCGGCACTTCCGCCTTCGCCAGCGCCTGTTTCAGCGTGATTTCATCTTTTTGAAAAGGGTCAATGGCGTCAGTATAAATCGTGGTCCAGACCGGGCGCATCACCAGCAATGTCAGCGCCAGCGCAATCCCGGTAAGAATTTTATTGGGTGGACTTTGTTGCAGCCCGAGCGCCTGGCGCAGAATCGCCAGAACGATAATGAAGCGGGTGAAACAGGTCATCATCAGCACCATGATCGGCAATAAGCCGAGCAGGGTCATCAGGATCAGGATCTCAATTTTAACGTTGTAATCCTGACCTGCGCCGTTGGCGGCGGTGCTAAAGAGGGTAATGTCGCCATTTGCAGCCAGTGCCGGTTGTGCGACAAGCAGACCCAGGAGCAGCAGAGCGATGCCGCTTCTGTTAAACAAGCGGTTCATCGCGTGAGCTCACCGAGTTCTTTGGCGTTGAATTCAATGATTCGCAGGCCGTATTTATCGTTGAGCACCACCACTTCTGCTTTACCAAACAGAATGCCGTTCACTTTAATGTCCAGCGGCTCGCCCGCCATCTTGTCCAGTTCGACCACCGAATCGCTGTTGACTGACATTAATTCAGCAAGCGAGATATTTACGGAAGCGACTTCCAGCGTCAGCGTCACGGGAATGCGGCTAAACAGCGCCATTTTACGGATATCCGTCATCGCGGTGTTGCGCGTTTCAGGCTGCAAATCCAGGCGGATATTCCCTTCGACGGTGTCTTCCTGCGTCATATCGCTAAGGTTCAGGTCATCCAGGTCAAGAGACTGGCTTAGCTCGTGTTGCAAATCACTCATATTGCTTCTCGGTTGTCTTATCATAGATATCGCACAAAAACAGCTTGCTACGATCTTCAACGATAGCAGCCTCAAAAATCTGTTCTTTGCCGATAAATACCGGTAAAGGTTCGTTAATGGCGATGGGGATGATATCCCCGGGTTTAATATCGGAAATCTGGGCGACGGTCAGGTTCAGGCTGGCCAGACGCCCGCTCAGTTTTAACGGCAGACTGTCGAACAACCGTTCTATCTGCGCAGGGCTCAGCGGCACGCTTTTCACGGCGCGGCTATCGGCCGCATCTGGCGAACGGAGTATCGCCAGCATCTGATCAACATGGTGGTGATCGAGCAGAATGGTAAAAGAGCCGTGATCGTACCCTTCGAGGGTAAAGGTAATGCACCAGGACCAGTGGCTAATGACCGTTGAATAATCGACCTTAATATCGAGATTTTCGCCAAAGGTTTCTTTGCAAATCACCAGTTGCGTGAGTTCCTGACCCAGTTTACTTCTCAGGCGCTCTTCTGTTTTTGTCACACGCAACGATTCATCTGGCGCAACATGGCTGCTGTCTTTACTTAAACCGTAATAATCATGAAGGATGTTCAGCAATAAGATGCGATCAATAACAAAGGCGACATTTCCGTAAGGCGTCGAAAAAACCTGCGCATTCTTATATTGCTGGTCGATTGCGAAGGTCATCGACTTCAACGCGGCATTAACACGGAGTTTCTTCAGAAAATAAATGCTCAGGCGTGCATCAAGTATGTCAAAACTGTCATTCATCAACTTGGGTAACTTGTGCCACGGCCGACCGAGTTTACTGGTGTCGAGCTTTACCAGAGAAGGTAAATCCTTTCTCTGATGAATTCTGACTCGCTGTGATGCAGGGTTCATGATTATTCCGGGTTACCAAAAGTTTAGATGAAAAATAACGCCACTTTTTGGTTGTTGTGTAGCGTGAACCGTAAAATTTCCTGGAGGTATTTGAGTTTTAAAAATTATGTGTCGCTCTTGAACAACACAGAAGAAACGTCGCTGTCGAAAACTCTCACACATTACGTCAGGATGTAGATTAGACAATCTTAACCCTGCTATTGCAAGCATCCAGGGGTTATTAATCCATTATTTCTCTAGGAATTTTCTCATTAATAACTTTTTTAATTTATTGATTTTTATAGATTAATATTTTAATACCCATTAAAAACAAGACAATTCCTATTCGCTACGTATACTGCCTTTACTTTATGAAAGTTGCCTGATTCATGAGTTAAAAAAACTGTTTATTTTTATTAACATCTTATAAAAACCCATTAACAAACTGGGTTTGTGATGTTTTTAAAAGATGCTTTGAATAATGGCTGAACAGCATATTTCTTATTTTGTTTTTTCTGTTGGTACACCTAAATGAGTATTATCATTGAATGCGAAGATCGTAATAGAAATGGCTTTATCGCCGTTTCTCCTGCCAGCGTTAGCGTAATGTCGTTAGCGCGTCGCGTTGCTAAGTATAATGTATCAGTACTGATTACGGGCGAAACGGGAACAGGGAAAGAGTGTATCGCCAAATACATTCACGAGAATGCCTGCGGCAGTGACGCCCCGTATGTCGGCGTTAACTGTGCAGCTATTCCAGAGAGTATGCTGGAAGCCATTTTATTTGGTTACGAGAAAGGCGCGTTTACCGGCGCTGTTGCGAGCGTTGCCGGTAAATTTGAGCAGGCTAATGGCGGCACGCTGCTGCTTGATGAGATTGGCGATATGCCGTTGGCGTTGCAGGCAAAATTACTGCGCGTATTGCAAGAGCAGGAAGTTGAACGTCTGGGAAGCCATAAGCGTATTCCGTTGGATATTCGCCTGATCGCTTCTACAAATAAAGATTTGCAGCAGGAAATTGCCGAAGGCCGTTTCCGCCAGGATCTTTTCTACCGTATTTCCGTCGTGCCTATTCATATTACGCCGCTGCGTGAACGCAGGCAGGACATCCTGCCGTTGGCCCAGCGTTTTATCACTAAATACCGCGCTTTTCATAAAGGCGATCTGCGTCTGAGCGATGAGGCGCGTACCGTCCTGCTCAGATACGACTGGCCGGGTAATGTCCGTGAACTGGAGAATGTGATTCAGCGCGGCATGATTTTGTGCAACGGCGAAGAGATTCACGCCGCCGACTTTGGCCTGGCCGTTCGCGCTTCCCAGCCTGAAGCGCCGGTTATCGAAATGATGCCTGCCTATCGCGAGCAGGAGACGGGCAACCCGTCGATCCGCGATGTCAAACTGCACGGACGGCTGGCGGAATACCAGTACATCATCGATCTGCTTAAACGCCATAAAGGCAACAAATCCAAAACCGCAGAGTTTTTAGGCATCACCCCACGCGCTCTACGTTATCGTCTCGCCTCCATGCGCGACGAGGGTATTGATATTGAATGTTATTCCTGAGGCCAGGAAGGATTGATGAATGGATAAGATTACTGCCGCAGGCATTAACACGACACACCAGGCGTTGCTGAACAGAATGCAGCAAACCGCTTCATTAGCGTCAGCCGGTTCGGTTGACGCCTCTTTAACTATCGCTCCCGCCAGCAACGCGTTTGGCGTCAGTGAACCGATTTCCTTTGCGGGCGCGCTGAATAACGCTATCGATAACGTCGATACGATTCAACACAGCGCAGGCGCAAAGCAAAAAGCGATTGATATGGGGCTGAGCGACGACTTAGCCGGTGCGATGATCGAAAGTCAGAAAGCCAGCGTGGCTTTTTCGGCCATGATGCAGGTGCGTAATAAGCTCACCACGGCACTGGACGAAGTAATGAATATTCCGCTCTAAGGTTTTAACCGTGCTTACTAAGATTAAAAGTCGTCTCCCTTCCGTGTCGGTGCCATCCGGTCTGAATAAGCCCCAGCTCATGGCGATTGTGGGCGGCGTGGTGCTGGCGGCCGCGATTATTCTGTCGCTGTGGAACCGCAATCAGGGTTATGTCGCGCTCTATGGTTCGCAGGAACATCTGCCGGTGTCACAGGTGGTGGACGTTCTGGGGGCAGAAAACATCGCTTACCGCATTAACCCGGACAATGGCCAGATTCTGGTGAGCGAAAGCAAACTGCCGCAGGCGCGAATGGCGCTGGCGGCAAAAGGCATCAGCGCGGCGACGCCCGATGGCTACGAATTGATGGACAAAGAAGAGATGCTCGGCAGCAGCCAGTTTATTCAGAATGTCCGTTACAAACGCAGCCTGGAAGGGGAACTGGCGAAGAGCATCATGGCGCTGGACCCCGTGGAAAACGCGCGCGTCCATCTTGGGCTTAACGAGTCCAGCTCCTTTGTATTGACCAACAAACCGACCAGCAGCGCATCGGTCATGGTGCAACTGCACTATGGCAGAAAACTGGATGAGCAGCAGGTCGCTTCTGTCATTCAACTGGTGGCCGGAAGCGTACCGGGTATGCAGCCTGGCGCGGTGCGGGTGGTCGATCAGAGCGGTAATTTGTTGTCTGACGGCATCGAAGGCCCGGATGGCGGCATGACGAGCAAGCGCATGGGCGATGACGTCATGCAGCGCATTCGCGAGGATACCACGAAAAATATCACCAGCCTGCTGACGTCGTTAGTGGGGCCGGGCAACTTCCGTATCAGTGTCGCGCCGACCGTAGATTTAAGCCGTGTGGAAGAGACTCAGGAACGGCTGGGTAAAGATCCGCGCGTCAGCGATGAACAACTGAGCCAGGAAAACACCACCAATGAAATGGCGTTTGGCATTCCCGGCTCGCTGAGTAACCGTCCGGTCAACCCGACGCCGCAGGCTCCCGCCAACCCGGCGGAGGGCAATCCGCCCACTGAAAACGCTGCAAACGCCGCGAATAACACCGACCCGCGCTCGCTTTCCAGCCGCAGTCAGGAACAGCGTAAGTACGCGTTTGATCGCGATATTCGCCATATCCGCCACCCGGGTTACAAGCTGGAAAAACTGAGTGTCGCGGTGGTGCTGAACCAGGCCGCTCCTGCGCTGGCGAAAATTACGCCGGAACAACTGACGTCGATGACGCGCCTGGTGGAAAGCGCGGCGGGTATCGAAAAAGCGCGCGGCGATGCCTTAACGCTGGATGTTCTGACCTTCACGGCCCCGGCAGACGATGTCATGCCAGACCTGAAATGGTGGCAAGACCCTTCCATGCAGTACTGGGGACAGAATGGCGGAATTGGGCTGCTGGCCTTGCTGACATTGCTGTTTGGCGTTCGCCCGCTGGTACAGCGCTTTGGACGTCGCGACCCGATCACTCTTGATGGCGAGGCGACGAAGAAAGAGCTGGAAGCGCCTGACAATGGGGTGGTGATGAACGATGACGAGTTCGCCAGCCTGTCGAAAGCGGCGTTCAACAATAATGAAGATCTGCTGCCGCCGCAAAGCTCCGGCCTGGAAGCCAAAGTGGAATTCCTCCAGCTGTTGGCCCAGAGCGAAACCGAGCGCGTAGCAGAAGTACTGAAACAATGGATCAACAGCAATGACCGAAGCAACAGTAAGCCGGAATGATAAAAACCACTCAGCCTCAGCCGGGCGCAGCCGTCTGGAGCAGGCGGCGATCCTGCTGATGAGCGTAGGCGAAGAGGCCGCCGCGCAGGTGATGCAGAAGCTGAACCGCGAAGAGGTTATGTTGTTGAGCGAAACGATGGCGCGTCTCCATGATGTGAAGGTGCATCAGGCGCGTCTGGCAATGAACAATTTTTTCTCTGATTACCGCGAACAAAGCGGGATCAACGGCGCCTCACGCACGTATCTGCGCAGCATTCTGGAAAAAGCGTTGGGCGGTGAGATTGCCCGCAGCGTGATCAACGGTATCTACGGCGATGAAATTCGCTACCGTATGGCACGCCTGCAATGGGTCGATATCCCACAGCTGGCGGCATTGATTGAGCAGGAACATCTCCAGCTCCAGGCCGTTTTTCTCGCCTTCCTGCCGCCGGATATTGCCGCCAGCGTGTTAAGCGTTCTGCCGCAAGAACGGCAGGATGAAATTATCTATCGCGTCGCGCGTCTGGACGACATCAACCGTGACGTTATCGACGAACTGGACAGACTGATCGATCGCGGCGTCGCGGTGCTTTCCGAGCATGGTTCAAAAGTGATTGGCCTCAAACATGCCGCCAACATCGTTAACCGTATCCCCAGCAATCAGCAACAGCTGCTGGATCAACTGCGCGAGCGCGACGAGAAAGTGGTCGAAGATCTGAAAGACGAGATGTACGAGTTCTACATTCTCAGTCGTCAGACGCCGGTGACGTTGCAGCGTCTGATGGATGAAATCCCGATCGAAGAGTGGGCGGTAGCCCTGAAAGGGACGGAGCCGGTTCTGCGTCAGGCCATCTTTAACGTGATGCCGAAACGCCAGGTCACGCTGCTGCAAAGCACCACGACCCGCCTGGGGCCAGTGCCGATTAGCCGTATAGAGCAGGTGCGCAAAGAGATCATGCAGGTTGTGCGCCAGCTGGCTGAAGAAGGTGAAATTCAGGTGCAACTGTTTGCCGAGCAGACGGTGGAGTAAACCATGTTCAAGAAACGGAGTTTACCGCTGGATGCCCTGACTGCCAGCCGCCAGGCGGTGGTTAAGCCGCGCTTATACCGCTTCCCGCCCCTGCGTAATCGCAGGATGCCTGCCGGTGTTGTCGCTGACGAAGACGCCGCACCGACGCTGGACCCCGCCGACTACCAGTTACAGGTAAAAGAGGGGTTCCAGGAAGGGATGAACCGGGGGTTTGCCCAGGGGATGGAAGAAGGCCGGGAAGAGGGCTACCAGGAAGGCATTCGTCTTGGTTTTGACGAAGGGATGCGCAAAGGGCTGATTGAAGGTAAACAGCAGGCGCGTCAACAGTTCCTGGACGCCGCCGCCCCGTTTGAGCGCCTGACCGCAGAGGTGCAGAACTACCTGGAGCGTTACGAGCAGCGTCGCCGCGAAGAGTTGCTGCAACTGGTGGAAAAAGTGACCCGCCAGGTGATCCGCTGTGAACTGGCGTTGCACCCGACGCAACTACTGGCGCTGGTGGAAGAGGCGTTGACCAGCCTGCCGCATCAGCCGGAGCAGGTACGTGTTCAGCTGAACAGCGAAGAATTTATGCGCATCAGCGAGGCCGAACCGGAGAAAGCGCGTGAGTGGGGACTGGTTGCCGATCCTTCTCTGGAGCCGGGAGAGTGCCGCGTTATCACCGATACCACGGAGATGGATGTGGGCTGTCAGCACCGTCTCGATCAGTGCGTAGATGTACTGAAAAATAGTTTGCTGCCGGAATCGCCGCATGAGCAGCCTTGATTTTGAAGAGGCGCTGCGCTCTATCGAGCAGATCGATCTGGCGCGCGTCGCCGGGCGGTTGGTCAGGGTCAACGGCATTCTGCTGGAGTGCGTTGGTTGTCGTCTGGCGGTAGGGCAGATGTGCCATGTTGAAAGCGTCGATCAGGAGATGATGGATGCGCAGGTGGTTGGCTTTGATCGTGACGTGACCTACCTGATGCCCTTCAAGCATCCCTCTGGCCTGATCGCTGGCGCACGCGTGTTTCCCGCAGGCAAAACTGAAGGGGTTATGATCGGCGATCAGTGGCTGGGACGCGTGGTAAACGGTCTTGGCGAACCTCTTGATAATAAAGGAAAGCTCGGTGGCGATACGCTGTTAGCACAGCAGCTTCCGCAGGTGCATCCGCTTAAGCGTCAGCCTGTTCATGCGCCGCTGGACGTTGGCGTTCGCGCCATCAACGGCTTGCTGACTATCGGTAAAGGCCAGCGCGTCGGGCTGATGGCGGGCAGCGGCGTCGGTAAAAGCGTTCTGCTCGGCATGATCACGCGTTACACCCGGGCGGAAGTCGTGGTGGTAGGACTGATCGGTGAGCGAGGCCGTGAAGTCAAAGAGTTTATTGAAAATGCTTTGCAGGCTGAAGGGCTGGCGAAGTCGGTGATTGTCGCCGCGCCAGCGGATGAATCGCCGCTGATGCGCATTAAAGCCACCGAGTTATGCCACACCATTGCCGGCTATTACCGCGATAAAGGGAAAGACGTTCTGCTGCTGGTGGATTCCCTCACGCGTTACGCGATGGCGCAGCGCGAAATCGCCCTGTCGCTTGGCGAACCGCCTGCGACCAAAGGCTATCCGCCGTCGGCGTTTGGGATGATCCCGCGGCTGGTTGAAAGCGCCGGAAACAGCGAAAGCGAGGGATCGATGACCGCGATCTATACGGTGCTGGCGGAAGGGGACGATCAGCAAGATCCGATTGTGGACTGCGCCCGCGCGGTGCTTGACGGGCATATCGTGCTTTCGCGCCACCTTGCCGAGGCCGGGCATTATCCGGCGATTGATGTCGGCCAGTCTATCAGCCGCTGTATGAGTCAGGTGACGGAGCGTGAGCACCAGCTCGCCGCCCGCACGCTGAAACAGCTGTATGCCGAATACCAAAGTATTAAACCGCTGATCCCGCTGGGGGGATACGTTGCAGGCGCCGATCCGCTGGCAGACAGAGCGGTACGCCTTTCGCCCGCGATCAATCAATTCTTACAACAGGAAGTCCAGGATGCCGCGCTGCTTGAGCCGACAATCAGCGATCTGTGTGCCCTGGCGCAGGCAGGGTAATGCACGATGAGCAAACTGATTTCTACGCTTGAGCAACTTCACCTGCTGCGCACCCGCGCGGTAGAAGACTTAAGCACGAAGCTGGCATCGCAAAACCAGCTGTGCCAACGGTTTGAGAAAAATATCGATACGCTGACGTCACTTGCTGCGGGTCTGGTGTCCCAGAGCGCCAACAGTGCGGCCATGATGATTAACCAGTCGAAATATAAACATAACATTCAACGCATTATCGACTGGCAAAAACAGGAGCAGGCGCTGGCGCACCTGGAAGCGCAAAAAATTCAGGGCAACCTGCTGGCGGAGGCGAAGCGGGAAAAAAGCATTGAGCTGGTTCTCGACGCTAAACGCGCTGACCGGCAGGCTGAAATCAACCGTCGGGAACAGAAAATGACCGATTCGCTCTCTGCCCAGTGCTGGCTGCGTCAACAACGTCTGATTCGTCAACGATAAGCGCTATGAAAAGAAACAAACCGGGTTTCCCGCAAACGTCTTCGCGTTCTCTGATGGGGACGCTGATTCACCGTCAGCAGACGGCACGCGTTCACAGCACGCCGTTCGTTAGCGTCGTCTGCCCGACGTATAACCGACGCGAGTTCCTGCCGTATCTGCTGTATATCTGGCAGTACCAGGACTATCCGGCCGACAAACGCGAACTGATTATTCTGGATGATTCTCCGGTCAGCAATGCCGATCTGATTGAGATGATGACGGACCCGTCGCAGCCCAACGTGCGTTATGTCCACAGTGAAGCGCGCCTGGTACTGGGGCAAAAACGTAACATGCTCAATGCGATGGCGCAGGGAGAGTACATCCTGTGTTTTGACGATGACGATTATTACCCGCCGGATAAAATTTCCTGGCAGGTGGCGCAGATGCAGGCCAGCAACGCGCTGTTCTCCGGCAGCGATCAGATTTATATCTGGTACAGCCATCTGGACAAAATCTATATCACGCACCCTTTCGGGCCGAGACATGCGCTGAACGGCACTTTTGGGTATCACCGCAATTTGTTGAAAAAAAATCGTTATGACGACGATGCGACAAAAGCGGAAGAGACGGGATTCCTGAAAGGCTTTACCACGCCGGTTCACCAGATAGATCCGAAGCGCGCCATTCTTTGTATTTCGCACAGCAGCAATACCTATGACAAAGATTTCATCATGGGCAGCTCCACGCCGGTGGATCTGACGCTGGAAGACATTGTCAATGACGCGAACTTGCTGGCGCACTACCGTCGACTGAGTCATGCGCCGCTGAATGTTCAGGTGAACTGGCAGGCTTTTGAAAAGGTGGCGGTGCTCTACGACCCGGCAAAAGAGGCGGAGCTGGCCCGTCGCTGCGAGGCTTTACTGGATTTTGGCCTGCGTGGCGAACAGATCTGGCCGGTAGCGAAAAACGCGGAGGCGTCGGCGGAACGGGCGGAACTGGCAACGCACTGCCAGGTGTTTGAGCGGGCGCAGAAAGAAGGCTGGAAAAATGTGCTGCTGCTGGATGCCGACGTGCAGTTCGTCAAAAAAGAGAACGCCGTTAACGACATCAACAAGCTGCTGAATGGCCTGAACCAGCTTAACTGGCAGGTGCTTCTGCTCGGCGGGCGCTATGAAAACTTTACGCTCACCCAGTCATTGAAGGGTGTGGCGCGGATCTATAACGCGGGTTGCGGCTGCGCGTATGCCGTTAACGCAGGTTATTACGATGCCCTGCTGGACGCCTATCGCCAGGCGATGGACTATCCGGCAAGCCTGGATCGCTGCTGGGCGGCATTAATGAATAAGGGGGATTTGTGGCTGGGATTCAGCCCGAGCTTTGCCTTCCTGCAACATCACCCGGACCCTAAAAGTGGCGAAATCATCGATTGTACGCACTGGTTTTTCCGTAAACACCGCTAACCGCAGGCCAGAATACGCCTGGAGAGAGCAAACATGGAACTGATAGAACATTACCAACCTGAATTTGTGTCACGCTTTGATGCGCGAGAAACCCCGTGCCAGTGCCCGGCTTGCCAGCATGCGCAGCAAAACTGGCCGCGTATTAGCGTGAAGCTGAAAAACCAGCAGCGTGAAAGTCTGGATATCACCTGTGAAGCGGCGGCCAGAGAGATGCTGCTTAACCCGGAGGCCTTTATCCTGCACACCTCGCAAGGGGAGGCGCAGGGCGAAGATGAGTTATCCGCCTGGAGCGAAACCCTGAACCAGCAATGTATTAACCTGGCGGTACATCCTGCGCTGTCGCTGGAAGGCAGCCTGTATGCGATCGGCGTTTTGCTGAGTAAGGCGCAGCAGTATCTGGACGGCGGCGAGCACGATCCGGCCCTGCTGTCCTCTATGGGAGAGCAACTGGCGATGCTGGCAGAGCAGGGCGTGCTGACACAGCAGTTTGCGCTGTTGCCTCCGATTGCTGAAAACCGCATTGCCGCGCTAAAAGAGATGGGCCGGGTACGCCTGAATCTGAATCTGCCGCTGACTGAAAAAATGAGTGTGGCGCTGAAAATGAGCGAGCTGTCGGTGATGCAGCCGGCGCGGCTGGCGGATCGTCTTCAGCAACTGGAATCGCTCTGGTCAACCATTCCGCTGTTTGATGAACAGCCGCACATCCTGCGTAATGCGCTGATTTATCAACTGTATAACGATGTATTCCCCGGCATTCAATGCACCAACTACGGTGAGGCGCTACTGGGGCTGGCCAACCAGTTCTTCCAGATCAAAATGCTGTGCGCAATCCGCTGCGAACAGGGAGCGCTGACGCAGGATGATGTCGTGCTGCTGATTAACGCGCTGAAGGGGTGGCAGCAGCAGAATCCGTTCTCCGCGAATGCGGCGCATACCTCTGACTACAGCCTGCTGTGCGGGTTGTCGCTGTTGTAATAAATCATATGGATACTGTTTATTTACATCTTAATGCTGCAATGGGAGATACCCTGTATCTCCTGGCAGCGTGCAGAGCCATCAAAAATAAAACAGGCGCGAGCATCATTATGTTGAGCCAGCCGCACTTTAGCGCGCTGGCGCGGGCATGCCCGCATATCAGCGAGGTCTGGCCGGTGGACTCTCTTAGTGCGGAGCAGCATCAATGCATTCAGCGGGCGCAGGCACAAGGGCGACTCTTTGACTTTACGCATTGGGCCCATGCGCTCAGACCGCGACATATGATCGATGCTTTTCTCGCGCAGGCAGGGCTTGAGGCGTCCGCAGCAGATAAACACCTCGATTTGGTCATTCCAGAATCTGCCCACAGTGCCGTTGACGCGTTCTGGCAGCAACATAAATTAGAGAACGCGCCGGTGTTATTAATGCACCCTAATATTGGGCACCCAAACCGGACCTGGCCGCAAAATAACTGGCATGAGCTGGCGCAAATGTGGCTGCAAACGGGGTGGCAAGTTGTGTTCATTGGGAGCAATAACAACTCTGAGGCGGGAAAATCGATGGCGGAAGCGTATCCGGCCGGGGTTATCTATGCTATTGACCGCTTTTCAGCGCTGGAAACGGTTGCGCTTATGCAGCGAGCGAACATGCTGGTTTCCTGTGATTCAGGGCCGGTCATGCTTGCGGCGGCAACAGATATCCCTGTGGTAGCCCTCTATTCAACCGTAGCTGCGGAACACCGGTTGCCGTTTCGCCGTGGGGAAGCGGGCTGGCGTTGTATGGGAATTGATCTCGCCTGTAGTCATGGGCCATGTGCGCGTTTGCTGATGAACGATGTCATTTTCACCACCGTGCTTAAACGCCCTTTTGATGTGCCGACGACTCAGGAATTTGCAAACTGGTGCGTTCATAAAACCCCTTTCCGTTGTCTGCGACAATATGAACCGGCGATGCTGTATACCCAAATGGTCAGTTTTGTTTTATCGCTCCAGGAATAACGTTATTTCTTGTCGTGCCGGTTCCTGAAGGAATATCTGGTAAAAGCGATTGGCTATGCGGCATAGCCAATCGTATTGCTAAATAGCGTGGTATGAAGACTAAAAACCTTCGGCTAATATTCTTCTTTTGTTCTTTATCGCCAGTTCAATTCTGCCTGATAGCGCGATGAATTCGCTCTCATCAATAATATTGCTGTCGCGAGCAATTTGGTTAATCAAGGCATGCAGCAACACAAGCCCATTCTCTGTTGGCGTGTCTACATACAGTTCATGAAAAATGGATGCCAGATAGTGAATCATCTTCTGTGCGGAAAATAAAGGCAGCGTTTCGGGAAAATTACGGATTATCGCATCCTGATATAGCATACCCGTATATCGGTTTAAACATTGTACGGTTTGGGGATTGCTGATATTTCCGGCCCGGGGAAGCAGCAGTCGGAAGGTATCAAGGATAGCCAGCGCGCGTTTTGCTTTGCTGCTGGAAGTGGTGATTGAGCCGTTACGAATGGTATGGAAATACAGTCTGTCGGCAAGGCACCTTACTTTTGCGTCGGGCACGCTGAGCAGCAATTCGGTGGTGAAGTATTCATCCTCAAAAAACGGTGTCTTAAACCGCATATGAGCATACGTTTTTCGCCGCCAGGCATATCCCCAGACCACAACGGAGTAACCGTGTCCTGTTCGGGCGCGTTCGGTAATGCAGTGATTAAAGAACGTTTCGGCATGAAATGTTTTATTAATCAGATTACGCGGCCGTTGATAATACCCGGAAACCATATTGTTGCTGATATGGTGCAGGTGAAATTCCAGATGGGTGGAGAAAAACAGGACATCCAGGTGGTGCTTTTCCATTTCGCACACAATGGTTTCGATACCATCCGAAGCGATATGGTCGTCAGAGTCCAGGCAATAAATATATTCACCTGATGCGCTTGCTAACGCGGCGTTGCGGGCCTCGGCGAGTCCTCTGTTTTCCTGGTCAACAATACGCATACCCGGCAGACGGTTCTGATAACGCGCCAGAATATCCCGGGAGTTATCTGTCGAACCGTCATTAACCGCGATAATTTCCAGATGCCGCCAGGTCTGCGCAACGAGTGAATCAAGGCAGCGCTCAAGGTATGCACTGACATTGTAGACCGGCAAAATAATCGATACGACAGGGTGATTCATTGGCTACTCTCCCTGTTGCTATGATTTCAGCTTTTGGATGATTATCTCAATTGCGGATTCAGCAAACGCCGTCCGCGTTTGATCGAATCGAGGCATACCTTTTAAATGGCTATGATTCAGCCTCTCTATTTTCTCAATGCTGAAGTTCCCTGGCAGGGTTTGTAGTAACGATAATACGTTGACGGAAACAGGCGACCAGCTCCGATGCTTAAAGGGCGTAAAAGTATGTTTATGATCGTCGTTGAAGGTTGAAGGCCAAACGCCTTGCTCGTATAAATCTTCATCTGGAATGGTTAAAACCAGATGACCGCCGGGTTTTACGACCCTTAACCAATGAGGCAGCGCGACATAGGGGTCCATAACATGCTCCAGGCAATGCCCTGAATAAACGAAATCAAATTCGTTATCCGGTACTCTGGCTAAATACTGCGCGTCACCTTGTTGAAGATCGAATACGGTTATTGATTGGATTAAAGGAAACAGACTTTGATACAACGCAATACTGTCATCGCCGCCGCCAATATCCAGACCTTTTCCTGACAGCCAGCGAGTACTGAAACGCGCATCAAGCAATCGCCTGTTAATTGACATACAGGTTGATCCCGGTATCCCCGTTCGAAATACGGGGGCGGCAGTCCGGTCTCCTGCCAGAATATGGGTGTTAACGCCGAATTCTCGCCAGCTTTTAGGCCAAAGTACAACGTAGCCCTGGTCATCGGGGTAATGTTTGATGATATGCGTCCCGCTATAGGCCTCAAGCGCTTCCAGAAACGCGTTCTCAGCGTCTTCTGTGGGAGGAGGGAGCGCTTTGCAGCCGGTGGCCTCATGCATGACGCGAAGATAGATACGGCTATCGTCAATAATAATCAGCGCATTATCCGCAAATTCTTTTAGCTGGCGTAACTCATTGAGCAGAGGAAGGCGCGTTTCCTCATTGTATTTATTGCTCTGGTAGTCCTCGAATTTAAAATCCGCGCCGGGGAAGTGTGCATCCAGAAAAACAACGGCGCGCTTGATGAAAAGAGTGCGTTTAATTTCTTCATGGGACAAAAATGTCAGGCTGTCTTCATTGTACAGATGCAGATTGTCTATTTTTGGCGCGGCATCAAATAACGGTTTATAGATTTCACAGGAATAAACTTCTTCAGCACCTGAGCGTAAGGCATATACACTTGATGCACCTTTACCAAAACCTGTTTCAATTACATGAGTAACACGATAGTGACGAATCAGGTGGGGAAGGTTGAAGCGTCGTAATTGCCCCATAATATTGGCCTCGATGAAAATTACGGATAGAACGCAAACGGAACAAAGTTACAAATCAATAAATTACAGCGCATTACCCCTGCTGATACAGCCAGTTTTCGGGTTCGCTGATATTCAACAGATTGGTCAGAATCTCCTGCTGCATATTCATCAGCATGGCGTTGTATTCATTGGTGGCCTGACATTGCGCGACCTGTTGCTGGAGACTTTGCCAGAGAGCGGAAACGGAAGGCTGGTGGGCGGCAGGCAGGCGGGCAATGAGCGTTTGCATGCCCTGCGCGTTGGCGTTAATGCCTAACCGCTCAAGCAGGCGATAACGTTGCTGACTGTGCTGCGACAAGTGCTGGTAGCATGCCATGATTTGCGCGTTCAGCACGTCAAGCTCTGCGGCGCGGCGCGCAATAATGTGGTCGCGCTGCTGTATGAGTAAATCATTCAGGACATGGTAATGCTTACGGTCTTCGGCCATGTCCTGTATCAGTGTTTTAACGCTCTGAGCGGCGTTAGTCATAATTACCTCTGGAAATACTTCTGCATCGCATCCGTCAGCGAATCGAGGTTAACCGCGATTTTACCGCTGCTGATAGCGTCTTTCATTTCAGCTACGCGCGCCATATCCACTTCCGGCAGCGCAGAGAGTTGTGTTTGCGCATCACCCAGTACTGGATCGATCGCGGCGCTGCGCTCAATTTTCGTGCCTTCCTGAGCGACAGTGCGGGTCTGTTCTGCGGCGCTACTCTTGTTGATTGCGGTTGCCAGATTGTATTGATTCGCTACTACTTTCATCGCTTCGCCTCTTTTTCATCTTTTCGTTATGGTTGCGGATGAATCCTGCCCTGCGGAAGGAGGACTTCCGATGCCCTCACCGTTAAAGAGCGGCCTGTTGCCGGTAAAACTTAAACCGCGAATGAATATTTTTAGTTTCCGCTGGCGTAGACCATTTTGACGACGCCAGCGTCCGCGACAATTGCGCTTACCACCCGCTCGCTGCTCTCATTTTTCACCTTAATCATTTCGCCTTTACGTCCCTTTTTCATGGCTTCCCCCATCGTACGGGCCTCTACGCCTCCCTGTTCGGCGATCATCAGAACGCGCTGACCGCGTTCAACCAGCACCGGAGATTCCAGTTGCGTCAGGGTGATCGGCTGTAGTTCACGAATGCGGCGCTTCACGGTCAGCCCAATGGCCTCATCCGGGTCGGTGAGGTAGTTGCCGCGCGTGCTGCTGATGTTGAGCTTTTTGATGGATACGTCGCTGGCGGATAACACCTGGCCGCGCTCCAGCGAATTTTTGGCGATCACCACCGGAAGATAGACATCCGGTTTGACGGTGACGGCGACATCCCAGCCTTGCGGCCCTTCACAGCGCACATCAAAACGCAGGCGGTTGAGATCGATGCGTTCGCCGCCGGGCAGCGACACGGTTAGCGCGTCAGGGCAGGGAGCGTACCGGGAGACGTCGGAAGGGATAAACAGGTTCATCTTCGCCTGATACTCGGGCCACTTGCGGCGCCCGGCCTCCTGGCGAAGGGCTTGCGCTGCGTGATGTTGAACGGCGGCAGTGACCTGCTTACGCGCGCTCTGCACTTTTTCCGGGGCGGCGAAGGATGGCAGCGCCGTAAAAAGCATCAGCAGGAAGGATAACGTTCCAGGGCGGAAGCAACGCTTCACCCGTGTAGGGATAAAACCAATAAAGCCATTAAAAATCATGATGTTAAAACCTTGGCATGAATATTGCTATACAGGGAAGCAGATCATTGCAGGTTTAGCATCACGAGGGTGTGAGTTGTGAGTATTACTTTTGACAAAGCATTGGGCGTTCATCCACAGGCTGTAGCGCTTCGACTTTCCCGAGCAGAGTTGCTGTCAGCCAATCTGGCAAACGTCGATACCCCCAATTTCCAGGCTAAAGATATTGATTTTGCCGCTGAGATGCAACGTTCATCGTGGAGTTTTTCGAATCCGTCAGCGCCGCAAGAGATGTACCGCGTGCCTTATCAGCCCTCTTCCGATGGCAACACCGTTGCGCTGAACGTCGAGCAGGCTGAGTTTGCGAAGAATACCCAGGATTATCAGATGAGCCTGGCATTTTTAAACATGAAATTCACGGGCCTGAAAAAGGCCATTGAAGGTAAGTAATCCTACGCAGGTGATAACGGAATATGGCTTTTACCGATATTTATCGCGTTTCGGGGTCGGCGATGACGGCGCAAACCGTTCGTCTGAATACCATCGCCAGTAACCTCGCTAATGCGGAAACCGCCTCCGCCACCGAAGACGGCGTCTATAAAGCCCGTCGTCCGGTGTTTGCTGCGGTTTATAAGAACGATGAGTTAATGAATAGCAGGGCGTTAACCGGCGCGCGCGTCCAGGTGATGGATGTTGTCGAAACCGGCAATGCCGTACAGCGTTATGAGCCGCATAACCCGATGGCGAATACGGATGGCTATGTCTACTACCCGGATGTCAACGTGGTGGAGGAGATGGCGGACATGATGTCGGCGTCGCGCGGTTTCGAAACCAATGTTGATGTTCTGAACAGTGTTAAAAGCATGCAGCAAAGTCTGCTGAGACTCGGAGAGGTATAAGGATGAATGTAGACGGCACGTCCACCAGAAGCCAGACAGGAACGTCGGATAGCAGCATTGCCAGTAACAACAATAACAGCAGCGCAGCCGGCATGAACACGCTGTTCATGCAGCTTCTGGTCGCGCAGATCCAGAATCAGGACCCGCTGAACCCTACCGATGGCACCGAGTATGTCAGCCAGCTGGCGCAGCTGACGCAAGTTCAGTCAATGGAAACCATGTCGCAACTGATGGCGAACAGTTCCGTATTGATGGACAACCTGCAAACGCTCACTACCGGCAACCTGGTCGGGCAGCATGTGATGGTGCAGACCGACGCTATCAACTCTGATGGCGAAACGACGATTAACGGACGTCTGACGCTGGATCACGCTTCCGGTGTGACGACGGTCATCGTCAAAGACGCGGCCGGCACCGAGCACAAAATTGAGCTGGGGAAACAGGACGCCGGGCAGGTGGACTTCACCATTGACCCGCAGGAGCTGGGCCTGAGCGAAGGGAAATACACCCTTAGCGTTGTGACCGATACGGGCGAAGAAGGCATTCCTGTTGAAGTGGGCGGCATCGTCAACAATGTGCGCATCCCGCTTGATGGCAGCGCCATCCAACTGAATATCACCGGAATCGGTGAGATTGCTTACAACAATATTACCCAGTTTGGCAGCGACTCGCAGAAACGTGCGTAAGTCGGGTTAAACGTTGAGTTAACAGGAATTTATTATGAGTTTTAATATTGCGACCTCCGGTCTGAATGCGATTACCGAGCAGTTGAACGCCATTTCCAACAACATTGCGAACTCCGGCACCGTAGGATTCAAATCCGGCCGTGCGGAATTTTCCTCACTGTATGCGGAAAGCCAGCCGCTGGGCGTAGGGGTTTCTGGTGTGACCCAGAGTATTACCCGAGGCGGAAATATTTCTACCACCGGAAATGCGCTCGATCTGGCGATCAGCGATAGCGGATTTTTCATGGTGCGCGACAGCGCGGGGACCACGGCATATACGCGTGCGGGCTACTTCGGCACCGACAGCAGCGGCAATCTGATCAACAACCTGGGGATGTATCTTCAGGGCTACCCGGTTAATGCTAACGGCGAGATAGAAGTGGGGACGATTGGCAATCTGACGATCAGCAGCGGCTCTATTCCGGCGAAGGCGACCGACAGCCTCGACTTCACCGCCAACCTGGACGCGCGCGCCGCCGAGCCGGAGACGGCGCCTTTCAACCCAAAAGACAGCACTTCCTATAACAATACCTACACCACGCAGGTCTTTGATTCCCTGGGACGCGAGCACACGCTGAACCAGTATTTTGTGAAAACCGGCGAGAACACCTGGCAGGTTCACTATTACATGGACGACGTGGAAATCCCGGACAGCAGCCAGGCGATAGAATTTACCGAGCAGGGCGTCTTGAAAAGCCCGGTTGGCCTGACGAACCTGACCACATCGATCTCCGGCGCGGCGGATCTCTCTATCGATCTGAGCTACAACGGCACCAGCCAGTACGGTTCTGACTTCTCCGTCAGCAAAAACAACAGTAGCGGCTACGCGTCTGGCGAACGTACCGGTCAGGCGATTGATGAAGACGGCAGCGTTTACGCGACCTTCTCCAACGGCGAACGGATGTTGCAGGGGCAACTGGTGCTGGCGAACTTTGCGAACCCGAATGGTCTGGCGTCAAAAGACGGCACGACGTGGGTACAAACCGCCAGTTCCGGCGCGCCGCTGACCGGAACGCCGGGCACCGGTTTGCTGGGTTCTGTGAAATCCGGCGCGCTGGAATCCTCAAACGTGGATTTGACCTCTGAGCTGGTTGGTCTGATGACCGCGCAGCGTAATTACCAGGCGAACACGAAGGTTATCAGCACTAACGACAACATGATGAACGCTCTCTTCCAGGCGGTGTAATGGATCGTTTGATTTTTACCGCCATGAGCGGCGCATCGCGCAGTTTGTCGCAGCAGCAGATCCATGCAAACAACCTGGCGAATGTGAATACCCAGGGGTTTCGTAGCGATCTTGATAATGCGATTTCCCAGCAGGTTAACGGCGAGGGATATGCCTCGCGTTATATGGCGCTGCCTACTCAGGGCGGTGTGGATATGACGCCTGGCGCGGTACGTGAAACGGGGCGCAATCTGGATATCGCCATTAAAGGCGATGGGCTGATTGCGTTGACCAGCGGTAACCGTGAGGTTTACACCCGCAACGGGCAGATCGACGTCAGCCCGGAGGGCGATCTGTCGATCAACGGTCTGCCGGTTGAAGGTGACAACGGCCCGATCGTTTTACCGCCGTTCTCGTCCGTCAGCATCGGTGAGGACGGTGTGATCACTATCGTGCCTGACGACGGCGATATTGCCGCGCCGGTTGATGTTGACCGCATCAAGCTGGTGAACATTCCGGTAAGCGACCTGAGCAAAAATGTGGATGGCTTTCTGGTGAGCAACACGGCGATTAACCCACGCGATGAAGAGGTGATGGTGGCGTCCGGGCATCTGGAAACCGCTAACGTCTCGGCCATTAATGAGATGGTCGCCAGCATTGCGCTGAATCGTCAGTTTGAAGCGCAAATCAAGATGATGAAAGCCGCTGAAGATCTCGCTAATTCAGGCAACCGTCTGATTCGTGGCACCTGATAACAATAAGAAGGAATAAAGATGAATCCCGCTTTATGGATCAGTAAAACCGGCCTGGCGGCGCAGGACGCCAAAATGACCGCGATTTCCAACAACCTGGCGAACGTCAACACCACCGGGTTTAAACGCGATCGCGCGATGTTCGCCGATCTGTTTTATCAGAATCAGCGCACGCCAGGCGGGCAGCTCGATCAGAACAATATCGCGCCGACCGGCATTCAGTATGGCACCGGGGTGAAGATCGTCGGGACGCAGAAAGAGTTTACCGTCGGCAGCATCCAGAACACCGGGCAAACCTTCGACGTGGCAATCACCGGGCAAGGGTTCTTCCAGGTGGAAACTGCGGATGGCGATATCGCGTATACCCGCGCCGGTAATTTCCAGAAAACGCCAGATGGCGTGCTGACGAATGCGCAGGGGCTGCCGCTGGTGCCGCAGATTGAATTGCCGGAGAACGTCAAAGATTTGCAGATTGGTAAAGACGGCACCATCACCGCGACGGTGGCAGGTGAAACCGATCCGGTGGAGCTGGGGCAGTTGACGCTGGTGAACTTCGTCAATCCGGCCGGTCTGGAGGCGATAGGCGGCAACTTATACCGTGAAACGGCGGCCAGCGGCGAAGCGGTTGAAGGCGTACCCGGCGAGGACGCGCTCGGACAACTGGAGCAGGGCTCTCTGGAAGGTTCTAACGTACAGGTCGTTGAAGAGATGGTCGACATGATCACCGTTCAGCGTGCCTACGAAATGAACGCCAAGATGGTCTCTGCCGCCGATGACATGTTGAAGTTTGTCACCCAGTCGATGTAACGACAGGGCTTTAAAGTGAAAGAGAAATGAAAAAGCAGTTAGTTATCAGTCTACTGGCGCTGTTTTTGTCGGGCTGCGAAAGCCCGGCGTTGCTGGTGAAAAAAGACGATGCGGCGTATGCGCCGCCGGAAGATATCGTGGTGCCTGAAACGCAGGTGCGCGGCGGTGGGTTATATAACGGCAACTACAACTGGTCGTTGACCCAGGATCGCCGGGCTTATCGCGTAGGCGACATCCTGACCGTTAAGCTGGATGAGTCTACTCAGGCCAGCAAGCAGGCGCGCACTAACTTTGGTAAGAAAAACGATGTTTCCCTGGGGATACCGGAAGCATTCGGCCATTCAATCGATAAGCTTTCCGGCTCGATTGACGGCAACCGAAACTTTAACGGTAATGCCACCTCGCAGCAGCAGAACAGTCTGCGCGGCGCGATCACCGTTGCGGTTTATAAAGTGTTGCCAAACGGCGTGCTGGCGATTCGCGGGGAGAAATGGCTCACCCTCAACCAGGGGGATGAGTATATGCGGGTGACGGGCCTGGTGCGCGCGGAAGATATCGAACGCGACAACTCCGTCTCTTCACAGCGAATCGCCAATGCCCGTATCTCCTATGCCGGACGCGGCGCGCTCAGCGACGCGAATGCGGCAGGCTGGCTGACCCGCTTCTTCAACCACCCGCTGTTCCCAATTTAATGGAGGCCATGATGCGTAAACTGGCACTCTTTTTCCTGCTGATTTGCAGCATGAACGCGGCGGCGCAGCGTCTTGGCGATGTGGTCGATATTCAGGGCGTGCGCGGCAACCAGCTGGTGGGCTACAGCCTGGTTGTGGGGCTTGACGGTACAGGGGATAAAAACCAGGTCAAATTCACCAGCCAGTCCGTTACCAACATGCTGCGCCAGTTTGGCGTGCAGTTGCCTGCGAAGATTGATCCGAAGGTGAAGAACGTCGCGGCCGTGGCGATTAGCGCCACGCTGCCGCCGGGCTATGCGCGTGGGCAAAGTATTGATGTAACCGTCTCCTCGATTGGCGATGCGAAAAGCCTGCGTGGCGGTACGCTGCTACTGACTCAACTGCGCGGTGCCGATGGCGAAGTGTATGCGCTGGCACAGGGGAATGTGGTGGTAGGCGGCGTGAAAGCCGAGGGCAACAGCGGCTCCAGCGTGACCATCAACACCGCGACCGTTGGCCGTGTGCCAAACGGCGGCTCGGTGGAGCGCGAAGTGCCGAGCGATTTCCAGCAGGAGCCGGTGGTGATGCTGAACCTGAAACGTCCCAGCTTTAAGACTGCCAACAGCGTCGCAGTCGCGCTGAACAACGCCTTTGGTTCCGGCACGGCGACCGCGCAAAGCGCGACTAACGTGGCGGTACGTGCGCCGATGGGCGCGGGCGATCGGGTGGCCTTTATGTCCTCTCTGGAAGATGTGCAGATTAACGCCGGTAAACAGCCGCCACGCGTGGTGTTCAACGCCCGAACGGGAACGGTGGTCATTGGCGATGGCGTAGTGGTGCGCGCTGCGGCGGTATCACACGGCAACCTGACCGTCACCATCCGCGAGTCGTCGAACGTCAGCCAGCCTGGCGCATTCAGCCAGGGAAGAACGGTTGTCACGCCGGAAAGCGACGTCAACGTTAATCGTGGCCGGGGTCAGATGGTGACTATTGCGGCGGGAACCAGCCTGCGCAGCATCGTGAATACCATTAACAGCCTTGGCGCGGCGCCGGACGACACGATGGCTATCTTACAGGCGCTGCATGAAGCCGGCGCGCTGGATGCTGAACTGGTCGTGATTTAAGGAAATACCATGCTGAATGCCATTAACCGACAAACCGCGATTCTGCCCGGCGATCTCTCCGGGCAGGTAAAGCCGCAGAATCTTGAACAGGCCGCCGAACAGTTTGAGGCGCTGATGCTGCGTTCCATGCTGTCGCAAATGCGCAAGGCGTCCGATGTGCTGGGGGAAGACAACCCTTTCAACAGCAAACAGCAGCGGATGATGCGTGATTTTTACGATGACCGACTGGCGTCTGACCTGGCGTCTCAGCGCAGCACCGGGATTACCCAGATGATCATCAACCAGCTTTCGCCGCAGGTGAATACGCCGCTTAAGAAAACGGATGAAATGACCGCTTTAGAAGAGCAACCGAAAGAACTTAAAACGCCTGTGGTTCCGGTAATGCGCGGGCAGGAGTAAGCCATGAGTATGATTAATATTGCCTTCAGCGGTTTGCAGGCAGCCCAGGTGGGCATGAATGTCACCTCGATGAACATCGCTAACCTGCTGACGCCGGGGTACAGCCGCCAGGGCATTATCCAAAGCTCCATCGGCCCAATGGGGGAAGCGGGTTTTACCGCCGGGAACGGGGTACAGGTTGACAGTATTCGCCGCATCTCCAGTCAGTATCTGGTTAATCAGGTGTGGCAGACCAACTCGAAAGCCAGCTATTTCGAAACCGGAAATCAATATATTGGCGCGCTGGAACAGGTGATCGGCACCGACTCTACCAGTCTTGGTAACGGGCTGGATGATTTTGTCAGCGCCCTGAGCGCATTGACCCAGACGCCGGAATCCCCGGCGCTGCGTCAGCAGCTTATTAACCAGGCGGGCGCGCTGGCGACCCGTTTCAATAACGTTAACAACTTCATCTCCAGCCAGAAAGAGTCGATCAACACCCAGCGCAACGCGATGGTTGACCAGATCAACACCCTGAGTACCAGTATTGCGGACTACAACAAAAAAATTACCGACATGGAGTCAACCGGCGGTAACAGTAGCGTACTGCGCGATCAGCGTGATGAACTGGTAAAACAGTTAAGTACGCTGGCGGACGTGAAGGTGACGGACGATGGTTCCAGCGGGTACACCGTCTCAATGGCGAACGGTCAGCCGCTGGTGAGCGGTAAGGTCGCCGGGCAGCTCAGCGCGGGGCAGGACGCCAACGGCAACTCCACGCTGACGCTGAAATTTTCCACCAGCGAGTTCACGCTGAACCCGTCGGCGGGCGGTCAACTTGGCGCGCTGTATGATTATGAAACCGGCACCCTCCAACAGATGAAAGATTCGGTGCAAGGGATGGCGGAATCGGTGGCAAAACTGTTTAACGATCAGCTGGCGAAGGGCTATGACCTGAATGGCAATTCAGGCAAGCCGCTGTTTACTTTCGATCCGAGCAATCCTGCGGGCATGTTGCAGGTGACGGATCTGAAGCCTGAAGAACTGGCGCTGTCCGGCATCCAGGCCGACGACGGCACGGGCGTACCGGGTAACGGTGATAACCTGAAGGCGCTGATCGAACTGAAAAACCAGAAAACGGATATTCCGGGTCTGGGAAATATGAGCCTGAGCGAAGGGGCTGCGGCGATCATTTCCACTATCGGTATTGCCAGTAAGCAGAGCAAAACAGAAATGGAAGCGGCGTCGACGGTGCGCGACCAGGCGCAGAATCAGCGCGATAACCTGAGCGCGGTAAACCAGGATGAAGAGGCGATTAATCTACAGATCTACATGCAGGCTTACCAGTCGAACATGAAGGTGATCTCCACCGGAAATCAGATCTTCAGCGACCTGCTGGGGATGTTTTAAGCGCCATCAGAGAATTTAAATTATGCGTATTAGTAGTCTTTACAACTCAAATGCCATGCTGGCGCAATTAGGCGTTAACGGCACGCGTATCAGTAAGTTGATGGAGCAGATGTCGACGCAAAAGCGCATTAATGTGCCGTCTGACGATCCTGTTTCCGCAAGCCGTCTGGTGCAACTGAACCGTGAGCAGTCTGCGATTAAACAGTATCAGAGCAATATTTCCAGCCTGAGCGGCGCGCTGTCGATTCAGGAGTCGAACATCACCGCGCTCAGTAACCAGATGCTGGCGGTCGGCGATAAGCTGAAGCTGGCGAATAACAGTACGCTCAGCCAGAAAGATATGGCGGGTTACGGCATGGAGCTTTCTTCAATGCTGGATTCGCTGGTCGCCACCCTGAACGCTAAAAATGAAAACGGCAGCTATCTGTTTTCCGGCACGCAGACCGACAGCCAGACGGTAACGTGGGACGAGGCGAAAGGGCAGTATGTGTACGGCGGCAATGACAGCAGCCGCGAAACGATTGTTGCGAACGGCGTCTCTATTACGGAAAACACCCAGGTTGCTCAGGCATTCTCCGGTTCAGGAAACGACCTTGAGATGCTGAATAAATTGAAAGCGCTCAGCGACAAAATGCAGGACCCGAACGCGAATTACGCTGACTATAAAGACGAGCTGGAGGAGATGATCGGTGTCGCGCAAAATACCAGCGATAACATCTCCAGCCTCTTCACCGATCTTGGCGGCCGTCAGAACCGCCTGACGCTGCTCAGCGATGCGCACAGCGATGTCAGCCTTGCGAACGATCAGGTTGTACGGGACCTGTCCGAAACGGACTGGGCGACCACCAGTATCAACCTGCAACTGTATACGCAGTCGGTGCAGATCACTAATAAGGCTTACAGTATGGTGAGTCAGCTTAACTTGTTTAGTCTGTTGTAATTGTTATGCAGGTAGGTTTAAAAACAACGTCCCTTACGACTTCCGCGCCCGCAACCGGGCGCGGAAGCATTGATGCGCCGCAAACGGTCGGCCGCGTCAACGCGCCAGAAATCACCGCGACCCGCAATGCGTTCCCCGAATCGGCGCTGTTGTCCCGCCGTCCGATGCGCTACAACGTACAGCTAAATCAACAACTCACGGCAGTGCAGCAGGCTGACAGCTATCTGGCGCAGACGGAAACGCAATTGTTGCAGGTGCGTCAGTCGTCGCTTCGCGGCGATGCGACGCAGCCGGCGAATACGCTGCAAAAACATTTGATGCGTCGGACGCAGCTTTCCGGCGGCACTGTCGATCGTCATCTGACCGCGTCGCTGGAGCAAAAAAGCACGGTTAACTTTACGCTTCCCGGCAGTGAGAGGCTTCTCAGCCAGCCGGGGGGAGAAACGCTGGTATTTTCACTGGGCGGGCGGCAGAGTGAGATGACCGCCATTTCGTTGCCGGAAGAGGCGACGCCGCGTCAGACGTTGACCCAGTTGAATGTGGGGCTGGGCCGTCTGGGGATTCATGCGCGTCAGACGGCAAACGGGCAACTGATGTTCAGCGTGGATGAAAGCCGTTGGGAGCGGGTCAGCCAACAGCTCACCGTGCGCGGAGAGGGCAGACATTTCCCCGCCGATGCGTTTACGTTGCTCACGCCACAGGCGGAAACGGCAAGCAGTGATGAGGTTGTTTCGCTGGCGACGCGTCGGGAAAGGGAAAGCCAGGTAAAGCTGCAAAATACGCTGGAGCACATTACCACCCAGCGCAGCAGGCTTCGTCAACAGCAGGAGCGCGTGGCGTCGCGCATCAATGATATGGCGACGGTATACAGCCCGGCGCAGGCCCGGGAAACCGCGCGCGGCCTGGGAGAGGCGCTGGCGAGCAGCGCCAGCAGCTACAGCACCCTCTCCAGGGCGCTGGGCGCGCAGGCCAACGTCAGGCTGGCGACGGTAAAAAATTTGCTGGGGTGATTATCGTAACCGGAAGCGGGCCTCCGCCTCCGGTTTTGACTTACTGCTGGATGGGGTAGAGAAAAATCGACCCGCTTTGCCCTACTACCAACGGTTGCCCGTTAAATGCCAGCGGCTCCATCCAGAAATTGGTGTTCATCAGCATATCGACCAGACCATCTATCATCAGCCCCTTGTGCGTGGTGGTGTAGTAGATGGGCGTCAGGTAAAAATAGAGTTTGCCGTTTTTCCCTGACGTCGGCGTAAATTTTTCCTTTAGTACGAAACGATTGTCATCAGGGCTGGTAATGGTCGCCAGAATGGTGCCTTTCGTTGTTTTCATCCGCGA
Organism: Citrobacter sp. CK194; assembly: GCF_030333395.1. Lineage (NCBI taxonomy): Bacteria > Pseudomonadati > Pseudomonadota > Gammaproteobacteria > Enterobacterales > Enterobacteriaceae > Citrobacter > Citrobacter sp. CK194. The sequence continues at coordinate 128,023 of NZ_JAOWGA010000013.1, forward strand.
ATTATAAATTTCTTTCGTCTGCGACATCAGGTCATAGAAACCAAGCTGGAAAGTCCCTTCCACATCCGTATTGGGGCGCTCTGCGCCGCCTGTGAGGGCACTGGTGCCGAATGCGATGGCGAGAAGCACGGAAATACTCAACAAAATCACAAGATTAACTTTCTTTGCATGTTGCCATTTCATTCAGTTTTCTCCGGGTTTCACGCATAATCAGGTTGTTCAGCCGTGTCGGATCGATACGCCAGTGATAAATCGTCATCGCTAACTGCTTTTTGTCGCACTGGCTGGTAAGGGCGAACGTGTAGTTCAGCGATGAATTGGTGATGCTAAAGTAGACGCTCATCCTGACTGACTGCATTTTGATCTGCTGATTAATGGTATAAAAAGTGTCTTTCAGCTTGGTATACAAGTTATTGGCGTCATAAGACGGTTCGCTGCTCGTCCCAATGGAATACAGGTTGATGTTGCTGTAAACGTTAGGCTGTATCTCCTGGGCGACCAGATGCTCATGACCTTTCAGTTTCATGTACCAGCCGGTAAAGAGTATGCTGCCGATCGCCGTCAGCGCGAGCAGTAAAAACACGGTGGTCCAGTGGATGGATTTTTTCACTGGCCTGGTCGTTGCAGGCGGCGTTACGCGGACGATATCGTTCGCTTGTTCCGCGACAGGAAGTGACGTCTCGTCGACAACCTCATATTCCCCGGCTAAATCGGAGGGGGCGTTTTCTTCCAGCGGAAGATGATTTTCTTCGGGATCGCGAACCTCGCTCTCTTCTTTTTCGATAAAGCAGCAATAATCAGGCTCAAGCAAATACCCTTTTTTAGGGATGGTTTTGATGATTTTTTGCTTTTTGCCGTCGTCTTCCAGTGCCGTACGCAGCGCGTGGATGGCATTGGGCAGACTGTTATTACCGATGACGCGGCGTTCCCAGACCAGCGTGGTGAGTTCTTCACGCGTAAAGATCTTTCCCGCATCTTGCATGAGCGTTTCAAGGAGCTTGAGTTGATATTCTCCCAGACGTTTACGTTCCCCTGTTGTTAAATGGAGAATAGATCCCGAGGGGATATCAACCAGCCAGTTATTAACGGAGTAATAGCGTTTATTCATTTATTCATCGATGGATATACCACCCCAGTAAATGCAACGGCTAAATATCGCAAGAAAATATAGCCTGAACACGGATGTTGACTATCTGTTAATTCCATTTGAAATTCTTAATGAATGCCGCTTGCCTGCGGGAGGTGAGGAAACGAAAAGCGCTTTTGCCGATGGCTGAATTTGTTTTTCAGCCTGAACAGCACTCAGAAACAAGACACCAGCGGCCTGCTGTTGTTCTGATTATCGCGGAATCATCTTTTCCTGGCGCTCTTTTTACGCGATAAAAATGTGATGTGCAACCTCATTTGCAGTGAAAGATTCGCCTTATTATTAATTCTTCTGATTAAAAGTTAATCGAAATAGTTAAAAGATCCTTATGTAAAATCAGGCCATGCGAATGTGAAAAATTTGTGTTCATCAATCTCCTTTCATGGGGTGTGGGTATATTTTTTGGCAGATTAAAACAATAAACAAGAAAAAATAAAGGAGCGGAGTTAATTTTTTTATCGTTTGTGTCGCCTGATTGCATAATTATGGGGTTGGTTTTATTGCCGGGCTAAAGGTGGTTTATTGAGGATGGTATAATAAGAATAATTAATTGGATATTTTTCGTCTTGAAAAAAGAGGGTGACAAATCTTTAAATAAATTTTCATTAAATGAATTTAATTTTTCGTTGTGGTGGGTCGTTTTTATCAGTCAGCAACGACAAGAACCTGATAAAACAGACAGGTAATCCAAGGAGAAATATATTATGTCGCTTTCGATTTTCACCAGTGCTTCTTCTATGGCATCCACCAATGCCCTGAATAAATCCAACAATCTGCTGTCTACCGCAATGGAGCGTCTGGGCACCGGCAAACGCATCAACTCCGCAGCGGACGATGCGGCGGGCTTGCAGATTGCCACTCGCCTTCAGGGTCAGACCAACGGCATGGCCGTTGCGCAGCGTAACATCTCTGATGCCACCGCATTGCTGCAAACCGCAGAAGGCGCGTTCGACGAAGTGAGCAACATCATGTACCGCATGAAAGATCTCGCCACCCAGGCAGCGAACGACACCAACACCACCAAAGACCGTGATGCCATCAACGCTGAAATGAACGACCTGAATGCCGAACTGAAAAACATCATGGGCAACACGTCTTATGCAGGCGATAAATTATTCGGTACCGGCGGTAAATTTGCCGATTCCCTGAACTTCCAGATTGGTTCTTCCTCTGGAGAAACCATGACCGTGAGCCTGGGTGATGAACTGGGCGGTACAGCGAGTGGCCTGTTTAGCGCTTCTGGTTTCTCGGGTATCGGTGACTGGAACAACACCGCTTCCGGTATCAACATCGGGAGCGCCTCCGACGCTACGGCGATGATGAACTCTCTGGAAACGGCGCTGAATGACGTCGGCGCCGTGCGCTCCAAAATGGGTGCGAGCATTAACCGTCTGGGCCACACCGCGGCCAACCTGGCAAACATGAAAGACAACACCGATCTGGCGCTAAGCAATATTCAGGATGCGGACTTCGCCAGCGAAGCCTCCTCCATGACGCGTAACCAGATGCTGGCGCAGACCAGCATGTCCATGCTGAAACAGTCCAACAGCATGTCCAGCATGGTGATGTCTCTGCTGGGTTAACAGTAAGCCGCCGCTTGCCTGGAAAGGCAGGCGATGTGTTCTTATGACGCTGCATCCTGCACGGGGTGCGGCTTTTTTTGTGTCTGCTGTTGCCGTGCAGCTCCTTTTGCCGTCTTTCTTCGCCATTTTTTTCCCCGGGTTGCCTGAAAAATGGTCATTCGAACGTCGTCGGATTTAATTTTCGAAATGGATGTGTCGTTTTGAATCAGTACAACGAATGAATGACCTGAATGAATAAGGAATATCTATGTCGCTTTCTATTTTCACCAGCGCTTCTTCCATGGCATCCACCAATGCCCTGAATAAATCCAACAATCTGCTGTCCACCGCAATGGAACGTCTGGGTACTGGCAAGCGTATTAACTCCGCAGCGGACGATGCGGCGGGTCTACAGATTGCCACCCGTTTGCAGGGCCAGACCAACGGCATGGCCGTTGCACAGCGCAACATCTCTGATGCCACTGCGCTGCTACAGACCTCCGAAGGTGCGTTCGACGAAGTGAGCAACATCATGTACCGCATGAAAGACCTTGCCACCCAGGCAGCGAACGACACCAACACCACCAAAGACCGCGATGCCATCAACGCCGAGCTGAACGACCTGAACTCTGAGTTGCAGAACATCATGAACAACACCTCCTATGCAGGTGACAAACTGTTCGGCGCTTCCGGTAAGTTTGGCGAAGCGATGAACTTCCAGATTGGCTCTTCCACCGATGAAACCATGCAGGTTGATCTGTCTAAAGAGCTGAAAGGTTCTGGCACCGACTCGCTGATTGATGCCAGCGGCGGTTTTGGCACGATTAGCGATACAGGCAGCAGCTACTACTCGGCCAGCGGCATCAACATTACTGACGCTGCCGGCGCGAAAGATCTGATGAACAACCTGGAAACTACGCTGAATGACGTCGGTGCCGTGCGTTCCAAAATGGGTGCGAGCATTAACCGCCTGGGCCACACCGCGGCTAACCTGGCGAACATGAAAGACAACACCGATCTGGCGCTGAGCAACATTCAGGATGCGGACTTCGCCAGCGAAGCCTCCTCTATGACCCGTAACCAGATGCTGGCGCAAACCAGCATGTCCATGCTGAAACAGTCCAACAGCATGTCCAGCATGGTGATGTCTCTGCTGGGTTAATCCTTCGCGGATATCTGCCCCTAAAACACCGCTGTATGGCGGTGTTTTTGTATCCGGCAATGCGCTTCCTTCTGCCGGAAATTGCGGAAGGGGACATTCCTCCTCTTACGTAACTCATTGATAAATAATTATTAAAAAATTGGCACGATAGTTGCTTTATCTACTGTATGTTGAAAGCGGCGCGCGTGCCCGGAGAAACCCACTATGTCTGATTTTGATCCAACGACACTGGCCACACAGTTGGCAGGCTATGACATTCTTGCGCTGCAAACCTCGCTGAAATCACAGACTTCCACGCTGGAAGCGCAGAAAAAAGCGCTTTCCTCGCTGCGTACCGCCCTGTCGGATTTCCGTTCGGCAATCACCGGGCTGAATTCCTCCAGCACCAGCGTGCTGAAAAATACCGCGACCATGAACCAGGAAGGGATCGCGACCATCACCGCCAGCGCGTCTGCCCGTAAAGGGACATACAGCCTGAACGTCACCCAACTGGCTTCTGCGCAGCAGAAAGGGTTTGACGGGCTTGATGATGAGGCGATTAAAAACGCCAGCGGTACGCTGAAGATCAATCTCAACGGCGAGAGCCTTGAAATTGAGATGGATGATTTAGACAGCCTCGCTGATTTTGCCGACGCCATCAATAATGCGGATTTCCCGAGCGCGTCTGACACCGCGACCTCTGACGACGGTCAGAACGGCGTTACCGCTTCGCTGATGCGTATTGATGGCAAGGTGACGCTGATGATGAGCAGCGATCAGAGCGGCGAGAAATACGATATTCAACTGGATACCAGCGGCATGACCAACGGTCAGGATATCTTTAATGGCGAGAATGTGATTACCGCCGGTAAAGATGCCAAATTCACCGTTGGCGATTCCAGCACCGTTTACTCCAGCAGCTCCAATACCCTGGATAACCTGGTAGACGGCGTTTCGATCAAACTGACCGGCACCACCGAAGCCAACAAGCCGCTGGTTATTTCAGTCGACACGGATGCCACGGGGACAAAGGAGCAAATCCAGGCCTTTATCGATGCCTATAACACGTTGCAGGACACCATCTCCGGGCTGACGGCGACCGGCAGCAGCTCTGATTCGCGCGGCGCGTTTGCCGGTGATGCCAGTATCTCCTCGTTAACCAACGATCTGAGCAACATGCTGCGCGGCACCTTCGGCGATCAAAACATGACGAAGTTCGGCATTACTGCCGACAAAGACGGCAAGCTGTCGATCGACGCCGACACGCTCAATGAGCAACTGAAATCAAATCCGCAATCGGTCGCTGATTTCTTCAACGGGAATAACGGGCTGATTAAAGCGATGGATAAATCGCTGGATAAATACCTGAACACCAGCACCGGTTTATTAAAAGGTCGCCAGGAAACGCTCGACAGACAGCAGCGCGACATCGACACCAAAACCGAAAAAATGAACACGCGTTATGAGTCCTCCTATAACCGCTATCTGAAGCAGTTCACGCAGTTACAGTCGATCATGACGCAGATGAATAACACCATGAGTATGTTTAGCTAATTCTTAGGGAATTTAACTTTCAATGTACGGTAACGAGCAGGAAGGCTTCGGCCTCTATCACCAATCTGACCTGGCGATTCAGGCCGCAGCAGCGAATCCGCATCAGTTAGTGCTGATGTTGTTCAATGGCCTGATGGATGAACTGGTACGCGCGAAAAGCCATATTGCGGCGCGTCGCTACGAACGTAAGGCGCAAAGCATTAATAAATGCATCGATATCCTGAACGCGCTGACCAGCGCGCTGGATTTTGAAAAAGGCGGCGAGCTGGCATTAAGTCTGGCGAATCTTTATGACTACTGCGTTTACCGCCTCTATGACGCCAGCCACAAGCTGTCTGTCGAAAATATTGAAGAGGTGGAAGTTATCCTCGGCAATATTCAGGACGGCTGGGAAAAAATGGGTCAGGGAACATGAGCTATGCGTTGACGATGCGAACGCTGATGCAGGCGTTACGCCAGGCCGCAGCCGACCATAACTGGTCTGCCGTACGGAATGTTGACCTGAAGATTGCTGAACTGCTTACCGCTGTCCGGGGTAAACCCCTGGACGCGGCAGACAGCAAAGCCCTGGGCGAGCTGCGGGAGATTCACCGTCAGGTGCGCGATTACTGTCAGGGGCAGAGCGACATTATTGCGAACAAAATGGCGCTCGCCATGCGCAATCGTGAAGGTGCGACGGCGTATGCCGCGTTTATGGACGCAGAGGATATGGGGTAATGGATATTCTCAATCTTTCTCAAAATGCGGGGCACGCTTCCGGTTTGCCGATGCAGGCGGAGACGATCGCCGGACAGAGCGGCGCTCAGTCATCTGCCGGGCAGACGCAGCCAGGATTCAACGATGCGTTGATGAATGTTGTCAGCACGCTGATGGGCGGGCAGGGCAAAAATGCCCTGGGGATTACCGTCAGCGCGCAGCCGGTGAGCGTGCAGGACGAGGATGATACGGGCGATCGGCATCAGAAGGATGCCTCTCCGTTGAAAGACGATGCGCAACAGCAGCTGTTGCAGGCGCTGTTGATGACCGGGCAGATGCCGGTTAAACCCGTCAGCTACGCGGGTCGTTCGCAAAACGAGATGAATGCGCTGACGTTGCAGACGCAGCCGTTACTGGCGGGACAGTTGCAGGATAAGGGGGCGTTATCGCCAACGCTGCGCCCGACGCTGGCGGCAGGGGTTAACGTAACGCCTGCGACCGAGTCGCCGCAGACGCCAACCGCAGGGTTGCAGCACATTACGCCGCAGCTTATGACCGCAGTCGCTGTGGCGACGCCGACAGTGAATGCGCAGCCGGTCTCCGTTGTCTCCACGACGCCAACGGCGGCGGTGACGCCTGATGCAATGTCTGCGCATACCTCGACATTAAAACTTGATACGGAAACCTCCCGCTGGACGCAGCAGTTGCAAAGCGCGTTGGGCGATCGTCTGCAACTTCAGGTGAAGAACCAGATCCAGCACGCCACTATCCGTCTCGATCCGCCTGAAATGGGCAAGATCGACATCTCGTTGCAGCTTGATAACGGGCGCGTACAGGTACAAATCAACGCCAGCCATGCTGAGGTCTATCGTGCGCTTCAGCAAACGAGCAACGATCTGCGCCAGAGCCTGACCGAACAGAACTTTGTTCAGGTAAACGTGCAGGTCTCCTCTCAGTCAGGGCAGCAGCAGGGCAAAGAACAGCAGTTCGCACAACAACACGCCATCATTCAGGCGGGAGATGAGATCGCGGCAGGTCTGCCGGAATCAGAAAGCACCCGCCGTGAAGATGATTCGGTATTACTGACCGTTTAACAAAAAGACATTTATGAACGCAAAAACAATCTCCTTTGGGCTGGTGATCGCTTTGGTTACCGCTTTACTGACGGCATGTTTAACCGTTGCCGGCACCTGGCTACTTCGCGCGGACACGGCATCGGAGAGCAATCCGTTGACGAGCTTATTTAAATCCTCCACGCCGCAACAGGTGGAGTTCGTGGAAATTAAAAACATCCTCATCACCCTGAAAGGGAAAGGTAATGCGGAGCGTTATCTGATGCTGGAACTGAACCTGGCGACCATGAGCGCGGAAAACGCGCGGACGGCGCAAGACATGATCCCTGCGATTCGCGGGGCGACCGTCAATTTGTTTTCTGAAATGGACTATGACGCCGTGCGTGCGCTAAGCGTCAGCAACCTGCACGACAAACTCAAAGCCGCCTATGCCGCCAGATTCGACAGCCTGAAGATGGACGTCCCCTTTGATGACGTCATCATCAGCAAAATGGTCTTCCAGTGATTGATAAGCCGTATTGGACATGATGGATTTTATCGCAAGTGAAACGCTGACGCCTGCGGATGAAGCGCGCTATGTCAGCACGTATCTGCCGCTCGTCAACAAAGTGGTGAAGCAACTCGCTTACCAGACCAGTAGCGTTATTGATCGGGATGATATGGAACAGATCGCGCTAATGGGGTTATTAACCTCGTTGCGCCGTTACGGTCATCCTGATGAGCAGTTTGCCGCTTATGCCATACAACGCGTTCGCGGCGCGGTACTGGATGAGCTGCGGTTGCTTGACTGGCGTCCGCGTCGTTTGCGACAGAAAACGCATAAGCTCAATGACGCGATCCGCGAGATTGCGCGTCAGCTGGGGCGTACGCCCAGCTTTGAGGATATCAGCCACCATCTTTCCATTACGGCTGAAGAGTATCAGGAATATCTCTTACTCGATTGCGCCAAAACGCTGGAGAGTCTCGACGATCTTTTGGGTAATGACGTATATGCGGGGGCGCTGGATAGCCGTCCGCTTGAAGAAGAGATCATCGTCAGCAGAACGCTACGCAACGCGTTGGCGAGTCTTGATGAGCGTGAGCAACTTATTCTCACGCTCTATTACCAGCATGAAATGAGCCTGAAGGAAATTGCGCTGGTCCTCAATTTAACCGAGGCCAGGGTATGTCAGCTCAATAAAATCATTGCGCAAAAAATTCAGTCTTTTTTCCAGAAGTGAAAGGTTTATGCAGAAATTCTTAGGTATTCTCATCATCATGGGGTGTGTTGTCGGCGGCTTTATTTTGTCAGGCGGACACCTCGCCTCATTCTGGCAGCCGGGTGAAATCATCATTATTCTTGGCGCGGGACTGGGGGCGATGGTACTGGCGAACCCCAAAGCGGTGCTGAGCGAAATGTACCGTCAGTTTCGCGGCATTATGCGCAAAAACGAATATACCGATGAGTATCAGCGCCAGCTGCTGATGCTGCTGTATGAACTGCTGGAACTGGTGCAGGACGGCGGCCTGAAGGTGCTGGATGAGCATATCGAAGCACCGGAAAACAGCGCGTTATTCCAGAAATACCCCCTCATGCTGCACGACAAAGCGCTGGTGACGTTCATCTCCGATAACTTCCGCCTGATGGCGATGGGGAAAATCAACGAGCACGAGCTGGAAGGGATTCTCGAACAGGAACTGGTGGCAATGGAAGAGAACCTTCTGCAACCGTCCCGCTCTTTGCAACGTACTGCGGAAGCGATGCCTGGATTTGGCATCTGCGCGGCGGTACTTGGCATCATCATTACCATGCAATCCATTGACGGCTCGATTGCGGTCATCGGTGTGAAGGTTGCGGCCGCTCTGGTGGGAACCTTCCTCGGCGTATTCTTCTGTTACTGCCTGATGGACCCGGTGGCGAACGCCATGGAGCAACGCACCAAAAAGCAAATCTCGGTGCTGGAGTGCGTGCGTACCGTACTGGTGAACCACGTTGCCGGTAAGCCGACGCTGCTGGCGGTCGATGCCGGGCGCAAAATGCTGCCGATGGACACGAAACCGACATTCGCGACGCTGGACGGTTGGGTAAACCAGATGATGGGTGATGCCTGATGCGTAACCGCAGCAAAGAACATACCACGATCATCAAACGCTCCTCGCGTAAAAGCCATGATGAATTTCATGGCGGCGCCTGGAAAGTGGCCTTCGCAGACTTCACGCTGGCAATGATGGCGCTGTTTATGGTGCTGTGGATCATGGGCGCGGTAACGGAAGAAGAACGTAAAGAGATTGTCTCCATGCTTAATGGCGAGTCGGTCTTTGAAGGCAACTCATTAACGCCCATTACGCAAAAAGAGAGGCAGGGCGGGCAGCTTTCGCTGATTGACAGCCGTCATCCGAAAACGCCTAAACCGTCGAAAACGGCAGAGTCGTCAAAACCGTTGACCGATGCGGAGAAGCAGGTTGCTCAGCAGGCGAAACAGACGGAAAGCCTGGACGATGTGAACGCCCGCTCGCGTAATGAGATTGAAGATCTGGCGCGCATTATCATGAAAATCACCTCGACGTACGATGCGCAAGCCAACCTGAAAATGGAAATTGTGCCGCAGGGGCTGCGTATTCTGGTCTCGGACGATCAAAAACGCGAGATGTTCCAGCGCAGTAGCGCAATCCTGACGCCGTTTTTCAAACGCTTACTGACGGAGTTTGCGCCGGAACTGAACAAGATCGACAACAAGATCATCATCACCGGCCATACCGATGCCACGCGTTTTCGCGATCAGGTGCTTTATAACAACTGGAACCTGTCCGGTGAACGCGCCATGCAGGCGCGGGCGGTTCTGACCACCGGGGGGCTGGATCAAAGCAAAATTCTGCAAGTGAGCGGCATGGCGGATCAGATGTTGCTTGACCCGCAACATCCGCTGAGTTCCGCGAACCGCCGCATTGAAATTATGGTGCTGACGCATTCCGCCAGTGATTCTCTGTACCAGTTCTTTGGGCAGCATGGCGAAAAAGTCATTAAACCGCTGACCGATAAACTGACGAAAAACCATTAATTAGATCGTTATTGCTGTGAAACGTTTCATCCGTTCTGTCCGTTTTGTACCTGCCCGGCATGTTCTGTGCCGCCAGGTACCTTTTTTTTCTCTCATCCTGTTATTGCTGATGCCGACGGGTTACAGCATCGCAAAGCCGAAGCCTGTAGAAGCGGGTATGACGCAGCAGGAAAACGCGTTGCAGATGCGGAAAAAAAATCGCGAGCGGCTGATGGCGAAAGTGAAAAAACGGACTGCCGTCGTACCGTTAACGCCGGAACAAAAGCAGCGGGAAACGGCGAAAAAACTGGCTGACCGCACTAAAAATCGCGAGATGCTGGCAATGCATGCCCGCTGGCAGCCCGGTAGCCTGGGCGGCTCCGACACACTGTGGAGTCAAGCGCGCAAAGGGAAGGACAAAACGGGGCGCATCAGCCCGAAACTGGCGTCCCGATTACATACCGTCATCAAGCGTCTGGAAGACCAGTTAGGTAAGCCCTATGTCTGGGGCGGTAAAAATCCGCTGGAAGGATTTGATTGCAGTGGCCTGGTTTTCTACGCCTTCAATCATGTGCTGGAGCGCAAGCTACCCCGCACGGCAAACGGCATGTATCAGGACCCCACTCTTAAACATATTCGCGTAGATAAACTCCGTCGCGGCGATCTGGTGTTTTTTAACATTAACCAGCGACCGGGCGCCGACCATGTTGGCGTCTACCTTGGAAACGATGAGTTTATTGAGGCCCCGCGTAGCGGGCTAAATATCCGCATTAGCCAGCTTTCAGATGATTTCTGGCAATCGCATTACCTCGGCGCTCGCCGCATTCTGACGGAAGAGGCGACGCTGTAAAATGACCCTTAGATTGAGTTAAAACCCATGACCGCAACACGTATGAAATTCGCCATTGATGATGGCTCAACCAATGTGAAAATTAGCTGGATTGAAAACGGTACGCTGAAGACCGTTGTTTCGCCGAACTCCTTCCGTAAGGACTGGAAAAGCGCGGCGCTGCTGCGTGGTCAGTCGGTATACAACTACACCATCGGCACCACGAAATACACCTATGATGCGACCTCGGATAAAGCGCTTTCCACGACGCACATCGAATACCAGTATGACGATTTGAATCTGCTGGCGGTTCATCATGCGCTGCTGCAAACCGGCCTGACGCCGCGTGACGTTGAAGTTATCGTCACACTGCCGATTACGCAATTCTACAAGCCGGACGATTGCCAGCGTAACGATGAGCGCATCGAAGCGAAACGTCGCAACCTGATGCGTGAGATCTCGCTGAATAAAGGCGAGCTGTTCCGTATCGTTGATGTGCATGTTATGCCGGAGAGCCTGCCTGCGGCGCTGTCGCATCTGCTTAACTCCAACGTGAATGAATTCACCAAGTCGCTGGTCATCGACTGCGGCGGGACAACGCTGGACATGGGGGTGATTGTCGGCGAGTTTGACGATGTTTCCGCAATTTACGGCAACAACGAAATCGGCGTGGCGATGGTGACGGACGCCACGCGTAAATTACTGGCGGCGGCGGACAGCGACTCCAGCTATCTGGTGGCGAACGAGCTGATTAAGCGTCGCAACGATCTGGATTTTGTCAGAAGCGTCATCAACGATGAATCGCGGATTGACGAGATCCTTGAGCGGATCGAGATCAAGATTCAGGAGCTTGGCGATCAGGTGGCTTATGAAGCGAAGAAATTCGCTAAGAACCCTAACCGCGTTTATCTGGTTGGCGGCGGCGCGCATCTGATCGAATCCGCTCTGCGCCAGGCCTATTCGACGCTCGGCGAACGCGTGGTGACGCTCGACAACCCGCAAAGCGCGCTCTCGCGCGAGATCTGCCTGTACCATGCTGAGTCAGGCGTTGAGCAGATTGATTCGCCGCAAATGGTTGAGGTAGGCGACGATGAGTAACAGGCAGATCCGCCGTGTTAACCTCTCATTGCATTTGTCGCCAGAGCGATCGCGCGCGGATTTGCGCGCGATGCTGCAACTAAAAAAATGGTATGGCGCAGTGCAGCGGGACGGGAGCGACGTCAATGACGCCAACATGGAGATCCGCCAGTTTCATCGCAATATCTATCTGTCCGGCCTGCAATTGCATCTTCTCAACCCGCAATTGTGCAGCCATGTTGCAGAATCCCTGAGCCGGGAAGGTTTGAGCCTCGAATCCCTTTGCGCGGAATTGCAGGAGAGCAATTTACTGCCCGTCGCCCTCATGACCGGCGATGGCGATGAAGAAAAAGAGAAAGACTTCAGCGAACAGCAGCTGGCGCAAATGCGTACGCTGATGGCGCAGACCCTGCAAAAACAGCAGGTCGCCGCAGCGCCATCGGATAACACGCAGCATGAGGAGACGGCAAAACTGCGTGAAGAGGTCGCCCAGCTCAAAGTCTTGCTGGAACAGCAGCATCTGCTGTTGCAACAGCTGCGCGTGACGGGGCGCACGTCAGCGGCGGAACCGGCTAAATCCGTAAATGCTGAAGAAGTCGATCTCAGTACCGTAGACGCGCCGACGCAGAAGATGAGTAAAGTGCGTCAGAAAGGGATCTTTTAGACTTTCGCCCGGCGCGTCACCAGTGTTGAAAAGGGAACCCGGCGGTTCCCTTTTTATTTTATGCCGCCGCGCATGGCGTACTACCGGTATACCGGCAGAAGGTTAATGCTGGATAGAATATGGATAAGCGCGTTAGCTGCCCCAAAGCATAAAATCAGGACAATCATCGCGTTGCCTCCCCATACCCGATAGTGCGGGCTGTTAAAGCGTTTGCGCGATGCGCGCGCCAGCAGCGCCGGGACAATCGCCGCCCAGACGGTGGCGGCCAGCCCGGCAAAACCGATGGCGTAGATAAACCCATTTGGCCAGATTAAGCCGCCGGTGATGGGCGGCAGAAACGTGACCAGCGCAGTTTTGAAACGTCCTTTTGGCGAGTCGTCGAACCTGAAGAGATCGGCGAGGTAATCAAATAATCCCAGCGTAACGCCGAGGAACGAACTGGCGACGGCAAAGTTGGAGAAGACGGTCAGCAGCAGATCGAGCGTTGAGCTGTTCAGCAAACCGCTCAGCGTCTGTACCAGCACGTCGATATTGCCGCCTTTTTCGGCGATCTCAATAAACGCCGGACGCGGAATATTCCCCATCGTACCGACCAGCCAGATGATATACAGCACCAGCGCCATCAACGTTCCCAGCAGCAGACAGCGGCGGATGGTCAACGGATCTTTGCCGTAATATTTCATCAGACTGGGCACGTTGCCGTGATAACCAAATGAGGCGAGACAGAACGGCAACGTCATCAGGACGTAGGGCAGGTAGCTGGGGCTGACTTCAGCGGTATTGAGTAAAATCGTCGGCTGGACGTGCCAGAGCAAACCGCCAAACGTCATAAAGAAGGTGAGAATTTTGGCGCCCAGCACAATGGTCGTCATACGGCTCACCGCCCGGGTGCTTAGCCAGACAATAAACGCTACCGCCAGGGCGAATAATAACCCGCCGAGCCTGGCCGGAAAGACGATCCCCATTTGTGCAAAGGTATGGTGAATAACCGAACCGCTGGCGGAAATATAGGCGTAAGTCAGAATATACAGCACGAACGCGACGGTCAGACCGTTAATAATATTCCAGCGATTTCCCAGCAGGTCTTTGGTAATCGTGTCGAAGCTGGCGCCAATATGATAATTCAGGTTTGCTTCCAGGATCATTAACCCGGAATGCAGCATACAAAACCAGGTAAAAATTAATGCCAGCAGTGACCAGAAAAACCAGGCGCCAGACATCACCACCGGGAGAGAAAACATGCCCGCGCCAATAATGGTTCCACCGATAATCATTGCCCCGCCGATCAGCGACGGCGCTTTATTTGCGACCGATAATGTAGCCATAGTGCGTTTTCCTCGCGTGGCTATGCCCGTCATTGTGCAGAGAAAAGGGCGATCCCGCTTTTCTCATGCCTGAATGCGTTGAATATCGTATTAAATAGCGGAATCGCGCTCCCGCAGGGGAGCGCGTATCAGAACGTTATTTCACCGGTTTCAGCCGGGCCACAAAGTGGCGCAGCACCGGCGGTTCATAGGTGAAAGTCAGCCCTTTGATCGATGCGGCGCGGGCTTTTACGGCGATTAACGCATCCGCGATATAGTCCATGTGATCGTTGGTGTAGACCCGGCGTGGGATCGTCAGACGCAGTAACTCCATTGGCGACGGTTTTTGTTTGCCAGTGGCCGGATCGCGCCCAAGCAGCAGAGAGCCAATTTCCACGCTGCGAATCCCGGCTTCCAGGTACAATTCGTTATTCAGCGCATGAGCCGGGAACTGTTCTGCCGGAATGTGCGGCAGCAGCAGCTTCGCATCGACAAATACCGCGTGGCCCCCGGTTGGATACTGGATTGGAATCCCCCCTTCGCGCAGCCGTTCGCCCAGGTATTCCACCTGGTTAATCCGATAGGCGAGGAAATCTTCATTCATCCCTTCTTCGAGGCCGATCGCCAGCGCTTCCATATCGCGCCCCGCCAGCCCGCCGTAAGTGACAAACCCTTCCATCGGCACGCAGCGAATGCGCACGTCGTTGAACAGATCTTCATCATCACGGAAGCAGCACAGCCCGCCGATATTGACCATCGGATCTTTCTTCGCCGACATGGTTAGCATATCCCCATACTGGTACATCTCACGGACGATCTCTTTCACCGTTTTATCCGCGTATCCCTCTTCGCGCTGTTTAATAAACCAGGCGTTTTCGCAGAAGCGGGCGGAGTCGATGACCACCGGAATATTGTGCCGCTTCGCTATTTGATACACCTCGCGCATATTGGCGATGGAAACCGGCTGGCCGCCTGAGCTGTTGCAGGTGACGGTGGTGATAATCGCCGCGACGTTTTCTGCGCCATGTTCCGCGATGGTGGCGTTGAGCAGGTCGATATCAAAGTTGCCTTTCCAGTCGTACCATGAGGTGGTGTCGAACGCTTTTGGCGTCACCACGTTGATGGCTTTCGCGCCGTTTAATTCGACATGGGCGGCGGTCGTATCAAAGTGGAAGTTGGAAATAAAGACCGGTTTTTCGGCGTTGCGGCGGGCAATCAGGCAGGGAAACAGAATTTGCTCGGCGCCGCGTCCCTGGTGCGTAGGGATCGTGAACGGGTAGCCGATCAGCTCTTTTACTTTGTCGCACAGATGGTAATAGTTGCGTGAGCCGGCGTAGGCTTCATCGCCCATCATCAGGCCTGACCATTGACGATCGCTCATTGCGCCAGTGCCGGAGTCGGTCAACAGGTCGATATATACATCATCGCTTCTGAGCAGAAAAGGGTTATATCCCGCTTCTTCAAGCGCTTTAACACGGTCGTCCCAGGTGGTCATACGAATGTTTTCTACCATTTTAATGCGGAACGGCTCAGGAATACGTTTCATATTATTTCTCCAATAGCATGTCGCGCTACGCGAACGTTATTTTTGTGCCTTTAACAGGCGCAAGAAATACCGACCAAACGTAGTGTTCAGTTAATTTTTTATTGATGTTGAACGGCTAAGGAGAATTAACGCGGAAAGTCGTTAGAAATACGCGGATCGAGGTTATACCAGAAGTGCAGACCGCCTGCGGCAATGAGGCGATAAAACGATTTGTGTTTCATTACATCGTCCTCCATGAGTGAAAGGGAATTTAAAAATAGCGGAAGATTAAAATTTATCCGCGATAAAAATCACAAAATGTTAAATCTGATACAGTTCAGTTAAGAAAGTTGATGAGGCGCGCATTTTTGCGTTCATTGGGCGGTGTGAGTTTATTCATCTTAATGTGAGGGAATAGCGGGAATACCCTGCCAGAATTGACAGGGTATTTGGACGAGAAGGATCAGAACTCCATTTTTACCGTGAACTGAACTTCACGAGGGTCGCCAATCTGATTACCCAGATTATTGGTGGCAATGGATGAGGTGTAATACGTTTTATCAAACACGTTTTTCACGTTGAGTTGCAGAGTCACCGGGTATTGCAGTTTCATCTTATAGGCTGCAAAGGCATCGGCCACAAAATAACCAGGCAGATAATAGTCCGCGCCGTTGGTGGCGGAACGACGGCTTACGCCATGTCCGCCGCCGCCAATGGTCAACGTATTGCCCATAAAGGCGTTGTGAATGTCATAGGTCAGGAACAATGAACCGGTATGACGCGGTACGTTAGGCAGCGGTTTCCCTTTGTAATCGGGATCTTCCGTGACTTTCGCTGCGGTATAACCGTAGCTGGCGATGATATTGGTATTGGGCGTCAGCGAGCCCGCGACATCCACTTCCACCCCCTGTGAGCGTACGCGCCCTGCGGTTTTCGCCACGGTTTCGCCATCCACGATTTCGTTGTACAGCACGTTGCGCTTATCAATATTGAACAGGGCGATATTGGCGGTGATGCCGTCAAAGAGATCGAATTTCGCCCCCACTTCATAGGCGGTAGAGGTTTCCGGCGGCAGATCGCCAATGTAGCTGGCAATAGAGTATTGCGGCATAAAGGCGCGCGATACGTTGCCGAACAGCGACACAGAAGGGGTCAGCTTATAGACCATGCCGAATTTCGGCACCCACTGCTGATCCGTGCTGTCGGTGTTGACGTTGAACGGGCGGCCCTTCCCGGCATATTCGGTGTAGTACTGATAGCGCATCCCGGCGACGGCGATCCACTTATCGGTCAGATACAGCGCATCCTGTACGTAAGCGGAATAGCTCTCCTGCTTAATCGTCTGGTCGCTGTCGGAGGCCGAGACGCTGGTGCATTTGCCGAGCGTACCGTAGACCGGATTGTAAATATTAAAGCCTTTCACGTTCTTACAGCGAATCATATCCGTGCGCAGCAGATCGTAATTCTCATAAGAGACGCCGGTCAGGATCTCGTTGTAGAAACCAGCGATATCCACGTTTCCTTGTAAATCGGCGCGGGTCGCGTGCATCCGTTGGGTGGAGCCTTGCGTTGCATCCACGCGGCGGGTCAGGTTCCCGGTAGCGGAATCATAAGCCATCACGCGAGCCTGGTTATCGCTGTATTTATCCTGGCTGAAGCTGTAATCAAATTTCGCCGTCCACGCGCTGTTGAAGCGATATTCGGCATTGAGCTGCGCCAGATCCGATTCGCCGTCGGTGATATTGAATTTCTCATCAAAGCGGGTTTTCCGATCCACGTTAACCGGCTGTTTGGTATTGAGATCGAAAATGGTGCCGCGATCGAACGGGGCTTTGTAATTACGGTGCGAATAGAGCACGCTGACCGTCGCGTTGTCGCCAAACCAGGTCAGGGAAGGGGAGATGAAGCTGCTCTGGTTAGTGCCATAGTTGCGCCAGTAGTCCTCGTGCTGATATTCACCGATCAGGCGATACGCCAGTTGGGTGCCTTCAATCGGCCCGGTGATGTCAAACTGACCTGTGCCGCCGCCGAAGCTGGAGGAGGTGGCGGAAATCGAGCCGCCAAATTGCGTTTGCGGACGTTTGGTTACGACGTTAATCAGGCCGCCGGGATCGAGAATACCGTACAGCGTGGAGGCCGGGCCTTTCAGCACTTCCACCCGCGATGTGGCAGCGTTGAAACTGCGCGGCAATACGGTTTTAAGGCCGTTGGTCATCACGGAACCGTCACGATTCGCGCCGAAACCACGGCGAACAAACGCATCCTGCGTTCCGCCCAGCGTGTTGGTTTGCACGACGTTGCTGACGTTATACAGCGCTTCATCGAGGGTTGTGGCGTGCTGATCTTCCAGCACTTTGTCGCTGACGGTATTGACCACCTGCGGGATATCCAGCAGCGGCATCGACGTCAGCGTGGCGGTGGACGAACTCAGCGGTTGATAACCTGACGTGACGGTCTGATCGGCAGAAGAGGCGTCAGCGCGTACGGTCATCGTCTCTTCATTTTTGAGCGGCGAGTTTTCTTTTTCCGCCGCCATGACCGCAGGAGCCGTCGTGATACCCAAAAACAGAGCGGAGCACAGCGCTCGCCCTTTCATCCCAGAAAAATAAGGAGTTAACTTAGCCATCTTTTATTTATTCCGCAAAATACCCTGCCAAAAACGGGAGGGGAAACAGGTTTATCCAGTTCATTGCCCGGCTTGCTAGCCATGCGTTTTATCCATCTTTTAACCAACGTAAACGGCGTCAGATGTGTAATTGAGAATCATTCAATCATGGGCGTTTGTAGTAGTAAACGTAAAAATGAAAAAGAAACTACAGCGGGGTTAACGTCATAAAACCGTAGTGTTATTGCGGGAAAATAATTTTTAATTTATTGATATTTATCTGTTTTTATAAGTTTGTTCGTCTTTTTCTGCGGCGTTTTTGTTGCGTGAGTACGGTGAGGTAACTACAGGGCGTAATTGCTTGACTACTACAGCGCAACCCAGCAAGATCTTAAAGAGAATGAGTTTTATTTTTATTTGAAAGGCTGCGCGCGCTGGCTTTGCCAGGCTGCGACGGCGCAGGAGTGAACATGCCACAGCATGTGGAAAACACCGCCCACAGAACGGGCATTGAGCTGAAACAGCTTTCTGCTGGCTATCGTCACCACGCCATCGTGCATGACGTCTGCCTCACTATCCCGCAAGGTAAAATGACGGTGCTGGCCGGGGCGAACGGCTCAGGCAAATCCACCTTATTAAGTACGATTGCCCGAATGCTGAAGCCGTTGGGCGGCAGCGTGCTGCTTGATGGTAAAGCGATTCATCAACAGCCGACCAAAGCGGTTTCGCGTCAGCTTGGCATCCTGCCGCAATCCCCGCTGGTGCCGGAGGGATTAACGGTTTTTGAACTGGTTTCGCGCGGGCGTTTTCCCTGGCAGAATTTTCTCCAGCAATGGACCGATGATGACGCACAGGCTGTAGAGCAGGCGTTACAGCTCACCGGAACAACCGACTTCGCCCATTTGCCGGTAGAGAGTCTCTCCGGCGGGCAGCGCCAGCGGTGCTGGATTGCGATGGCGCTGGCGCAGCAAACACCGTTTATTTTGCTGGATGAGCCTACAACCTTTCTCGATCTGCGTTATCAGGTAGAGATCCTTGAGCTTCTGCACTCCCTGACCCGCCATCATGGTCGTACCGTGGTGGTGGTGTTACATGATCTCAATTTCGCGGTGAATTACGGCGATATGCTGGTCTTTCTCAGACAGGGGCGGCTGGAGGGGATCGTAAATGAAGGAGAACACTGTACGCCGGAGCTGATCAAATCGGTGTTTGACGTCGATGTGCAGATGTCGGTGAATCCGTTGACCGGAAAGCCGTTTTTCATGCCGTTTCGTGCCAGGGCTGGAGCGGAAGAATGACGGCTATGGTCATTGCATCAGGCCGCCGTCGTGGTCGATTTCTGCTGGCGCTTCCTGTCTTGCTACTGCTGCTGTTTATGCTGTCGGTGATTCATCTGGGCGTCGGGGCGCGTGCCGTCAGTCCGCAGACCGTCATTCAGGCGTTATTTCACTTCGATGCCAAAAACTTTGATCACCGAATCGTTATCTCTCTGCGTCTGTTGCGTATGGCTGCGGCCATGCTGGTTGGCGCGGCTTTGGGCGTAGCCGGCGTTCTGTTACAGGCATTGATTCGCAACCCGCTGGGTGAACCGCACATTCTGGGGCTGAATGCGGGGGCCGCGTTCTCCGTGGTGCTGTGTACCGCGCTGGGCGTCGCGGGGCTCAGTCAGTCACTGGTTGCGGCAGGGGGCGCAGCGGCACTCTTTTCGCTGGTGATGGCGCTCTCTTCCGCCGGGCGTGGCGGACTGACGCCGCTGAAGGTCACGCTCTGCGGCGTGGCGCTGTCGGCGATGGTGTCGTCGCTCACGGCGGCAATCCTTATTCTGGATGAGCAGACGTTGCTGGCGATGCGCACCTGGCTGGTGGGCGATCTCGCGGGGATGAGTTGGGAAAAAGTACGCCAGGCTCTCCTGCCGTCGCTGGTTGGCGTTGTACTGGCGATAGCGATAGCGCCGGGGCTGAATATTCTGGCGCTAGGCGACCGGATGGCCTGTGGGTTGGGCGTTAATATTCTGCGCATTCGTCTGATGGCGATGATCGCCATTGCGCTGCTGTGCGGCGCGGCGGTATCCGTTGCCGGGCCGCTGGGTTTTATCGGGCTGTTGGTTCCGGGCGTCATCAGACGCCTGGTGACGGAAGACATTCGCCAGATGCTCCCGCTGGCGGCGCTGCTGGGGGCGGCAGTGCTGCTACTGGCGGATATCGTTGCCCGAACCCTGCTTGCCCCGCAGGAGCTGGCTACAGGGGTGATGACCGCGCTGGTCGGCGCGCCGGTGTTTATTTTCATTGCGTCGAGATTTCTTAAATGAGCGTTGTTCTGGCGCGTGCCGGGCTGCGCGCATGGCGGGTGGGGAAATTCTCACGCCTTGTCCGGCTGAAAACGGTGTGGTGTGTGCTGGGGTTTGCCACGCTGGCCGCCGTACTGCTGGTTTCGGGCGTGTTGCAGGGGTCGCTTCCCGTTCCGGCTTCCGCCATCGGGCGTGCGTTGTTCTCTCCGCAGGCGTTAACGGAGCAGCAGCAGTATGTTGTCTGGGATGTCCGTCTTCCGCGTTTGCTGATGGCGCTGCTGTGTGGAGCAATGCTGGGGCTGGCTGGCGCGGCGATGCAGTCGATTACCCGTAACGGCCTGGCTGACCCCGGTCTTATCGGCGTGAAAGAGGGGAGTAGCGTGGTGGTACTGGCGTTAGTGCTGCTCTTCCCGTCGGTCAGCCTGGTCTGGCGACCGCTGGCGGGTATTGCTGGCGGATTACTGGTCGCCGCGCTGGTCATGCTGCTGGCCCGTGATTTCTCCCGCCCGCGATTTGTGCTGATCGGCATTGGCGTCTCATGGTTCTTTGCTGCGGGAATGGGCGTTTTTATGACGACAGCCGATGTCCGCGATGTGCAAACGGCGCTGGTCTGGCTAGCCGGAAGCCTGCACGCCGCCACCTGGCCGTTGCTGTGGGTGGCGCTGGGGTGGGCGTTGCCTGCGGCTGTTCTGCTGTTTGCGACGGCGAGAGCATCGGATGTGGCGCTGCTGGGTAATCACACCGCGACCGGGCTCGGGGTGCGTCTGTCTCATCTGGCGCTGCTGCGTTTTATGGCGCCGGTCTTTCTGACCGCCGCCAGCGTCTCCTGCGTGGGCAGCCTGGGGTTTGTCGGCCTGATGGCGCCGCATATGGCGCGTTTTTGCCTGCGCGGAGGGCAAATGGCGTTGCTGTGGGGCAGTGCGCTCATTGGCGCTCTGCTGGTGCTGCTCACGGATACCATCGGGCGTCTGGCCTTTGCGCCGCTGCAAATACCGGCGGGGATCGTGATTGCGCTGGTCGGCGGCCCTTTCTTTTTACTGTTGCTCTGGCGTCGCCGGGATCGTTTGTAATTTTTAAGAGGGTGTATGCGTTTACTTTTTTCGCTGTTGCTGCTGCTGGGGTGCTCTGTACAGGCAGAGGTTGCCACCCGGCCTTTTACCGACGATCTCGGACGCGTGGTGAACGTGCCGCTGCATCCGCAGCGCATTGTGTCGCTACACGATCTTGATATCACCATTCCACTGATTGAGCTGGGTGTTCCGCCGGTCGCCAGCCACGGCAGAACGCGTCCTGACGGCAGCCATTTCCTGCGTTCGGGCGCGCTGCTGACCGGCGTCGATTTTGATCATTCGACAATAAAGTTTATTGGTACGGCAGACATTGATATTGAAGCGATTGTCGCCGCGAAACCCGATTTGATCATCACCGAGCCGAGTCGCCATACGCCCATCGAACAACTGGAGAAAATCGCCCCGACGGTGAGCATTGATCATCTCGACGGCGGCGCGCCGGAAATTTACCGCAAGCTCGCGCAGCTTACCGGAACTCAGGCGCGACTGGCTATTCTGGAGCGTCGCTACCGGGAAGAGATTGACCGGTTGAAGCACACGGTGGATACCCAACACATCACGGTGTCAGTCATTCAGGCAAACCAGGGAAAAATCAATGCGTTGCACACCTATCATTCGTTAGGACGCGTCCTGCGCGATGCCGGGTTTTCCTTCCCGAAACTGATCGACAGCATTCCGCCTGGAGGGCGGATTGACGTGAGCGCGGAGCGTCTGCCAGAGATGGATGCGGATTTTGTTTTTGCCACCTGGCGCGGTGATACCGGTGGTAAGCCGCAGGATGAAATTGCCGCGATGGATGCCGTGTTGCCGGGCTGGTGCGAGTTTCTTACCGCTTGCCAGCGCGGGCACTACGTTTTGATCTCCCGTGAAGAGGCGATTTCGAACTCCTTTGCATCACTCAGCCTGATGGTTGCACAGGTACAGTCGCATATTGCCGGGCGCCACTTACCGGAGGGGAAATAACCATGCTGACGGCGAAGAAAGTGAAAAATCGTATTGATGTCTACGGCGATCGCTTCCGGGCGCGGGCGCATCTGCTTTCGCCGAGGATGCAGGCGGTGGCGCGTTATATCCATGAGAACCGGGAAGTGGTACTGGAATTTACGGCGATAGAAATTGCGGCCGCCACTCAAACTTCTGACGCGACGGTTGTCCGGGCGATTCAGGCATTGGGGTTTGCCGGGCTGCGCGATTTAAAACAGACCATCGAACACTGGTTTGGCCCGGGTATCACCTCGGAAGAGAAAATGACGACCACGGTGAATACGCTTTCCTGCGATGTAAATTCGAGCATTGATTTTGTTCTGCAAGGGCATCAGCGCACCTGCGACGTGCTGTCTACGCCGCAAAACCGTTACGCGATTGCGCAGGCGGTCGCACTGTTGGTGGAGGCGCGTCAGGTGGGGATATTTGGCATTGGCGCATCCGGGATACTTGCGGACTACACGGCGCGTCTGCTCAGCCGTATTGGCTTGCCGTCGGTGGCGTTTAATCGTACCGGGATTAACCTGGCGGAACAGCTGATTGCGCTACAGCGGGGGGATGTGCTGATTATGATGGCGCAGAAATCGCCACATCGCGAAGGGTTGACGACCATCCGCGAGGCGAAGCGGTTGGGCGTGCCGGTGATTTTACTGACCAATGCGCTGGAATCACGTTTTAGCAAGGAGGCGGATGTGGTGATCAATGTGCCGCGCGGCGGTGAGAACGGGAAAATGCCGCTGCACGGTACGGTGCTGGTTTGCCTGGAAATGATCGTGTTGTCTGTCGCTTCGACAGCCCCGCAGCGTTCGATTAAGTCCGTTAAGCGCATCAATGAATTGTACCGGGGAATTGGAAAGTCAGGGGCAAAGAAATAAATTTAAATATTCTCTCCATTTGATTTTCAGATTTTTTTCATTAAATCTCCATAATCTCTCCATTATTTTCCTGGCAAATAATGCAGGAAAATAATAAGCAAAAAAATCCTTTTCAATGTGCGCAGGAGACGTATAATTAGCCAAAATGAGAACGATCATTCTCACTTTTGAGGTGACGAGGAGATGCGATGAGCAGCAAGCTGGAAATCCGCCAGAAACAACGACAGGATGAGATCATCAACGCCGCGCGCCAGTGCTTTCGCGCCAGCGGATTTCACGGCGCCAGCATGTCGCAGATCGCTGCTGAAGCCCGTCTCAGCGTGGGGCAAATCTATCGCTACTTCGCCAGTAAAGATGCCATTATCGAAGAGATGATCCGCCGTATTATCGACTATCGCATCACGCAGATAGAAGATAAAACCCAGACGGAGCGTATCCCCGGAATCCTGGCCTGGCGGCAAACGCTGAGTGAGGATGACGATGCGCTGATGCTGGAGATGGCGGCTGAATCGACCCGCAATCCTCATGTTGCCGCGATGCTCGAAGAGGCGGATGCGCGGATGTTCGACAACGCTTGCGCGCACCTGAGAAAAACGTGTCCGCAACTCAGCGAGGCCCGCATCCGTTGCTGTGTTGAAGTGATTGCAACCATGATGGAAGGGGCGGTTTACCGTCGCCTGACGCCGCAAAAAAGTGACCCTGATGCGTTACAGGAGATATATCGGGATATCGTTACCATGCTTGTGAATGGCTGAATAAAGAATCTAATAATCAAAGGGAAATAAATTATTTCCCTTATTGTCGTTGTGAGAAATAGCTCATGACGCGATACCGCTGTACCTGAAATAACGTTCAGTCGCCTGGTGCTACCTTGTTAATTTTAACGGGGCAGGCGTTTCTCACCCTGGAAAAAAGATGAAATACATAACAACATCAATTATCGCGCTATTGTTATTATCCGGCTGTGATAATACGCAAACCGACAATACCGCTTCTCCGTCTCAGGAAGTGGGCGTCGTGACCCTTAAAACAGAACCCGTTTCTGTCGTC
Organism: Citrobacter sp. CK194; assembly: GCF_030333395.1. NCBI lineage: Bacteria > Pseudomonadati > Pseudomonadota > Gammaproteobacteria > Enterobacterales > Enterobacteriaceae > Citrobacter > Citrobacter sp. CK194. The sequence continues at coordinate 152,483 of NZ_JAOWGA010000013.1, forward strand.
AGTGAACTGACCGGACGCACCAGCGCAGCGCTCAGTGCCGAAGTTCGCCCGCAGGTGGGGGGCATTATTCAAAAACGCCTGTTTAATGAGGGCGATATCGTCAAAGCGGGGCAGGCGCTGTATCAGATCGATCCTGCCAGCTATCGCGCCGCATGGAACGAAGCGAATGCCTCGCTCAGACAGGCGCAGGCGCTGGTGAATGCCGACTGCCAGAAGGCGCAACGTTACGCGCGGCTGGTTAACGATGACGGTGTTTCCCGCCAGGATGCCGATGATGCGCAGGCCACCTGTGCTCAGGACAAAGCCAGCGTGGAAGCAAAGAAAGCCGCATTAGAAAGCGCGCGTATCAATCTGGACTGGACCACCATTACCGCCCCGGTTTCCGGGCGCATTGGTATCTCATCCGTCACGCCCGGCGCGCTGGTGACGGCTTCACAGGAGACGGCGCTGGCGACCATTCGTGGGCTCGACACCATGTATGTCGATCTTACCCGCTCCAGCGTGGATTTGCTGCGCCTGCGTAAGCAGTCTCTGGCGACCAACAGCGATACCCTGAACGTGACGCTGACGCTTGAAGATGGCACGACCTATAGCGAAAAAGGAAAGTTAGCGCTGACGGAAGTGGCGGTAGATGAGTCTACAGGCTCAGTCACGCTGCGGGCGATTTTCCCCAACCCTCAACAGCAGCTGTTACCCGGTATGTTCGTTCGCGCCCGCATTGATGAAGGGATCATGAACGATGCGATCCTCGCGCCGCAGCAGGGGATCACGCGCGATGCGAAAGGCAATGCAACAGCGCTGGTGGTTACTAAAGACAATAAAGTGGCGCAGCGTACCCTGGAAACAGGCGATACCTATGGAGATAAATGGCTGGTGCTGGACGGTTTGCGTAGCGGCGACCGGTTGATCGTTGAGGGATCAAGTAAGGTCACGCCGGGTCAGCAGGTTAACGCCGTTGATGTACAACTGAACGGAGGCAAAGGCTGATGTTCTCCCGTTTCTTTGTGCGCAGGCCCGTTTTCGCCTGGGTTATCGCCATTCTGATCATGCTGGCCGGTATTCTGGCGATTAAAACGCTGCCGGTTGCGCAGTATCCTGACGTGGCACCGCCGTCGGTGAAAATCTCGGCGACCTATACCGGCGCTTCCGCCGAAACGCTGGAAAACAGCGTGACTCAGGTGATTGAACAGCAGCTTACCGGGCTGGATAACCTGCTCTATTTTACCTCGACCAGCAGTTCCGATGGTTCGGTCAGTATTGATGTCACCTTTGAACAGGGCACCGACCCTGACACCGCGCAGGTGCAGGTACAGAACAAGGTGCAGCAGGCGGAATCCCGCTTGCCGAGCGAGGTTCAACAATCCGGCGTCACGGTGGTGAAATCGCAAAGTAACTTCCTGCTGATTGCCGCCGTGTATGATAAGTCCGACCGGGCGAGCAGCTCAGATATCGCTGACTGGCTGGTGAGTAACGTACAGGACCCGCTGGCACGCGTGGAAGGGGTCGGGAGCCTACAGGTGTTTGGGGCGGAATACGCCATGCGTATCTGGCTGGACCCGGCGAAACTGGCCTCCTATTCTTTGATGCCGTCGGATGTGCAGAGCGCCATTGAAGCGCAAAACGTTCAGGTTTCCGCCGGGAAAATCGGTGCGTTACCTTCCCCTGACACACAGCAATTGACCGCTACGGTTCGCGCGCAGTCGCGCTTGCAGACGGTAGAACAATTCAAAAAGATCATTATCAAAAGCCAGTCTGACGGGGCCGTGGTACGCATCCAGGATGTGGCGCGCGTGGAGATGGGCAGTGAAGACTACACCGCCATCGCTAAACTCAACGGCCATCCGGCTGCGGGGGTTGCGGTCATGCTTGCGCCGGGGGCGAACGCGCTGGATACCGCCACGCTGGTAAAAGATAAAGTCGCTGAATTTAAACGGGATATGCCGCAGGGCTATGACGTGGCGTATCCGAAAGACAGCACCGAATTTATTAAGATCTCCGTAGAGGATGTGGTTCAGACGCTGTTTGAAGCCATCATTCTGGTGGTCTGCGTGATGTACCTGTTCTTGCAGAATCTTCGCGCCACGCTGATTCCGGCGCTGGCGGTTCCGGTCGTGCTGCTCGGTACTTTTGGCGTGCTGGCGCTGTTTGGCTACTCCATCAATACGCTGACGCTGTTTGCAATGGTGCTGGCGATAGGCCTGCTGATCGATGACGCCATTGTGGTGGTGGAAAACGTCGAGCGTATTATGCGCGATGAAGGGCTGCCCGCGCGCGAAGCCACCGAAAAATCGATGGGGGAAATCGCTGGCGCGCTGGTGGCTATCGCTCTTGTTTTGTCTGCGGTATTCCTGCCGATGGCGTTCTTTGGTGGCTCTACCGGCGTCATTTATCGCCAGTTTTCAGTGACGATTATCTCGGCAATGCTGCTCTCGGTCGTGGTGGCGTTGACCCTGACCCCAGCCCTGTGCGGTTCGATTCTTAGCCATACCGCGCCGCATAAAAAGGGCTTCTTCGGGATATTCAACCGATTCTATAGCCGAACTGAACAGGGTTATCAGCGCTGCGTCCTGCATGTGCTGCGTCGCAGCGTCAGCGTGATGGGCGTTTATGCGCTGTTATGCGGGGCGATGGCGCTGGCGATGTGGAAGCTGCCCGGCAGCTTCTTACCGACCGAAGATCAGGGTGAAATTATGGTGCAGTACACCCTGCCCGCAGGGGCGACGGCGTCGCGAACCGCAGAGGTCAATCGTCAGGTGACAGACTGGTTTCTCAATAAAGAGAAAGCCAATACGGACGTTATTTTTACCGTCGATGGTTTTAGCTTCAGCGGCAGCGGGCAGAATGCCGGGATGGCGTTCGTTTCGCTGAAAAACTGGTCGGAGCGTAAAGGCGAAGAAAATACCGCACAGGCTATTGCGCTGCGTGCCAGTAAAGAACTGGGCGCCATTCGCGATGCGACGCTTTTTGCGATGACGCCGCCGTCGGTTGAGGGGCTGGGGCAAAGCAACGGCTTCTCTTTTGAGCTGATGGCGAATGGGGCGACCGATCGCGATACCCTGTTACAGATGCGTAATCAGCTGATCGCCCAGGCAAACCAGAGCGATATTCTGCACGCCGTGCGCGCAAATGACCTGCCGCAAATGCCGCAGCTTCAGGTGGATATCGACAGCAATAAGGCCGTCTCGCTGGGGCTTGGCTTAAGCGATGTGACCAGCACCTTATCCAGCGCCTGGGGGGGAACCTATGTCAATGACTTTATCGATCGCGGCCGCGTGAAGAAAGTCTACATTCAGGGCGACAGCGAGTTCCGTTCTTCGCCTGCGGACCTGGGCAAATGGTTCGTGCGCGGCAGCGATAACAGCATGACGCCCTTTTCCGCCTTCGCCACTACCCGTTGGGAGTACGGCCCGGAAAGTCTGGTGCGCTACAACGGCTCTGCCGCCTATGAGATTCAGGGAGAAAACGCCAGCGGTTTCAGCTCCGGCGCCGCGATGGACAAAATGGAAGCGCTGGCAAACAGCTTGCCTGCTGGCACCACATGGGCGTGGAGCGGGTTGTCATTGCAGGAAAAGCTGGCCAGCGGTCAGGCTATGAGCTTGTACGCCATCTCTATTCTGGTGGTTTTCCTCTGCCTGGCGGCGCTGTATGAAAGCTGGTCGGTACCGTTTTCGGTGATTCTGGTCATCCCTCTGGGGCTGTTAGGCGCAGCGCTGGCGGCCTGGATGCGTGATTTAAATAATGATGTTTACTTCCAGGTCGCGCTGCTGACCACCATCGGCCTGTCGTCGAAAAACGCCATTCTGATCGTCGAATTTGCCGAAGCTGCGGTTGCGGAAGGCTATTCCCTGAGCCGGGCTGCGCTGCGAGCGGCGCAGACCCGTTTGCGCCCAATCATTATGACCTCTCTGGCCTTTATTGCCGGGGTTACGCCGCTGGCTATCGCCACAGGGGCCGGGGCGAACAGCCGTGTGGCGATCGGGACCGGAATCATCGGTGGGACATTAACCGCCACGCTGTTGGCTATCTTCTTCGTCCCGCTGTTCTTCGTGCTGGTTAGGCATCTGTTTACCCGCAAGTCCCGTCGTCAGGAGTAAGTTATGTTGCGTATTTTTCTCTTTGTTTTCGCTCTCCTGAGCGCAGGGTGTGTGTCGCTTGATCCGCACTACAGCACGCCCGATGCGCCGGTTCCGGCAAGTTTACCGGGCGCGCAGGGGCAGGGGAACGCTGTCAGCCGCGACTGGCAGCAGATTGTTAACGACGCGCGGCTGCAACAGGTGGTGAACACCGCCCTTAACAGTAACCGTGATGTCCAAAAGGCGATTGCTGATATCGACTCCGCACGGGCGTTGTATGGCGAAGCGCGTGCCTCGTTGTTCCCGACGGTGAATGCTTCACTCAGTTCTACACGCAGCCGTACGCTGGCGAACGGAACCGGAACGAGCGCTGAAGCCGATGGCGCGGTGTCCAGCTTTGAGCTGGATCTGTTTGGCCGCAATCAGAGCCTGTCGCGGGCGGCGCGAGAAACCTGGCTTGCCAGCGAATTTACCGCGCAGAACACCCGTTTGACGTTAATTGCCGAGATCAGCACCGCGTGGCTGACCCTGGCGGCAGATAACAGCAATCTGGCGCTGGCCAGGGAGACGATGGCCAGTGCGGAAAACTCGCTGAAAATTGTTCAACGTCAGCAGCAGGTCGGGACAGCCGCCGCTACGGATGTCAGTGAAGCGATGAGCGTTTACCAGCAGGCGCGCGCCAGCGTAGCCAGCTATCAGACTCAGGTGGCGCAGGATATCAACGCCCTGAACCTGCTGGCGGGCACAACGCTACCGGAAAGCGTGCTGCCCGGTACGCTGGAAAGCCTTGATGCGCAGGTGATTACGCTGGTGCCCGCTGGCGTCTCTTCTTCCGTGCTGTTGCGTCGGCCGGATATTCAGGAAGCGGAACATAACCTGAAAAGCGCCAATGCCGATATTGGCGCGGCGCGAGCGAATTTCTTCCCGACCATCTCCCTGACGGCAAGCGCCGGTGTTGGCAGCGATGCGCTCTCGTCTTTGTTCAGTCATGGCATGAAGGTGTGGTCGTTTGCGCCTTCCATTACGCTGCCGCTGTTTACCGGCGGCAGCAACCTGGCGCAGCTTCGCTATGCCGAAGCGCAAAAACGGGGACTCATTGCTACCTATGAAAAAACGGTGCAAAGCGCGTTCAAAGATGTGGCTGATGCGCTTGCCCGGCGTGCGACGCTGGATGAACAGCTGGATGCCCAGCGCCAGTATGTCGCCGCAGAACAAAAAACGCTGGATGTCGGGATGCGTCGTTATCGCGCCGGGGTCGGGGATTATCTGACCGTACTGACGGCACAACGCACACTGTGGTCGGCGCAGCAGACGCTTATCGCCCTGCAACTGACGGACAATGAAAACCGCATAACGCTCTGGCAGTCGCTCGGCGGCGGGGCCCGGTAATCAGAGGGAGGTGTTTTTATGGCGCGCGTGTCGCTTTCGTGGGTGCTGATCCTCGGTTTGTTAACCGGGATCGGGCCGCTGTGTACCGATCTTTATCTGCCCGCTCTGCCGGAGATGTCCGAACAGCTGGCAACGACGACCACCCTGACGCAACTGACGTTGACGTCTTCGCTGATCGGTCTTGGGCTTGGGCAACTGCTGTTTGGCCCGCTCAGCGACCGGATTGGTCGTAAGGTTCCGTTGATCCTGTCGCTGTTGCTGTTTATTGCCTCTTCGGTACTGTGCGCGACAACTCAGGATATTCACTGGCTGATCGTCTGGCGTTTTGTGCAGGGCGCGGCGGGGGCCGGTGGTTCGGTGCTCTCGCGCTCTATTGCGCGGGACAAATATCAGGGCGTGACCCTGACCCAGTTCTTCGCGCTGCTCATGACGGTGAACGGCATCGCCCCGGTGCTTTCTCCGGTTCTGGGCGGCTACATTGCCACCGCGTTTGACTGGCGTATGTTGTTTTGGGTAATGGCGGGGATTGCGACACTGCTTTTGCTCTGCTGCATCCTGTTTATCAGTGAGACGCTGCCGCAGCGAACGCGCGGCGCATCGTTATTTTCGACCGGGCGCAGCGTGGTGAAAAATCGTCTCTTTATGCGCTTTTGCCTGATGCAGGCCTTCATGCTGGCGGGGTTGTTTGCTTATATCGGCTCTTCGTCATTTGTGCTGCAAAGCGAGTATGGCTTAAGCCCGATGCAGTTCAGCCTGCTGTTTGGCCTTAATGGGATCGGGCTGATCGTCGCCTCGCTGATTTTTTCCCGTCTTGCGCGTCGAATCACGGCAATGACGCTGCTGCGCGGCGGCTTGCTGTTGGCCGTCATCTGCGCGTTAATCACCTTGCTCTGCGCCTGGCTACAGCAGCCGGTTCTGGCGCTGGTGGCGCTCTTTTTTACCGTCGCCTTTTGCAGCGGAATTGGCACCGTGGCGGGCGCTGAGGCGATGAGCGTGGTGGACGTTCAGGAGTCAGGAACCGCCTCCGCGCTGATGGGGATGAGCATGTTTGTTTTCGGTGGCATCGCTGCGCCGTTGTCGGGGCTGGGCGGCGAAACCATGCTGAAAATGAGTCTGGCGGTGGCGCTCTGTTATGTGGCCGCTCTGCTACTGGCTAGCGGTGGTTCACGCCTTCGTAAATCAGCCTGAGGGCGAACACGCCGATGATCGCGCCAATCACCCTGCTGGCAATGCGCTGAATTCGCCCGTAAGCGCGGCGTACCGCCGGTAGGGAAAAGGCCTGGCTCAGGAAGATGCGCCAGATGACGGAAGAGAGCACGATGCCGGCCCAGGCCATCAGTCTTGCCCATGTCGGGGTTTCCGCGCTGAGCGTGACCGAGAAAATACTGATGAAAAACAGCACCGTCTGCGGATTTGACAGATCGGTTAACAGTCCCCGGCGGAAGAACACGCTCCAGGGGGCGGGAATGGGCTGTTGCAGAGTCGGCATTTGCGGGGTGGCCTGATGGCGGATGCTGTTCCAGGCAAACCATAACAAATATGCGCCGCCGACGATTTTGATCAGCGAGAAAATTTCTTCGCACTGGGTAATCAGGGTCGCCATGCCAAACAGTCCCAGCCCGGAATAAATCGCATCGCCAAGCGCCACGCCCAGCCCCGTTAATACACCGGCCCGACGCCCGGAGGCGAGGCTGGTTTGTACCACCACAAAGAGGTTTGCGCCGGGGTTAAAGAAGGTTAAGACGAACAGGCTGACGGTCAGGACAACCGCGTGCAGAGGTTCCATAGTGAGATTTCCAGGGCCTGATAGTTAACGCCATACTATTTATAGTAAAAGTGCAGGGGTGAGAGAAAGATCACAAATTATGATACATCCGGCTGACTGGATTTTTCCGCTAATCTCAACTAGTTATTTAATCACTCAGAACAGAGCATCCGTTCCGAGAAGGCGATGATAGCGTAATAACACAACCGGAGCTTTTATATGAAGACAGGATATAAAGTATTGATTGGTGCGTTAGCGTTTGTCGTAACCAACGTCTATGCCGCGGAACTGTTGACAAAGGTCGAGTTTGAGAAAGTGGAGTCGCAATACACGAAGATAGGCACCATTAATACCAGCAATGAGACGTCAACTATGGAGGCAAAAGAGGATCTGCTTAAAAAGGCCGATGAAAAAGGGGCTGATGTGGTCGTACTGACCTCCGGGCAAACCGATAATAAAATTCATGGTACTGCGGATATCTACAAGAAAAAATAAGCTGTCATCGTGCCGGATGGCGACGTAAACGTCTTATCCGGCCTACGGTTCAGTGCTGCTCGTAGCTCGTAGGCCGGATAAGCGTCAGCGCCATCCGGCGATAAGTTCTCTCTCTGCTCGTAGGCCGGATAAGCGTCAGCGCCATCCGGCAATAAGTTCTCACTCTGCTCGTAGGCCGGATAAGCGTTAGCGCCATCCGGCGATAAGTCCTCACTCTGCTCGTAGGCCGGATAAGCGTCAGCGCCATCCGGCGATAAACCTTCACTCTTTTAATCGTCGCCAGAATGTCGTCCGGCTAATACCCAGATATCGCGCCGCCGCGGTTTTATCGCCGTTAAACTGCGCCAGAACCTGCTGCGGCGTAAGCGCTGATGGCGCTTCGGGAATCGTCGCCAGCTCGGGTAAAAACTGCTGTAAAAACTGGCTATCCAGACTGGGCTGCGGCTCGACGCTTAAAAAAAGCGCCAGGCGCTCCATCATATTCCGCAGCTCGCGAATATTGCCGGGCCAGGCATAGCGCAGAAGAATGGTCTGGCTTTGCGCCAGCCCCTCGCGCACCGATTCGCCAAACGGCGCGTCTAATGCAGCCAGGGACTGTTTCAAAAATCCCTCTGCCAGCGGCACGATATCTGACGGGCGCTCCCGAAGGGGCGGAAGCGTCAGGCGCAGAATGCTGAGACGATAAAACAGATCGGTGCGAAATTGCCCCTGCTTTATCGCCTGTTCCAGATTGCAGTGCGTGGCGCTGATAACCCGTACATCCACCGGGACAGGCTGATGCCCGCCAACGCGCGTCACCTCTTTCTCTTCCAGTACGCGCAGCAGGCGGGTCTGTAAGGGCAGGGGCATTTCCCCGATCTCATCCAGAAACAGCGTCCCGCCGTGGGCGATTTCAAACAGACCGGCGCGTCCGCCGCGTCGGGAACCGGTAAATGCCCCCTCCTCATAACCGAATAACTCTGCTTCAAGCAGCGATTCGGTAATTGCGCCGCAGTTAATGGCCACAAACGGAGGCGTTTTTTTACCGCTGCGCTGGCCCCGACGGGCAAAAAACTCGCGGTGAATCGCCTGCGCCGCCAGCTCTTTACCGGTGCCGGTCTCGCCCTGAATCAACACCGCCGCGCTGGAGCGGGCGTACAGCATGATCGTATGGCGAACCTGCTCCATTTGCGCGGAATGGCCGCGCATATCTCCCAGATCGTAGCGGGTGCGTAGCCCGTTGCCGGAGGCATATTGGCCGCTATGTTGCAGCGTCAGCCGGGTCATATCCAGCGCATCGCTAAACGCCTGACGCACGGTAGCCGCAGAATAGATAAAAATGCCGGTCATCCCGGCCTCTTCCGCCAGATCGGTAATTAGCCCTGCGCCGACTACCGCCTCAATGCCGTTGGCTTTCAGTTCATTAATTTGCCCACGGGCATCCTCTTCGGTGATGTAGCTGCGCTGTTCCAGGCGCAAATTAAACGTTTTTTGAAAGGCGATCAGCGCGGGGATCGTCTCCTGGTAGGTGATAACGCCAATGGACGAAGTCAGTTTGCCGGCTTTCGCCAGCGCCTGGAGCACGTCGAATCCGCTGGGTTTAATCAGGATCACCGGTATGGAGAGGCGGCTTTTTAAATAAGCGCCGTTGGAACCCGCCGCGATAATGGCGTCACAGCGCTCGGTCGCCAGTTTTTTACGGATATAGTTCACCGCTTTTTCAAACCCAAGCTGGATGGGGGTGATGGTCGCCAGATGGTCGAACTCCAGGCTGATGTCGCGAAACAGCTCGAACAGACGCGTTACCGAGACCGTCCAGATCACCGGCTTGTCATGATTATCGCGAGCGGGAAGGTGCGTGTCAGCCATAGCAGTTGATGTTGTATTGAGGGACCGAGATTTTGTTTTAGTCGTGTTTCATAAATGTTGCAATGAAACAGCGCGAACCGTTTCATGAAACGTTAGCTGACACGCTTTTGTCCTGATGAAAGGTATGGTTAAGTTTGTATTTTTTGTTATTTGTTTGAATTATAAGAAAAAACAAAATTCTCTCTTTTTCAGCGACCGCTCTGGCATTCCCTTTGCTTTATGTGAATCAACATTAAATAACAAGTTGATAACAAGAGGACGGGATATGTCTCTACACTCTCCGGGCCAGGCGTTTCGCGCTGCGCTCACCAAAGAAAACCCCTTACAGATCGTCGGCGCCATCAATGCCAATCACGCATTGCTGGCTCAGCGCGCAGGCTATCAGGCGATTTACCTTTCCGGCGGCGGCGTGGCGGCGGGATCGCTGGGTCTGCCTGACCTGGGGATCTCCACGCTGGATGATGTGTTGACCGACATCCGCCGTATTACCGACGTCTGCCCGCTGCCGCTGCTGGTGGATGCCGACATCGGCTTTGGTTCCTCCGCCTTTAACGTGGCGCGTACGGTGAAGTCGATGATCAAAGCCGGCGCCGCTGCGCTGCATATCGAAGATCAGATCGGCGCGAAACGCTGCGGCCATCGCCCGAATAAGGCGATCGTGTCCAAAGAGGAGATGGTGGACAGGATTCGTGCGGCGGTGGATGCGCGTACCGATCCTGACTTCGTGATCATGGCGCGTACCGATGCGCTGGCGGTGGAAGGATTAGAGGCGGCGATCGATCGCGCGCGGGCTTATGTGGAAGCGGGGGCCGACATGCTGTTCCCGGAAGCGATTACCGAGCTGTCAATGTATCGCCAGTTCGCCGATGCCGTACCGGTGCCGATCCTGGCGAATATCACGGAGTTTGGCGCGACGCCGCTGTTTACCACCGACGAACTGCGCAGCGCTAACGTGGCAATGGCGCTCTATCCGCTGTCGGCATTTCGCGCCATGAATCGCGCTGCCGAGCGTGTCTATAACGTGCTGCGCCAGGAAGGCACGCAAAAAAACGTTATCGACATCATGCAGACCCGCAACGAGCTGTACGAAAGCATCAATTATTACCAGTACGAAGAGAAGCTGGATGCGCTGAACCTGAAGTAGAGCTGTAGGCCGGATAAACGAAGTGCCATCCGGCAATGCCCGATGGCGGCTGCGCCTTATCAGGCCTACGGCTTATCAGGCCTACGGCGGCGAAACGTACACCCTCAATACCCTACATATAACAATGACGAGGACAACATGAGCGATACGACGATCCTGCAAAACAACACCCATGTCATTAAGCCCAAGAAATCTGTCGCATTATCGGGCGTTCCGGCCGGAAATACCGCGTTGTGTACCGTGGGAAAAAGCGGCAACGACTTACACTATCGCGGGTACGATATTCTCGATCTCGCGGAGCATTGTGAATTTGAAGAAGTCGCGCATCTGTTAATTCACGGCAAATTGCCCAATAGCGATGAACTCCATGCCTATAAAAATAAGCTGAAAGCATTGCGTGGATTACCGGCCAATGTACGCACCGTGCTGGAAGCATTGCCTGCGGCGTCGCACCCGATGGACGTCATGCGCACCGGCGTGTCGGCGCTCGGCTGTACGCTGCCGGAAAAAGAGGGGCATACCGTTTCCGGCGCGCGCGATATCGCCGACAAACTGCTGGCCTCGCTCAGTTCCATCCTGCTTTACTGGTATCACTACAGCCATAACGGCGAACGTATTCAGCCGGAAACTGACGACGACTCCGTCGGTAGCCATTTCCTGCATCTGCTGCACGGCGAGAAGCCGTCGCAAAGCTGGGAAAAGGCGATGCACATCTCGCTGGTGCTGTATGCCGAGCATGAATTCAACGCGTCCACTTTCACCAGCCGGGTGATTGCAGGGACGGGCTCCGATGTCTACTCCGCCATCATCGGCGCGATTGGCGCGCTGCGCGGCCCGAAGCACGGCGGGGCGAATGAGGTATCGCTGGAAATTCAGCAGCGTTACGAAACGCCGGAGGAAGCCGAGGCGGATATCCGCAAACGCATTGAAAATAAAGAGGTGATCATTGGTTTCGGCCATCCGGTCTACACCATTGCCGATCCGCGCCATCAGGTGATCAAACGCGTGGCGAAACAGCTTTCGGAGGCCGGTGGTTCGCTGAAGATGTACAACATCGCCGACCGTCTGGAAAACGTGATGTGGGAATCGAAAAAGATGTTCCCCAACCTCGACTGGTTCTCGGCGGTCTCCTACAACATGATGGGCGTCCCCACCGAAATGTTCACCCCGCTGTTTGTGATCGCCCGCGTCACCGGCTGGGCGGCGCACATCATCGAACAGCGTCAGGACAACAAAATTATCCGACCTTCCGCCAATTATACCGGCCCGGACGATCGCGAATTTATTCCGCTGGATCAGCGCCAATAACTTTATTTCTCTAACGATAAAACGCAGGAAATGTACCCTATGTCCGCACAAATAATGAACATTCGCCCGGAATTTGACCGTGAAATCGTGGATATCGTCGATTACGTCATGAACTACGACATCACCTCTAAAGTGGCCTGGGACACCGCCCACTACTGCTTGCTCGACACGCTGGGCTGCGGTCTGGAAGCGCTGGAATATCCGGCCTGTAAAAAACTGCTGGGGCCGATCGTTCCGGGCACCGTCGTGCCGAACGGCGTACGCGTACCGGGCACCCAGTTTCAGCTCGATCCGGTGCAGGCGGCGTTTAATATCGGCGCGATGATCCGCTGGCTCGACTTCAACGATACCTGGCTGGCGGCAGAGTGGGGCCACCCCTCTGATAACCTCGGCGGGATTCTGGCAACCGCGGACTGGCTGTCGCGTAATGCGGTTGCCGTAGGCAAAGCGCCGCTGACCATGAAGCAGGTGCTGGCCGGGATGATCAAAGCCCATGAGATTCAGGGCTGCATCGCGCTGGAAAATTCCTTCAACCGCGTCGGCCTGGATCACGTACTGCTGGTCAAAGTGGCTTCGACAGCGGTTGTCGCCGAAATGCTGGGGCTGACGCGTGATGAGATCCTCAACGCGGTGTCGCTGGCGTGGGTGGATGGTCAGTCGCTGCGCACCTATCGCCATGCGCCAAACACCGGTACACGTAAGTCCTGGGCGGCGGGCGATGCCACCTCCCGTGCGGTGCGTCTGGCGCTGATGGCAAAAACCGGTGAGATGGGCTATCCGTCGGCGCTGACGGCGAAAACCTGGGGCTTTTATGACGTCTCTTTCAACGGCGAGCCGTTTCGCTTCCAGCGTCCGTATGGTTCTTACGTCATGGAAAACGTGCTGTTCAAAATCTCCTTCCCGGCGGAGTTCCACTCGCAGACGGCGGTTGAAGCTGCCATGACCCTTTTTGAACAGATGCAGGCGGCGGGCAAAACGGCGGCGGATATTGAGAAAGTGACGATTCGCACCCATGAAGCCTGCATTCGCATCATCGACAAAAAAGGGCCGTTGAATAACCCGGCCGACCGCGACCACTGCATTCAGTACATGGTGGCGATCCCGCTACTGTTCGGGCGCTTAACGGCGGCGGATTATGAGGACGGCGTAGCGCAGGACAAACGCATTGACGCCCTGCGCGAGAAGATAACCTGCTTTGAAGACCCGGCGTTTACCGCCGACTACCACGACCCGGAAAAACGCGCCATCGCCAACGCTATCACCCTTGAATTTACCGATGGTTCACAGTTTGCCGAGGTGGTCGTGGAGTACCCGATTGGCCACGCTCGCCGCCGTACCGACGGCATTCCGAAGCTTATCGATAAATTCAAAATCAACCTGGCGCGTCAGTTCCCGACTCGTCAGCAGCAGCGCATTCTGGATGTCTCCCTGGACAGAACTCGCCTGGAGCAGATGCCGGTCAATGAATACCTCGACTTATTTGTCATCTGAGCCAGCAGGCAGTAAGTTCAACAGGAGAGCTTCATGTCTTTTAGCGAGTTTTATCAGCGTTCCATTACGCAGCCAGCGTCGTTCTGGGCTGAGCAGGCCCGACGTATCGACTGGCAGCAGCCGTTTACTCAAACGCTGGATCACAGCGATCCGCCGTTTGCCCGCTGGTTTTGCGGCGGAACCACTAATTTGTGCCATAACGCTATCGACCGCTGGCTGGACAAGCAGCCGGATGCGCTGGCGCTGATTGCCGTCTCCTCTGAAACGGAAGAGGAGCGCACGTTTACCTTCAGCCAGTTGTATGACGAAGTGAACGTGGTGGCGTCGATGCTGTTGTCGCTGGGCGTGCAGCGCGGCGACCGGGTGCTGGTTTATATGCCGATGATTGCCGAGGCGCACATTACGCTGCTGGCCTGCGCGCGGATTGGCGCGATTCATTCGGTGGTGTTCGGCGGTTTTGCCTCGCACAGCGTAGCGGCGCGAATCGACGACGCTAAGCCGGTGCTGATTGTCTCGGCAGACGCCGGGGCGCGCGGCGGTAAGATTCTGCCGTATAAAAAGCTGCTGGATGATGCCATCGCGCAGGCGCAGCATCAGCCGCGCCACGTTTTACTGGTGGATCGCGGGCTGGCGAAAATGGCGCGAGTACCGACGCGCGATCTCGATTTTGCGTCGCTGCGTCAGCAGCATCTCGGGGCGCGGGTGCCGGTGGCCTGGCTGGAATCCAATGAGATCTCCTGCATTCTCTATACCTCCGGCACGACCGGAAAACCGAAAGGCGTACAGCGCGACGTCGGCGGCTATGCGGTGGCGCTGGCAACCTCGATGGACACTATCTTCGGCGGCAAAGCGGGCGGCGTGTTCTTTTGCGCGTCGGATATCGGCTGGGTTGTGGGGCACTCTTATATTGTCTACGCGCCGTTGCTGGCAGGAATGGCAACCATCGTTTATGAAGGATTGCCGACGTACCCGGACTGCGGCGTCTGGTGGAAGATCGTAGAGAAATACCGCGTCAGCCGGATGTTCTCTGCGCCGACCGCCATCCGCGTGTTGAAAAAGTTCCCGACGGCGCAGATCCGCAATCACGATCTCTCCTCGCTGGAGGTGCTCTATCTGGCCGGTGAGCCGCTGGATGAGCCGACGGCCGCCTGGGTGACGGAGACGCTGGATGTGCCGGTTATCGACAACTACTGGCAGACCGAGTCCGGCTGGCCGATTATGGCGATCGCCCGCGCGCTGGACGACCGGCCTTCACGGCTGGGCAGCCCTGGCGTACCGATGTACGGCTATAACGTGCAGTTGCTCAACGAGGTCACTGGCGAACCTTGCGAGGTGAACGAGAAAGGGATGCTGGTCATTGAGGGGCCGCTGCCGCCTGGCTGCGTTCAGACTATCTGGGGGGACGATGCGCGTTTTGTGAATACCTACTGGTCGCTGTTCTCGCGTCAGGTGTACGCCACTTTCGACTGGGGGATTCGCGACGCGGACGGCTATTATTTCATCCTCGGGCGCACCGATGATGTGATCAACGTCGCCGGGCACCGTCTGGGCACGCGCGAGATCGAGGAAAGCATTTCCAGTTACCCGAACGTGGCGGAAGTGGCGGTGGTGGGGGTGAAAGATGCGCTGAAGGGACAGGTGGCGGTAGCGTTTGTGATCCCGAAACAGAGCGACACGCTGGAGGACAGGGACGTGGCGCAAACGGAAGAGAAGGCGATTATGTCGCTGGTAGACAGTCAGATCGGTAATTTTGGCCGCCCGGCGCACGTCTGGTTTGTTTCACAGTTGCCGAAAACACGCTCTGGCAAAATGCTGCGTCGTACGATCCAGGCGATTTGCGAAGGCCGCGATCCGGGCGATTTGTCCACGCTTGACGATCCCGCTTCGTTGCAACAAATCCGTCAGGTGATTGAGGAGTAACCGAGGTGCCCGATGGCGTTATCGCTTATCGGGCCTGGAAGAAAATGTATCGCAGGCCGGATACGGTGCTTGCACCGCCATCCGGCAGTTTCCCTTTTACCGCCAGCTTATCTGGTAGTGGTAGCGCCCGGCGCTGAGCTGATATTCCGCTGAAACGGAGGGGCTCCAGGAGTCATCGCCGCCCACGCCCATATGGAAACCGTCAATATTGAGCCAGGTGCCCGCTTCCGGCTGGAGCAGATGGCGGTGGCTGGTTTCCATCAGCTGTTTCTGGCCGTAGCGACCGATGTTGAACTGAAAATCGCCGCGCCACTGATGCGCGGCATAACACAATTCACGCGTTCCGCAGCGCAGGCCGTTTTCGCTCGGGAAAACATACGGGGTGTACATCTCTTCCAGCGGCAGATCCCAGCGATCAAAGCAGGCGGCAGAGAGACGATCCGGGTAGTTTTCGTGCGGGCCTAATCCCAGCCAGTTGACCCGCTCCGCCACCTGCGCAAGCTGGCAGCTCAGGCCGATGCGCGCCGGATGCGGTGTCCCGCTGGCGACATCAACATCTACCGTTATCTGCATTTCACCGTTGCCGTCGATACGGTAGGTTTTCCGGCTGATGAACAGCGTCTCGCCCTGATACTGCCAGGCGTGGGCGGTGGTAATCAGTATCGCGCTGGCAAGCGTGTCGGCATCGCATTGCAGTAATGCCGCTTTAGCCTGGTAATGGCCGGCGGCCTTCCAGCGTTCAACCCAGGCGTTAGGGTCGATGCGGGTTGCCTCGCTCACGCCGATGTCGTTGTCCAGCGGCGCGCGGGTGAACTGATCGACAAGCGGAGTCAGCAACTGTGCCTCTTCGCCAATCCAGAATTGCGTCAATACGCCCTGCTGGCGGCTGAACTCCCAGCGTTTCTCGCCTGCGACAATACGGAATGCCGTCCCGCTGCTGGTGAGGTGTGGCGCGTTGCCAGCGTGCTGCGGCCACTGCGTAGCGAGTTTTTCGCTGAGCTTCCACTGTTGCCAGGCGCTGATATGTCCGGCTTGCGACCACGCGGTTGCCTGCGGCTGTTCAACGCGTACCGTCAGCCATAGCTGGCCTGCGGTTTCCGCTTCCGGGAGCGCTGGCAGCGCGATGATCTGACGTCCCTGCGGCGGGATATCCAGCGTCACAACGCCTGCGGTCAGCGGGTTGCCATCCAGCGCCAGTGACCAGTGGAGCACCTCGTTATCGCTATGGCGGAACAGGTATTCGCTGGTCACTTCAATCTGGCATTCGGCTCCCGGCAGCAGCGTAAACTGGAAAAACTGCTGCGCGTGTTTGGCTTCATACAGTGACGGATGCGGCGTACGGTCGGCGAACACCAGGCCGTTCATACAGAACTGACGGTCGTTAGGCGTGTCGCCAAAGTCGCCGCCGTAGGCTGACCACGGCCGACCGTCGTCGTCATATTTGATAAGCGACTGATCCACCCAGTCCCAGACAAAACCGCCTTGCAGGCGCGGATACTGGCGAAACGCCTGCCAGTATTTCGCGTAACCGCCGAGGCTGTTGCCCATCGCGTGGGCGTATTCACACAGGATCAGCGGGCGCTGCTCGCCCGGCATCGACAGCCATTTTTTGATCGACCATTTCGGTACGGCGGGGAAGGGCTGATCCTGATCGACGCGGGCGTACATCGGGCAAATGATGTCGGTTGCCGCCGTATTCGCGCCGCCGCCTTCATACTGCACGGGGCGGGAGGGATCTTCCGACTTAATCCAGCGGTACAGCGCGTCGTGGTTGGCACCGTGCCCGGACTCGTTGCCCAGTGACCAGATAATAATGCTCGGATGGTTGCGGTCGCGCTGTACCATCCGCGTCACGCGCTGGCTCATGGCGGGCAGCCAGACCGGATCGTCGCTCAGGCGATTCATCGGCACCATGCCGTGGGTTTCGATATTGGCCTCATCCACCACGTACAGGCCGTAGCGATCGCACAGGGTGTACCACAGCGGGTGATTCGGATAATGGGAGCAGCGCACGGCGTTAAAATTGTTCTGCTTCATCAGCAGAATGTCTTTAATCATGGTCTCTTTGTCCATCACCTGGCCGTTTTCCGGGTGATGTTCATGGCGGTTGGCGCCGCGGATCAGCAGCGGCTTACCGTTTAACAGCAGCAGACCGTTTTCAATGCTGACCTGACGGAAACCGACGTCGCAGGCTTCGGCTTCAATCAGCGTGCCATCGGCGGCGTGTAGCTGCACAACGGCACGATACAGATGCGGGGTCTCCGCGCTCCACAGCACCGGGTGTTCGACATTCAGACGAAGGGTTGTGCGATCAGGGTAAGCGCCGCGCTCATCAATGATCCCGCTGCCGAGCGGAGCGGTTTTTTCTCCGACGAATGTTTCGCTATCCCACAGCTGTACCGTCACGCGTAAATCATCGCGTCGTTCCCCCGTTGTTCTGACCTCCGCTTCCAGCACTGCGCGGCTGAAATCATCGTTGAAGCAGGTGGTGATGCGCAGGTCACGGATTTGCGTTGCCGGTTTATGCAGCAGCGAGACGTCGCGAAAGATTCCGCTCATCCGCCACATATCCTGATCTTCCAGATAGCTGCCGTCACTCCAGCGCAGCACCATTACCGCGAGGCGGTTTTCACCCTTAAGCAAAAAATGCGTGAGATCGAATTCAGACGGCAGACGGCTGTCCTGACCGTATCCGACCCAGCGACCGTTGCACCACAAATGGAAGGCGGAGTTCACGCCATCAAAAATGATCCGCGTCTGGCCTGCCTGTAGCCAGTCTGCGTCAATACTGAATGTGAGCGAGTAACATCCGGTTGGGTTATCTGCCGGAACGAACGGCGGGTTAACCGGAATGGGATAGGTGACGTTGGTATAAATGGGGGCGTCGTAACCGTCCATTTGCCAGTTAGATGGCACGCGCACGCTATTCGCCTGTT
The DNA here is from genome assembly GCF_030333395.1 of Citrobacter sp. CK194. Lineage (NCBI taxonomy): Bacteria > Pseudomonadati > Pseudomonadota > Gammaproteobacteria > Enterobacterales > Enterobacteriaceae > Citrobacter > Citrobacter sp. CK194. The sequence continues at coordinate 170,852 of NZ_JAOWGA010000013.1, forward strand.
GCAGATCGCTTGTCCGCCAGCTCTCTGGTACTGCTTCAGGCGATGAAAACCAGGCAAACATCCATTCACCGTTCAGGCTGCGCTTGTGTGCGGAGTCACGGTTCGCGCGGGCGTCATCGGCATTACGCCAGCTGCAAAAAGGAGGGTGCGCCTCCAGGCGATTAAGTTGCGTTACGCCAGGGTTTTCCCAGTCGCGACGTTTCAGAACGACGGCGAGTGAATCTGTATTCTGGGGCATAGCGGTATCCTGATTGAGTTTGTTATTCGCTCACAATTTCAGTCAAAATACGAAGAGGGGATTCCTGCTGTAAAGGACAGGAGGTTCAATGAGTGAACTGACTCACACAATTGTTATGCGTTCACATTTTCGGCGCTAACAGCGAAACCTGCCGAGCCAGTTGGATCAGGGAGTCGGCCAACGCCTGCGGAGAAGTGACCTGAGCATTGGGGGGCTGCACGGTTTTACGCTGAACCAATGAAACGGGGAGTCGCTGGTTATCGGTGGCGGGTTCGCCACGGGAGAGTTGCAGCAGTTTGTCGACGCTGGTTGCGCCAAGCAGGGGGAAATTCTGTCTGATGGTGGTCAGCGGTGGGATGTAGCAGGCGCTGTCTTCGGTGTCATCGTAGCCTATCACCGAGATATCCTGCGGGATGCGCAGGCCAAACTCGGCGATCGCCCGCATAGCGCCCAGCGCCATCTGATCGTTAGCCACCAGTATTGCGGTGGGCATCGTTCCGTCATTGAGCATCTGCATGGTTTGCTGGAAACCGGACATCGCGCTCCAGTCGCCTTCCGTTTCTGCCACCGGTCGCAGCTGATAGTGGGTCAGATATTTATGCCAGCCCGCCAGTCTTAGCCGCGCAGAGACGGACGAGTGCGGCCCTGTCAACAGCGCGATGCGCTGGTGCCCGTGTTCTACCAGATGCTCAACGCCCAGACGCGCGCCGTCGTCATGGGAAAAAATAATGCTGTTAACGGGGAACCGATCGGACACGTCGAGAAACAGTACCGGCACGTTGCCGCAGGCGGCGGCAACGGCAATGGCATCGTTCTCATCAAGCGGGTAGTTGATGATCAACCCGCTTACCCGCTGTGCCAGCAGGTTATGTACCGCCGCTTTGCAGGCGTCTACTCCGTTGCGCTCCACCATCGCGATCACCACGCTGGCGCCTGACCTGTCGGCGCGGGATTTAATCGCCGCGACAATTTGCGACGGCGCGTGCAGCGCGAGGTTAGCGGTGGCGACGCCGATGAGCGGGGTTTGTTTACCCGCCAGCTGCTGCGCGACGCGATTGGGAATGTAATTCAGCTCCGCCATCGCGGCTTCGACTTTTTCACGGGTTTTGGCGGAAACGTGGCTGGCCTGATTCACCACGCGAGAGACGGTCTGATAAGAGACGCCTGCACGGTCTGCAACATCATAGAGCGTTACCGGTTTCACATTCATCACCCTGAATTTGTTGTTATCTGCGCGTTATGATGCCACACCCTGAAGGTTTTTCGCCATTCTGCCGGTCTGACGTCAGTTTGTCGGCTGATATCGCCCCTGGCTCCTGACGTTGTCCTCATTCCGTCGTATGAGTGGGGACGGTATGTTCCCACTTCTGTCTGAGCGCCGGTGCGCCGCCTTGTTGCCAGAGTTGTAAGAGATTCTGGCAGCGGAGGCATTATGAGCTGGCGACCCTTTCTTTATCTCATTGTTACTCCTCACCCGGTGCTGAGCGCCCGGCGCGCGCGTTTGCGGCTGGTACAAGGCTGACGGGTCTTTAATAATTGCGTAGCGCTCCCGATTACCGCCCGGCGCGCTGTGTTATGGTGCTTGTTTCATTGCCGATTTCATAAGCAGAAACAGGAGCCAGACTATGTCGCAACATAATCCGTTGAGCGCCATCCTCGATAAACAGGATTTCCTGTTGCTGGACGGGGCGATGGCGACGGAACTGGAAGCGCGCGGCTGTGATTTAGCCGATAGCCTGTGGTCAGCGAAGGTGCTGGTAGAAAACCCGGCGCTGATCCGCGAAGTCCACCTTGATTACTACCGGGCGGGGGCGCAGTGCGCGATTACCGCCAGCTACCAGGCAACGCCCGCAGGACTTGCCGCGCGTGGGTTTGATGAAGCGCAGTCGAAAGCGCTGATCGGCAAGAGCGTGGAACTGGCGCGCAAAGCGCGGGAAGCGTATCTGGCTGAGAACCCGCAGGCGGGCACGCTGCTGGTGGCGGGTTCCGTCGGGCCATATGGCGCGTATCTGGCCGACGGTGCGGAATATCGCGGGGATTACGTATGTACTCCCGAAACGTTCCAGGCTTTTCATCGCCCGCGTGTGGAAGCGCTGCTGGATGCGGGCGTTGACCTGCTGGCCTGCGAAACGCTGCCGAATTTTATTGAGATTAAAGCGCTGGCTGAGTTGTTAACCGAATATCCACGGGCGCGGGCATGGTTTTCGTTTACGCTGCGCGACAGCGAGCATCTGAGCGACGGTACGCCGCTGCGTGACGTGGCGGCGTTCCTCAACGCCTGCCCGCAGGTTGTGGCGACTGGCGTAAACTGCATCGCGCTGGAAAACGTCACCGCCGCATTGCAGCATTTGCACGGGCTGACCGCGCTGCCGCTGGTGGTTTATCCCAATTCGGGCGAGCGGTACGATGCGGTAAGCAAAACCTGGCATCATCACGGCGAAGCGTGCGCCACGTTGGCGGAGTATTTACCGCAGTGGCTGGCGGCGGGTGCGAAGCTGATTGGCGGTTGTTGCCGGACGACACCGAAGGATATTGCTGAATTGAACGCGCAACGTTGAGTGTGTGGGCTGATCCTTACCCGGCCTACAACGTGCACGAACCGTAGGCCGGGTAAGCGGTAGCGCCACCCGGCATCAATTACACTGCATCTGCTAAAACAAACATCCCGTACGGGTGGATTTCGAGGTAATAATTTTCCCCCACGTCCGGCTGCAATCGGGTGGCGTTAACCTGCAATAAAATCTCCTGTCCGTGCCACGCCACCGTCACCTCATACTGCGGCCCCATATAGGCGACATGCTGAATCACACAGCGCTGGCTCTCTTCGCCGCGATCGCTCAAGGTAATCGCTTCCGGGCGCACGCCAACGGTGCCGGAACCCTGGGCGGCAAAGTGCGCCGGGCGCGGCAGCCGGTAGCCGTAGATATCCACATACTCCTGACTGAACGTCGCCGGGAACAGGTTGGCATCGCCCATAAAGCTCGCCATAAAGCGTGACGCAGGTTGACGGTAGAGATCCTGCGGCGAACCGATCTGCATAATATGCCCCTTGTTCATCACCAGCACGGTATCGGAAACCGCAAAGGCTTCGCTCTGATCGTGGGTGACGTACAGCGAGGTGATATCAAACTGCTTTTGCAGTTCGCGGATCTTGTCGCGCATGCTGCGACGCAGGTTGGCGTCGAGGTTACTTAACGGCTCATCAAACAGCAGCACCTTCGGCTTGAGGATCAGCGCGCGCGCCAGCGCCACGCGCTGCTGCTGACCGCCGGAGATCTGATCAACATAGCGGTCTTCGAATCCTTCCAGATCCACCATCGCCAGCGCCTCTTGCACACGGGCTTTCACTTCGCTGCGCGACACGCCAAGCATCTTCAGACCGTAGCCGACGTTTTCCCCCAGCGACATGTGCGGGAACAGGGCATAAGACTGAAAGACCATACAGATATCACGCTGCTGAATAGAGCGATGGGTGACGTCTTCGCCATCAATGAAAATCTGTCCTTCGCTCGGTTTTTCCAGCCCGGCCACCAGACGCAAAATGGTCGTTTTGCCGCAGCCGGAAGGACCGAGCAGCGTCACCATTTGCCCCTGCGGGATGGTGAGATTGATATTATCGATAACCGTGTTGCTGCCGAATCGTTTGGTGACGTTGCGCAGTTCAACAAAATTTTTCTGACTCATAGTGCGCTCCATTACGCCTGGTTTTTGGCTTTTGAACGGGAGATACGCGCTTCCCCGATCAGCCAGTCAAAGATGAAAATAATCGCCAGCATCACCACGATCAGAATCGAGCCGTAGGCGATCGCCACGCCGTATTCGCCGTCTTCCACGCGGTTGAGGATGTAGGCCGTCGCCACGCGGGTGTCTGGCGTGACGAGGAATACAATGGCGCTGACGGTGGTAATGGCGCGCACAAAGCTGTAGATCAGCGCCGAGAGGATCGCTGGGCGCAGCAGTGGCAGCAGGATGTGCGTGATGGTGCGCAAGCTCCCGGCGCGCAGGCTGAGCGACGCTTCATCCAGCGATTTATCGATCTGGCCTAATCCGGCGATCCCGGCGCGAATCCCAACCGGCACGTTACGCATCACCATCGAAATAATCACAATCGCCGCCGTTCCGGTGAGGTACACCGGGGCGCTGTTAAAGGCGAGGATGTACGACACGCCCGCCACGGTGCCCGGTACGGCGAAGCACAGCATGGTGGTGAACTCGATAGTCTTTTTGCCTTTGAACTGCTGGCGTACCACAATCCAGGCGATCAGCAGACCGAAGATGGCGGTGATCGGCGCGGCAATTCCGGCGTAGAGCAACGTATCAAGCAGGGAAGGCCACGCGCCGTCGCTCATACCCTGGCCGAACAGCTTGATAAAGTTCGCCAGCGTCAGGGTGTAATCCACGCCCCAGTTGACGGTGAAGCTACCGTAGAAAATGCTGCCGTAGAGCAGGGCGTTGAAGGCTATCCACACGGCCAGAATGGCGATGACGCTCCACACCAGGGTGACAGGCAGCGGCTGGACGTCGCCACGGTACGATTTCCCGGAGACCGTGACGTAAGAGCGCTTACCGATCCACATATACTGCACACAGAACACCAGCAGCGAGAACAGCAGCAGGAACGCGCCCAGCGTACTGGCGGCCTGATAATCAAGCTGCGAACCGGTGATATAGAAATAGATCTGCGTCGCCAGCACGTCGAAGTTACCGCCGAGCACCAGCGGGTTACTGAAGTCGGCCAGCGACTGCACCACCACGATCAGGAAGGCGTTCGCCAGCGCCGGTTTCAGCAGCGGGACAAACACACCGTTAAAGGTCTGCCAGCGGCTGGCGCGCAGGGTATATGACGCTTCTTCCAGCGATGGATGGATAGTTTTGATCGCCCCGTCGAGGATCATAAACGCCATCGGCGTAAAGGCCAGCACCTGCGCCAGCCAGATGCCGGTAAACCCGTACAGCCAGTTGGTGTTGGTCAGCCCGAACCACTCGACCATAAATTCGGTGACGTAGCCGGAGCGTCCCATCATCAGCGTAACGCCTAAACCCACTACGAACGGCGGCGTGACGATTGGCAAAATCGAGAAGATGCGGCCAATAATGGCGCTGCGTTTGGCAATGCGGGTGGTGTAAATCGCCAGTACCAGGCCGAAGAAGGTACAGCCCACGCCCACCGCAATCGACAGGGCGATGGAGTTGAGGATCACCTGGATGATATGCGCCTGCGACAGCACCGTCATAAACGCCAGCGGCGCGAATTCCCCGGCGTCGTTGGTGAACATCGGGATGAAAATCGCGATACTCGGCCAGACGATAAAGATGCCGATCAGCGCCACAATGGCGGTAAGTGAGCCGATCACGAAGCGGTCGCCGCCCAGCCATTCCAGACGGGTCAACGCCAGCGTCATGATCGCGCCCAGCGCGACGAACAGCACGATAGTGGCGTAGCCTAAACCACGGCCTTCAACGGTGGCGCTGATGACGATAAAGGCCATACACAACAGCGCCCAGCCCGCATCAAGGTAATGGCGGCTGCGCTGTTCGCGCCTGGCTTCATGGAACGGGCGAATCAGTAGCAGGCTTGGCAGCAGATACCACAGCCAACTGATATTGCGCTGTGACCAGCCGTAGGACTCAAGGATTTCATCGCCCGTGGACTCCAGCAGGCCGTAATCCAGGCTCCAGCTCGGCAGCAGGGCAAACGCCAGCCAGCCCAGCAGAACCCAAAAGAATATCGCATCCCGTTTTTTCACGGGATGGTGTGCAAGTGTGTGTGACATAGCGGTTCCGGTATTGTGGGCCGGGTACGGCGTTACGCCGCCACCCGGCAAATGAACGCAATGTGGGCTTATTTACCCATCTTCACTTCGCTAACCCACTTATTGATAAGCTGCTTACGGACGTCGGTAGAACCGTATTTATCCATGTCGTAGTTGATGAGCTTCAGGTCGTCGAGTTTCAGCGAGTTCGGTGACGTTTCCGCTGTGGTGTTGGTCAGGATCTGATAAGACTTGCCTTTCTTCCACGCCAGTTCTTGTGCTTCTTTTGACAGCACCCAGTCCACGAACAGTTTGGCGTTGTCGAGGTTGCGTGCGCCTTTCAGGATGCTGACGCCGCCAATTTCATAGCCGGTGCCTTCGCACGGAGAGATCAGCTCCAGCGGCGCGCCCTGTTCTTTTTCCAGCGAATAGTCGTGCAGGAAGCCAATGCCGATAGCGGTTTCGCCACGGGCGGCGTTACGTGCCGGGGCAATACCGGATTTGGTGTACTGAGACACGTTGGCGTTGAGCTGTTTCAGGTAATCAAAGGCCTGATCTTCGCCCCACAGCTGGGCGAAGGTCGCCAGTGCGGTATACGCAGTGCCTGAACTTTGCGGGTCGGCAATCTGAATCTCGCCTTTGTATTCCGGTTTGGTCAGGTCTTTCCAGCATTTTGGCACCGGCAGATTTTTCTCTTTCAGGCGCTGGGTATTGACGCCAAAACCGAGAATACCGACATACACCGCTGAAGAGAGGTTGCCTTTTACTTTCGCCGGATCGCGGAATTTCTCCATGACCTGCTCAAGATTGGGAGACTTGTAGGGTTGCAGCAGCCCCATTTCACCCGCCTGGGACTGAGGGTCCAGCGTCCCGCCGTACCAGACGTCCGCCTGCGGGTTTTTCTTCTCGGCATCCACTTTCGCCAGCGTACTGCCGGAGCCGTTGCGGATGAACGAGGTTTTGACGTCATATTTGTCGCCAAACGCTTTGGTTTCTGCTTCGCACATTTCGTTGGTGGCGCTGCAATAAACCACCAGGCGGCCTTTGGCCTGCGCGGCGCCGGTTAAGGTTGCCAGCGCAATGCCGGATGCAATCAGGGTAGAGGTAAGCGTCAATTTCATTGTTTTATCCTTTGACTGAGCGAGGTGGTGATGCCCGCCATCAGCAGCGGCATCAGCAATAAACCCATAAGTACCGCGGCGACCGAGAGCAAACTGAACATGCCCGACCAGCCGTAGCGTTCAATGACCAGCGACAGAGGCCAGCCCGCCAGCGCTGCCCCCAGATAGGCGAACAGGCCGAGAAACCCGGTGATGGAACCGGCCGCCGCTTTGTGCCCGCACTCGACGGCGGCAAGGCCTATCAACATTTGCGGGCCAAAAACGAAAAAGCCCACCGTGAAGAAACAGACAGCCAGCAGTGCGTAATGGTGTACCGGCGCTAACCACAATGCGGCGACGGACACCATCAGCCCCAGCGTGAACAGCAAAATCATCGGCGCGCGCTGGCCGCTGAACAGCAAATCCGACCCCCAACCGGCGAACAACGCGCCGAGCAGACCGCCAACTTCAAACAGCATCACCGTGGCGTTGGCGCTGAGCAGATTGACGCCGTGGCTTTCCGTGAGCCAGATGTTGCCCCAGTCGTTGAGGGCGATGCGGATCAGATAGACCAGCACATATGAGACACCCAGCAGCCAGATCATCGGGTTTTTCAGCATCGTGGTGCGCAACATCTGCCACAGTCCCATCGGCGGGCTTTGCTGCTCCTGTCGCAGCTCCAGCGGGTCATGACGCCATGCGCCGACCGTTGGCAATCCCTCTTCCTGCGGCGTGCCTTTCAGCTGTAGCGTGAGCCAGATACCTAATGCCATGCTGATGATCCCCGGCGCCAGCATCGCCGCCTGCCAGCCCCACCAGTGGGCGGCGAAAGCGCTAATCAGCGGGATAATCGCCCCGCCGATGTTGATCGACATATTCCAGCAGCCCCACCAGAAGCCGCGCTCGTTGCGCGAATACCAGTGGGTCAGCAGTCGGGCGCAGGGCGGCCATCCCCAGCCCTGAAAGAAACCGTTCAGCGTCCAGACCGCCAGCAGCAGCGTCAGCGACTCGCCAAAGGCGAACACCACATTCAGCAGGCCGGTGGCGAACAGGCCGACGCCCATAAACCAGCGCTGCCCGTGGCTGTCGTGCCACAGCCCGGCGGTAAACTTCGACAGGCCGTAGGTCAGGTAAAACAGTGAACCCAACAGGCCGATATCGCCTTTATCGAGTCCGAGATCCGTTTGCAGCGCCGGAAGCACGTAATTCACGCTTTTTCGCGTCAGGTAAAATGCGGCGTACCCGATGACCATGCACATCAGCAACCGCAGGCGTAGCGCCCGGTATCGTTGGTCTGTTTCGTTTACTGGGCGTGGATGCATGGCCGTCTCCGTTTGTGCTGACTATAGGAAAGTGAAAACCAAAGGGGATGAGAGAAAGTCCGCAGTGACTAAGACTTTTTCCTGGTCAGGACGTGGTTTGTTGCAAAATTGTGGGCAAGTTAACAATTACCCGCGTGCCGTGCAGCGATTCGAGCGTCAGTTCGCCGCCCAGCGCGCTGACCCGTTCGCGCATCCCCTGAATACCGAATCCCGGCATTTTTTCAGGCTGGATGCCGGTGCCGTTGTCCCGAACTTCCAGATGGAGGGTCTGTTTCTGCTGGCTTAACAGAATCGTGACCTCGCTGGCTTCGGCATGTTTACAGACGTTGTTCAGCAGTTCCTGCAACAGGCGGTAGAGAGTAAACCTGACGGTTTCATTTTCCGGGGTAAGCGTAAGGCGATACTCAAACTGGCAGCGAATCCCACGTTCGGGGAACGCGAATTCGTTGACCAGATGATGCAGCGCCTCTTTAAACGACAGCTCATCCAGCGCGGGGGGACGTAGCTGGCGTAACAGCTGGCGGGTAGAGTGGTGAATACGGCGGGCGAGATCGTTTATCTGGCTGGCGGCGGCCTGCGTCTGCGCCGGATCGCGCGCGCGTTTCACGAGCTGTGACTGGATCTGAATGGCGGTGATGTTCTGCCCGATCTCGTCGTGCAGCTCGCGCGCCAGGTTTTTGCGCGTATCCTCTTCGGTATGGATCAGCTTTTCGGTCAGCGCCCGGCGCGCCGCCAGCTCCGCCTCCAGACGCTGGCGATAGTGGTGCAGGTTTTGCGCCAGATGCTGCTGGCGGCTGATGGCGATCCCAAGACCTATGCCGAGTAGCGCCTGGGTGGCGAGGAAAATCTCCAGCTCGACCAGGTTGTTAAACCCGACGCCGACCTGGCGGGCGATGGTGATCATCATGCTGCCCAGCAGCCCGGAGAGCACGCCGCCCTGCCAGCCAAACTTCCACGCCATCACCACGTTAGGCAGGAACACCACGATCAGCAGCAGGCGTTCAATTTCCGGCGACAGCACCATTTGCGTGCCGATGCCGATAATAAAGAACAGGCTGCACCAGATGATCAGCGAAGTGCGCAGCGGCGGGTTGTTGGTATCCAGCCCCAACAGATGATAACGGTGCTGCTGGCGTAAAAATTCAAATACCAGGTAAACAAAGGGGGTGAGCAGCACGCCGCCGGTAAACGACGCCAGGCCAGTCAGCATTGCCGGGCTTTTTATAAAGGGCGACAGCAGGGCGGTATTCAGCAGCGAGGCCAGCGTGACGGCGGCCAGCAGCAGCGTGAGACGCTGCCAGTACAGGGGAAAACGGTGCCAGAATTTTTGTCCGATGCTGGCCGGGATCAGGCAGATCAGCGGCGCCGCCAGCAGGACGTAGCCGCTGAGCAGTTGCTCGCTATGGAGCCATAAAGGCATCAGCACCGGCGGCAGTATCAGCGCGGGCCAGTAACGGCGGGAGAGTAAAATCAACAGCGCAAGATAAACGCCGTGCGGCAAAAAGAGCGCCGCCTGTTGGCCGTTATGGGTCAGGTAAAAGCCCAGCGTCCATAGCATCAGCCAACCTGTTCCCCAGGCCAGCAGGATAAACAGTGAGATCACCCAGTAACGCACGCCGCGAGACATCAGTGCCCCGTCAGCAGCTGGTGGTCGAGGGCGAAATGCACCAGCTCGATGGTACTGTGACACTGCAATTTACCCAGTACGTTAGCACGGTGGACGTGAACGGTTTTATGGCTGAGGTCGAGCTTAAATGCGATCTCTTTGACGCTGTCGCCTTTGACCAGTAAATCAAAAACTTCTCGCTCGCGGGGGGTTAACACCTCCAGCACCTGCGCCGGCTGTTCGCCGCCGCGCAGCGCCCGCAACGCATCGGCACACAGATAGTGGCCGCCCATACCGACGGAACGCACCGCCTGAACCAGCTCTTCCGGCCCGCAGCGTTTGGTCAGATAGCCGCTGGCGCCTGCATCCAGCGCGCTTTGCACAAACGCTGGCGTGTCGTAAATGCTGAGGACGATGGCGCGAAACGTGGGTTTTTGCGCGCGTAGCCGCTTTAACAGACTCAGCCCGTTTTCGTCCGGCATCGCGATATCCAGCACCGCGACGTTAACGTCATCGCGCAATAATGCGGGCCAGGCTTCCGCCGCGCTGCTGTACTGGCCTGCTACGTCCAGATCGTCTTCAAGACTTAATAATTGCGCAAAGCCGGAACGCACCACCACATGGTCATCAACCAGCACCACACGAATCATATGCTTACTCTCTTGCCGAATAATGCCTCTATGATGCCTGCCCCCGCTGCGCTGGCAATCATCCGGGTGTGGTTATGGAATGAATGTAACAAAATCGCAATAATTTGCAGGGTGTTGTTGTCGTGGTAGGCCGGATAAGCACAGCGCCATCAGGCATGGATTGCCGGATGGCGGCGCAAGCGCCTGATCTGGCCTGCAACTCAATGCTAAATACATTTCCACACTAACCATTCCCGTTTTTTTTCTAAAAACGCTTTGCTATTAGCAAGAATTTTTAATTCCTTTATCAAACTCGGCCGCAACGAAATACTGCCCCCATAACAAGACAGGGGAGCAGACAATAATGGGTATTTCATCGCGTAACACACTTCTCGCCGCACTGGCGTTTATTGCATTCCAGGCGCAGGCGGTTAACGTCACCGTCGCGTATCAGACATCCGCCGAACCGGCGAAAGTGGCGCAGGCGGATAACACCTTCGCCAAAGAGAGCGGGGCGACCGTTGACTGGCGTAAATTCGACAGCGGCGCGAGCATCGTGCGCGCGCTGGCTTCCGGTGATGTACAGATCGGCAACCTCGGCTCCAGCCCACTGGCGGTCGCCGCCAGCCAACAGGTGCCGATTGAGGTTTTCCTGCTGGCGTCAAAACTGGGGGAATCCGAAGCGCTGGTGGTGAAGAAAACGATCGCTAAGCCGGAGGATCTCATCGGCAAACGCATTGCGGTGCCGTTTATCTCCACCACTCATTACAGCCTGCTGGCCGCGCTGAAACACTGGGGCATTAAGCCCGGGCAGGTCGAAATCATCAATCTGCAACCACCGGCGATCATTGCCGCCTGGCAGCGTGGCGATATTGACGGCGCTTACGTCTGGGCGCCCGCCGTTAACGCGCTGGAAAAAGACGGGAACGTGCTGACAGACTCGGGGAAAGTCGGCGAATGGGGCTCGCCGACGCTGGATGTGTGGGTAGTGCGTAAAGACTTCGCGGAAAAACATCCAGAGGTGGTCAAGGCATTCGCGAAAAGCGCCATCGACGCGCAGCAACCCTACATTGCCAATCCTGAGGCGTGGCTTCAGCAGCCGGATAACATCAGCAAACTGTCGCGCTTAAGCGGCGTGCCGGAAACGGACGTGCCGGGGCTGGTGAAAGGCAATACCTACCTGACGGCGCAACAGCAGGCCGTTGAGCTGAACGGGCCGGTCAATAAAGCGATTATCGACACCGCGCAGTTCCTGAAAGAGCAGGGCAAAGTGCCCGCCGTCGCGACGGATTACAGCCAGTACGTCACCGATCGCTTTGTGCAATAAGGAGGCGCGGATGCTGCAAGTTTCCCATCTCTTTGCTGATTACGCCGGTAAACCGGCGCTGGAAGATATCAATCTGACGCTCGACAGCGGTGAGTTGTTAGTGGTGCTGGGCCCGTCAGGGTGTGGGAAAACCACGTTGCTGAATCTGATCGCCGGTTTTCTGCCTTATCAGCACGGCACGATCCAACTGGCGGGCAAACGGGTCGATGGGCCGGGTGCGGAGCGCGGCGTCGTCTTTCAGAACGAAGGGCTGCTGCCCTGGCGCAACGTGCAGGATAACGTCGGACTTGGCCTGCAACTGGCGGGAGCGGACAAAACCCGGCGTCAGCACGTTGCGCAGCAGATGCTGAAAAAAGTCGGGCTGGAAGGGGCGGGAAAACGCTTTATCTGGCAGCTTTCCGGCGGGCAGCGCCAGCGTGTCGGCATCGCCCGCGCGCTGGCGGCAAATCCTCAACTCCTGCTGCTGGATGAGCCTTTCGGCGCGCTGGACGCTTTCACCCGTGAGCAGATGCAAACGCTGTTGCTGAAACTCTGGCATGAGACCGGCAAGCAGGTATTGCTCATTACGCATGATATTGAAGAGGCTGTGTTTATGGCGACGGAGCTGGTGCTGCTTTCTCCTGGCCCCGGTCGCGTACAGGAGCGGCTGTCGCTTGATTTCGCCCGCCGCTTTGTGGGGGGAGAATCCTGCCGCAGCATTAAATCCGATCCGCAGTTTATCGAGACGCGGGAGTATGTGTTAAGCCGCGTCTTTGAACAACGGGAGGCCTTCTCATGAGCGTGGTCATCAACGATAAGCTGCGTCAACGCGGGTTGAAATGGCGCTGGCCGTTCTCTCGTCGCATTACCCTGAGTATCAGCACATTAGCGGTGATTCTGGCCGTGTGGTGGAGCGTAGCGGCGTTGCAGTTAATCAGCCCGCTGTTTCTGCCGCCGCCGGGGCAGGTGCTGCAAAAACTGATCGCCATCGCCGGGCCGCAAGGGTTTATGGACGCCACGCTGTGGCAGCATCTGGCGGCGAGCCTGACGCGCATTCTGCTGGCGCTTCTGGCCGCCGTGATTATCGGCATTCCGGTGGGCATTGCGATGGGGCTAAGCCCAACGATACGCGGCATTCTCGATCCGATCATTGAACTCTACCGACCAGTCCCGCCGCTTGCGTATTTACCGCTGATGGTGATCTGGTTTGGGATTGGCGAGACCTCCAAGATCCTGCTGATCTATCTGGCGATTTTCGCCCCGGTCGCTATGTCGGCGCTGGCGGGCGTCAAAAGCGCACAGCAGGTTCGCATTCGTGCGGCGCAGTCGTTAGGCGCCGGACGAGTACAGGTATTGTGGTTTGTGATTCTGCCCGGCGCGCTGCCGGAGATCCTCACCGGATTACGCATTGGCCTGGGCGTGGGCTGGTCAACGCTGGTGGCGGCTGAGCTGATTGCCGCCACCCGGGGTTTAGGGTTTATGGTGCAGTCCGCCGGGGAATTTCTGGCAACTGACGTGGTGCTGGCGGGGATCGCGGTGATTGCGGTGATCGCGTTTATTTTAGAACTGGGTCTGCGTGCGCTTCAGCGCCGCCTGACGCCCTGGCATGGAGAAGTACAATGAGTGAACGTCTGAGCATTACCCCGCTGGGGCCGTATATTGGCGCGCTGGTTTCCGGCGCGGATCTGACCCGCCCGCTGAGCGATAATCAATTCGAACAGCTGTATCACGCGGTGCTGCGCCACCAGGTGGTTTTTCTGCGTGAACAAGCCATTACGCCGCAGCAACAGCGCGCGCTGGCACAGCGTTTTGGCGATCTGCATATTCATCCGGTCTATCCCCACGCCGAAGGCGTCGAAGAGATTATTGTGCTGGATACCCATAACGATAACCCGCCGGATAATGATAACTGGCACACCGATGTGACCTTTATTGAGACGCCGCCAGCAGGGGCGATTCTGGCGGCAAAGGAACTGCCCTCTAGCGGCGGGGATACGCTATGGGCCAGCGGCATTGCCGCATATGACGCACTTTCCGAACCGTTTCGCCAGTTGCTGAGCGGTTTGCGGGCGGAGCATGATTTCCGTAAATCGTTCCCGGAATACAAATACCGCAAAACTGATGAGGATCATCAGCGCTGGCTTGAGGCGGTAGCAAAACATCCGCCTTTGCTGCATCCGGTGGTGCGTACCCATCCGGTGAGCGGCAAACAAGCGCTGTTTGTGAATGAAGGCTTTACCACGCGGATTGTCGATGTGACGGAGAAAGAGAGCGAGGCGCTGCTTGGATTCTTGTTTGCGCACATCACAAAACCGGAGTTTCAGGTGCGCTGGCGCTGGCAGCCTGATGACGTAGCCATCTGGGATAACCGCGTCACCCAGCATTATGCCAACGCTGATTACCTGCCGCAGCGGCGCATTATGCACCGGGCGACGATTCTGGGAGATAAGCCGTTTTATCGCGTGCCGTAATAGATAATCACACTATTCGGTTAGGGAACGGTTAGGGAAATTCAGGCCTGATAAGCGCAGTGCCATCAGGCACGATGTGGCACCGCGCCGGATGGCGGCGTAAACGCCTTATTCTGCCTGGAAACCCAAATGCGCGCCAATATAGCGCTGATACCTGTTTGCCTTCAGATAGGTTAAATCGACCAGCACCAGACCATCCACGCAGTTGCTGAACGCCGGATCGTTACCGAAATCAATAAACTGTACGCCGCCGGGGTCGCAAAGTTCGGAGTACTGTTTGTAGAGCGGGGGAATACCGCAGCCCAGATTGCCGAGCAGCGATTTCAGCCGCGTCAGATCGTCGTTGTAGCTTTTGCCTTCAAACTGCGCCAGTACGTCCGGCAATGACGCGGGGTAGGGCTGGCGTGATATTGCCAGCGGGTGCGTCGGCGGGAACCACAGGCGATAAAAGGCCACCAGTAAATCCCGCGCATCCGCAGGCAGACCGCCGGAAATAGACACCGGGCCGAACAGGTATCGGTATTGCGGATAGCGCGCCAGATAAGCGCCAATGCCAGACCAGAGATAGTCCAGCCCGCGACGCCCCCAGTAACGCGGCTGGATAAAACTGCGACCCAGCTCAATGCCGTGCTGCATCACTTGCGCCATCTGCTCGTCGTAATGGAACAAACTGTAGCTGTAAAGCCCTTCTATGCCACGTTTTTCCTGCTGCTGCGCGCAGGGAATGAACCGATAGGCGCCAACAATTTCCAGATCGTCTTCGTCCCATAAAATCAGATGCAGATAGTCGTCATCATAGCGGTCGGTGTCCCGACGCTTTCCGCTGCCTTCGCCAACCGCGCGAAAGGCGATTTCACGCAGCCGCCCCAGTTCCCGCAGGATGGGGACATCCTCTTTGCCGTTGCGCTGCCAGAGGTAAATGTGCTTCCCGTCGGCGGTGTGCCCAAGGCATTCCGCCTGGGCGAGATCGCGTTTGAGGTGCGCTCTGTCTTCTGCGCGGGCTATCGTACTTTCGGTGGTGAATAACCCGGGGTGTCCTTTACCTAATGCCGCGACGTGCTGACGGCATTTTTCGGCCTGCTCGCGGACGTTGGTTTTCGTGGCGGACCACTGCGTCCAGGCGATTTGTTGGCCGATGCGGAGCGGCAGGCTGCTGCGACGCCGACGAAACATCTGCTGCATCAGGAGCAGCAATGCGAAGGTGGGGGACACCAGGCTGCTGGCGTAAAACAGCGAGCTGTTACGCGCGTTGATATGTACGGGAAGCAGCGGCGTGCGGTATTTCTCCGCCACCCGGATAAACCCGGAATGCCATCGGCCTTCCCTGATTCCCTGCGATGTGAAGCGCGCCACTTCGCCCGCCGGAAAGAAAATTAACGCTCCGCCAGCCTGTAAATGCGCATCTATCTGTTGTAGCGATGATTTTGGCGTGCGCCCGCCGATGTTGTCCACGGGAATGAAAAGTGAACTGAGCGGTTGCAGATGCGAGAGCAGGCGGTTGGTCACTACTTTCACGTCACGGCGCACACGCGAGATGGCATACAGCAGAGCCAGCCCATCAAGCGTGCCTGTCGGGTGGTTGGCAATGATGACCAGCGGGCCATGTGCGGGGATGTTTTCGAGGTCGTGTGCGGGGATATCGCAGCGTATTTCAAGGTGTTCGAGAACCTGTTCCACCATGTCCACCCCTTTCAGATGGGGATGGCGGGATGCAAATTGCTGAAATTCTTCTTCATACAGCAACCGCCTGAGCAGATTTTTTTGCCAGGGTGTCGGCCTCGCCTGAGGCCACAGGTCGTCGAGTACGTTATCGAGACTAAACATAGCGGCTCCTCCTCCCGTCCTGTGCTGACAGTAGAAGGTACAAATGTCGTTTGTATGACGATGAGGTGACGTTTTGTGACAGTGCCGGATGGCGGCACCCGGCCCACAGATGTCAATTCCGTAGGCCGGATAAGCGCAGCGCCAGCAGGCACCGCAGGTCAGAAAGGATTAACGCAGGATTTTTTTCTCCGCCAGATCCAGCGCGAAGTAGCTGAAGATCAGATCCGCGCCCGCGCGTTTGATCGAGCCTAAACTTTCCAGCACCACTTTCTCTTCGTCGATCGCGCCCGCCATCGCGGCGAATTTGATCATGGCGTATTCGCCGCTGACCTGATACGCGCCGAGCGGTAATTCGGTACGATCGCGGATATCACGCAGAATATCCAGATAAGCGCCAGCGGGTTTCACCATCAGGCAGTCCGCGCCCTGCGCTTCGTCGAGCAACGACTCGCGAATCGCTTCACGGCGGTTCATCGGATTCATTTGATAGGTCTTACGATCGCCTTTCAGTGCCGTACCGGCCGCTTCACGGAACGGGCCGTAGAAAGAGGAGGCGAACTTGGTGGAGTAGGACATGATGGCTGTATCCGTAAACCCGGCGGCATCCAGCGCCTGGCGAATCGCCTGCACCTGACCGTCCATCGCGGCGGAAGGGGCAATAAAATCAGCGCCCGCAGCGGCGGCGACCACCGCTTGTTTACCGAGGTTCGCCAGGGTTGCATCGTTGTCGACGCCGTGTTCGCACAGCACGCCGCAGTGACCGTGGGAGGTGTACTCACAGAAACAGGTGTCAGACATCACGATCATTTCCGGCACGGTTTGCTTGCAGATGCGCGACATGCGCGCCACCAGGCCGTCTTCTTTCCAGGCATCGCTGCCGGTGTCGTCGGTATGGTGGGAAATGCCGAAGGTCATCACTGACCGAATGCCGGCGTTGGCGATGCGTTCAATCTCGCGCGCCAGGTGTTTTTCAGGAATGCGCATGACGCCAGGCATGGCGTCGATCGCTTTGTAGTCGTCGAGTTCTTCTTCAACAAAAATCGGCAACACCAGGTCGTTTAAACTGAGTGTTGTCTCTTCAAACATGGCGCGCAGCGCAGCGGATTTGCGCAGGCGACGGGGGCGTTGGATTAGGTCTGTCATGGTATGCCTGATGTTTGTGGAATCGAAACGTCGAGTATACCTGAACCTGCCGCGAGGTGTTTTACGAAAGTTGTCCTTATGTGAAGTATTGCGGGTTGCTGTTAATGAAGCGATTAAATATTCGCAATTAGTATTTCTATGAATAAGATTATTTTTGTTAGTGATACATTTATTTCTGGTTTTAATTTTATTAAATGTTGTTTTAAGCTCTTCTGTCCTTTATTTATTGGTGATTTCTTTATTTCTTCATCATATATCATTCAGTTAAATAAGTAACTTCTATTTCCCTTTCTAATTTATTGAAAACTGGCGATTTAAAAAATATCTGTGATTTTGCTGGTGATTTTTTAATTGTCCGCTTTCGGACATTAAACAAAGAATAATTGAACCTTTCAATGCTGACGCCGCATAATCGACCTGCGAAACATAAAATGTTTTCTATGCATTGATAATTGATGGATCAACTATATTACGTCCCTGAGGAGGGATGACAAATGCACTCCTGGAAAAAGAAACTTGTAGTCTCACAATTAGCACTGGCCTGCACTCTGGCAATCACCTCTCAGGCAAATGCTTCTACGGATATTTCTGGAACCACCTACACAACATTCAACCACTATAACGACGCAACCTACGCTGATGGTGTTTATTATGATGGTTACGTAGGCTGGAACAACTACGCGACCGATAGCGTTTATAACGGTGATATTTATCCGGTTATCAACAACGCTACCGTTAACGGCGTAATCTCAACCTACTATCTGGATGATGGTCTTTCTACCAACACCAACAGTAATAGTCTGACAATCAAAAACAGCACCATTCACGGGATGATCACCTCTGAGTGCATGACCACCGATTGCGTGGGTCGCGATGCGACCGGTTATGTTTATGACCGTCTGGCGCTGACTGTTGATAACTCAACCATCGATGATAACTACGAGCATTATACCTATAATGGCACGTACACTGATGGTACGGCGGATACGCATGTTGTTGACGTTTACAACCTGGGTACTGCGATTACGCTGGATCAGGAAGTTGACCTGGTCATCAAAAATAATTCCCACGTTGCGGGTATTACGCTGACTCAGGGTTATGAGTGGGAAGACATTGACGATAATACCGTTAGCACCGGCGTCAACAGCGCTGAAGTGTTCAACAACACCGTCACGGTGACTGACTCTACGGTGACCTCTGGCTCATGGTCAGATGAAGGGACTTCCGGTTGGTTCGGTAATACCAACAACGCGAGCGATTACAGCGATTCTTATACTGCTGATGACGTGGCGATTGCGGCGATTGCGCATCCGAATGCGGATAACGCAATGCAGACCACTGTTAACCTCAGCAATTCTACCCTGATGGGCGACGTTGTTTTCTCCAGCAACTTTGACGAAAACTTCTTCCCGAACGGGGCGGATACTTATCGCGATACGGACGCTGACCTGGACACCAACGGTTGGGATGGCACTGACCGTATGGATGTTACGCTGAACAACGGCAGCAAGTGGGTTGGCGCGGCAATGTCCGTACATCAGGTTGATTCTGATGGTGACGGCGTGTACGACAGCTTTGCTGCGGGCACCGATGCCACTGCGACGCTGATCGACATTGCGGCTAACAGCCTGTGGCCTTCCTCTACTTACGGCATTGACAATAATGACACCGCGTATGGCGAAGATGGTCATGTTGTTGGTAACGAGGTCTATCAGAGCGGCCTGTTCAATGTGACGCTGAACGGTGGTTCACAGTGGGATACCACGAAAACCTCGCTGATTGATACGCTGAGCATCAACAGCGGTTCCGTCGTGAATGTGGCAGACTCTGATCTGGTTTCTGACAGCATCTCCCTGACCGGCGGCGCGGCCCTGAATATCAATGAAGATGGTCATGTTGCAACTGATGAACTGACAATCAACAACAGTACCGTCACGATTGCTGATGATGTGTCTGCTGGCTGGGGCGTGTACGATGCCGCACTGTATGCAAACACCATCAACGTCACCAACAACGGCGTTCTGGATGTGGGCAACAGCACCGCGTATGCGCTGCAAGCTGATACCCTGAATCTGACCAGCTACACCGATGCTAACGGTAACGTGAATGCCGGTGTCTTCAACGTTCACAGCAACAGCTTTGTGCTGGATGCCGATCTGACTAACGATCGTACTAACGACATCACTAAGTCTAACTACGGCTACGGTGTGATCGCGATGAACTCTGATGGCCACCTGACCATCAACGGTAATGGCGATGCCTGGACTGGCGATCAATCTGAAGTCGATAACGCGGGTGATAACGTTGCTGCGGCAACCGGTAACTACAAAGTGCGTATTGATAACGCGACCGGTGAAGGTTCTGTCGCTGATTACAAAGGCAAAGAGCTGATCTACGTTAACGACAAGAACAGCAAAGCCACCTTCTCCGCAGCGAACAAAGCTGACTTGGGGGCATACACCTATCAGGCTCAGCAGGAAGGCAACACTGTTGTTATGCAACAGATGGAACTGACCGACTACGCGAACATGGCGCTGAGCATCCCGTCTGCAAACACCAATATCTGGAACCTGGAACAAGACACCGTTGGTACTCGTCTGACCAACTCTCGTCATGGTCTGGCTGATAACGGCGGCGCATGGGTGAGCTACTTTGGCGGCAGCTTCGATGGCGACAACGGCACCATTAACTACGATCAGGATGTGAACGGCATCATGGTCGGTGTTGATACCAAAATTGACGGTAACAACGCTAAGTGGATTGTCGGTGCGGCGGCTGGCTTTGCGAAAGGTGACATGAGCGACCGTACCGGTCAGGTGGATCAGGACAGCCAGTCTGCCTATATCTACTCTTCTGCTCGCTTTGCCAACAATGTCTTTGTTGATGGTAGCCTGAGCTATTCTCACTTCAACAACGATCTGTCTGCCAACATGAGCAACGGCCAGTACGTTGATGGCAACACCTCTGCGGATGCGTGGGGCTTTGGTCTGAAACTGGGTTATGACTGGAAACTGGGCGACGCTGGCTATGTCACGCCGTACGGTAGCGTATCCGGCCTGTTCCAGTCCGGCGACGATTATCAGCTCAGCAATGACATGAAAGTTGACGGTCAGTCTTATGACAGCATGCGTTATGAACTGGGTGTTGATGCAGGTTATACCTTCACCTACAGCGAAGATCAGGCGCTGACGCCTTACTTCAAGCTGGCCTATGTTTATGACGACGCAAATAACGACGCCGACGTAAATGGCGATTCCATCGATAACGGCGTAGAAGGTTCTGCGGTACGTGTTGGTCTGGGCACTCAGTTCAGCTTCACCAAAAACTTCAGCGCTTATACCGATGCCAACTACCTCGGTGGTGGTGATGTCGATCAAGACTGGTCCGCGAATGTGGGCGTTAAATACACCTGGTAATTGTTTTTCATGATGAAAACGCAGGTGATTTAATCAAAGGAAATGCCCGTCATGGATATGGCGGGCATTAATGCAAGGATGCGCATATGCTGTCTCTGAATAAACCACTTCAGGAATTTAGTAAGCTCGATAAGTGCCTGTCTAAATACGGCACGTACTTTGAGTACGCCGATGAAAAGCAGGTTGTCTATTCGAATGATGCCAATCAAGGCGATACGTTTGTCATTTTAGACGGTCTCATCTCTTTGCGCAGAGGGGAGAACGTGCTTATGGGGATAACGCAGGCTCCCTTTATTATGGGTATTGCTGATGGCGTGATGAAAAATGATATCGAATATAAATTAGTCACGGAAAGTCGTTGTACCGGTTATTTTCTTCCTTCTTCCCACGCGATAAAAATCCTTGAGCAACACCAGTTATGGCGTGAAGCCTTTTGCTGGCTGGCATGGGAAAACAGAACTCTGGAACTGCGCGATCTGCAATTAATTGGCAACAACTCGTATGATCAAATTCGGGCGACGTTGATCGCGATGGTTGACTGGGATGAGGGCCTGCGAGCGCGTATTGGCGTGATGAACTACATTCATCAGAGAACGCGAATTTCCCGTTCCGTAGTGGCTGAAGTGCTCGCCGCGTTACGCAAAGGGAACTACATCGAAATGAAAAAAGGCAAACTGGTCAATATCAACCATTTGCCTTCAGAGTATTGATCAGGACGCAGGCACGATCAGCGGTTTATTTCCGCTCAATTCTGTTACCAGGTCGTTGATGCCATCGCTCATATTAGTAAATCGCGTAAGCGGTGAGCGAGTGACGACCACAAAAGCGCCAACGTTGTGTTGCGGAATCATCGCCATATAGGTGATGAAACCACCGCCGCCGCCGGTTTTTTGAATAATCCCCGGACGTCCGTTTTTAGGCGCCATATAGACCCAGCCTAAGCCCAGCGCATCGGCTTTGCCCGGCACGTCCATACCTGTCACCCGTGTGAGCTGAGTTCGCTGATAAATCAGCGTCTGCATACGATCGGCCTGATTACTGCGATGATAAAAGTCGGATGAGAGATATTGCTGCATCCAGCGCATCATATCTCCCGGCGTGGAATAGACGCCGCCGCTGCCAATTGCCGCCAGCGTGTTGTTACAGGGACTGGCCCCTTTCTCCGCCACCATCAGGCGCTTGCACTGATCGGGGGAGGGGGTAAAGGTTGTGTCTTTCATCCCCAATGGGCGCGTAATCTGTTCTTCAAATAACTGCGTGTAGGGTTTGCCGGATGCGGTTGCCAGCGCGTCAGCCAGCAGGTCAAACGCAAGGTTGGAATAAGACGCCTGCGAGCCAGGAGCCGCTTTTAGCGTTGCGGTAGAGAGGTAGCTCCAGCGCTGTTCGCGGGTTGGCCAGACAAATACCGGGCGATGCGGCGCGCCGCCGGGTTGCTCACGCGGCAGGGCGCTGGTATGGGTCGCCAGATTCACCAGGGTGATAGGCGTTCCGTTGTAGGTCGGTACGCGCGCACCGGGCGGGGCATACTTGCTCAGCGGGTCGTGTAATTTCACCGTCCCCTGATCGAGCAGTTTGACCAGCATCTCGCTGGTCATGAGTTTCGTGATAGACGCAATGCGAATAACGGAGTCCAGTTGAGGATGTACGTTATTGCCGGGGCGAGTCTCCCCGAAACTGCGGAACACGCGTTGATTACCATCAATCACTACCAGCGCCATTCCCGTCGCGCCGCTGCCGTAAAAGATATGGTTGGCATAACGATCAACGATATCGGAAGCGAAAACCGGATCGGTGATTGGCTGTGCCGCCTGGACAGATGTCAATGACGCCGCGCACAGCACGGCAGAAAAAAGCAGACTACGTTTCAACGGTTGTGTCCATCAGTTAAATGAAAAAACTATGCGTATTTATACTACCTGGCGGCGCGTTGCAAAGCGCTAAAAAGACAATAATAGTGTGAAAAACGTAACGACGAGTAAACAGGGCATTTTTTCCCAATCGCGAATGTCCGCTTTTGTGATCCCGCGCTTGTGGTAACCTTGGTCGGTTTTTGGGTTTCGCCTTCCTGTTGCTGTTGAAGGGAGCCGAAACTCGCTGAAACAATTCTGAAAAAACGATGTGCGAACTAAGCTGGCGAATACGGGTCACAATGCTCGGTTTCCGTCGCGGTTTTGTTGGGGCAGGCCCGTCTTGTCGCGCTCAGCGCGGCGGCAAAAGCACAGCAGTCGTCATAACGATAAGAAGTTAGCAGGAGAGCATCATGTTTAAGTCTTTTTTCCCAAAGCCGGGGCCGTTTTTTATCTCGGCGTTTTTTTGGGCGCTTGTCGCCGTCATTTTCTGGCAAGCGGGCGGAGGCGCCTGGGTTGCGCATCTTACTGGCGCTTCCGGTGATGTTCCCATCAGTGCCGCACGCTTCTGGTCGCTGGACTACCTGATTTTCTACGCATATTACGTCCTTTGCGTCGGATTGTTTGCGATGTTCTGGTTTATTTATAGCCCGCATCGCTGGCAATACTGGTCGATTCTGGGCACCTCGTTGATCATCTTTGTGACCTGGTTTTTGGTGGAAGTGGGCGTGGCGGTCAACGCCTGGTACGCGCCGTTTTACGACCTGATCCAGACGGCGCTGAGCTCGCCGCATAAGGTCACTATCGAACAGTTTTACCGTGAAGTCGGCGTGTTCCTCGGGATAGCGCTGATTGCCGTAGTGATTGGCGTGATGAACAATTTCTTCGTCAGCCATTATGTGTTTCGCTGGCGTACCGCGATGAACGAGCACTACATGGCACACTGGCAGCATTTGCGCCATATTGAAGGCGCCGCGCAGCGTGTGCAGGAAGATACGATGCGTTTTGCCTCTACGCTGGAGAATATGGGCGTAAGCTTTATCAATGCCATCATGACGTTGATCGCCTTTTTACCCGTACTGGTTACGCTGTCTGCGCACGTACCGGATCTGCCGATCGTCGGGCATATTCCTTATGGGCTGGTTATCGCGGCTATCATCTGGTCGCTGATGGGAACAGGATTGCTGGCCGTGGTGGGGATCAAACTGCCGGGGCTGGAGTTTAAAAACCAGCGGGTTGAGGCCGCTTACCGTAAGGAGCTGGTCTACGGTGAAGACGACGCCAGCCGCGCTACGCCGCCCACCGTGCGTGAGTTGTTCAGCGCGGTGCGCCAGAACTATTTCCGCCTCTACTTCCATTATATGTACTTCAAC
Source organism: Citrobacter sp. CK194 (assembly GCF_030333395.1). Lineage (NCBI taxonomy): Bacteria > Pseudomonadati > Pseudomonadota > Gammaproteobacteria > Enterobacterales > Enterobacteriaceae > Citrobacter > Citrobacter sp. CK194. Next base: position 194,880 of record NZ_JAOWGA010000013.1, read on the forward strand.
ATTGCGCGCATTCTCTATCTACAGGTGGATAACGTTTTCGGTCTGTTCCTGCTGTTTCCGTCGATTGTTGCCGGTACGATTACGTTGGGCCTGATGACGCAGATTACCAACGTGTTTGGTCAGGTGCGCGGTTCCTTCCAGTATCTGATTAACTCCTGGACCACGCTGGTGGAACTGATGTCCATCTATAAACGTCTGCGCAGCTTTGAGCGCGAACTGGATGGACAGGATATCCAGGAAGTGACGAATACATTTAGCTAACAAACAAAAGGAAACGTTATGTCGGCGGCGTCCCGTCTTTACCCTTTATCATTCCTGGCTGCGTTGGTGTTGGCAGGGTGTAGTAGCCAGCCTTCGCAACCGCTGAAAAAAGGGGAAAAACCTGTCGATGTGGCAAGCGTGGTGCGCCAGAAAATGCCCTCCAGCGTAAAAGACAGGGACGCGTGGGCGCAGGACATCGCAAAGACCTTCGAAAGCCAGGGGCTGGCGCCAACGGTTGAGAATGTTTGCTCGGTGCTGGCGGTGGCGCAGCAGGAGTCTAACTATCAGGCGGACCCGGTGGTGCCGGGGTTGAGCAAAATCGCCTGGCAGGAGATCGACAGGCGTGCTGAGCGGATGCATATCCCCGTTTTTCTGGTGCATACCGCGCTGAAAATTAACTCCCCGAATGGAAAAAGCTACAGCGAACGTCTGGACGCGGTGAAAACGGAAAAACAGCTCAGTGCGATTTTTGATGATTTTATTAATATGGTGCCGATGGGGCAGACGCTGTTCGGTTCGCTTAATCCGGTGCATACCGGCGGGCCGATGCAGGTCAGCATCGCCTTTGCTGAACAGCACACAAAAGGTTATCCGTGGACCATGAACGGGACGGTTCGCCAGGAGGTCTTTAGCCGCCGTGGCGGACTGTGGTTTGGAACCTGGCATCTGTTGAACTATCCGGCGAATTACAGCGCGCCTGTATTCCGTTTTGCTGATTTTAATGCCGGTTGGTACGCCAGTCGTAATGCGGCATTTCAGAATGCGGTCAGTAAAGCCAGCGGCGTTAAGCTGGCGCTGGACGGCGACTTGATTCGTTATGACAGCAAAGAGGCCGGGAAAACGGAACAGGCAATCCGTAAGCTGGCGGGCAAACTGGACATGAGCGACAGCGCGATTCGACGTCAACTGGAAAAGGGAGACAGCCTCGCTTTTGAGGAGACGGCGTTGTACGAGAAAGTGTATAAGCTGGCGGAAGCCAAAACCGGTAAGGCATTACCGCGCGAGATGTTGCCAGGTATTCAGCTGGAAAGTCCGAAGATCACCCGTAATCTCACTACCGCGTGGTTTGCTAAACGTGTGGATGAACGTCGGGTGCGTTGTATGAATTTGTAGGCCGGATAAACCTGGCGTCATCCGGCACAGGGAGGGTTACTGATGACGGTGACGCCAGCGCAAAATTACGGCAATGACGCCAAAAATCAGGCAACCTGTCAGGAAAGGCACCAGTCCGAAAATGGTGCCGACGCCTAATCCAATTTCCACGCGGGGGCGTCCGGTCTCTTGCATCTGCATCAGATGTTCATAAACGCCAGGCGCGTGAACCAGAAGGTTCAGGATCTGCGCCCCTGCCCAAAAGCAAAACAGCACAAACACGGCATAGGCGATATTACCTGGCGTGGAGGAGGTATCTCGATGTTTCCCGCTAAACAGGGATTTTGAGAGGGTAAAGTCAGCCATAAAGACCTCCGGGATAGTCTTCTGCACGAATCTGGCGTCATGCCAGCGGCTTATCGTGAAGTCTGACAGGTCATCGTGTTTGTCAATATCAGAATGATGGTAATTTCACTCAGGGATGACTCCTGGATTGCGGATTTTTTGTCTGATGTCACAATTTTGTTACCTTAATCTAAATTGATTAACATTTGAGAAATTCCGCACAGGCCACAGACGCTCAGGCAGAAATGTGCGAGGATGATTTTTTATTGTTTTAGCGTCGGAGCTGTCATGAACCTGCCTGTAAAAATTCGCCGTGACTGGCACTATTATGCTTTCGCCATTGGACTGATCTTTATTTTGAATGGCGTGGTGGGGTTGTTGGGCTTTGAAGCAAAAGGATGGCAAACCTACGCGGTAGGCCTGGTGACGTGGGTATTCAGTTTCTGGCTTGCCGGGCTGATTATTCGTCGCCGTGAGGATGATAAAACCGAAGAAGCTTAATGCGGTAGTGTGCCGGATGGCGGCATCGGCCTACGAGCGTAAAACGTCGTAGGCCTGATAAGCCAAAGCGCCATCAGGCGATCAACACCAGATGGCGCATCGTCATCATGACATGCTGGTTTTCAGGGCGTTATCCGCCGCATGACGTTCCAGCGCCAGTTCAATCAGACGGGTAATCAAATCAGTATACCCTAAGCCACTTGCCTGCCAGAGTTTCGGGTACATGCTAATGTTGGTGAATCCCGGCAGCGTATTGATCTCGTTAATCACCACCTCGTTTTCCGCTGTTAAGAAGACGTCCACGCGCGCCATTCCCGCGCAACCTAACGTCTGGTACGCCTGAATGGCGATCTGGCGGATCTTGTCGTTCACCTCTTGCGGGATCTGGGCGGGAACCACGACCTGCGCCCCGTTGTCGTCGATATATTTGGTGTCGTAAGCGTAAAAATCGCTGTTCAGGACGATCTCGCCGCAGGTGCTGGCCTGCGGGTGATCGTTGCCCAGCACGGCGCACTCGATCTCACGGCCTTTGATCCCTTGCTCAACAACCACTTTGTGATCGAATTCGAACGCCAGCGCGACGGCCTGTTCATATTGCGCTTCGCTGGTGACTTTGCTGACGCCCACAGAGGAGCCCTGATTTGCGGGTTTCACAAACAGCGGCAGACCCAGCCGGGACGCCACTTCCGCAAAACGGATCGCATCGCGATTCGCGCGGGTCAGCGTAATAAACGGCGCGATGTTCAGCCCGGCATCGCGCAGCAGACGTTTGGTGACGTCTTTATCCATGCAGGCGGCGGAACCCAGCACATCGGAGCCGACAAACGGTAAATTCGCTACGCGCAGCATCCCTTGCAGCGAGCCGTCTTCCCCCAGCGTGCCGTGTACGATCGGGAAAATGACGTCCACCGTCGGCAACGGCTGGCCGTTCTGTGCGTCAATTAACTGGTGTTCGTGTTTGCCCGGAACCTGCGCCAGGCTGGTAGAAGAGGGGCGCAGCGTAATGTGCGCGGGGTCGTTTGCATTCAGCAGATAGTTTTCGGCATCGCTGACATGCCATTGCCCTTGTTTATCAATGCCTAACAGCACAACGTCAAAGCGGGCTTTGTCGATGGCATCGACAATATTTTTTGCCGATTGCAAAGACACTTCATGTTCCGCTGATTTACCACCAAATACGATACCTACCCGCAATTTTGCCATCTTAAAAACCCATTCCATCGAACGCAAAGCGTATACATTACCACGACAAAACGTCGGATTCGCGGGCTTCTGCCATAATGTTTAAGGGAATCAGAGAGGAGGGGGCGTGAAAGGTAAGGGTTGGCTTGCGATTGTGCTGCTGGGGGCCGTGGGTGTGGTGGGTTACCGCTCTCTTCCGTCGCATTACAATCCTTTTGTTCCCCTGCAACTGTCCGATCCTCCGGGCTGGCTCACCAAATTCAAACTACAGCGTCTGACGCCGCAACAGTGCCAGGGATTACTTGAGCAGGCCAATCGCCAGGGAATGATCTCGTCGCAAACCGTCGCTGACAGCGCGGGCGAATGTCCGCTGTCAGACGTGGTACGGGTCAGGCATTTTGGCTCCGTGTCGTTGAGTAGCAGTTTCCTGGCCTCTTGCCCGCTGGCGCTGAGTTCTGCGCTGTTTGTGGCGCGCCAGGCGAAACCGCTAACCCAGTCGTTTATGGGCAGTCAACTGATCAGTATTGAGCACCTTGGCAGCTATGCCTGTCGCAATATCTATCACCGGGCGGATGCGCGTCGCAGTGAACATGCCAGCGCGCAGGCGTGGGATATCAGCGGTTTTCAACTGGCGGACGGTCGAAAAGTTACGGTTCTGCGGGGATGGAAGGATGAGAAAACCGCCCCCTGGCTGCGCGCGATGCTTAACGCCAGTTGCACTTATTATGGCAATGGACTGGGGCCGGAGTACAACGCCGCGCACGCCAACCATTTCCATCTCGGTATGCGCGGATACGGGCTTTGTCGTTGAAGCATAAATCCCTGTTCTGAGCGGGTATATAATGTGACATATTTCACAAATCTGATGAACGGGGAGATAAAATAGCAAAATAGAGGTTACCGCATCTCTGGAACCGCTTCTGCTGGCGCAACTTGCTAAGCTGGTGAGCGTTTTCAGCTATTTATCGTTATGAGCACTTATGGAATCCTGGAAGGTTAATCTTATCTCCGTCTGGTTCGGCTGCTTTTTTACCGGGCTGGCGATCAGCCAGATCCTGCCATTTTTACCGCTGTATATCTCGCAAATGGGCGTCACTTCGCATGAAGCGCTCTCCATGTGGTCTGGCTTAACCTTCAGTATTACCTTTCTCATCTCCGCGATTGTTTCGCCCATGTGGGGCAGTCTGGCTGACCGTAAAGGCCGCAAACTGATGCTACTGCGCGCATCGCTCGGCATGGCGATCGCGATTTTACTTCAGGCGTTTGCGACCAATGTCTGGCAACTGTTTCTTTTGCGCGGCGTCATGGGGCTTACCTCCGGGTACATTCCTAACGCGATGGCGCTGGTGGCTTCGCAGGTGCCGAGAGAGCGTAGCGGCTGGGCGCTCAGTACGCTTTCCACCGCCCAGATCAGCGGGGTGATTGGTGGGCCGTTAATGGGCGGAGTTATTGCCGATCATATCGGGCTGCGGGCGGTCTTTTTTATTACTGCCACGCTGTTGATGGTGAGCTTTCTGGTAACGCTGTTTTTAATTAAAGAGGGCGTTCGTCCGACTCTCAAAAAGAGTGAACGACTGAGCGGCAAAGCGGTTTTTGCCTCATTGCCCTATCCGGGTCTGGTGATTAGCCTGTTTTTCACGACGATGGTGATACAGCTCTGTAACGGTTCGATCAGCCCCATCCTGGCGCTGTTTATCAAATCCATGCTGCCGGACAGCACGAACATTGCCTTTTTGAGCGGATTAATTGCGTCGGTGCCCGGCGTTTCAGCGCTCATTTCCGCCCCCCGCCTTGGCAAACTTGGCGACAGGATCGGGACGGAAAGGATTCTGATGGCGACGCTGGTCTGTGCCGTGGTGCTGTTTTTCGCCATGTCGTGGGTGACGACGCCGTTCCAGTTGGGGGTTCTGCGTTTTCTGTTAGGTTTTGCCGATGGCGCGATGCTGCCTGCCGTACAGACCTTATTGGTGAAGTATTCCAGCGATCGAATAACCGGCCGTATCTTTGGTTATAACCAGTCGTTTATGTATCTCGGAAATGTGGCCGGGCCGCTGATGGGGGCATCCGTATCGGCGATGGCGGGCTTTCGCTGGGTATTTGTCGCGACGGCGCTCATTGTGCTGGTGAATATCTGGCAACTGGCGATTGCGTTGCGCCGCCGTCACGCTGCCTGAGATCCGCTGCTAATCGTGATCATGTGCAGAAAGCATTCTGTACATGATCCCTTCTTTGCTACCAAATCCAACGTAGATCACAAATTGACCATTAGTTGTGTAAGAGAACTTCTTTTTTCTACTGTTACGCGTATACAGTTACGCGTAACAGCTATCGAAAAAGAGGTTTTTGATGAAAAGTATTTTTAGTCTTGCAGGTAAACGCGCATTGATTACGGGGTCAGCGCAGGGAATCGGTAATTTGCTGGCAAGGGGGCTGGCAGAGCATGGCGCCAGCCTGTTGATTAACGACATTACGCAGCAGCGGGCGGAACAGGCCGCGAGCACACTGACGGCTCTGGGTTATGACGCCGTGGGTTATGGGTTTGATGTCACTCACGCGGCGGAGGTGGAAAAAGCGATTGCGCATATTGAGCAGGAAATTGGGGCGATTGATATTCTCATCAATAATGCCGGTATCCAGCGTCGTTACCCCCTGACGGAATTTCCTGAAGCAGAGTGGGATCGCGTTATTGATGTCAATCAGAAATCCGTCTTCCTTGTTTCTCAACAGGTGGCCAAATATATGATGGCGCGCCGGGAAGGGAAGATTATTAATATTTGTTCCATGCAGAGTGAATTAGGCCGGAAAACAATTACACCCTACGCTGCTTCAAAAGGCGCGGTGAAAATGTTGACGCGAGGAATGTGCGTGGAACTGGCGGAATATAATATTCAGGTTAACGGTATTGCGCCGGGCTATTTTGCCACAGAGATGACGGAAGCGCTGGTGAACGACGACGCCTTTTCCGCCTGGCTGTACCAGCGTACGCCCGCCGCGCGTTGGGGAAAGCCGGAGGAGTTGATTGGCGCGGCGGTTTATCTTGCGGCCCCGGCCTCGAATTTTGTTAACGGTCATATTCTCTTCGTCGACGGCGGAATGTTAGCTGCGGTATAGACTCATTATCAAAAGGAATGTGTATGAACGCTCTTGCTAAATTACCAGCCCGGCGCTGGTGGTATTTAATGCCGATTATTTTTATTACTTACAGCTTAGCGTATCTCGATCGCGCCAATTATGGTTTTGCCGCCGCGGCAGGTATTGAAACCGATCTGGGTATTACGAAAGGAACCGCATCCTTAATTGGCGCGCTTTTTTTCCTCGGGTATTTCTTTTTTCAGGTGCCGGGAGCTTTGTACGCCGTTAAACGCAGCGTACGGAAAATGATCTTTTTCAGCCTGATCCTGTGGGGAATATGTGCCGCCGCGACGGGGTTTGTCAGTAATATTCCCATGCTGATGGCGATCCGTTTTACTCTTGGCGTGGTTGAGGCGGCGGTGATGCCAGCCATGCTGATTTATATCAGCAACTGGTTTACGAAAACCGAGCGCTCGCGGGCGAATACCTTTTTGATTTTGGGTAATCCGGTCACCGTGTTGTGGATGTCGATTGTCTCTGGTTATCTGATTCAGGCCTGGGGATGGCGCGAGATGTTCATTATTGAGGGCATCCCGGCGGTACTGTGGGCATTTTGTTGGTGGGTGCTGGTTCGTGATAAACCGGCCGATGCCAGCTGGCTGACGGCGGAGGAAAAAGAGACGCTGCAACAGGCGATGGATCGTGAGCAAACCCATATTAAACCGGTACGTAACTACGGCGAAGCCATGCGCTCGCGTAACGTTGTCATGCTGTGCGCGGTACATGCTTTGTGGAGTATCGGCGTGTACGGATTCATGATGTGGATGCCATCCATCCTGAAATCAGCGGCCCAAATGGATATCGTATCCGTCGGCTGGCTGGCCGCCGTGCCTTATCTGGCGGCGATCTGTCTGATGCTTACCGTGTCGTGGTTATCGGATAAGTTTCAGAACCGTAAGCTGTTTATCTGGCCGTTGCTGCTGATTGCCGCCATCGCTTTCTTATGTTCCTGGCTGTTGGGGAGCAACGCTTTCTGGCTCTCTTATGGATTACTGGTGGTTGCCGCAGCCTGCATGTACGCGCCTTACGGCCCGTTTTTTGCCTTAATTCCTGAACTGTTGCCGCGTAATGTGGCGGGCGTGTCGATGGGCTTAATCAACAGTTTCGGCGCGTTAGGGGCATTCCTCGGCGCATGGCTGGTGGGGTATCTCAATGGCCTGACGGGCGGGCCGGGCGTTTCGTACACCTTTATGGCGATTTCCCTGCTGGCCTCGGTGGTATTGATGTATAACGTGCGCGCTAATCAGGCGCCGTCGTCCACATCCTTACAAACCGGGAAAGCGGTGGGCTAATCCGGCCGGATAAGATGCAGTCCCTCGCTGGCTGTGTTAAGGTTCTCTGCGAATTGATCACGCTGTCTTTCGCAGAGAACTTCATGAAAAACAATCGGATGACCTTGCAGGATATCGCCACGCTGGCTGGGCTAAATAAGATGACGGTAAGCCGTTATCTTCGCGATCCCAATCAGGTCTCGCAGCGTAGCCGCGAGCTGATTTCGAAGATCATGGAGGAGAATAATTATATTCCCAATCGCGCCCCCGAGATTTTGCTTAATGCGCGCAGTAAAACGATCGGGGTGCTGATTCCCTCCTTTCGCAACCAGATTTTTGCCGATGTCCTGGCGGGGATTGAGTCGGTGACTTCCGCTCATCAATACCAGACGCTGATCGCTAACTATGAATATGACCCGGAGCGGGAAGAGCGCGAAGTGCTTAACCTGCTCTCCTACAACATTGATGCGCTGATTCTGACCGGAAAACAACATACTGAACGTATGGTGCAGTATGTGCGCGCCAGCGGTATCCCCGTGGCGGAGTTAATGGATATCACCGAGCATTGTCTGGATATGCAGGTTGGTATTGATAACGAAAAAGCCGCGTGGGATATGACTCAGGCGTTTCTGGAGGCGGGAAAACGCGCCGTGGCGTTTTTCGGCTCAATGGACGACCCGCGTGATGTCAGTCGCTATCGCGGCGTTGAGCGTGCGCTGAACGAACAGGGGTTACAGCCTTACCATGTGGTGCCAAAAGCCATTTCGTCACTGGCCTTAGGTCGTCAGTTGTTTTTGCAGACGATGCGCGACAGACCGGATATTAACGCGATTTTTTGCACCAATGACGACTTAGCCGTTGGCGCGCTGCTGGAGTGTCAGTCGCAGCAGATCCCCGTTCCGCAACAGGTTGCTATTGCCGGATTTCATGGCCTGGAAATCGGCCGCGCACGTTTGCAAAAAATAGCGAGCGTGATTACCCCCCGCTACGATATGGGAAGCGTAGCCGCAGATATGCTGATTAAACGTCTGGGCGGAAAAGAGACGCTGGACAGGGTCAATCTGGGATATCAAATATATTATGGCGATACGCTTTAAGTTAAATTCTGGCGTATTTACCATAACTTTAATTTATGTAATGGCGTGACTATTTATACCCTGATTTTTTACGGTTGAATTATTTTCTCGCGAGAAACGTTTCGCTCCATTTTGTCAGCACATTATTTACAGAAAGTCTTTCCTTTATCATAAAAATACTACTTTTACCCTCTAGGCAGTCGTGAACCATAATGATAACGTCAGCATTCCTCGGATAAGGAAATACGGTCATGAAAAATCTCATTTCAGAGTTGTTGCTGAGGCTCGCCCAAAAAGAAGAAGAGTCGAAAGAACTGGTTGCTCAGGTAGAAGCGTTAGAGATTATTGTCACGGCGATGCTGCGTAATATGGCGCAAAATGAGCAGCAGAAGCTCATTCATCAGGTTGAGGATGCGCTCGACGGCGTAAAGCCGGATGCCAGCGTTCCAGATTACGATACGGAATTGCTGCGCCAGTATGTAAAAAAGTTACTGAGGCATCCTCGTAGCTGATCGTATTCAGAGTAAACACTGTCATAACCTTGTCACGTCAGTTACCTATAGTCGCTTTGTTTTTATTTTACTGTATTTATACCCGTTGTACTTCAGGTTGCATATGCATTGGCTTTCTGTAACCCGAATTATTTAGGGTAGGCACATGGAGAAAATAAAGTGAAACAAAGCGCTATTGCTATTGCCCTGTTACCTCTGCTGTTTACCCCCATTACGCATGCCAGGACGTCCACGATGACGGTGCTGGATAATCGTGCCGCACAGGGAGATATTACCACGCCGGGCGGGGCGCGCCGATTAGCGGGCGATCAAACGGCGGCGCTGCGAGATTCGCTGAGCGATAAACCGGCCAAAAATATTATCCTGCTGATTGGCGACGGTATGGGTGATTCTGAAATCACTGCGGCGCGAAATTATGCGCAAGGGGCCGGCGGCTTTTTTAAAGGAATTGATGCTTTACCGTTGACCGGGCAATACACCCATTACGCGCTGGATAAAGAAACGGGTAAACCGGATTACGTCACAGACTCCGCCGCGTCGGCAACGGCGTGGTCGACGGGAGTTAAAACCTATAACGGCGCGTTAGGCGTCGATATCCACGAAAAAGATCACACCACGATCCTGGAGATGGCCAAAGCGGCAGGTCTGGCGACGGGCAACGTCTCGACCGCAGAATTACAGGATGCGACACCCGCCGCGTTAGTCTCCCATGTAACCTCACGCAAATGCTACGGCCCCAACCTTACCAGCACTCTTTGCCCGACAAACGCGCTGGAGAAGGGTGGAAAAGGGTCGATCACCGAGCAACTGCTGAATACGCGGGCGGACGTTACGCTTGGTGGCGGCGCGGCCACCTTTGCTGAAATGGCGACAGCAGGCGAATGGCAGGGGAAAACGCTGCGTGAGCAGGCGCTGGCGCGGGGATATCAGCTGGTGAACGATGCCGACTCGCTGAAGGCGGTAACGGCGGCAAATCAGGATAAGCCGCTGCTGGGCTTGTTCTCCGACGGCAACATGCCGGTTCGCTGGGAAGGCCCGAAAGCCTCTTATCACGGCAACCTTGAACAACCTGCGGTGACCTGCAAGGCAAACCCGCAGCGCGATGATACCGTGCCTACGCTGGCGCAAATGACGGACAAAGCGATTGAGCTGTTGAGTAAGAATGAAAAAGGTTTCTTCTTGCAGGTTGAAGGCGCGTCTATCGATAAACAGGATCACGCCGCCAACCCATGCGGGCAGATTGGTGAAACGGTCGATCTGGACGAAGCCGTACAGCGTGCGCTCGCATTCGCTAAAAAAGAGGGCAATACCCTGGTTGTGGTGACTGCCGATCATGCGCATTCCAGCCAGATTATCGCGCCGGAAAGCAAAGCGCCGGGACTGACGCAGGCGTTAAATACCAAAGATGGCGCGGTGATGGTCATCAGCTACGGCAACTCGGAAGAGGAGTCGCAGGAACATACCGGCAGCCAGTTGCGCATTGCCGCATACGGCCCGCATGCGGCGAATGTCGTCGGATTAACGGACCAGACCGATCTGTTCTACACCATGAAAGCGGCGTTGGGACTGAAGTAAACGGACTCCTGACGGCAATACTTTTGCCGTCAGGTGGTATTTTCGTCGTCAGCAGCCAGACTTAGAGTTAGCCTCCTTCGGTTACGGCGCACGTAACCAGAAGGATGACGTGTAGTGTCAACACTCACAGAAGGATGGTGCTATGAAAATAACATTACTGGTTACCCTGCTGTTTGGGCTGGTTTTTTTAACCGCCGTCGGCGCTGCCGAGAAGACATTAACCCCGCAACAACAGCGTATGACGAGCTGCAATCAGCAGGCGACGGCGCAGGCGTTAAAAGGGGATGCGCGTAAGACCTACATGAGCGATTGCCTGAAAAACAGTAAATCCGCCCCTGGTGAGAAAAGCCTGACGCCGCAGCAACAGAGAATGCGTGAGTGCAACCAGCAGGCGACGGACCAGTCGCTGAAAGGCGACGATCGCAGCAAGTTTATGAGTGCCTGTCTGAAAAAATCCGCATAGTGCTAACGGGTGAGCTGAGAAAATCACTCACCCGAAATTTCATACTTCCTTCACAATCCCCCTCTCTATAATTTGGGAAAATTGTTTCAGAATGTTCCCAAAAAATAATGAATGATGAAAACTTTTACAAAAAAGCGGTCGCACAGAGTGAGCCACCTCACTCTCCTCAAAATGACCATCAACGCTCCGGGCTGCGATTCGCCAGGCGGGTGAGACTGCCGCGTGCGGTAGGACTGGGATGGATGTTTCTCCCGATCGCCGCCGTACTGGCTTCACAACCGATTGCGGGAGGATGGTGGTTGTTTCTGGTCGGCTGGTCTTTCGTCTGGCCGCACCTGGCGTGGCAACTGGCGAGTAAAGCCATCGATCCCTTAAGCCGGGAAATATACAACTTAAAGGCGGACGCCATTCTTGCTGGCGTCTGGGTTGGGGTGATGGGCGTCAACGTGCTGCCCTCCACGGCTCTGCTGATGATGATGTGTATGAATTTGATGGGCGCGGGAGGGCTGCGGCTCTTTATTGCCGGTATGGTGTTAATGGTTGTGTCATGTCTGGTGACGTTACAGCTGACCGGAATTACCGTGGCTTTTCGCAGCGCGCCGCTGGAGTGGTGGTTCTCCCTGCCGGTGATTGTGATTTATCCCTTGCTGTTTGCCTGGGTGAGTTACCAGACGGCGACTAAGCTGGCGGAACATAAACGCAGGCTACAGGTGATGAGCATGCGGGATGGCATGACCGGGGTCTATAACCGGCGTCACTGGGAAATATTGTTGCGTAATGAATTTGATAACTGTCGCCGCTACCACCGGGACGCCACGTTGCTCATCATCGATATCGATCACTTTAAGAGCATTAACGATACCTGGGGGCACGATGTCGGAGATGAGGCGATTATTGCCCTGACGCGCCAGTTGCAGATGACGCTGCGCGGCAGCGATGTGATAGGACGTTTTGGCGGCGACGAGTTTGCGGTGATCATGTGCGGTACGCCAGCGGATAACGCGATTGCCGCGATGTCGCGGGTTCATGAGCGATTAAACGCGTTACGCCTGCCGTGCGCGCCACAGGTTATTTTGCGCATCAGCGTGGGCGTTGCGCCATTGACCACGCAAATCGGACACTACCGGGAATGGCTGAAATCGGCGGATATGGCGCTTTATAAAGCAAAGAACGCCGGACGTAACCGTACCGAAGTGGCGGCCTGACGTCCGGCAACTGGCTCAGGACTTACTGAGTTTCTCTGATTTTTCCATACACTTCGCCATCGCTTCGATAATCGACGCCCGGAACCCTCGCTCCTCCAGCACCCGAACGGCTTCAATGGTCGTCCCGCCAGGCGAGCACACCATATCTTTCAGTTCACCCGGATGTTTACCCGTTTCGAGCACCATTTTGGCGGAGCCCATTACGGCCTGCGCGGCGAATTTATAGGCCTGCGCGCGAGGCATTCCGCCCAGCACTGCGGCATCGGCCATCGCCTCAATAAACATGAAGACATAAGCCGGAGCGGAACCGCTGACCCCAACGACGGGGTGGATCATCGACTCGGCAATCACTTCCGCTTCGCCAAAGCAGCGGAAAATGTTCAGCACGTCAGCGGTATCTTCCGGCGTGACCAGCGCATTTGGCGTTATGGAGGTCATGCCCGCGTTGACTAAAGACGGCGTGTTTGGCATCGCGCGAACAATTTTGCGATCGTGCCCCAGCGCGCGCGCCAGCTGATCGAGCGTGACCCCCGCAGCGATAGAGACGACTAATGAGTCCTTGTTCAGGCTGGAGCTGATTTCGCTCAGCACTTTAATCATGATGCCCGGCTTCACGGCGCCGAAAACGATATCCGCAACCTGCGCGACGTCCTGCGCACTCTGCGCCGCATTGATGCCGTACCGATCGTGCAGCGCGGCGACGTTATCCGGGGACGGGGTATAGACCCAGATTTGCCCGGGGAGAACCTGACCGCTGGCAATCAGGCCGCCCAGAATGGCTTTTCCCATATTACCGCAACCGATAAAACCGATTTTCTTCTCCATTTCGTCACTCCCTATGCGTATTTTTAGTTGGGGTTATTAGCTTAACGTGGATTGAAAGTCTCATGAAGGAGAAACAGCACTTTGACGGAAGACAAAAGCACGAGACAATAGACGATTGCACATGAGCCTGGAGCGGTTATGACAATATGGGTGGATGCGGATGCGTGTCCGAATGTGATTAAAGAGATTCTGTACCGTGCGTCTGAACGTATGCAGATGCCGCTTATTCTGGTGGCGAACCAGAATTTACGCGTACCGCCTTCGCGTTTTATCCGCACACTGCGCGTACCCGCCGGATTTGATGTCGCTGACAACGAGATTGTGCGTCAGTGCGAAGCCGGAGATTTGGTCATTACGGCGGATATCCCGCTGGCCTCTGAAGTGCTGGAAAAAGGGGCGGCGGCGCTGAATCCACGCGGCGAGCGCTATACGGAGTCAACGATCCGTGAACGCCTGACAATGCGTGACTTTATGGATACCCTGCGCGCCAGCGGGATTCAGACGGGCGGGCCGGACAGCCTTTCTCCGCGCGATCGCCAGCATTTCGCCGCTGAGCTGGATAAGTGGTGGCTGGAAGTCCAGCGCAGAACGCGCTAAATGTACTGTTATTTTTACACTTTGCTGCTGATGATTTCTTGTTATAGTAAGCGCGTACAATCTTTCACGGTTTTTGTGGAATGATTTATTTACATTTAACGATGTACTAGTTTGGTGGTATGATTATTACTTTGATGACATCAGATCCCGCACCTTTGCGGCTCTCTGGGGAAAGCCCGCTATGACGCAACCTCTCTTTCTTGTTGGCCCTCGCGGCTGTGGTAAAACAACAACCGGTATGGCGCTTGCGCAGGCAGTGGATTTCCAGTTTGTTGATACCGATCGGTGGTTGCAATCGCACGTCCAGATGACGGTTGCGGAGATTGTTGACCGGGAAGGGTGGGACAGCTTTCGCGCCAGAGAAACAGCAGCGCTGAAGGCGGTTACCGCGCCGTCAACGGTGGTTGCGACGGGGGGAGGGATCATCCTCACCGAATACAATCGTCGCTATATGCGCGAAAATGGCATTGTGATTTATTTAAGCGCACCAGTGTCCACGCTGGTGAACCGGCTGGAGGCCGCGCCAGAAGAGGGACTGCGCCCGACGCTAACCGGCAAGCCCTTAAGTGAAGAGGTGCAGGAAGTGCTCGAACAGCGCGACGCGCTGTATCGTGAAGCTGCGCATTACATCATCGATGCGAGCCATGCCCCTGACCAGGTTGTTTCTGAAATTCTTGCGGCGTTGTCGCAGGCGGCGCAACGATTGCAGGGCGGCGTCTATAATTAAAGTTCATCCAGTAAAAAGGAAGAACTATGCCAACAAAACCGCCTTATCCCCGGGAAGCGTATATCGTCACCGTTGAGAAAGGAACGCCAGGTCAGACGGTGACCTGGTATCAGCTTCGCGCCGACTATCCCGAACCTAACGCACTGATCAGCGAGCATCCTTCCGCGCAGGAAGCGATGGACGCCAAAACGCGCTATGAAGATCCTGATAAAAGCTGATAAATCCTGACGTGTGGAACGCCCGGCAAGGCGCCTGAGTCACGTCACAACGTACTTGCATCACACTTTTCACTCATTGCCGCATTCTGCTAAAACTGAAAATTAAGCGATAACAATATACTACTGGAGTGATTTGGAATCTTTACACAATGCATTGCCGATCTCCTGCTACGCTTTTCTGCATTTGTAGCGCAGGGCAGGTAAGTGTTCAGGCATTTACCCGGGAATTAACGACGAAGTAAAAAGAAGGTGGAACAGAAAATGAGTGCGTCGTTGGCTATCCTCACGATCGGCGTTGTGCCAATGAGCGAAGTGCTGCCGCTTCTGACGGAGTATATCGATGAGCAACATATTACCCATCATAGTCTGTTGGGTGAGATCAGCCGTGAAGAGGTGTTGGCGGAGTACGCCGTCGAGGCCGGAGACGATCCGCTATTAACGTTGCTCAGTGATAACCAAATCGTCCATGTTTCGCGCCAGAAAGTGGAGCGCGACCTGCAAAGTATTATCGAAGTGCTGGATAACCAGGGCTACGATGTCATTTTATTGATGAATACCGCCGCGATTAACAGTATGACCGCGCGTAACACGATCCTGCTGGAGCCGTTGCGTATTATCCCGCCGTTAGTGGCGTCGATTGTTGATGGCCACCAGGTGGGCGTGATTGTGCCGGTTGAAGAGTTACTGGATGTACAGGCGAGAAAATGGCAGGTCTTACAACGTCCTCCGGTCTTTTCTTTGGCGAATCCCGTGCAGGGATCGGAACAACAACTGATTGATGCCGGTAAAGATTTGCTGGAACAGGGCGCGGATGTGATCATGCTGGATTCCATTGGATTTAATCAGCGTCATCGTGATTTATTGCAAAGAGCGCTGGATGTTCCGGTCTTGCTCTCTAATGTATTGATTGCACGGCTGGCTTCGGAATTACTCGGTTAATTTTGCGTGACAGGCAGAAGGTCGCGACCCTATATTGGTGCTTAACGTAACCATGAGAAAGGGCCAGTTTATGCTACAAAGTAACGAATACTTTTCCGGCAAAGTGAAATCGATCGGCTTTACCAGCAGCAGTACTGGTCGCGCCAGTGTCGGCGTGATGGCGGAAGGCGAATATGCCTTTAGCACTGCCGCGCCGGAGGAGATGACGGTGGTCAGTGGCGCGTTGAACGTACTGCTTCCGGGGGAAACCGAGTGGAAAGTCTACGCAGCGGGCGAGGTGTTTAACGTCCCTGGCCAAAGTGAGTTCCATTTGCAGGTGGCTGAACCGACGTCCTATCTTTGCCGCTATTTATAATGGCGCTTCCCTCTCCCGGCGGAGAGGGAATATTCACTTAGCGTTGCGCTTCGCCGCCCAGACCTTCAACCAGGCTTTGAATTAACGCCGCCAACTCACCCGTCATCAGAATGAAATCGGCATCAAAACGCTGAGCGTAGTCTTCGCGATCGATATCTTCGTTTTGATCGCGCAGTTCATCGCTGAACTTCAGGCGTTTGATCGAACCGTCATCGCAGATCAAGAACTGAATGCGCTGCTGCCAGTCGAGCGCCAGTTTCGTGACCACTTTACCCGCTTCAATGTGCACGGCGATCTCGTCGCTGACCAGATCCTGTTTCTTCGCGCGGATCACGCCGCCGTCTTCCAGCATTGCTTTCAGTTCTGCTTCGTCCAGCAACTGGAATCCCTGCGCCACCGTACCGGAACGCACCCATTCGGTGAGCGTCAGCTCGATAGGATTTTCCAGCGCCAGCGGAACCACCGGCAGCGAGCCGAGGCTTTTACGCAGCAACGCCAGCGTATCTTCCGCTTTTTTAGCGCTTGCGCAATCGACCATGATCAGACCGTTAACGGTGTCGATCCACATCATTGTCTGACTAAAACGGCTAAAGGCGCGCGGCAGCAGTGAGTGCAGCACTTCATCTTTCAGCGAGTCTTTTTCCGTTTTTTTCAGCTTGCGCCCCTGGTCAGCTTCCAGTTTGGCGATTTTCGCTTCCAGCGCTTGCTTGATCACCGGCGACGGCAGAATTTTCTCTTCTTTGCGCGCGCAGATAATAATTTGGCCATTGGCAGTATGCGTTAACGCATCGCTGTGCGAGCCCATTGGCGGAACCCAGCCCATTTTTGCCATATCCTGGCTGCCGCAAGGGGTAAACGTCATCGAGGCTAGCTGTTTTTCCATCTCCTCGGCGCGCAACGAAATATCGCGGCTAAGACGGTAAACCATTAAATTTTTGAACCACAGCATGATAATTTCCACGGCCTTGTCGTTAAATCCAGCGGGTATAATAACGAATTGTCGGCGGGCTTGCATTGCCAACCAGAACTCCCGCCTCTACTCTGTTGATATTCCCTAAAAATGAGGAGCGATGTGTGCGTATAGGTATCGATTTAGGCGGCACGAAAACGGAAGTGATTGCGCTCGGCGATGCGGGGGAACAGCTGTTTCGCCATCGTCTGCCTACGCCGCGGGATGATTATCGACAAACGATAGAGACCATCGCTTCGCTGGTCGAGATGGCGGAAAAGGCGACGGGCCAGACGGGTACGGTAGGGATGGGTATTCCCGGTTCGATCTCGCCCTATACCGGTGTGGTAAAGAACGCCAACTCAACCTGGCTTAACGGTCAGCCGTTCGATAAAGATTTGAGTGCGCGTTTGCAGCGGGAAGTGCGCCTGGCGAACGACGCCAACTGTCTGGCGGTGTCCGAAGCGGTGGATGGCGCGGCGGCCGGAGCGCAGACCGTTTTTGCGGTGATCATCGGCACCGGGTGTGGGGCTGGCGTGGCGCTGAACGGTCGGGCGCATACCGGCGGCAACGGTACAGCAGGCGAGTGGGGACACAATCCCTTGCCGTGGATGGATGAAGATGAACTGCGCTACCGTGAAGAAGTGCCCTGCTATTGTGGCAAACAAGGCTGCATTGAAACCTTTATCTCAGGAACCGGGTTTGCCACGGATTACCATCGTCTGAGTGGTCATCCGCTGAAAGGGAATGACATTATCCGTCTGGTTAACGAGCAGGACGCGCTGGCGGAACGGGCGCTTAGCCGTTATGAACTGCGCCTGGCGAAATCGTTAGCCCATGTGGTCAACATCCTCGACCCGGACGTTATCGTGTTAGGCGGCGGGATGAGCAATGTCGATCGGTTGTACAACACCGTGCCATCGTTGATTAAACCGTTTGTTTTTGGCGGCGAATGCGAAACGCCGGTTCGTAAGGCGTTACATGGCGATTCCAGCGGCGTTCGCGGCGCGGCATGGTTGTGGCCGCAGGAGTAAATCGTTTTTTACCGGATAAGGCATAATGCCCGGAGGCGCTACGCTTACCGGGCCTACAATGTGCTCCCTGTAGGCCGGATAAGGCGTTTACGCCGCCATCCGGCGTAATGCCCGGTGGCGCTACGCTTACCGGGCCTACAATGTGCTCCCTGTAGGCCGGATAAGGCGTTTACGCCGCCATCCGGTATAATGCCCGGTGGCGCTATGCTTACCGGGCCTACAATGTGCTCCCTGTAGGCCGGATAAGGCGGTTACGCCGCCATCCGGCGTAATGCCCGGTGGCGCTACGCTTACCGGGCCTACAACGTGCTCCCTGTAGGCCGGATAAGGCGGTTACGCCGTCATCCGGCATAGTGCCCGGTGGCGCTACGCTTACCGGGCCTACAACGTGCTCCCTGTAGGCCGGATAAGGCGTTTACGCCGCCATCCGGCAAAACAACCGTCATTCCACAGCAAACATCTTATCCAGTTTGCTGTAACCCAGCCCATTGATTTTCTTCACCTTAATTTGCACAGGAATGCGTTCTTTCATCGCTTCCACATGGCTTATTACGCCAATCGTCTTACCGGTGGCATTCAGCGCGTCCAGGGCATCCAGCGCGGTATCCAGCGTCTCGCTGTCCAGCGTGCCGAACCCTTCATCAAGGAACAGAGAGTCGATGCGCGTTTTGTGGCTAACCAGATCGGACAACGCCAGCGCTAGCGCCAGACTGACCAGGAAACTTTCGCCGCCGGACAGCGTGCGGGTATCGCGAACGGCATCCGCTTGCCAGGTATCGACCACCTCCAGTTCCAGCGCTTCGCTGGCCTTGCGCTGGAGCAGGTAACGACCATGCAGGCGAGTCAGCTGATTGTTCGCCAGCCAGACCAGGTTATCCAGCGTCAGTCCCTGAGCAAATTTGCGGAATTTATCGCCCTCTTTAGAGCCGATTAACGCGTTCAGATAACCCCAGTCCTCCACCTGCTGCGAGGCGTTTTCAATCTCCAGCATCAGAGACTGCTGCTGTTGGCGGTTATCCGCATCCTGTTTGAGCTGCTGGCGGATCTCCCCCTGACGCGTCGTATTGTCCCGCAGTTGTCCGGTTAATTGCGTCACGGCCTGCTGAATGTGTTCAGGCGTGAGCGTGAGATCCAGCCCCTCGGGCGGATGTTGTTGATGTTCTGCCAGCGCCTGGCTCGCCTGAGCGGCTAAGGCCTGCGCCTGCTGTAACTGGTTTTCCAGCGCCTGGCGATATTGTTCGAGGCGGGCGATGGTCTCATCGTCCAGCAGCGCGGCAAGGAAGGCGGCGCGATCGTTAAATACGCTGGCCTTGAGCGCGGCGTCAAAGTGCGCCTGCGCCTGTGCTACCCGCTGCATTTCCTGCGCTTCCTGCTGCTGCAAGGTCTGCCACTGGCTCTGTAGCGAAACGCAATCATCATGTACCTGCCGCCAGTTATCCAGCGCCACGCGCTCATCGCTCTCCGGGAGAATATCTGTTTCCGGTAGTGTCTCCAGCAGGGGAGTCAACTGCGCGATGCGCGTTTGTAGCTCACCCAGTTCCGTCTGGCGCTGTTGCCATGTTTGCGCGTCATCCGCGCGGGCGTTTAACCACGACGCTTCTTCTCCGTCGGCGGGCAGGGATAACCCGTAGCGGCGCAGTTCAGACAGCAGCGTGGTTTGACGCTGGTCGATTTGCTGCTGAAATTGCGTAACCTGCCCGGTATGGGCGGCGATCTGCGCCTGCAACATATGGCGCTGGCTGAGCTGATACAGCTGTTGTTCATAGTCCTGCCGGGCGGTCAGCCACGGTGAAATATCGTCCTGAGGGTGCAGCGTAACGTTCAGCGCGTCACACAGCGTTTGCCATTCTTGAGTGAGCGCTTGCTCCTCTTTTACCAGTGCCTGCGCTTCGCTTTCGTCGCGGTGTAGCTGCTGCGTTAATGTTTCCAGTTGCCCGCGTAAGGCGGCGCCTTCTTCCGTCAGCGTCTTGACCTCTTTTTCCAGTGCATCGCGCCGCGCCTGATTCACGCCGGGTTCGAGTGCCTGATAGGATGCAATCGCCGGATGCGAGGTCGATCCGCAGAGCGGGCATGGCTGACCGGATTGCAGCAGCGCTCGCTGGCTTTCCAGATCTTTGATGCGCGCCTCCTGCTCGCAAATCGTTTTCACATCCATGAACTGCTGATTTTTTTCTTTATATTTCTGCCGCTTATCCTCCAGCGCCGCATTGCGTCGGGCCAACTCCTGCTGACTATTCTGGATAGCGGTTTGCAGTTGTTCCCGTCGTTTTTGCTTAGGCGCTATCTGCCCATGCAGGCTGGCGAGACGCTGACGCAGCGGCTGCTGCTGCGTATGCTGCGCCAGCGCTGCCGTGGCCTCTTCTGGCGTAAGCGTCAGAGGATTCGGTGGAAGCGCGTCACGCTTGCGGATATCGCTTGCACACTGCTGCTGCCATTTAAGCAACTGCGCTTTATCGCTGGACTGTTGAGCAAACAGCGCACGCCAGCCTGCCAGTTCACTGCTCCACAAGCGGAAGCGTTCATGTTCGGTGAGCCACCCGGTCAGCGTCTGCATGGTGGCATGCAGTTCGGCGGATTGTTGTTGAGCGCTGTGTCGAATGCGGCTGCGCAGGTGTAATACGCTTTGTAAGCGAGTATTCACTTCCTGAATTTGCTGGCGTGTGCGCCCGGCGGCAGCGGTTTGTTCCTCAATGCGTTCCCAGTGTGGGCGTAACTGCCGGGCAGGATGCGCCAGCTTCAGCGCGGCCAGCTGCGGCTGCGCGTTTTCCTGTTCTTCCTGGGCGACCCGCAGCGCCTGCTGGCGGCGATTCATTTCAGCCTGCAACTCATTCTGACGGGTCAGCCAGTGCAGATGTTGCTGGTGAAGCTGCTGGCGGGCGAGCAGCTGTTTTTCTTCGTCAGTGAGCGCCTGCAAACTTTCATTGAGGGAATGCTGCTGCTCCGGCGCTAACAGCGAGACGCCGCTGGCCTGCGCCTGAAGCTTTTCCAGGTCGGTACGGGCGGTCTTGTGCTTTTCAAACACCAGCGCGGAGATCTGCCCGTAGATTTCTGTTCCGGTCAGCTCTTCCAGAAGCTCGGCGCGTTCTTTCGGCTTCGCATTGAGAAACGCAGCGAACTGCCCCTGCGACAGCAGCATGGAGCGGGTAAAGCGTCCGTAATCCAGCCCGGTGAGCGATGCCGTCATCTCCAGCTTATCTTTGACCTTATCGGCGAGGATTTTTCCGTCGGCGCAGCGCGCCAGCTCCACGCGCGGCACTTGCAGGTTTCCGTCCGGCTGATTGCGGGCGCGGTTCTGGCTCCAGAAAGCGCGGTAAGACTCGCCTTTAACCTCGAACTCCACTTCGGCAAGGCATTCGGCCGTATCGCGGGTCATCAGATCGTTTTGCGATTGCGAAACGGTGCTCAGGCGCGGCGTCTCGTGATAGAGCGCAAGACAGATGGCGTCGAGCAGCGTGGTTTTCCCCGCGCCGGTCGGCCCGGTGATGGCAAACAGCCCGTTGCTGGCAAAAGGTTCTGCCGTGAAATCGACTTTCCATTCTCCCTTCAGGGAGTTGAGGTTTTTCAGGCGCAGGCTGAGAATCTTCATGCGTCATGCTCCCCGGACAGCGAATGTAGGGTGGTGGTAAAAAGCTGCGTCAGACGTTCACGCTGGGGCTCATCCAGCTCTTCCAGCGCCAGACGGCGGGTAAAAACGTCTTCCACGCGCAGTTCGCTCAGGGTTTCACGTCGTTCGTTAGCCATAATGCGTTCGCGATTTTCCCGACTGCGGCGCACCAGTAAAACCTCAACGGGCAGCGACTCCGTTAATGCCTGAATTTTGCGCTGCATATCGTGAAGGTATTCGTCGGTGGTGATTTCAATATCCAGCCAGACGGGGGGCTCCTGGTGAGCATCTCGCCATTGCTCAAGTTGTTCGGTGATGGAGGCCAGATCGCCTTTCAGCACCGCCAGCGGTTGAGTGACGGGAACGGTGAGGTTCTCTACTTGATGTAATTTGCCGTTTGCAAAACTGACCAGATGGACGCATTTGCTTTTGCCGCACTCATCAAAGCTCAGCGCGATCGGAGAGCCGCAGTAGCGGATGTGTTCCGTGCCGCCAATGATCTGCGCCCGGTGAATGTGTCCCAGCGCGATATAATCGGCAGGAGGGAAGTTTTGCGCCGGGAAGGCGTCCAGCGTGCCGATATAGATGTCACGTACCGCGTCACTTTTACTGGCGCCGACGGTGGTCAGGTGCCCGGTGGCGATAACCGGCAGAGTTTGATCGCCGTCGCCGCGCAGCTTACAGGCTTCCTGATACTGTTGTTGGTAGTAATCCGTGATCGCACCGAGCAGATGCTGCTGTTTTTCATTGCCCGAAAGCCCCGCCTGGCTGGTGATGATGTCGCGCGGGCGTAAAAACGGAATCGGGCAAAGCACGGCGCCCGGCGTACCATCGCGACGGTAAAGGTACTGCGGCGCGTGGCCTGCGCTGGCGACCACGGTGGTGTTGAGAAACGCCAGAATATCGCGGGATTCGTTGAGCGTGGCGACGGAATCATGGTTTCCGGCCAGCACCACCAGATGACAGCCGGTTTGCTGTAAATTGACAACAAACCGGTTATACAACTCGCGGGCATAGCTTGGCGGCGATCCTGTATCAAAAATGTCACCCGCGACAATAATCGCATCCACCTGGCGAGATTGCGCGGTTTCCAGCAGCCAGTTGAGAAACGCCTGGTGCTCGGCGGCGCGGCTTTTGCTGTAGAAGTTTTGTCCCAGATGCCAGTCAGAGGTGTGAAGGATGCGCATAACGGTTCCATGACGAAAAAGCGTGGGCAGGATTATAACCCGTCGGGAACGGTAATATCTTGTTTCGTGACTGTCATAAATCAATAACCTGAGCCGAATGTCGACTATCTTTTTCATAAATCTGTCATAAATCTGACGCATAATGGCGCCGCATTGATGACAACGACTTATTTAAACAGGGCAAATCATGGCGAGACGTATTCTGGTCGTAGAAGATGAAGCTCCAATTCGTGAAATGGTCTGCTTCGTGCTCGAGCAAAATGGCTTTCAGCCAGTAGAAGCCGAAGATTATGACAGTGCTGTGAACCAACTGAATGAACCCTGGCCGGATTTAATCCTCCTTGACTGGATGTTGCCCGGCGGGTCGGGCCTTCAGTTTATTAAACACCTCAAGCGTGAAGCGATGACCCGGGATATCCCTGTGGTTATGCTGACGGCAAGAGGCGAAGAGGAAGACCGCGTGCGCGGGCTGGAAACCGGGGCGGATGACTATGTCACCAAGCCGTTTTCCCCTAAAGAGCTGGTGGCGCGTATCAAAGCTGTGATGCGCCGCATTTCGCCGATGGCGGTAGAAGAGGTGATTGAGATGCAGGGGCTTAGCCTCGATCCAACCTCGCACCGCGTGATGACCGGGGAAAATCCGCTCGATATGGGGCCGACCGAATTTAAATTGTTACACTTCTTTATGACGCACCCTGAGCGCGTCTACAGTCGCGAGCAGCTCCTCAACCATGTCTGGGGAACGAATGTGTATGTTGAAGACCGTACGGTCGATGTGCATATTCGTCGTTTGCGTAAAGCGCTGGAGCACAGCGGTCACGATCGTATGGTGCAAACGGTACGCGGAACCGGGTATCGCTTTTCGACCCGTTTTTAATACATTGCCGCCAGACCGGCATCTCGGTGTGGCGGGCGGGTTTACTATTCTGAAGGGAGTGTGACGCGTGCTGGAACGGCTGTCATGGAAAAGGCTGGTGCTGGAGCTGATCCTCTGCTGCATCCCCGCTTTTATCCTCAGTGCTTTTTTTGGTTATCTGCCCTGGTTTTTACTGGCGTCGGTAACGGGATTGCTGATCTGGCATTTCTGGAATTTATTGCGCCTCTCCTGGTGGCTGTGGGTCGATATGAGTATGACGCCGCCGCCGGGACGCGGGAGCTGGGAGCCGCTGCTGTACGGTCTGCACCAGATGCAGTTGCGTAATAAAAAGCGGCGTCGCGAACTGGGAAACCTGATTAAACGCTTTCGCAGCGGGGCGGAATCCCTCCCCGACGCGGTGGTGCTGACAACCGAAGACGGCGGGATTTTCTGGTGTAACGGACTGGCGCAACAGGTGCTTGGGCTGCGCTGGCCGGACGACAACGGGCAAAACATTCTGAACCTGCTGCGCTACCCGGAATTTACGCAGTATCTCAAAACACGCGATTTTATCCGGCCGCTCAATCTGGTGCTCAACACCGGGCGGCATCTGGAGATTCGCGTGATGCCCTATACCGATCAGCAACTGTTGATGGTCGCGCGCGACGTGACGCAGATGCACCAGCTTGAAGGCGCGCGGCGCAATTTCTTCGCAAACGTCAGCCATGAACTACGCACGCCGCTCACCGTCTTGCAGGGCTATCTGGAGATGATGCAGGAGCAGCCTCTGGAAGGCGCGACGCGGGAGAAGGCGCTGCATACGATGCGTGAGCAAACGCACCGGATGGAAGGGCTGGTGAAACAACTGCTGACGCTGTCGAAAATTGAGGCGGCGCCCGCGCTGCTGTTAAATGAAAGGGTAGATGTGCCGATGATGCTGCGCGTTGTTGAGCGTGAGGCGCAGGCGCTCAGCCAGCAGAAACACACCTTTACGTTTGAAGTGGATGCCCGGCTGAGCGTATTGGGCAACGAAGAACAGTTGCGCAGTGCGATTTCGAACCTGGTCTATAACGCGGTGAATCACACGCCTGCGGGAACGCATATTACCGTGCGCTGGCAGCATGTGACCCACGGTGCGGAGTTCAGCGTGGAAGATAACGGGCCGGGGATTGCGCCTGAGCATATTCCGCGTCTGACGGAGCGTTTCTACCGTGTGGACAAAGCGCGGTCGCGGCAAACCGGGGGAAGTGGATTAGGTCTGGCGATTGTGAAACATGCGCTGAATCATCACGAGAGTCGATTGATTATCGACAGTTCGCCGGGTAAAGGGACGCGCTTCAGCTTTGTGCTGCCGGAACGATTAATTGCCAAAAATTGCGCTTAATTGTGGTTCGTAAGGTTAGCTTTCCATAAGCCAGCGGATGCTGGCTTATTTTCTTTGCAGTAAAGAAGACTCCGCTGAATTTTTCAACGCCTGATGCTTTTTTGTTCGCATGATTAGCCATGACTTTTTCTTATGGATAGCGTTTTGTACTGGTTGCTAATTTCATATCGCTATATTCTTCTGGTTTTTGGATCTCACCTTGCTTTAAAACGTTATAAGCGTTTAAATTGCGCTCCAGATGCTGTCATACCGACTGCATTTACGCGGTAAATCGAAAAACTATTCTTCGCCGCGCCAGCCCAGGAGCATATCCCGCTGGAATTGCTTAAAAATGCCGCTGTATCGTCCCGCAGGGAAGGGCAGAAAATTTAACGTTTTCAACACCACATCCACAGGCAGTAAAACTTTATGACCCATCAGTTAAAATCGCGCGATATTATCGCTCTGGGCTTTATGACATTTGCGCTGTTCGTTGGCGCAGGCAATATTATCTTTCCGCCGATGGTCGGTTTGCAGGCAGGCGAACACGTCTGGACTGCGGCGTTCGGCTTTCTGATTACTGCCGTTGGTCTTCCGGTACTTACCGTTGTGGCGCTGGCGAAAGTCGGCGGCGGCGTTGATAGCCTGAGCACCCCGATTGGTAAAGTGGCTGGCGTTCTGCTGGCGACCGTCTGTTATCTGGCGGTGGGGCCGTTATTCGCAACGCCGCGTACGGCGACCGTCTCCTTTGAAGTCGGGATTGCGCCGCTGACCGGCGATTCCGCACTGCCGCTGTTTATCTACAGCCTGGTGTATTTCGCCATTGTGATTCTGGTATCGCTCTATCCGGGCAAACTGCTGGACACGGTGGGTAACTTCCTGGCGCCGCTGAAAATCATCGCGCTGATTATTCTCTCCGTTGCGGCAATCATCTGGCCTGCCGGCCCGATTAGCGACGCGATGGACGCCTACCAGAACGCGGCGTTCTCTAATGGTTTTGTGAATGGCTATCTGACGATGGATACGCTGGGCGCAATGGTGTTTGGTATCGTTATCGTCAATGCGGCGCGCTCGCGCGGCGTTAAAGAAGCGCGTCTGCTGACCCGTTATACCGTCTGGGCGGGACTGATGGCGGGTGTGGGTTTGACGCTGCTGTACCTTGCGCTGTTCCGTCTGGGATCGGATAGCGCGACGCTGGTCGATCAGTCTGCTAACGGCGCGGCAATCCTGCACGCTTACGTTCAGCATACCTTCGGCGGCGCGGGTAGCCTGCTGCTGGCGGCGCTGATTTTCATCGCCTGTCTGGTGACGGCGGTTGGCCTGACCTGCGCATGTGCGGAGTTCTTTGCGCAGTACGTCCCACTCTCTTATCGCACGCTGGTGTTTATTCTGGGCGGCTTCTCAATGGTGGTATCGAATCTGGGTCTGAGCCATCTGATTCAGATTTCTATTCCGGTGCTGACAGCCATCTATCCGCCGTGTATCGCACTGGTTGTATTAAGCTTTACCCGCTCATGGTGGCATAATTCTTCCCGCGTCATTGCTCCGGCGATGTTTATCAGCTTGGTTTTTGGTATCCTTGACGGGATTAAAGCCTCTGCGATTGGTGACATCTTACCGGCCTGGACCCAGCGTTTACCGCTGGCGGAACAGGGGCTGGCGTGGTTGATGCCAACAGTGGTGATGGTTGTTCTGGCAATTATCTGGGATCGCGCCGCAGGTCGACAAGTGACCTCCAGCGCTCACTAAGATCACTGACAGTATGTTTTAACCACGGGGCTACAGGCCCCGTGGTTTTTTTATTATTTTGATGGGTTCGGAATTGATGGAAAGCAATAACAAGCTAAAGCGTGGGCTGAGCACCCGGCACATTCGCTTTATGGCATTGGGATCGGCAATTGGCACCGGATTATTTTATGGCTCGGCAGACGCCATCAAAATGGCCGGGCCAAGCGTGTTGCTGGCCTACATTATCGGCGGGGTCGCGGCGTACATTATTATGCGCGCGCTGGGCGAAATGTCCGTGCATAACCCCGCCGCCAGCTCGTTCTCGCGCTATGCGCAGGAAAACCTCGGCCCGCTCGCCGGTTACATTACCGGCTGGACTTACTGTTTTGAAATTCTGATTGTCGCCATTGCCGACGTGACCGCCTTCGGTATCTATATGGGGGTCTGGTTCCCTACGGTGCCGCACTGGATCTGGGTGCTGAGCGTGGTGCTGCTTATCTGTGCCATCAACCTGATGAGCGTGAAGGTATTCGGCGAGCTGGAATTCTGGTTCTCGTTCTTTAAAGTCGCCACTATCATCATCATGATTGTTGCCGGCTTCGGCATCATTATCTGGGGGATTGGCAACGGCGGGCAGCCGACCGGGGTCCACAACCTGTGGAGCAACGGCGGGTTCTTCAGCAACGGCTGGCTGGGGATGGTGATGTCGCTGCAAATGGTGATGTTCGCTTACGGCGGGATTGAAATTATCGGCATCACCGCCGGAGAAGCGAAAGACCCGGAAAAATCTATTCCGCGCGCCATCAATTCTGTGCCGATGCGTATTCTGGTGTTCTACGTGGGCACGCTGTTCGTCATCATGTCTATCTACCCGTGGAACCAGGTTGGCACCAACGGCAGCCCGTTCGTCCTGACCTTCCAGCATCTTGGCATTACGTTTGCCGCCAGCATCCTGAACTTTGTGGTGCTGACCGCTTCGCTGTCGGCGATTAACTCCGACGTGTTCGGCGTGGGGCGTATGCTGCACGGTATGGCGGAGCAGGGCAGTGCGCCGAAAGTGTTCGCTAAAACGTCGCGTCGCGGTATTCCGTGGGTGACGGTTATGGTGATGACCATTGCGCTGCTGTTCGCGGTTTACCTGAACTACATCATGCCGGAAAACGTCTTCCTGGTGATTGCTTCGCTGGCGACCTTCGCCACGGTATGGGTATGGATTATGATCCTGCTGTCGCAGATTGCGTTCCGCCGCCGTCTGCCGCCGGATGAGGTGAAGGCGCTGAAATTTAAAGTGCCGGGCGGCGTGGCGACAACCGTTACGGGCCTGATTTTCCTGGTCTTTATTATCGCGCTTATCGGCTACCATCCAGATACCCGTATTTCGCTGTACGTCGGTTTCGCCTGGATCGCACTGCTGTTGGTCGGCTGGATGTTTAAACGCCGCCGCGACCGCCAACTGGCTGAAGTGGGGTGATTCCCCGCCGGATGGCGCTAACGCTTATCCGGCCTACAGGCAACCGTAGGCCGGGTCAGGCGAAGTCGCCGCCCGGCAGTATCAAACAATATCCTCCCCCGGACTCCTCCCCCAATAAACATTAAGATGATGAGTTATCCTTGATGTCGCTATGGCAAGGTGGCTTCATTTTCATCAAAGGGGATACGTGATGTTGAACGCCTGGCACCTTCCGGTTGCCCCATTTGTTAAGCAAAACAAAGAACAACTGACCATAACGTTATGGCTGAGCGGGGAGAACCCGCCCCAGCGTGTGACGCTACGCGCTGAGAACGATAATGAAGAAATCTCGCTGGCGATGCATCGGCTGCGCAGTCAACCGCAACCGGGCGTCACGGCATGGCGGGCGGCGATCGATCTCGCCAGCGGACAGCCGCGCCGTCGCTACAGCTTTAAGCTGCTCTGGCACGATCGCCAGCTGTGGTTCACGCCGCAGGGATTTAGCCGTTTCCCGCCCGCGCGGCTGGAGCAGTTTGCCGTCGATGTGCCGGACAATGGCCCACAATGGGTCGCCGATCAGATTTTCTATCAAATCTTCCCGGATCGCTTTGCCCGCAGCCAGCCGCGCGAAGCGGAACAGGATAATGTCTATTACCATCATGCCGCCGGTCAGGATATCGTCTTGCACGACTGGGACGATCCGGTGACTGCGCAGGCCGGGGGATCGACGTTCTACGGCGGCGATCTGGACGGGATCAGCGAGAAACTGCCGTACCTGAAAAAACTGGGGGTGACGGCGCTGTACCTGAACCCGGTCTTTAGCGCGCCAAGCGTCCATAAATACGATACGGAAGATTATCGTCACGTTGATCCGCAGTTTGGCGGCGATCGGGCGCTGTTGCGCCTGCGGCAGCATACGCAGCAGCAGGGAATGCGCCTGGTGCTGGACGGCGTCTTTAACCATAGCGGCGACTCGCACGCCTGGTTTGACAGGCACAATCGGGGAAGCGGCGGCGCATGCCACAACCCGGATTCGCCCTGGCGTGACTGGTACTCTTTCTCCCCGGAGGGCGTGGCGCTGGACTGGCTGGGGTATCCGAGTCTGCCCAAGCTGGATTTCCAGTCGGAAAGCCTGGTCAATGAAATCTACCGTGGTGAAGACAGCATTGTGCGTCACTGGCTGAAAGCGCCGTGGCATATGGACGGCTGGCGGCTTGATGTGGTGCATATGCTGGGCGAGGCCGGAGGCGCGCGCAATAACCTGCAACACGTTGCCGGTATTACGCAGGCGGCAAAAGAGACGCAGCCTGACGCCTATATCGTTGGCGAGCATTTTGGCGATGCGCGGCAATGGCTCCAGGCGGATGCGGAAGACGCCGCCATGAACTATCGCGGCTTTACTTTCCCGCTGTGGGGATTTCTCGCCAATACCGATATCTCTTACGATCCGCAGCACATTGACGCGCAAACCTGCATCGCCTGGATGGATAACTACCGTGCTGGCCTGTCGCATCAGCAGCAGTTACGGATGTTTAACCAACTGGACAGCCACGATACCGCCCGTTTCAAATCGCTGCTGGGCAAAGACGTGGCGCGTTTGCCGCTGGCGGTCGTCTGGCTGTTTACCTGGCCTGGCGTTCCCTGCATCTATTACGGCGATGAAGTGGGGCTGGACGGTAATAACGATCCGTTCTGTCGTAAGCCGTTCCCGTGGCAGGTTGAAAAACAGGATGCCACGCTGTTGGCGCTGTACCAGCGTCTGGGGAAACTTCGCCAGCGCACGCAGGCGCTACGTCACGGCGGTTGCCAGGTGATTTATGCCGAAGAAGATGTGGTGGTCTTTGTGCGAGTCTATCACCAGCAGCGCGTACTGGTGGCGATCAACCGGGGCGAGGCCTGTGAGGTCGTATTGCCTGCCTCACCGTTGCTTAACGTCAGCGAATGGCGAGGCAAAGAGGGGAAAGGCCAACTGGCTGAGGGTGTTCTCAGCCTGCCCGCCATTTCCGCTACGGTCTGGGTGAATCACTGATAGAGCTGCGCGACTTCCGGGCTGGCGAGCAGGGCTTCTCGCCACCAGCGCTGCGCCAGACCATCGCTGTGGTTGCGCCATGCCATATAGGCGACATCTTTCTGCCGAAAAGAGATGACGGATTTCTCCACCAGCTCGCCGGTGGCAAGCCACGGTTTGGCAATATGGCGGGGGAGGAATCCGCACCCTAAACCGGCGCGCAGCAGCGTCACTTTGCTGTCGAAGTCATCCACGCGAATTTGCGGCTGCTCATCCATTAAATTGGATTGCAGGGGATGGCAGAAGCGGGCGCTGTCGCTGATCACCACCGCCCGGTGCAGACAGAGTTGCTCATTGGTCAGGCCGTCCGTGGCGGCGGCCAGCGGGTGCGAAGGCGCGACCACAAATACGTTGTCCAGGGTGCCGAGCATTTTATATGACCAGGCGGCGGAGGTCGGAGGCTCGTTAATTGCGCCGAGAATGATGTCCGCGCCGTTGTGCGTCAGCTCTTCCCACGATCCCGCCAGCGTATGGTGTGTAAAATTGAGGCGCGTTTGCTTATTCAGCGCATAAAACGCATCAATAACGGGCAGCAGCGTCTCGAAAGGGAAGGAATCATCCAGCGCTATCGCCAGCTCTTTTTCCCAGCCAGAGCTTAACTGCACGGCTTGTTTCTCCAGGTCTTTTGCGGCGTTGAGCAGCAGACGCCCTTTTTCCAGCATCATCCGTCCGGTATCGGTAAATTTTGCCCGGTGGCCGGAGCGATCGAGAAGCTCAATATCGAGATCGTTTTCCAGTTTCTGAATCATATAGCTAAGCGCCGCGGGGGTTTTAAACAGCGACCCGGCCGCAGCGGCAAACGAGCCGTGTTTGTCGATAGCATCAAGAATGAGCAGAACGTCCAGATTGATTCGCATGATCTGAAAATATCCTGAAAATGAAATAAGTACGTTGTACAGACTGTCGAAAAACAATGCCAGTGAATAATTTAGACCAAAGCATGGCATTTTTTTGAGGGTGTCTGTTATGCAAAATAAGATGAAATAACCACATTATTAGCATGGTTCATTTCCTCAATAATGCATTCAAAATGGTCGGCTCTATTCGCCCCGAAGCCGCGTTCTGGTTTACGCTGCGATCCGGCATTTTCACCTTCAGGGATGGCAAAAATGTAATAATCTATGTCATTCTGGTCTGTCCTTGTACAGTGAAGGTGGAAACATGGATGAGCTTTTAATCCTTGGCTGCATTGTTTTATTCTTCGCGCTGGTGGTGGTTCCCATTCTCGCGATTGTCGCGCTCAACCGCAGCGCGTCGGTTCGCTTTGAGCTGGCGGTGTTGCGCCGACGGGTTGAGCAACTTGAACAGCAGCGTGCGGGAGAAGCGCCTGCGGTACAGGTGACGGCGGAACCTTCGCTACCTGCGAAAGAGCGTGTCGCGCCATCGCCGCCTGATGCCATCGAAGCGGCCATACCTGAGCCGGAAAATCCCTGGGCTGCGCAGGAAACCCTCGCAAAACCGCTCCCGGCGCCTGCTAAAACGGCAAAACCTTCCGCGTTCGGCGGCGTTTTCACCTCGCTGGCGCGCTGGTTTATGCAGGGAAATCCGCTGGCGAAGCTGGGCATTCTGCTCCTCTTTTTCGGTTTATCCTTCCTGTTGCGTTATACGGTTGAACACGCGCTGTTTCCGCTTGAACTGCGTCTTGTCACTGCGGCGCTGTGTGCCGTAGTGCTGCTCGCGACAGGCTGGCGTTTGCGACACAAACAGCCGGTCTATGCGCTGATCCTGCAAGGCGGCGCGACAGGCGCGCTCTATCTGACCGTCTTTGGCGCATTTCGGCTGTGGCAAATGCTGCCGATGACGCTGGCGTTTGCGCTGTTGGTGCTGATTTGCGCCGCAAGCGTAGGACTGGCTATTTTGCAAAAAGCGCTTAGCCTGGCGATGCTGGCCAGCCTGGGCGGTTATCTTGCGCCGCTGCTGCTGTCGACGGGCAGCGGGAACTATGTGGCGCTGTTCTCGTTCTATCTCCTGCTGTCGGCAGGCATTCTTGCCATAAGCGTCTGGCAGCACTGGCGTGAGCTTAATCTGCTGGGGTTATTATTCACTTTCGGGGTCGGCGGTCTGTGGGGCGTCAGCGACTACCAGCCTGAATACTGGCTCAACTGCCAGCTTTTCCTGATTGCCAATATCATTATTTTCGGTGTGCTGAGCGTGGCGCTGTCGCTGCGGGCGCAGGAAAAAGGCAAACATATTGTTGATGGCGTGCTGTTGTTTGCGCCGCCGCTGGTTGGGTTTGGCATGCAGTACGCCATTACCCAACATATGGATTATGGTCCGGCGCTCAGTGCGCTGGGCTACGGCGCGTTCTATATGGCGCTGGCGTGGCTGGCGCTGCGCCGCTACCCGTCGATGGGAAGGCCGCTGGTGCTGGCGGCGCTCGCGTTGGGTGGCGCGTTTACCACCCTCGCCATCCCGCTGGCGCTTTCGGCGCGCTGGACGGCAATGGCCTGGGCGCTGGAGGGGCTTGGCGTATTGTGGCTGGGTATGCAGCAACAGCAGCGGCGGATGAGCTATAGCGGCACTGCGCTAATGCTACTGGCTGTGGGCAGCGCGCTGTGGGCGCTGGCCGATGACGCCGCGCCGCTGACGGTGATGATGATCTTCGCCGTGCTGAGTCTGTGCTGGCTGGGCGGCGCGTGGCTGTGGCGCAGCGAGAAGAAGGAGGTCAGTTGGGCGCTGCTGGCGGGCGGCATCGCCTTCTGGATCGTCGCGCTGACGGGCGCCTCGCAACTGGCGCTGGCGCGTTATGCTGCCGAATGGTCTGGCGTGCTGGCGCTACTCGCCGCGTCCGCCTGGCTCTGGCGTTATCTGAGCGGGCGGCTCGCCTGGCGGGCGTTAGGTTACAGCCCCTGGCTGCTGTGGCCTGCGATGCTGCTGGCATTGCTGTACCAGATTGAAGAACGCCAGATTTTCGCCGCAGGCTGGCAAAATCTGGCGTGGTGCGTGGCGCTGCCTTGTGCGGTGTTCATGCTTTATCGTGATGATGCGCATCTGCCGCCGCGCATCTCCCGGGCGCTGCATTTATCCTTGTTCTGGATGGTGCTTTTAGCGCTCGGGATGGAGCTGTTCTGGTTTGTGCAGTCGTTGCCGTGGGGAATGGACGCCTGGCGCAGCGGGTTGATGATGGCGGCGGGCGGAATCGTCATACTGCTGGTACACGCCGCGCTGCGCCGCGATTTGTGGCCGTTCAAATGCTGGCCTGCGTTGTACGGCGCGCTGGCGTTGGCGCCCGTGGCAGCGATCCTGCTGTTGCTTCTGGTGCTGGCGAATTTACAGGATGGCGTGGTTTTCCAACAGCGCTATCTGCCAGTGGTGAACCCGCTTGAGGAGGGAGCCGCTTTCGCCTTGCTGGGATTGTTCCTCCTTGCGCGTTTCTCTCGTCGTTTTCTGCCGTCGCCGTTAGTGAAATATCACGCATGGGCGCCTGTGGTGCTGGCGGCGCTCGCATTCTGGTGGTTGAATGGAGGGCTGATGCGGGCGCTGGCGTGGTATGGCGAGGTGGCGTGGAGCATGGAGACATTGTGGCATTCGCGGTTGATCCAGACCTGTTTCGCCCTGTTCTGGATGCTGACGGCATTAGTTATGATGTTGCTCGCGACCCGTCGCCGTTCGCGGCGGGAATGGTTATGCGGCGCGGTGCTTTTGGGGATCGTCATTGTTAAGCTGATGCTGGTGGATAGCGCGCGCGGCGGCGGGCTGGCGCGCGCCATCGCTTTTATCGGCGTGGCGATCCTGGTACTTATCGTCGGGTATTTCTCACCGTTACCGCCCAAAGCAGGAGAAGAAAAATGAAATGGATGAAAGCGGTAGTCTGGAGCGCGTTGCTGAGTGTGGCGTGGCCGGCGTTCAGCCGTGACGAAGCCCCGGAAACGCCGCAGGATTATGCCATCGGCATGATGCTGGAAGCGACGGGTTCATCGCCGTGGTATCGCGTTTCGCTGCCGCTGGCGCTTTACCAACAAAGCGCCTGGCCGGATTTACGCGATGTGCGGGTTTTTAACCGCCAGGGCGATACGGTGCCCTTTGCGCTGACGGCGCAGAAAACGCCGTCTGTTACGCCAGAGACGGTGGCGCTGCGGCTTTTTCCTCTGGATATGTCGCCAGTATCACCGCGGGAAGGGGAGCGCCGTGGAAGCGAATCCTTTGTCTTGCGTTCAAAGACCGGCGTGGAAATTCATCTGGAAAGCGATGACGTTAACGCGGTTGGGCAGAGCTATTTACTGACTCTGCCGGAAGAGATGACGGCGGCCTTTTCGCTGGCGCAACTGCGCCTGAACTGGAACACGCCTGCGGGCAACTGGCAGGGGAAGGCGTCCGTTTATGCCAGCCGTGATTTACGTTACTGGCAACCCGTGCAAGAAGACGCGCCGCTGATGGATCTGACGCGCGATAACGATCGGCTGAAAATGGACACCATCAGCGCCAGCCTGACGCTCTCTGCGGAAGGCCGTCGCTACCTGCTGGTGATTCTCGATTCGCAAAGTCCGCCGCTGACGTTAAACAGCGTAAGCGCCATTGCGGACAGCGGAGAACCGGCGTCGGAGCGTATTGCGCTGGAGGCCCACGCAAAGAAAGTGTCGGAAACAGAAGCCGTATGGCGCTGGAATCAGCCGCAGCCGCTGACGTCGCTCAGAATTGCGCTGGAAAACGAGGGCGTTTTACCGGTTGAGCTGGCATGGCGCGGCGGGGAAAAAGAGGCGTGGCGTCCACTGACGAAAACGATCCTGTACCGCCTCGACGGGAAGCGTTCGGAAGATATTTTTCTTTCAGGTCAACAGGTTGAAGCTATCCGTATGACCACCATCAACGCCCGATTGCCGGAAACGCTGCCTGCGCTGAGCGGCGCGCGGGACAGTTATCAACTGGTGTTCAATACGCAAGGGAAAGGCCCGTATATGCTGGCCTGGGGAAACCGGGCGGCAGAAAAAGCCGATGTTGAGCTGGATATGCTGATCCCGGCGTCGCTGCGCAAAACGCAGGATGTTAACGACCTGCCCTGGGCGATGACGCAGCAGCGCGTAACGCTGGGCGGTGAGGCGCGGCTGACGGCAACGTCGGCTGCGGAGCAGCAAAGCCGCTGGAAAACGTTACTGGTGTGGGGGGCGTTGATTGCTGGCGTCGCGGTACTGTTGGTGATGGCGTGGCGGATCTGGCGCGAGGTGAAAAAGGACGGCGCGGCGTAAACGCTACGTGTTTGCAGGCCCGGTAA
The DNA here is from genome assembly GCF_030333395.1 of Citrobacter sp. CK194. NCBI lineage: Bacteria > Pseudomonadati > Pseudomonadota > Gammaproteobacteria > Enterobacterales > Enterobacteriaceae > Citrobacter > Citrobacter sp. CK194. The sequence goes on from NZ_JAOWGA010000013.1 coordinate 230,604, forward strand.
ACGGCGAGCCACCGGGCACTACGCCGGATGGCGGCGGAACGCCTTATCCGGCCTACAAAAATCCATAGGCCTGATAAGCGCAATAAAAAAGCTCGCCATAGCGAGCTTTTTTCAATTCGAGCCGATTACAGGCTGGCGACGTTTTCAGTCAGGTATTTTGCCACGCCGTCTGGAGAGGCGTTCATCCCTTCTTTGCCTTTTTCCCACTGTGCCGGGCACACTTCGCCGTGCTCTTCGTGGAACTGCAACGCGTCAACCATACGCAGCATTTCGTCGATGTTACGGCCCAGTGGCAGGTCGTTAACCACCTGGTGACGAACCACGCCGTTGGCGTCGATCAGGAAAGAACCGCGCAGGGCAACGCCCGCTTCCGGGTGTTCGATACCGTAGGCTTTCTGGATTTCACGCTTCACGTCAGCAACCATTGCGTATTTCACTGCACCGATGCCGCCTTTATCGACAGGGGTGTTACGCCATGCGTTGTGGACGAATTCAGAGTCAAAAGAAACGCCGACAACTTCTACGCCACGCGCCTGGAACTCTTCATAACGTTTGTCGAAAGCAATCAGTTCAGACGGGCAAACGAAGGTGAAGTCCATCGGCCAGAAGAACAGAACGGTTGTTTTGCCGTTGGTGTGCTGTTTGAAGTTGAAGTTTTCAACAATCTCACCGCTACCCAGTACGGCGGCTGCTGTGAAGTCCGGGGCCTGACGAGTAACCAGTACCATATAAATACTCCTGCAAAGTTAAGGGGTTTGGAACGCAACGCGGGCAAGTATAGGGAGGGGAAGAGGGCAACTCAACGCGGTGCTGACAATCAATGAGACAGGTTTCACCTATCAATTTTTTGCCTGATGGCGTTACGCTTATCAGGCAGCTAAAGCGACTTCTGACGCGCCTGCGCCATCATGCGCGGGTAGAAGCGCCAGAAGCGCGCTTCTAACGCATCGTAGTGCGCATCCAGATCGTACCAGGAGTCGCGCAGGGCATCGAGGCGTGGGCGGCGATTCGCCATCCCGTTGAGGACATTCTGGATAAAATCCATATCGCGATAACGCTCCAGCCACTTTTCCGACCACAGATAATCGTTCAGATTCACAAAACGCGGCGGCGAGTCGGGCAAAATAGTGCTGACCTGCGCATGGGCGTAGCCCACGAATGCCTGCAACGGGAAATCGGGAGATATTGTCGCCCAGTGGCGCGACAGGAAGTGGTCCCACATCACATCCAGAGTGATGGGGGCTACACGACGGGTTTCGCTGCGAAACCATTCCCGCGCTTCACGCACTTCCGGCAGATTATCGGTCATGACGTCAATCCGCCGATGCATATAAATCCCTTCCACCACGTCAGGGGGAAAATTCGCCTCCGGGTTTCCCCGAACAAAATCAGCCAGTAAATTGCCGGAAAGCGAGCTGTCGGCGAGATGCGCTAAGTGCAGGTGTGCAAGAAAATTCATATCCACTTCATCCTTCAAACTGCCTCTTTGTTGGCTGCGAGTTACTCGGCCCATCCCCGGGCCTCACCCCTGCGGGGCCGCTGCAAGCAGCGTTCAAATTCGTTCCTGACGAATTTGTCATTCAGTTGCCGCCTCGATGCATCCTGAATGATTTTGTCTATAGCTTATATCTCTTAACTTGAGGGGTAACGGTTGCAGGGAGCGCGCCCCGGCACTAGACTACCCGCCTCTTATTTTAGTCTGAGTCAGTGTCATGCGCGTTACCGATTTTTCCTTTGAATTACCCGAATCCCTGATTGCCCACTATCCGCAGCCTGAGCGCAGTCGTTGCCGCTTGCTGTCACTGGACGGGCCGACGGGCGCGCTGACGCACGGTACTTTCACCGATCTGCTCGATAAGCTCAACCCTGGCGATCTGCTGGTCTTTAATAATACCCGCGTCATCCCGGCGCGTCTGTTTGGCCGTAAAGCCAGCGGCGGTAAGATTGAAGTGCTGGTTGAGCGGATGCTGGATGACAAACGCATTCTGGCGCATATTCGCGCTTCCAAAGCGCCGAAACCGGGCGCGGAACTGCTGTTGGGCGATGACGAAAGCATTAACGCCACCATGACCGCGCGTCATGGCGCGCTGTTTGAAGTTGAGTTCAACGACGCGCGCCCGGTTCTGGAGATTCTCAACGCGATCGGCCATATGCCGCTGCCGCCGTACATCGACCGCCCGGATGAAGACGCCGACCGTGAGTTGTATCAGACGGTCTACAGTGAAAAACCGGGGGCCGTTGCCGCGCCAACCGCAGGTTTGCACTTTGACGATCCGCTGCTGGCCGCGCTGCGCGAAAAAGGCATTGAGATGGCGTTTGTGACGCTGCACGTCGGCGCGGGGACGTTCCAGCCGGTGCGTGTGGAGACCATTGAAGATCACATCATGCACTCGGAGTACGCCGAAGTCCCGCAGGAGGTGGTTGATGCGGTGCTGGCGGCAAAAGCGCGGGGCAATCGGATCATCGCGGTGGGCACCACCTCGGTACGCTCGCTGGAGAGTGCGGCGCAGGCGGCGAAAAACGACCTGATCGAACCGTTCTTCGGCGATACGCAAATCTTCATCTACCCAGGTTATCAATACAAAGTGATTGATGCGCTGGTGACCAATTTTCACCTGCCGGAATCGACGCTGATTATGCTGGTGTCCGCTTTTGCGGGTTATCAGCACACGATGAATGCGTACAAGGCTGCGGTAGAACAAAATTATCGCTTTTTTAGCTACGGGGACGCGATGTTTATCACGTACAATCCGCAGGCTTTGAATGAGCGTGTCGGGAAGTAGGTTCGCGGCACAGGTTTAAACGTCAGACTGTTTTTCTGGCGTATGGAGAGAAAATGAAATTCGAACTGGATACTACCGACGGACGCGCTCGCCGTGGCCGCCTGGTGTTTGATCGTGGCGTAGTGGAAACGCCTGCTTTTATGCCCGTCGGTACGTATGGCACCGTTAAAGGCATGACGCCGGAAGAAGTTGAAGCCACCGGCGCACAAATTATTCTCGGCAACACCTTCCACCTGTGGCTGCGCCCGGGTCAGGAAATCATGAAACTGCATGGCGATCTGCATGATTTCATGCAGTGGAAAGGCCCGATCCTGACGGACTCCGGCGGTTTCCAGGTGTTCAGCCTCGGCGATATTCGCAAGATCACCGAGCAAGGCGTGCATTTCCGCAACCCGATCAACGGCGATCCGATTTTCCTCGATCCTGAAAAATCCATGGAGATTCAGTACGATCTCGGTTCCGATATCGTCATGATTTTCGACGAATGTACGCCGTATCCGGCGGACTGGGATTATGCTAAACGCTCTATGGAGATGTCTTTACGCTGGGCGAAGCGTAGCCGCGACCGTTTTGATGGTTTGGGCAACAAAAATGCGCTTTTTGGCATCATTCAGGGCAGCGTTTACGAAGATTTACGCGATATCTCCGTCAAAGGTCTGGTAGAGATTGGCTTTGATGGCTACGCTGTCGGCGGTCTGGCTGTGGGTGAGCCGAAGGAAGACATGCACCGCATTCTGGAGCATGTCTGCCCGCAAATCCCGGCGGACAAACCTCGTTACCTGATGGGCGTCGGCAAACCGGAAGATCTGGTGGAAGGCGTGCGTCGCGGTATCGATATGTTTGACTGCGTTATGCCAACACGCAATGCCCGTAATGGTCACCTGTTCGTGACTGACGGCGTGGTGAAAATTCGTAATGCGAAGCATAAAAGCGACACCAGCCCGCTCGATGCCGAGTGTGATTGCTACACCTGTCGCAATTATTCGCGTGCCTACTTGCATCATCTCGACCGTTGCAACGAAATATTGGGCGCGCGACTCAACACGATTCATAACCTGCGTTACTACCAGCGTTTGATGGCGGGTTTACGCAAGGCTATTGAAGAGGGTAAATTAGAGAGCTTCGTGACCGATTTTTACCAACGTCAGGGTCGACCTGTTCCACCTTTGAACGTTGATTAATTTTAATAATGAGGGAAATTTAATGAGCTTTTTTATTTCTGATGCGGTAGCGGCAACAGGTGCTCCGGCGCAGGGCAGCCCGATGTCTCTGATTTTGATGCTGGTGGTGTTTGGTCTGATTTTCTACTTCATGATCCTGCGTCCACAGCAGAAGCGCACCAAAGAACACAAAAACCTGATGAGCTCCATCGCAAAAGGCGATGAAGTGCTGACTAACGGTGGCCTGGTGGGTCGTGTAACGAAAGTAGCGGAATCCGGCTACATCGTTATCGCGCTGAATGACACCACTGAAGTGGTTATCAAACGTGACTTCGTAGCTGCCGTTCTGCCGAAAGGCACTATGAAGGCGCTGTAATCTATTGTTTTCCCAAAGGGAACTGCCGTGTTAAACCGTTATCCTTTGTGGAAGTACATCATGCTGGTCGTCGTGATTGTCGTCGGCCTGCTTTACGCACTTCCCAACCTGTATGGTGAGGATCCGGCTGTTCAAATCACTGGCGCGCGCGGCGTCGCCGCCAGTGAGCAAACGCTGATCCAGGTCCAGAAAACGTTACAAGAAGAAAAAATTACCGCTAAGTCTGTGGCTCTGGAAGAGGGCGCTATTCTTGCGCGCTTCGACACCACCGACATCCAGCTGCGCGCCCGTGAAGCGCTGGTTGGCGTGCTAGGTGATAAATACGTCGTGGCGCTTAACCTTGCTCCGGCAACGCCTCGTTGGCTGGCGGCCATTAAAGCCGAGCCGATGAAACTTGGCCTTGACCTGCGTGGCGGCGTTCACTTCCTGATGGAAGTGGATATGGACACCGCGTTAGGTAAGCTTCAGGAGCAAAATATCGATAGCCTGCGCAGCGACCTGCGTGAAAAAGGCATTCCTTATACCACTGTTCGCAAAGAAGATAACTACGGTCTGAGCATCACGTTCCGCGATAACAAAGCGCGTGATGAAGCGATCTCTTATCTGAGCGGGCGTCACCGCGATCTGGTGATTACCAGCCAGGGCAATACGGCGCTGCGTGCGGTCATGTCTGATGCGCGTCTGAGCGAAGCGCGTGAATATGCCGTTCAGCAGAACATCAACATTCTGCGTAACCGTGTAAACCAATTGGGCGTGGCTGAGCCGGTTGTCCAGCGTCAGGGTGCGGATCGCATCGTCGTTGAGCTGCCGGGTATTCAGGATACCGCGCGTGCGAAAGAGATCCTGGGCGCTACCGCGACCCTCGAATTCCGTCTGGTAAACACCAACGTTGACCAGTCTGCGGCGGCATCCGGGCGCGTACCCGGTGACTCGGAAGTGAAACAGACGCGCGAAGGCCAGCCGGTTGTGCTGTACAAACGCGTGATCCTGACCGGTGACCATATCACCGACTCCACTTCCAGCCAGGACGAATACAACCAACCGCAGGTTAACATCTCGCTGGATAGCGCAGGTGGCAACATCATGTCTAACTTCACCAAAGACAATATCGGCAAGCCGATGGCGACCTTGTTTGTGGAGTACAAAGACAGCGGTAAGAAAGATGCCAACGGTCGTGCGGTACTGGTGAAGCAGGAAGAGGTGATCAACATCGCCAACATCCAGTCTCGCTTGGGCAACAGCTTCCGTATTACCGGTATCAACAACCCGAACGAAGCCCGCCAGCTCTCTCTGCTGCTGCGCGCCGGGGCGCTGATTGCGCCGATTCAGATTGTTGAAGAACGGACTATCGGCCCGACGCTGGGTATGCAGAACATCAAACAGGGCCTGGAAGCGTGTCTGGCCGGTCTGGTGGTCTCCATCCTGTTCATGATCTTCTTCTACAAGAAGTTCGGTCTGATTGCGACAAGCGCGCTGGTGGCCAACCTGGTATTGATTGTCGGTATCATGTCGCTGCTGCCGGGGGCCACGCTGAGTATGCCGGGGATTGCCGGTATCGTGCTAACCCTTGCGGTGGCGGTCGACGCCAACGTACTGATCAACGAACGTATTAAAGAAGAGTTGAGCAACGGGCGTACGGTTCAGCAGGCGATTGATGAAGGTTATAAAGGCGCGTTCAGTTCCATCTTCGATGCGAACATCACCACGCTGATTAAAGTCATCATCCTGTACGCAGTCGGCACCGGGGCAATTAAAGGGTTCGCGATTACTACCGGTATCGGTGTGGCAACGTCGATGTTTACCGCGATTGTCGGTACGCGTGCCATCGTAAACCTGTTGTATGGCGGCAAACGCATCAACAAGCTGTCAATCTGAGGAGTGCGATGTGGCACAGGAATATACTGTTGAACAATTGAACCACGGCCGTAAAGTCTATGACTTTATGCGCTGGGACTACTGGGCTTTCGGCATCTCTGGTTTCCTGCTGATTGCGGCCATCGTGGTGATGGGCGTGCGCGGTTTTAACTGGGGTCTCGATTTTACCGGTGGTACGGTTATCGAAATCACGCTGGAAAAACCGGCCGAAATGGACGTGATGCGCGATGCGCTGGAAAAAGCGGGCTTTGCTGAGCCGCTGTTGCAGAACTTCGGTAGCAGCCACGACATTATGGTGCGTATGCCGCCGACGGAAGGTGAAGACGGCGGTCAGGTGCTGGGTAGCAAGGTGCTGAGTGTCATTAACGAAGCCACCAGCCAGAACGCCGCCGTGAAGCGTATTGAGTTTGTCGGGCCGAGCGTGGGCGCCGATCTGGCGCAAACCGGTGCGATGGCGCTGATTGTCGCGCTGATCTCTATCCTCATTTATGTCGGTTTCCGCTTTGAGTGGCGACTGGCGGCGGGGGTGGTTATCGCGCTGGCGCACGACGTGATTATCACCTTAGGGATTCTGTCGTTGTTCCATATTGAGATCGACCTGACGATCGTTGCATCGTTGATGTCGGTTATCGGTTACTCGCTGAACGACAGTATCGTGGTATCTGACCGTATTCGTGAAAACTTCCGCAAAATTCGTCGCGGGACGCCTTACGAAATCTTTAACGTGTCGTTGACCCAGACGCTGCACCGTACGTTGATCACCTCCGGGACGACGTTAGTGGTGATTCTGATGCTGTACCTCTTCGGTGGTCCGGTACTGGAAGGCTTCTCTCTGACCATGCTGATCGGTGTTTCTATCGGTACGGCATCGTCGATCTACGTGGCCTCGGCGCTGGCGCTGAAGCTGGGCATGAAGCGCGAGCATATGTTGCAGCAGAAAGTTGAGAAAGAAGGGGCGGATCAGCCGTCTATTCTGCCTTAATCACGCAGTCACGTTATTACTGGAATCCCGGTCGCATGGCCGGGATTTTTTTATCGCTAAAAAAGCCTGTGGTTAAGCGGGCTTCTGCATCCTTCACGGGCAATGGGGTACGCAGAGTGTTAAACTTGCTCATAACCCTACATTCAACGCAGATACAGAGTCACTATGGCGATTATCCCTAAAAACTATACGCGGCTGGAAAACGGCTATCGTGAAAAGGCGCTCAAATTATTTCCGTGGGTATGCGGGCGATGTTCTCGCGAATTTGTTTACTCTAACCTGCGCGAATTAACCGTCCATCATATCGATCACGACCACACCAATAACCCGGAAGACGGCAGTAACTGGGAGTTGCTGTGTCTGTACTGTCACGATCATGAGCATTCGAAATATACCGAAGCCGATCAGTATGGCTCAACCGTTATTGCCGGGGAGGATGCGCAGAAAGATGTCGGCGCTGCGATGCATAACCCTTTCGCTAATCTGAAAGCGATGATGGATCAGAAGAAATAAAAAAGCACCGGCGCGTTGCGCGTTCGGTGCTCTTTCTGTGCCCGGCGCTGTGCTGGCCGGGCGGCAAATAAACCGCTTAGAAGTTGTAACCGACAACCAGGTAGCCACCCCAACCGGTAGCTTTAACCGTTTCGGATTGCCATACCGGCTGAGCGCCGTTTTCCCACTGTCCGCCGTTATGGAAGTAACGAGCCACCACAGAGTAGTGCCAGTGATCGTAGTTCAGCGCCAGGATGTGGCTGGATGCGATAGAGTTGCTGGTACGGTACTGAGAGTCGCCCAGATCGGAGCCCCAGTCAAAGTTAGTGAAACCGATGTAGCTCAGGTTACCGCCCCACAGCTCGGTGAGTGGCACGAAGTATTTCACTTTGAAACGGTAGCCGTCCCACTCGTTTTCGTTATCAGCCAGGTAGTTCTGCCACTGGTACTTCGCATAGACGTTCAGAGACAGGCTCATCGGCAGACCGGTTTCGATGTCAGTACCCAGACCCATGTACCAGGTGCTCTGACGGCCAGACTTGTTACGGCCCATGTCATAGATGTAGTTGTTAGCGAAATACCACTCTTTGAACGGGCCAAAGCTCAGGTCGGCTCCGGTCAGTTTGTCGATAGAGAAACGCGGTTCAATTTCCATGAACAGCGGGGAACCGTGGTTCCAGATACCCTTCGCGTTGGTGTTACCGCCGAAGAATACCGGCGCATCCATATAGCCGTAGAAATCGAACCAGTCTTTTTTCGCGAATGCTTCATATTCCAGATAGGTATCGTTACGGAGCTGCGGTCCGAAACGGGTATGGTAGCTGCCTACGACGTTAACGCTCTGGTGCCACCAGTCTGAAAGGTATTGCGGTTTGTCATTTTCTGCTGCGTTAACAGTAAAGGATGATGAGAGCGCCAGCACTGCACCGGCTGCAAGTAATGTTTTTTTCATATTGTATGCCACTGTTTGAAATCCCTTGAAGGGAATGAAAAAGGCGCAATTTGCGTTTCTAAATATTTCGTGTTTCTGCGGAGCCTATTATAGAAATCATTGCTCACAAAAATATGTCTTGTTTCACAGATCTATCATCTACGTAATCGATTGCGTTCACGTTTGCGTACTTTAAGCGCGGCGATTGTACTGACTTTCATGAATGTTGCCAACTTTTAGCAAAAATTGCGGTGATGTCAGAGGAGTAACAAAAAGCCGGGGAGGGATGTTGCGGAACGCACAAAACGCTCCGCCGGAGGTTTATTGATTAACAGGCTGGATATCGTGAACGCGGACAAAACCTAACTGGTCGGGCGTCAATCCGTTTAATTGTAACGGGATGTCCACATCGCTCGGCGCCAGGATGCTGGCCGGGGCGTTAATCAGTTGATTCTGGACATTCACTTCCTGATAGTTATCCGTGGTGCCCTGAATCTGCCCGTATTCGACAGTACCGCTAAACGCCGGTAACGGATCGTTGGACTCACCCTGAATGCGCAGCGTCACGCGTGTGCCGTCGGCATTGGGCGCGATATTCACCAGGGACATACGCAGCGTACCGATCTGACTGTTCAGGCGGGCAGGCGTTTTTGAACCCGGCAGCAGATAGACCCCGCTGGTGGATTTCGCATTCAACATATTTTGCTGAGTAATCTTCACGGTTTCCTGGTTTAACTGCGCCATTTCCGTATTCAGCGTGCTGACGCTTTGGTTCATCTGGCGAACTTCGCTCTGCTGCGCGCAGGCGCTCAGGCTAAAGAGGCTTCCCACCAGGAGAATTCTTAGGTAACGTCTTGTCATGTAGATTATTTCCTTCATGGTCGCGATACCCTAATGGTAGATCGCAAAGGGGCGTAAGGTATCGATCCTTTGTCTCAAAAGTGCTCCGCCTTTGTTGTCGCGCCAGTTCAGGGTAAAATAGATTTCTGTTAACCACCTGGTCAGGACGCCGTATGCATTGCCCATTCTGTTTCGCCGTAGACACTAAGGTTATTGACTCTCGTCTCGTGGGTGAGGGCTCTTCCGTACGCCGCCGTCGGCAGTGTCTGGTCTGTAATGAACGTTTCACTACCTTTGAAGTGGCAGAGCTTGTTATGCCGCGCGTAGTGAAAAGTAACGATGTGCGTGAACCTTTCAACGAAGAGAAGTTGCGCAGCGGTATGCTAAGAGCGCTGGAAAAACGCCCTGTCAGCTCTGATGACGTCGAAATGGCGTTGAATCACATCAAATCACAGCTGCGAGCCACCGGGGAACGCGAAGTTCCCAGCAAAATGATTGGCAACCTGGTGATGGAGCAACTGAAAAAGCTCGATAAAGTGGCTTACATCCGCTTTGCCTCCGTCTATCGGAGTTTCGAAGACATCAAAGAATTCGGCGAAGAGATTGCTCGCCTACAGGATTAAGCCATGCTGGATGAGTTTTACATGGCGCGTGCGCTGAAGCTGGCGCAGCGCGGGCGTTTCACCACGCACCCGAACCCGAATGTAGGCTGTGTGATCGTCAAAGATGGCGAAATCGTTGGCGAAGGCTACCATCATCGCGCGGGTGAACCGCATGCTGAAGTCCATGCGCTGCGTATGGCGGGAGACAAAGCCAAAGGCGCGACCGCGTATGTCACGCTTGAACCGTGCAGCCATCATGGCCGTACGCCGCCGTGCTGCGATGCGTTGATTGCCGCTGGCGTGGCGCGGGTCGTTGCGGCGATGCAGGACCCCAATCCGCAGGTCGCGGGACGTGGGCTGTACCGTTTGCAGCAGGCGGGGATCGACGTCAGCCACGGGCTGATGATGAGCGAAACGGAACAGCTGAACAAAGGTTTCCTCAAGCGGATGCGCACCGGCTTCCCGTATGTGCAGCTCAAGCTCGGCGCATCGCTGGATGGCCGCACGGCGATGGCCAGCGGTGAAAGCCAGTGGATTACCTCCCCGCAGGCGCGGCGCGATGTGCAGCGTTTACGGGCGCAAAGCCACGCGATTCTGACCAGCAGCGCGACGGTGCTGGCTGACGACCCGGCGTTAACGGTTCGCTGGCCTGAACTGGATGCCTCAACCCAGACTCTCTATCCGCAGGAAAACCTGCGTCAGCCGATTCGCATTGTCCTCGACAGCCAAAACCGCGTGACGCCGGAGCACCGTATTGTGCAGCAGCCGGGAGAAACCTGGTTTGCCCGTACACAGGACGATTCCCGCATCTGGCCTGAGACGGTTCGCAGCCTGCGGGTGCCGGAGCATAACGGTCATCTGGATCTGGTGGTGCTGATGATGCTGTTGGGTAAACAGCAGATTAACAGCATCTGGGTGGAGGCCGGGCCGGTGCTTGCGGGCGCGCTGTTGCAGGCGGGCGTGGTGGACGAGCTTATCGTCTATGTTGCGCCTAAACTGTTAGGAAGTGATGCGCGAGGATTATGTGTGCTGCCGGGGCTTGAGAAACTGAGCGAGGCACCCCATTTTAAATTCAACGAGATACGCCATGTAGGCCCGGATGTTTGCCTGCATTTGATTCCCGCGTAAAGGCTTCGAAATAGAGAAGCGGCGCGTCGAGTATTATGATAAAATCCGCCCCCCTGCGGGGCCATATCGAACCCGAAGGAAGAATATGAACATTATTGAAGCTAACGTTGCTACCCCGGACGCTCGCGTCGCCATCACCATTGCGCGTTTCAACAATTTTATCAATGACAGTCTGCTGGAAGGCGCGATTGACGCCCTGAAGCGTATTGGTCAGGTAAAAGATGAAAATATTACCGTGGTTTGGGTTCCTGGCGCGTATGAACTGCCGCTGGCGGCTGGCGCATTGGCAAAAACCGGTAAATATGACGCGGTGATTGCGCTGGGTACAGTGATTCGTGGCGGTACCGCGCACTTTGAATATGTGGCTGGCGGTGCAAGCAACGGCCTGGCGCACGTCGCCCAGGACAGCGAAATCCCGGTAGCCTTTGGTGTTCTGACCACTGAAAGTATTGAACAAGCTATCGAACGTGCTGGCACTAAAGCTGGCAACAAAGGTGCGGAAGCCGCACTGACCGCGCTTGAAATGATTAATGTATTGAAAGCCATCAAGGCCTGATTTTTGTAAGGGGAAATCCGTGAAACCTGCTGCTCGTCGCCGCGCTCGTGAGTGTGCCGTTCAGGCGCTCTACTCCTGGCAGTTGTCCCAGAACGACATCGCTGATGTTGAATACCAGTTCCTGGCGGAACAGGACGTAAAAGATGTCGACGTTCTGTATTTCCGTGAACTGCTGTCCGGGGTGGCGACTAACAGCGCGTACCTGGACGGATTGATGAAACCGTACCTGTCTCGTCTGCTGGAAGAGCTGGGTCAGGTAGAAAAAGCTGTGCTGCGTATTGCGCTGTTTGAACTGTCTAAACGTAGCGATGTGCCATATAAAGTGGCCATCAACGAAGCGATTGAACTGGCGAAGACCTTCGGTGCCGAAGACAGCCACAAGTTCGTCAACGGCGTACTGGACAAAGCAGCACCTGTGATTCGCCCCAACAAAAAGTAATCTCCAGGTCGGCTGGTGGCGGGATGTATTCCCGCTATCTCCGGCCTTTTCTTTTTTTCTGCTGAGGCATAACGTATGGCATGCGGCGAGTTCTCCCTGATTGCCCGTTATTTTGACCGTGTTAGAAGCTCTCGTCTCGACGTCGAAACCGGTATCGGTGACGATTGCGCTCTCCTGAATATTCCTGAAAAACAGACGCTGGCGATCAGTACCGATACGCTGGTGGCGGGCAACCATTTCCTGACTGATATCGATCCTGCCGATCTGGCCTGGAAAGCGCTGGCGGTTAACTTAAGCGATCTGGCGGCGATGGGGGCCGATCCGGCCTGGCTGACGCTGGCCCTGACGTTGCCGGACGTTGACGAAGCGTGGCTGGAAGCGTTTAGCGACAGCCTGTTTGACCTGCTGAATTACTACGATATGCAGCTGATTGGCGGCGACACCACGCGTGGGCCGCTGTCGATGACGCTGGGTATTCATGGCTATGTGCCCGTGGGACGCGCGCTCAAGCGTTCCGGGGCAAAACCTGGCGACAGGATTTACATCACCGGCACGCCGGGGGACAGCGCCGCTGGGCTGGCGATTTTACAGCATCGCTTACAGGTGGCGGATGCGAAAGACGCAGACTACTTGATTAAGCGGCACCTGCGCCCGACGCCGCGTATTTTGCAGGGGCAAGCCCTGCGCGACCTGGCGAATGCGGCGATCGATCTTTCCGATGGCCTGATTTCTGATTTGCGGCATATCGTTAACGCCAGCGGCTGTGGCGCGCGGGTGGATGTGGATGCGCTGCGGTATTCTGAGGCGGTTACCCGTCATGTTGATCCCGGGCAGGCGCTGCGCTGGGCGCTTTCCGGCGGTGAAGATTATGAATTATGCTTCACTGTACCGGAGTTGAACCGTGGCGCGCTGGATGTGGCGCTGGGGAATCTTGGCGTACCGTTTACCTGCATCGGACAAATGAGTGCGGATGTGGAAGGCATCAGCTTCATGCGTGACGGAAAGCCTGTCACTTTTGACTGGAAAGGATATGACCATTTTGCCACGCCATAAAGATGTTGCCAAAAGTCGGCTAAGCCTGCGTAATCCGTGGCACTTGCTGGCTACCGGGTTTGGCAGCGGCCTCAGCCCGATTATTCCGGGAACAATGGGGTCGTTAGCGGCGATCCCATTCTGGTATCTGATGACATTTCTGCCCTGGCAGCTCTACTCGCTGGTGGTGATGTTGGGGATCTGTATTGGCGTTTATCTTTGCCACCGAACGGCGAAGGATATGGGCGTTCACGATCACGGCAGTATTGTCTGGGATGAGTTTATCGGGATGTGGATCACCCTGATGGCGATCCCTACGATGGACTGGCAGTGGGTCGCCGCCGGATTTGTGATTTTCCGTATTCTGGATATGTGGAAACCCTGGCCGATTCGCTGGTTCGACCGTAACGTACACGGCGGAATGGGGATAATGGTTGACGATATCGTCGCAGGGGTTATTTCCGCCGGTCTGCTTTATTTCATCGGGCACCATTGGCCCATCGGGTTGTTTTAAACCTGTAGGCCCGATAAGCGTAGCGCCATCGGGCGTGGTATGGCCGGATGGCGGCATACATGCCTTATCCGGCCTACATGCTCATCGGGCAATATTATTTAAACCCGACCACCGGGTGCTGTTTATATGGCGTTTCCAGATCTCGTAGGCCTGATAAGCGTAGCGTCATCAAGCAATTATCTGTTTATTATCAGTCCCATAATTTACTCTTTTTTAATCTATATTCTATATAATTAATTATTTATTAATTTACTAAATCAATAATGCAATTGTTACTGGACATAGATATCCGAAATCGAACAAACTAAACGTCTCTTTCTGTAATGGTGTTGATTTGTGATGGCAACCGATCTCAGTTTTGATTTCCTTGAACAGTTTAAAGAAAAGAGCCTAGCGCTCAAACTTCTGCGCTCAACGCACTTCTCGCTTATTACCAGTTTCCTGCATCAAACTTTTGTCATTACCAATCGACGCAGTGTCCCGTACCAGGAGCTTGTTGGCCTACTGGAACAGCATCTTTTTGATATTAAAGAGAGCTATGGTGAAGATAAATTTCCTAAAAATGCCAGAAACTATCTGGACGACTGGATTAATAGCAAAGGTGGCTATTTAAGAAAATATCTGACTGAAGATAGCGATGAGCCGGAATGCGACCTCCTTCCTGAAGTGGAAAAAGTTCTGCACTGGATTGAAGAACTTCAGGGACGCCAGTTTGTCGGAACGGAATCACGTTTGAAACTTTTGTTGGATATGATCGGTGAACTGGTTGAAGGGACCAGTGAAGATCCGCAGCAAAAACTACAGCAGCTCAAACTGCGTAAAGCAGAGATTGAGCAATCTATTGCCGCTGTCGAGCTTGGGCAAGATCAAGGATTTTCAGCAACACAGATTAAAGAGCGGCTTTATTTACTGTCTGATATGTCTCGTCAGCTGTTAGGGGATTTTCGTCAGGTTGAAACTAACTTTCGTCAGCTTGACAAAGACTCCCGCAGGACGATCAGTTCTGGCGGTAATATGAAAGGCGAAGTGCTGGATAAAATATTTGAACATCAGGATGTGATTGATGATTCCGATGAAGGAAAATCATTTAGCGCTTTTTTTGAATTATTGATGACGCCAAAAATGCGCAGCGGTATGCGGGAAAACTTGCAGCTTTTGCTGGATAATGAGCAGGGGCGGGAAGTTATTCGCCACGATCGTCTGTTAATCAATCTATATAGCTGGCTGTTAGATGCCGGAGGGAAAGTTAATACCACCCGGCAGCAAATAACCGATCAGTTACGTCGTTATATTCAGGAGCAATCTCAGGATACTCGCAGGGTGCTGGAGATTATTCGTGAGTTTGAAATTGAAGCGCATCTTTTTGGTGAACGAGATGAGGCGTGCGATTTTATTGCGCTGGGCGGTGTACAGGCTGAGATAAACCCCTTATTAAGCCGTCAGCTCTGGCAGCCCAAACAGGACGAACAGCTTGATAGCCAGGCCGCCGTTGCTGAACGTGAGCCTGAGGTCGATTTTAGCCAACTGCTGGCATTAAGCCACATCAGCGAACGGCAGTTGCAGCGTAATATTCTGCAGTGTCTGATGGATAATCACGGGCAGGTCACGCTTGCTGACGTTCTTGAACGTTACCCACTTGAATTCGGTCTTGACGAGTTGCTTACCTATATTAAGCTAGCCTGCGAGCAGGTTGTGACGGCGGATATCAACAGGCAGTATAAACAGCAAATCTCCTGGCAGCCGGAACCCGGTCTGGTAAGAACGGTTTCGGTACCCAAAATCACTTTTGTTCGGAGTTTATGACTGATGACGGATCTCTTTACCTCCACGCTATTCAGCGAAGATTCCCGCAATATGTCGTCGCGGATTTTGATCCGTTTGTTAAAAGGGCCGCTTTATCGTTCGCGTCACCGCGATCTGTGGGAGGCGATGGTGCGCGATCAGCAAAGCATTCGCAGCTATTTTCAACCTTTAGGTTTGTCGTTGACGCTGGATGAGGCTGAAGGTTTTGCTTTTTTGGTGCAGCAACAACCGGAAAACGATGATTTTCCGCGCCTGATCCCCAGACGCAATTTGACTTTTACTCAGAGCGTGCTACTGGTGTCGTTAAGAAAGCGACTTGCTGAACATGATGCGGAAGAAGGCGCTCCACGCCTGATCGTGACGAGGCAGGAGATTTACTCCTGGCTAAAGCCTTATCTGCCGGAGGTGAATAATGAGGTTAAGCAGAACAAAGATCTGGACGCATTAATTAAGAAATTCAGTGAAATGGGCTTTATTAGCGTACTGACCAATCATCCTGACGAATTTGAAGTATTGCGTATTATTAAAGCGATAGTGACGGCAGAACAGATCAATACTTTCATTCAGTTGTTCAGAGAACGAAATAGTGCTCAGGAGCGGGAAGGAGAAAGCGATGAGTGATGATAAAACGCTAAAAGGGTTTCGTCTTGCGCGTATGGAAGTGTTGAACTGGGGGACTTTTGATCGGAACATCTGGTCAATTACACCGGAGGGAAAAAATAGTCTGCTGACTGGCAATATCGGCAGCGGAAAATCCACGCTGGTTGATGCGCTGACCACGTTGCTGGTACCGCCCCGACGGCTTGCTTATAACAAAGCCGCAGGCGCGGAAGAAAAAGAGCGCTCTGCTGAGTCCTATTTTTTTGGTCACTATACTTCTGTTCAGGATGATAACGGCAAGGCCAGAGCGAAAGGATTGCGTGCAGATGATAAACATTACAGCGTATTACTGGCGGTGTTTTATTCTGAAGCATTACAGAAAACAATTTCGCTGGCGCAAGTTTTCTGGCTGAAACCAGGTGAGACAAAGTTAAAACGTCTCTATATTGTTGCTCAACGAGCAATATCGGTGGAGAGCGACTTTTCTGGTTTTGGTTCCAGAGTTAACGAGCTGCGTAAGAAATTACGTAGAGATAGCGCCCTTGAGCTTGCCGATACTTTTCCTCCTTACCAGCAAGCTTTTTCGAAACAGCTTGGGTTAGGCAGCGATGGACGGGCGCTGGAACTGTTTAACCAGACCATTTCGATGAAGTCTGTTGGTTCGGTGACTGACTTTGTACGTCATAACATGCTTGAACAGCCTGATATTGAGAAACAATTGCTGGAGCTTGAGCGTAATTATGACGCGCTTCGTGGTTTGCATGATGCAGTAGTTGCGGCACGCCAGAAAATCCAGCTTTTGGAACCGGTGAGCCGCCTGGGAGATGAGGCAAAACAGGCCGCTCAGGAACGTGAAACTTATAACCGAAGCCGAAACGTCCTTGAACCCTGGATGAGTACCAAAGCGATTGTTTTATATCGTTCCCGCCTTGAGCGCCAGCAGCAGGATCTGGCAAAACAGGCGATTGAACTGGACAATCTTGATAACTCCGCCATGACCGCACAGCAGCGTATTGAACATATCCGTGACGAGATCGCAGGGAATGGCGGCGGTCGACTCCAGCAGCTTGCTGCCGACATTAAGCAAAAAGAGGCTGAACGCGACGAAAGACGTAAGAATTATCATTTCTATCAGGGAATTGCGCAGGCGTTAGAATTAAATACCCAACTTGATCCTGCGACCTTCGTCAGCAATATTGAGCAGGCGAAAATTCATGCGGAAAGTATTAGCCAGAAACTTGAAGCGCATGAAGAGAGGCGTGATGAATTAAATCGTCGTTTATGGCAAAAAAATTCAGAGCAGAAAAAAATTGCTGACGAACTGACCGCGCTTAACAAGCGCCAATCCAATATCCCCTCACGCCAGTTAGCAATTCGAGAGCAACTGTGTGAAACGCTGGATCTTGCAGAAAATGAGTTACCATTTGTCGGTGAATTGTTGCAGATAAAATCCACGCAGCAGCACTGGCAAGGGGCTGTGGAAAGGGTGATGCATGGTTTTGCCCTTAGTCTTCTGGTCCCCGATGCGTTTTATCAGCAGGTTTCTGATTTTATAGAAAATACCCACCTGGGTGGTCGTCTGGTTTATTATCGGGTTAAACAGAAAAGTGATTTTTTGCCTGCCGTCAATTTGTCCGGGTTATTGCCGGAAAAGATAGAAATCAGGCCTGATAGCCCTTTCTATGCATGGCTTGATAAAGAAATCAGACAGCGCTTTAACTATTGGTGTTGCGACTCATTGACCGATTTTCGTCGTAGTGAAAGGGCGATTACCCTGAATGGCCAGGTAAAGACGGGGCCGGATCGCCACGAAAAAGACGACAGATATCAGATTCAGGATAAAAGTCGCTATGTGCTGGGATGGAGTAATAAAGAGAAAATTCAGCTACTGGCGGTGCAATATAGCCAGATGCAAACTCAGATAGCCAAAATAAATGAGGAACTTGGCGAGTCGCGTAAGTTTAAAGAGTCTCTTGATGAACTTCGGCGAAAAGCTCTGCAGCTTGCTGATTTCAGCTATACATTTGCGCAGATCAACTGGCCACTTTCCAGTGAGCAGGTTGAATCGCTTTTTGCGGAATACCGTCTGCTGGAATCCTCTTCCGATACGCTCAAGCAATTACAAAGCGACCTTGATATGGCGCGCCTTGAACTACGTCAGGTACAGGCCGCGCGTGATGAACTGCACAGTAAGCAAGGAGAGCTGAAAAATAAAATTGCGACCAATCAGGGAGATCTGAATCAGCAGCAGATCCTGGCCTCCACCATCACAGCGCAGCAGCAGGACGAGTGTTATCCTCTGCTGGAAGAGCTGTTTGCGCGTTACGGTGCAGGCGAGGGATTGCGTATTGAAATGCTGACTAATCAACTGTCACTACTGCGCACTAAGCTGAATGAAAAAATCCAGCATCTTGAGGAAAGGCGTACCAAAAAGCAGGACGGTATGATCGCGGCGATGGGGGATTTTATTCATGCTTTTCCGAATGATTCCACAGAACTGGATCGCAGTTTGGCAGCGTTGCCGGAATATCAGCAGCTTTTGGCACAACTGCAAAAAGAAGATCTGCCTCGTCATGAGGCGCGTTTTAAGGAAATGCTCAATCGTGATACGATTCGCGCGATGACTCTGTTCCGCAGTCAGTTAGATAAACAAGAGGAAGAGATTAAGAACAGGATTCGGGTGATTAACCATTCGCTTATTGATTTAGACTACCAGCCAGGTACATATATTGAGGTGATGGGCGTATCGTCTCCAGATGTTGAAATCCGGGAGTTTAAACAGCGGCTTAAGCAGTGTGTGGAATATAGTACCGATGACAATTTTTATTCAGAACAGAAATTTGAGCAGGTAAAATCACTGATTGAACAGATGCGTAATCAGCCTAAATGGACACAAAAAGTGGTCGATGTACGCTATTGGTTTCTGTTCAATGTTATTGAGCGCTACCGGGAAGATAATAGTGAGAAAGAGTGTTACTCCGATTCTGGTGGCAAGTCCGGTGGGCAAAAAGAGAAACTTGCTTATTCTATTCTGGCTGCGGCGATTATGTTGCAATATCATCTTGTTGATGAAGGTGAAAATAACGTCAATGCCAGACGTTTTAATTTAGTGGTGATTGACGAAGCCTTCGCCAGAGGCTCAAAAGACAGCACCCGATTTGGGCTTGAGTTGTTTAAAAAATTGGGGTTACAACTGCTGTTAGTAACGCCATTGCAGAAGTTGGATGTGATTGAGAACTATGTTAATCATGTTCATTTTGTCGATCAGAAAGACAACCGTTCAATGGTGCTAAATATGTCAATTGAAGATTATCGTCAGCGTTTACAGCAGAATAAAGCATTGCAGGGATATGCCGAACTGGTAGAAGAAGGTGACTGTAATGTTTGAAATAAAAGCGTTGCGTGAAAAGCTAATGAAGATGTGGCGGCGATATGACTTTCATCAACGCTGGCTGACGGACAGTTTTGAGTTCCCGTTGTATCTCTCTTTGCCGAAAATAACGGATCGACAACTGATGCATGGTTTTACCGATCTGCAACAGCAGGTCATTCGGTTTCGCAACGACTGCGAAAGTAAGCCGGGTATTGAGTTGGTTGAAAAAGAGTTCAATTTCTCATCAATGGGGCGACAGAGAATACCGGTTGCTGTTGCATTGACATCACTGGATTCGGTATGTCACTTTCTTGGACAGAAAGCCTGTTGGGATAATTTCGTTAATGATGTTGTTTTACTACGTAATCACTTTCCTCAAATTGAACCGTGGCTTAGCGAGAATATTTCTCTAATTGAGCAACACCACGGCGACTGGATTAAGTTAATCCATGTATGCCGTTATTTTCTGGCAACGCCGCATCCGGGACTCTATTTACGCCAGCTTGATATTATTGATATCGACAGTAAGTTTATCGAAACGCATAAGCGAGTTTTGCGACAGCTGCTAGACTATTTGTTGCCGCAAGAATGTATCGATCTACGTTATTCCCAACTAACCGGCCATGGGTTTGAACAACGCTATGGTTTGCAGTATGAAAAACCGGTTATTCGTTTTCGGCTGCTTGATCCTGCGTTGGCAAGGCGTTTTTGTGGCGTTCGGGATATGGCGATCCCGATTGATGAATTTGTGCGTCTGGAATTGTTTCCGAAAAAAATTTATATCACTGAAAATAAAGTTAATTTTCTTACATTTCCTGATGTTCCTGATGCGATGGTGATATTTGGTCAGGGTTATGGTGTTCAAATGTTGAAGGAAGTGGCATGGCTAAATTGGGTGAAAATCTATTATTGGGGGGATATTGATACCAACGGTTTTGCTATTTTATCCCAGCTGCGCGGCTATTATCCCCACGTTGAGTCATTACTGATGGATGAAGAAACAATTCTAGTGTGCAGAACATTCTGGGGTGATGAACCGGAGAAAAATTGCCACTCGGCTGAGCTATTGCCGTTCCTTACCGAAAAGGAATCTCTGGTTTATCAGGGGATTAAATCTCACTATTGGAAAAAGTTTCTGAGAGTTGAGCAGGAGAGAATTCCGTTTCATCTCCTGCAGCAGGCGCTTTCGAAGTTGGGATAATTATTTAAACCCGACCACCGGATGCTGTTTATATGGCGTTTCCAGCTCGGCAATCTGCTCTGGCTTCAACGTCAAATCCACCGCGCTGAGCAACTCATCCAGCTGTTCTTCCCGCGATGTACCGATAATCGGCGCAGCGATGCCTGGTTTACTCAATAGCCATGCCAGCGCCACCTGCGCACGCGTTGCGCCAAGATCCTCACTGACGCCCGTCAGACGCTCTGCAATCCGTGCGTCATTCTCATCGCTCTCGCTGTACAGCGTCTTGCCGAACTCATCGGATACCGAACGTGCGGTGGTTTCTCCCCACGGGCGCGTCAGTCGTCCTCGTGCCAGCGGGCTCCACGGAATCACCGCGATCCCTTCGTGATAGCACAGTGGCAGCATTTCGCGCTCTTCTTCGCGATAGATGAGATTGTAATGATCCTGCATACTGACAAACTGTGCCCAGCCGTGCTGTTTTTGCAGCGCCAGCGCCTGGGCAAACTGCGCGGCGTGCATGGAGGAGGCGCCGATATAGCGCGCCTTACCGGCCTTCACCACATCATTCAGCGCTTCCAGCGTCTCTTCTATCGGCGTGTTGTAATCCCAGCGATGAATTTGCAGGATATCCACATAGTCCATACCCAGACGTCTCAGGCTGTCATCAATGGAACGCAGGATTTGCGCGCGGGATAATCCTTCTGGCAGGTCGCCGACGCGATGAAAAACTTTGGTGGCGACCACCACTTCTTCGCGGCGGGCGAAATCACGCAGCGCGCGACCCACAATCTCTTCGCTGCTGCCTGCGGAATAGCTATTGGCGGTATCAAAAAAGTTAATACCGCCTTCAAGCGCGCGCTTAATGATGGGGCGGCTGCTTTCTTCCGGTAGCGTCCAGGCGTGATTGCCGCGATCCGGTTCACCGAACGTCATGCAGCCCAGACAAAGGCGAGAAACCCGTAGATCTGTTTTTCCTAAGGTGTTGTATTGCATTGTTCCGCTCCTGTTATACCCGTTATTGATTAAGCATAGCAGGAGCGGGGAGGGGATTATGCCAGCCAGTCCTTGATTTTGGCCTCAATTCCGGCGGCATCCAGACCGAGTTCCGCGCGGGCCTCGTCCTGTGTACCCTGCGGGATAAAGAAGTCCGGCAGGCCGATATTCAGTACCGGAACGACTTTACGATGCGCCATCAGCACTTCGTTAACGCCGCTGCCTGCGCCGCCCATAATGGCGTTCTCTTCAAGAGTGATCAGCGCTTCGTGACGTTCAGCCATCTCCAGAATCAACGTTTCATCCAGCGGCTTCACAAAGCGCATATCGACTAAGGTCGCGTTCAGGGATTCGGCGACTTTTGCCGCTTCCGGCAGTAGCGTACCAAAGTTCAGAATCGCCAGTTTTTCACCCTGACGTTTGACGAGTCCTTTGCCGATCGGCAGTTTTTCCAGCGGCATCAGTTCCACGCCAACGGCGTTGCCACGCGGATAACGCACTGCCGTTGGGCCATCGTTATAGTGATAGCCGGTGTACAGCATCTGGCGGCACTCGTTTTCATCGCTCGGCGTCATAATGACCATTTCCGGGATGCAGCGCAGGTAAGAGAGATCGAACGCGCCCTGGTGCGTCTGCCCGTCAGCGCCGACGATACCGGCGCGGTCGATAGCAAACATTACCGGCAGTTTTTGGATCGCGACGTCATGCAGCACCTGATCGTAGGCGCGTTGCAGGAAGGTGGAGTAGATCGCCACGATCGGCTTATAACCACCGATCGCCAGACCGGCGGCAAAGGTCACTGCATGCTGCTCGGCAATCGCCACGTCAAAGTAGCGGTCGGGGAATTTACGTGAAAACTCCACCATGCCGGAACCTTCGCGCATTGCCGGGGTGATTGCCATCAGCTTGCTGTCTTTGGCGGCGGTTTCGCACAGCCAGTCGCCGAAGATCTTTGAATAGCTCGGCAGGCCGCCGCTGCTTTTTGGCAGGCAGCCGCTGGATGGATCGAATTTTGGCACCGCGTGGAAGGTGATCGGATCTTTTTCCGCCGGTTCATAGCCACGACCTTTTTTGGTCATGATATGCAGGAACTGCGGGCCTTTCAGATCGCGCATGTTCTTCAGCGTGGTAATCAGCCCCAGCACGTCGTGACCATCGACCGGGCCGATATAGTTAAAGCCCAGCTCTTCAAACAGCGTGCCTGGCACGACCATGCCTTTGATATGTTCTTCGGTGCGTTTGAGCAGCTCTTTGATAGGCGGCACGCCGGAGAACACTTTCTTCCCGCCTTCACGCAGGGACGAGTAGAGCTTGCCGGAAAGCAGCTGCGCCAGGTGGTTGTTCAGCGCGCCGACGTTTTCCGAGATCGACATTTCGTTGTCGTTGAGAATGACCAGCATGTCCGGCTTGATATCGCCCGCGTGGTTCATCGCTTCGAACGCCATCCCGGCGGTGATCGCCCCGTCGCCAATGACGCAAACGGTGCGACGGTCTTTGCCTTCTTTTTCTGCGGCGACCGCAATGCCAATACCTGCGCTAATGGAGGTAGAGGAGTGGCCGACGCTCAGTACGTCGTATTCGCTTTCACCGCGCCACGGGAAGGGGTGCAAACCGCCTTTCTGACGAATGGTGCCTATTTTATCACGACGCCCGGTGAGAATTTTGTGCGGATAAGCCTGATGCCCCACGTCCCAGATTAACTGGTCAAACGGGGTGTTATAGACATAGTGCAGCGCCACGGTGAGCTCCACCGTGCCCAGCCCGGAGGCGAAATGTCCGCTGGAACGACTGACGCTGTCGAGTAAATAGCGGCGCAGTTCGTCGCAGAGTTTCGGCAGACTCTCTTTTGGTAGCAGGCGTAACTCCGAAGTGGAGTCGACCAGTGCCAGGGTCGGGTATTTGGCTATATCAAAACTCATCAGAGGCCTATTAAGTAAGACTTGTTGTTTGTTTATTTATCACGCTGGATTATGTAGTCCGCTAGCGCTTCCAGTGCCGAGGTATCGAGTGAGAGGTCTGCCAGCTGCGTTAACGACTGACGGGCGTCTTCGATCAGATCCCGGGCTTTATTCCGGGCTTGCTCAAGGCCCAGAAGTGCAGGGTAGGTACTTTTGCCAAGTTGCTGGTCAGCCCCCTGACGTTTACCCAACGTTGCAGTATCGCCCACCACATCCAGAATGTCATCCTGGACCTGGAAGGCAAGGCCGATACTTTCTGCGTACTTATCGAGTATCGGCAAGGCGTTTCGTCCGATTTCTCCGGCACTTAGCGCGCCAAGACGAACCGCAGCGCGAATCAGCGCGCCCGTTTTATGACGATGGATACGCTCCAGCGCCTCCAGCGGCACCTGTTTCCCTTCGGCATCAAGATCCAACGCCTGGCCACCGCACATTCCGGCGATGCCGCTGGCGTTCGCCAGTTCAGAAATCATAGCAATGCGGTCGCGGTCGGCCACTTCCGGCATCGGGGCATCGCTGATGATAGAAAACGCCAGCGTTTGCAGGGCATCTCCGGCCAGAATGGCATTCGCTTCGCCAAATTTGACGTGACAGGTCGGCAGACCGCGACGCAGGTCGTCGTCGTCCATCGCGGGTAAATCGTCATGAATCAACGAATAAGCGTGAATGCACTCAACGGCGGCTGCCGGGGCATCCAGCGTGGACAGGCTTACGCCAAACATCCTGCCCGTTGCGTAAACCAGGAACGGGCGCAGACGTTTACCGCCTAATAATGCGCCATACTGCATGGTTTCGACCACGGGAGTGTTCTGAAAGGGCAGTGGTGCGATAAAACGGCTCAGCGCCTGGTTGGCCTGCTCGACGCAAGCCTGTAGCTGCTGCGAAAAGTCCATTTACTCATTATCCGGTGTAAAAGGCTCAGGAGATGCATCTTCATTGTCAGACAGCAGAATCTGCACACGCTGTTCGGCCTGTTGCAACTTTGCCTGCCCCTGACGCGCCAGCTGCACGCCACGTTCAAATTCGTTCAGCGCCTCTTCCAGCGGCAGGTCGCCGCTTTCCAGACGGGTAACAATCTGTTCCAGCTCGCTCAGCGCTGTTTCAAAGCTGGCGGGCGCCTCATTTTTCTTCGGCATAATGAATATCTGACTCTCAATATTTTCAGCTCTGATATGGTAACGGACTCAGAGCAATTATCAAATAACGCGCAATGTGCACAGGACGACCATGATGGTGGTATACTTCCGCGCCTGGATGCAGCTCCATGTATGGGCTGCTGTACTCTTTTCTCCACGACAAGCCTTGATGCTTGCTTAAGAACCATTGCCGCCATGAAGTTTATCATTAAATTGTTCCCGGAAATCACTATCAAAAGCCAATCTGTGCGTTTGCGCTTTATAAAAATTCTGACCGGGAACATCCGTAACGTGTTAAAGCACTACGATGAGACCCTCGCCGTTGTTCGCCACTGGGATAACATTGAAGTTCGCGCCAAAGATGAAAATCAACGCCTGGCGATTCGCGACGCGCTGACCCGTATTCCGGGCATCCACCATATTCTCGAAGTCGAAGATGTGCCGTTCACTGATATGCACGATATCTTTGAGAAAGCGCTGGTGCAGTATCGCGATCGGCTTGAGGGCAAAACCTTCTGTGTGCGCGTTAAACGTCGTGGTAAGCATGAGTTTAGCTCCATTGAGGTGGAACGTTACGTCGGCGGCGGTTTAAATCAGCATATTGAATCGGCGCGCGTGAAGCTGACCAACCCGGATGTGACGGTACATCTGGAAGTGGAAGACGATCGTCTGCTGCTGATTAAAGGCCGTTACGAAGGTATCGGCGGTTTCCCGATCGGCACCCAGGAAGATGTCCTGTCGCTGATCTCCGGCGGTTTCGACTCCGGCGTTTCCAGCTATATGCTGATGCGTCGCGGCTGCCGCGTACACTACTGCTTCTTTAACCTTGGCGGCGCGGCGCATGAAATCGGCGTTCGCCAGGTGGCGCATTACCTGTGGAACCGCTTTGGCAGTTCGCATCGCGTGCGTTTTGTCGCCATCAACTTTGAACCGGTGGTCGGCGAGATCCTCGAAAAAGTCGATGACGGTCAGATGGGCGTGGTGCTGAAGCGCATGATGGTGCGCGCGGCGTCGAAAGTGGCGGAGCGCTACGGCGTACAGGCGCTGGTGACGGGTGAAGCGCTGGGGCAGGTTTCCAGCCAGACGCTGACTAACCTGCGTCTTATCGACAACGTTTCCGATACGCTGATCCTGCGCCCGCTGATCTCTTACGACAAAGAGCACATCATCAACCTGGCGCGCCAGATTGGTACGGAAGATTTTGCCCGCACGATGCCGGAATACTGCGGCGTTATCTCGAAAAGCCCGACGGTGAAAGCGATCAAGGCGAAGATTGAAGCGGAAGAAGAGCACTTCGACTTTAGCATTCTCGATAAAGTGGTTGAGGAAGCGAGCAATGTCGATATTCGCGAAATCGCCCAACAGACCGGGCAGGACGTGGTGGAAGTGGAAACCGTCAGCGGCTTTGGCCCGAACGACGTGATTCTGGATATTCGCTCCGTTGATGAGCAGGATGACAAACCGCTGAAAATCGAAGGCGTGGATGTGGTTTCTCTGCCGTTCTACAAGCTGAGCACGAAGTTTGGCGATCTTGACCAGAGCAAAACCTGGCTGCTGTGGTGTGAGCGCGGCGTGATGAGCCGTTTGCAGGCGCTCTATCTGCGTGAGCAGGGCTTCCAGAATGTGAAGGTGTATCGTCCGTAATTGTTAGCACGATTGCAGGCCTGATATGCATCGCGCTATCAGGCGCAACGTATTGCCGGATGACGGCGTAACCGCCTTATCCGGCCTACGCACCGCCATCCGGCGCTATTCGTAGTAATTATAAATTCCCGCCGCCATCACCAGCTGTGACGCCACTTCATGGGCTTTTTCACGGCCAACCAGCAGATCGATAATTTTCAGTCCGAAGTCAATCGACGTTCCTGGCGCCTGGCTGGTCAGCAGCTTCACGCGCGGGTCCCACACCACACGTTTATCCTGCCACTGTTCGGCGGGAATGTTGTCTTTCAACGCCGGGAAGCCGGTCATATTGCCGATGGGAAAGATATCGTGCGGAACGAGAACCGTGGCGGCCGCTGCGCAAATCGCGGCGACAATACGCCCGGAACGGTGGAACTGCTTAACGGTTTCGACCAGCAACGGGCTGTCGCGAAAACACTCCGCCCCCTTTATGCCGCCAGGCAATACAATGATGTCGTAATCGCCGTCGGCTACCTCGACCAGCGGCGCATCCGCCAGCAGTTTTACGCCACGCGAACAGACAATGGTGAGATTTCCGTCACTGGCGACGCTCGCGGTCGTGACCTGAATACCGCCACGAACCAGCAGATCGATAGTGGTGACCGCTTCGGTCTCTTCACTACCAGGGGCGAGGCATACCAGTGCCGATGCGCTCATACTCACTCTCCTTTCGCTTTACCATTTCAAACAGACGGGCATTTTCCGGGACGGCGATGCCATGCGCGCGGGCGCGCTTTAACAAATAACCCGTAATATAGTCGATCTCGGTATGACGCAGGGCACGCATGTCCTGCAACATAGACGAGATATTTTCTGCCGTACTCTCAATCACTTGATCGACATAATAACGTAAATCGTCCGCCGACGTATGGTGTCCTTCGCGCTCGATAACCGCAGCGACCTCCTGACATATCGCCATTACCGCTTCCGGGTGGTGGCGTAATTCGCCGTTGGGGCAGTCCCATAGCGCGGTAAGGGGATTAATCACACAGTTTACCGCCAGTTTGCGCCACATCTCTGCGCGAATGTTGTTGTGCCAGGCGACGTCAGGCAGCACGCCCTGCAAAATATCGGCCAGATAGCTGTAGTCCCCGTCCTGCTCACGCGCCGGGCCAATATGGGTAGTGCCGTTGGCGACATGAATGATGACATTCCCGTCGCGTCTGGCGGCATGCGTCGTGGTGCCCATCAGTAACGGCTGCGGGATGTTTTGCAACTCTTCGATTGTGCCCATCCCGTTGTGAATCAGCAGGATCGGCGTGGTTTCAGGCAGAGTGGCGACCAGACCTCTTACGGCATCGTAGACCTGCCAGGCTTTCAGCGTGACCAGCAGCAGATCGCTGTTGGCCAGAAAATCAGGATCGTTCGCCGTCAGGGATTCGTTAAATATTGAACCGTCCGTCTCTATCAGATTCACGCTGCAATAGGGTTGCGGTACGCGCAGCCAACCCTGTACTTCATGTCCATGTTTGCACAGCGCTGTAAGCCAAAGTTGCCCTAAGGCTCCGCATCCCAGTACGGTAATTTTCATTGTTCCTCCTCACCTGCAACAGCGCCAGGTGTTATGGCCTAAGTATAGCGCCATCAGCTAAGCTTCTCGTTATGTCTCGTTACGGGTATTATGCTTCGCATCAAAAACGAAGGGAGAGGAAAAGATGCCATCTTTCGATATTGTCTCTGAAGTCGATCTTCAGGAAGCGCGTAACGCAGTAGATAATGCGACTCGCGAAGTTGAATCACGCTTTGATTTTCGTGGCGTTGAGGCCACGTTTGAATTAAACGACGCGAACAAAACCATCAAAGTACTGAGCGAATCGGATTTCCAGGTGAATCAGCTGCTGGATATTCTGCGCGCGAAGCTGCTCAAGCGCGGCA
Organism: Citrobacter sp. CK194; assembly: GCF_030333395.1. NCBI lineage: Bacteria > Pseudomonadati > Pseudomonadota > Gammaproteobacteria > Enterobacterales > Enterobacteriaceae > Citrobacter > Citrobacter sp. CK194. Next base: position 258,918 of record NZ_JAOWGA010000013.1, read on the forward strand.
TTGAAGGCAGTTCGCTGGATGTGCCGGAAGCGTTCGTCCACAGCGGTAAAACCTGGTTTGTGGAAGCGAAGCTGAAGCAGGGCATTGAAAGCGCGGTTCAGAAGAAGATCGTGAAGCTGATTAAAGACAGAAAGCTGAAAGTGCAGGCGCAAATTCAGGGGGAAGAGATCCGTGTGACCGGAAAATCCCGTGACGATCTGCAATCCGTCATGGCGCTGGTGCGCGGCGGGGATTTGGGACAGCCGTTCCAGTTCAAAAACTTCCGCGATTAAGTTGTGATGCCTGATGGCGCTGCGCTTATCCGGCCTACGGACAATGCGGTCTTGTAGGCCGGATAAGGCGGTAGCCGCCATCCGGCATTTCTCACGCCAGCCTGATCGCCTGCTCAACCTCAAAACGGTTGGTCACTTTGCTGTCGATCTTCACATAGGCGGAATGCTCTTTCTCTGCGATCAGTACCTCACTCACACCTTCAGTCGCCAGCAGACGCTGTTTCAGCGCGTCATCGGCGGCAATCTCCGGCGGAATTTCCACGCGTAAGCTGCTGACATACGGCGGTTCTTTCATCGTACTTGCTACCGCCAGCCAGACGACGGTCAGCAATGCGCCAGCCAGAAATACCGCCTGACCGCCGAACAGACCATTCACCCAGCCGCCCAGCGAGCCGCCAATCGCGACGCCGAGGAACTGGCTGGTGGAGTAAACGCCCATCGCGGTGCCCTTATAACCGGCTGGAGACTCTTTGCTGATCAGCGAGGGGAGGAGGGCTTCCATCAGGTTAAAAGCGAGGAAGAACAGCTGTACCCCGGCAATTAACCCCCAGAAGTGCACGCCTGCGCCCCACAGCACGACTTCGGCAATCAGTATCAACGCGACGCACAGCAGAAAGACCCGCTTCATCCGGCGTTTGACTTCGGCGTAGATAATGAACGGGACTACGGAGCCAAATGAGATCAGCATTGTGACCAGATAAATCTTCCAGTGTTCGGCGGCGGGGAAACCAGCAGCGGCAAGTTGGCCGGGGAGGGCGACGAAGGTCGACATCAGCAGAATATGCAGACACATGATGCCGAAGTTAAGCTTCAACAGCTTAGGTTCGGCCAGCACTTTGCTGAAACTGCCTTTCACCATGCCGGATTCACGGTTCAATACGTGGGTTGTGCTGTTGGGGACAACCCAAACGGTCAGGGCGATGCCGAGCGCGGCGAGTGCGGCAATCATCCAGAACAGGGCGTTCAGCCCCAGTTTGTGGGTGACGATCGGCCCAAGCACCATCGCAATAGCGAAGGTAATACCAAAACTGACGCCGATAAACGCCATCGCTTTGGTTCGGTTTTGCTCGCGGGTTAAGTCAGACAGCAGCGCCATGACGGCGGCGGCGATTGCGCCAGAGCCTTGCAGCGCGCGGCCAAGAATAATCCCCCAGATGGAGTCAGACAGCGCGGCGATCACGCTACCCAGCACGAACACGGCCAGACCGCCGATAATTAACGGCTTACGCCCGACGCGGTCTGAGAGTAACCCAAAGGGGATCTGGAAAACGGCTTGCGCCAGGCCGTAAATACCGATAGCAATGCCGATCAAGGCTTCGCTGGCGCCCTGAAGCGCCATACCATAGGTGGTCAGAACCGGCAGGACCATAAACATGCCAAGCATGCGCAAAGAAAATACAGTCCCTAAACCCCAGGTGGCGCGCAACTCACCCGGCGTCATTTTGTAATCGTTCATTCCCACCTCTGTATAAAATCCGCGACTAGTGTAAAGCGGCGAGGTAACAGGGTAAACCACTACGGTATGTAGAATTGTGTTGAGACTTAAAAGAAATAGTTACCAGTGCAACTAATTTACTTGCGATAATTACAGGCGTAGTCTTTTTGTGGTTATTTCTAATGGAAAGCGGGAAAAGGAAAATGGCGATTCCAGGCAATATGTGGATTTATGACGATGGCGGCGCGCTGATTAAGGGTGGCTGCGATGTAAAAGATAGGGAATACAGTATTGAATTTAAAGGCTTTCACCACAATTTATCTATTCCAACTGATAACGCAACAGGTAAGCCGACGGGCACACGCCAGCACTCACCGATGATGATCGTCAAAGAGTTCGATTACTCCAGCCCGTATTTATACAAAGCTGTTGCAACAGGCCAAAATCTTAAATCAGCAGAGATACGCTGGTACAAAATTAACGATGCGGGTCAGGAGGTCGAGTATTTTAATATGTTGCTCGAAGGTGTGCGGATTGTTTCTGTCTCTCCAACGATGGCAGGGCCAGAAGACAAGAACAACAACCATCTTGAAACCATAGAATTACGTTACGAGAAAATCACCTGGAAGCACTGTGATGGCAATATTATCTACAGTGATGCATGGAATGATCGGCAGTCCGTCTGAGGGAGGCGTCAATGGATACGACGGAAGAAGCGAATGGAACTTATTGGTATCATGGGCACGCTAATGTAACGCCTGGTGAACTATTTGATTTGATATTTATTGAGCAGTTAGCTGATTCATTAGGGATAACCACTGAAGCCGCTACGTTAGTGTTGATAGGTCAACCATTGATTCCCGTAAAAGGAAAATTATCAGCAGCCACGAACACACCGGGTACCAGCATTGCATCTATCTTATGCAGAAAACTTCTGAAAGGGGCTCGTTTCCCATTTGGATTAAGACCGCATGCGCCTATGGGGAAATTTTCTAAATTGAAGATGGTTCCCACAAACCAAATTGCAACTTATATAGGTCGATGGATTCCTTTTATCGGTCATGCTCAGCTAATCATGCTGCTGTTCATGGTTACAAAACATACGCGTGATAAATACAACCTTATCGCACGACCCAAAGATCGCATACAGTGGACATCTTTCTGATGAGAAATTATGAAGCTGAAGTAATTGAGTACATCATGAAGAACTACCCAATCAGGGAACGTTGGTTTAGGCCTGGCCTTAAACAGGTTACTAAAGAGTGGACCCTGGAAGATGATTTTCAGTTTGTACCAGAAGATGCCGATGATTTTTTAGTCGATTTATTTGAACATTTTGATATTGAGTATTCAAACTTTGATGCGCGGAATTATATTGAATATGAATATCCATTCTGGCAAAAAAAGCTGCCTGAAATAGAGTTAAAGCCTTTGACAGTAGAGATGATTATAGAGTCAGCAAAGGCGGGTAAATGGCTTTATGACTGAATAACATCCCTCAGATAAAAAAGGGTGCCGAAGCACCCTTGTAGCATTCGCTGATTTTACCCGACCCAGGTCAGCAGGCTGTGTGAGTCCGGCACCATAAAGTCGACGGACATCATCACGCTTAACGCAGTGATGGCAATGATGGAAAAGCCGAACAGCTTACGCGCCCAGACTTTGTCATCTTCCACTTTGTAACCGCGCAGGGCCATACCGAGCCACCAGACGCTCACGGCTGCCGCGACCACCAGATATTTGTATCCGGCATAGCCGCCCAGGGAGAGCATCAGCGTCGCAACGGCAAAGGCGATGATATACAGCGTGATATGGTTCTTCGCCACCGAGATGCCTTTCACCACCGGCAGAACCGGAATGTTGGCAGCCTGATAATCCTTGAAGCGGAAAATCGCGATGGCGTAAGAGTGCGGCATCTGCCACAGGCTAAAGATCGCCAGCAGAATCAGCGCGCCGCTGTCGAACTCGCCCGTTACGGCGCAGTAGCCAATCACCGGCGGCGCAGCGCCGGAGAGAGAACCAATCAGCGTGCCGTAAACGGAGTGGCGTTTCATGTACAGACTATAAATGCCGACATACACCACGAAGCCCATCACCCCCAGCCAGCAGGCCAGAGGATTCGCGCCAAACCACAGCAGCATAAAGCCAGCAATACCCAGCAAGGTGGCGTACACCAGCGAGACAGCAGGAGAAATCAGGCCTTTGACCAGCACCCGATTCTTGGTCCTTTCCATCTTCCTGTCGATATCCCTGTCGATGTAGTTGTTAAATACACAACCCGACGCCACAACCAGTGACACCCCGACCAGCGTATAGATAAACAGGGGATAGTCGATGCTGCCTTTAGAAGCCAGCAGGAATCCCCCAATCACCGAGATCAGGTTGCCAAAGATGATGCCTGGTTTCGTTACTTGCAGGTATTGCTTAAACATCATAACCGCCGCTCTTAGTGCATCATCATATTGTAGTTCAGGTTCCACATAATCCAGATGGAGCCCACCACCAGAATGGCAATGATCAGCACGGTAAAGACAAAGGCCGTCATGTTCCAGCCTTCGTCAGATTTCGTATTCATGTGCAGGAAGCACACCAGATGCACCAGAATCTGCACCACTGCCATCGCCAGGATAGTCCCCAGAATCACGGCCGGGGAACCTGTACCCGTCATCACCATCCAGAACGGAATGACCGTCAGGATGATCGACAGAATAAAACCTGTCATGTAGGTTTTTACGCTGCCGTGGGACGCGCCGCTGTGATCGGTAGAATGACTCATTACATCGCCCCCATCAGATAAACAACAGTGAACACACAGATCCACACCACATCCAGGAAGTGCCAGAACAGGCTCAGGCACATGATGCGGGTACGGTTAGTGCTGGTCAGGCCGCGACGGGCGATCTGCACCATCAGCACCGCCATCCAGATAAGACCGGAGGTGACGTGCAGACCGTGCGTACCGACCAGCGCGAAGAACGCAGACAGGAAGCCGCTGCGATCCGGGCCCATGCCTTCAACAATCAGGTGATGGAATTCGTAGATTTCCATCCCGATAAATCCGGCACCGAACAAGAAGGTCAACGCCAGCCAGGAGACAACCTGGCTCTTGTTATCCTTGTGCATGGCGATCGCCGCCATGCCGTAGGTGATGGAGCTGAACAACAGCAGGAAAGTTTCAACCAGAACGAACGGCAGTTCAAAAATGTCCTTACCTGTCGGGCCGCCTGCGGTGCCGTTCACCAGAACGGCATAGGTTGCGAACAGAATAGAGAACAGAATGCAGTCGCTCATCAGGTAGATCCAAAATCCGAAGATTTTGGTCTGGCCTGCATCGTGGTGCCCGTGTTCGTGCGCGTGGGCAGTCGCGTGCGTTTGCGCTAAAGTATCAGTTGCCATTTTTCAGCCCTGCCTTAGAAATCTCATCGAAATGCTGGTTTTCCAGTTTTTCGACTTCCGGGACTGGTACGTAGTAGTCCACGTCCTCGTCAAAGCTCTTAACAATCCAGCTGATGATCATGCCTGCGAAGCTTGCAATCGCCAGCCACCAGATATGCCAGATCATGGCGAAACCAAAAATAGTGGAGAAGGCGGCGATAACGATGCCCGCACCGCTGTTTTTCGGCATATGAATTTCTTCATAATGCGCAGGCTGTTTGTACGCTTCGCCTTTTTCTTTCATTTCCCAGAAGGCATCACGCTCGTGAACGTGCGGCACAACGGCAAAGTTATAGAACGGAGGCGGAGAAGAGGTTGCCCACTCCAGCGTACGCGCGCCCCACGGGTCGCCGGTCAGGTCGCGGTTCTGCTCGCGGTCGCGAATAGAAACGAAGATCTGAATCAGCTGGCACAGGATGCCCAGTGCAATCAGCGCGGCGCCACAGGCGGCAATCAGCAGCATTGGATGGAACTGCGGGTCAATCTGCTGGCTGAGACGACGGGTCATCCCCATGAAGCCCAGCACGTACAGCGGCATAAACGCCACGAAGAAGCCGATGATCCAGAACCAGAATGCGCGTTTACCCCAGGTCTCGTTCAGCGTGAAGCCGAACGCTTTCGGCCACCAGTAGGTCATACCGGCGAAGCACCCGAAGACCACACCGCCGATGATAACGTTATGGAAGTGCGCAATCAGGAACAGGCTGTTGTGCAGAACGAAGTCCGCGCCCGGAACCGCCAGCAGAACGCCAGTCATACCGCCGACCGAGAAGGTCACGATAAAGCCGATCGTCCATAGCATCGCTGAGTGGAAGACGATACGCCCCTGGTACATGGTGAACAGCCAGTTGAAGATCTTAACCCCGGTCGGGATTGCGATAATCATCGTGGTAATACCGAAGAAGGCGTTTACGTTCGCGCCCGCACCCATGGTGAAGAAGTGGTGCAGCCAAACGATGAACGACAGAACGGTGATACACACGGTCGCCCAAACCAGCGAGGTGTAACCAAACAGGCGTTTACGCGAGAAGGTTGCGGCGATTTCGGAGAACACCCCGAAGACCGGCAGAACCAGGATGTACACTTCCGGGTGGCCCCAGGCCCAAATCAGGTTGATGTACATCATCATGTTGCCGCCCATATCGTTGGTAAAGAAATGGGTGCCCAGATAGCGATCCAGGGTCAGCAGCGCGACGGTGACAGTCAGAATTGGGAAGGAGGCGATAATCAGGATGTTCGCGCACAGCGATGCCCAGGTAAATACCGGCATCTTGAACATGGTCATGCCCGGCGCACGCATCTTCAGAATCGTCACGAAGAAGTTGATACCGGTCAGCGTCGTACCGATACCGGATAGCTGGAGACTCCAGATCCAGTAATCGACCCCGACACTCGGACTGTACTCTATTCCCGAGAGCGGCGGATAAGCCAGCCAGCCGGTCTGCGCGAACTCACCAACGCCCAGAGACAGGTTAACCAGGATAACGCCGACAACGGTGAACCAGAAGCTCAGGTTGTTCAGGAACGGGAACGCAACGTCACGCGCGCCGATCTGCAACGGAACCACCAGGTTCATCAGACCGATAACGAATGGCATTGCCACGAAGAAGATCATGATCACGCCGTGAGCGGTGAAGATCTGATCGTAGTGATGCGGCGGCAGGAAGCCCGCTTCACCCGCAGAAGCCAGCGCCTGCTGGCTACGCATCATGATGGCGTCGGCAAAGCCGCGTATCAACATAACAATTGCGACGATGACATACATGATGCCAAGACGCTTGTGGTCAACCGAAGTAAGCCACTCTTTCCATAGGTAGGTCCACTTACCGAAGTAAGTGATCAAGGCTAAAAGCGCCAGACCCCCGACGATAATGGCAGCGATCGTAACCATGACGATAGGTTCATGGAACGGGACTGCATCCAGTGTCAATTTTCCGAACATCGTTTTCTTCCTCGGCCCCTTAGTGAGCGGATTCCGCGTGGCTCATGTCCATGCCTTCATGCGAGCTGTGCTCACCTTCCGGTTGGGTCATGTCCATGCTCTTACCGTGAGCCATAAATTTGTTAATGACGTCTTTAAACAAATCCGGTTTCACGTTGGAGAAATATTCCACCTGGTTGTATTCGCTTGGCGCAGCCACTTTCTCGAACGCAGCCATGTCGCTCATGGTGTTCGGTGACTGTTTAGCTTTAGCAACCCACTGGTCGAATGTGGCGCGGTCCGGCGTGGCGATAGCTTTGAACTTCATACCGGAGAAACCAGGGCCGCTATAGCTTGCGGAAATACCATCATAGGTACCGGCTTCGTTGGCAATCAGATGCAGTCGAGTCTGCATACCGGCCATGGCATAAATCTGGCTACCCAGACGCGGGATAAAGAAGGAGTTCATCACGGAGTTGGAGGTCACTTTGAAATAAACCGGAGTGTTCGCCGGGAAGGCGATTTCATTCACGGTTGCGATGCCCTGTTCCGGGTAGATGAAGAACCATTTCCAGTCCATGGAAACCACTTCGATGGTAATGGGCTTCTCGTCATGCGCCAGCGGCTTGCTTGGCTCAAGAGCGTGAGTGGTTTTCCAGGTAAGTACAGCAAGGAAAATGATGATCAGAATCGGCACCGTCCAGACCACAGCTTCCACTTTATTGGAGTGTGACCAGTTCGGGCTGTACTTCGCATCTTTATTGCTCGCACGGTACTTCCAGGCGAAACCAACAGCCATCAAGATGGCGGGAATAACGACAATCAACATCAGGCCAAAAGCCGTCAGTATCAGTGAACGTTGTTCCAGTCCAATCTGTCCTTTGGGGTCAAGAAGTGCAGAATTACAGCCACTGAGTAATGCAGTGCCTGCAATTAATGACAACCATCCCAAACTTTTATTGTATTTCCTGAGTCTCATTTAACGACCTCAATTCCACGGGACCTGGTGGCGTTTAAAGTGTGTGGGCATTTTACGGGAAGGTTACATTACTGTAAACATGATTGGATCTGTGTTACTGGGTTCTGCCGGGCATGTCACATATGTTGCAGGATATGTCGCGTTGACTTTAAGAACCTGTTGCAACATCACGTTATAACGAAAGAGGGCTGGAAGGCAGGGCTTACAGGGTAATTGGTATAACCAATGCGAAATTAAAACAATTGTTTAACAATTAATTATCAACAAAGAGACAAATGAAAAACAAAAAATAAAACTATATTGGCTGAATCGAGTAAGGAAAATAAAATCTATAAAAGGCGTCAATAATTTCCAGATGCTATTGCGCACAAAACAACAAATATTATTTTTCGCAACTGCCGCTTATTTAGCCGTTATAATTTCGCTCTGTTATTACAACGGCAAATAACGTTGCCCGCTTACACAAGACGTGTTTTGCGTAGCGCCAGATAATCCAGCACCCCGCCGAACAAAATGCCGCATATCGCCACCATGACCCCCGCCTCAAGCAGTTCGGGCAGGAAGGAGAAGCGAGTGTAGTCCACGGCGTTCATCGTCAGCAGCAACAGCCATACCGCCAGCAGGCCGCAACCGATCATTAGCGTCAGCAGCGCCAGACCATACGCCCCGCGAAATTCCGTACGGGGGATGAAGCTTTCGCTTTCCCAACTGTGTTCAAGGGTTTGACGACAAACCAGCAGAAGCAGAAGGCCAGGCACGGCCGCTGCGACGGAGAAGAGATAAAACGTGGGCCAGCCATGCGCTTCGACAAACCATCCGGCAACGGGGCCGACATACACGCGTCCCACCGCAGAGAGCGCGGAGAGCAGGGCAAACTGGGTGGCGGAAAACGATTTGTTGCACAGCGTCATTAACAATGCGACAAAGGCCGCCGTTCCCATCCCGCCGCACAGGTTCTCGAAGAAGACCGCTGCGGCCATGCTGAACATATGCTTGTCCGTCACGGAAAGCAGCCAGTAACCGGCGTTGGAAACGCCTTGCAGAATGCCGAAAATCAGCAGCGCGCGGAAAAGGGAAAGGCGCTGCATCAGGATGCCGCCGTACAGCGCGCCGACAATCGTCGCCAGCAGTCCCAGCGTTTTATTGACCACGCCGACTTCACCGGCATCAAAACCAACGCCGCGAATCAAAAAGGTGGTGGTCAGACTCATGGCGAACGCATCGCCCAGCTTATACAGCACGATTAACAACAAGATCAGCCAGGCGTTGTTGCGGCCAAAAAAGTCGCGCAGCGGAGCGGCGACCGCCTGTTCCAGCGTTTTAGGCACTGGAATGGAATCTTCAGGTTCAGGGGCCAGGAGCGTGGCGATAATACAGGGCACAAGCAGCGCCGCCATCAGCCAGTACATCCCCTGCCAGCCGAGCCAGCGATCCGCCAGCCACAGCGCCAGACCACCGGAGACCAGCATTCCTAGCCGATAGCCCAGTACGCTAATCGCCGCTCCGGTGCCGCGTTCTTCCGCAGGCAGAACATCCGTTTTCCACGCGTCAAAGACAATGTCCTGAGATGCGGAACAGAAGGCGATGATAACCGCCAGCGCCGCCATCCAGCGCAGCTGCGTACCGGGTTCCAGAAACCCCATCGCCGCAATGGCGAGCAGCAGCAGAATCTGCGTGGTAATCAGCCAGCCGCGACGACGACCTAAAAAAGGCGGCGTGTAACGGTCCATGACCGGAGACCAGAGGAATTTAAAGACGTAGGCCTGGCCCACCAGAGAGAAGAAACCAATGGTTTTGAGATCGATATTCTCAACGGTCATCCAGGCCTGTAGCGTGCCGGAGGTGAGCGCGAGGGGTAAACCTGATGCAAACCCCAGAATCAACAGGATAGCTGAACGCGGTTGCTGAAAAATACGTAAATATTGGTTGGGCATGGGCATCTACAGGCCCGACAAGCGCCGGGCCATCTGGACAGAAATTAACGTGCGTTCTGCTTAATGAATTCGTGAATGCTGGTGTCCTGAGACATATCAGCGATGGTGTCGGTCAGGACGCTGTTAACCGCGTTGGCGATATTCTGGTTGGACGCCTGGAATGCGCCTTCAACAGAGTAGCTCGCACGGTAGTTTTTCGTCATCTTGTTGCCGTTTGCCGCCGTCGCGATGATGGCGATATCCGCTTTGGTGGCGATGTTGTAGCGAACGTTACCCTGAGATACATCGGCATACAGCTGATTTACGATGATTTGCAGGTTAACAGCGCCGTTTGGCCCCACCATATAACCGCGTGCGGTCATCTGTTTTTCCAGCACTTCTTGCAGCAGGAAGCGCAGATCGCGGGAGGCGGTCAGAGTAACCAGTTGGTTATTACGCGTAACTTTCGCCAGCGCCTGATCCTGACGCTGGTCGGCGCCGTTGATGCTCACAGTAACGCCCATCAGACTTGGATCTTGTTGCGGCAGTGTGATTTTCGGCGATACGTCAATGGTTGTCGGCGGTGTTGCGCACCCTGCCAGCATAACCAGAGCAATTAATGGAAAGAGGATTTTCTTTAACATGTTCGGGCTCTCAGTGACTCTTAAGCGTGATAGATAAAAATTCCCGCCATCATAACATTGCCAACGGCGAGGGGAAGTGGTCAACGCATGTAAATTCATCGCGTTGTCTGTTTTCTGACCCTCGGTACACCTTACTTCGGGTTTTCGCAACCAAATGAATGGATAAGTCAGTAAACTTCATACGTTTGAATGAAAATATCAGACGAACGCTAAATTTTTGTTGTCATGATGTAATGTAAACGGTAAAAGCGGCTAGTATTTAAAGGGATGGGTGACATCTCAGCGTTGTCGGAGGAGATATTTCATGATGATACGTGAGCAAATAGAAGAAAAATTAAGGGCAGCGTTCGAACCCGTGTTCCTCGAAGTTGTGGATGAAAGCTATCGTCACAATGTTCCGGCAGGCTCTGAGAGCCACTTTAAGGTTGTGCTGGTCAGCGATCGCTTCACTGGCGAACGTTTTCTTAATCGCCACCGGATGATTTACGGTACGTTAACGGCAGAACTCTCCACAACCGTACATGCGCTGGCCCTGCATACCTATACCATTAAGGAGTGGGAAGGATTGCAGGATACGATCTTCGCATCGCCTCCTTGCCGTGGCGCAGGAAGCATCGCGTAGAAAAACGCATTTGCAACTGTTGGCGCTTTTCCAGTATGTTGCTACAGATTATGTGAAAACGGCCTGCGGGCCGTTTTGTTTTGTCTGAATTTTGAGCGAGATGTACAGTATTCAGACCAAAATTAGCCGGGAATTGTGAAAAAAGCCGCAGCAACGCGCGATAACCGTTCTCGACTCATAAAAGTGATGCCGCTATAATGCGGCGTCTTATTTTTCGGAATGTCTTCGGGATGATTCTGACGACAGGGAATGTGATTGATTATGAGAACATCCCGGTTCCGCGAAGCCAACAACCTGTGCTTGCGGAGTAGAGTTGACCGAGCACTGTGATTTTTTGAGGTAACAAGATGCAAGTTTCAGTTGAAACCACTCAAGGCCTTGGCCGCCGTGTAACGATTACTATCGCTGCTGACAGCATCGAGACCGCTGTGAAAAGCGAGCTGGTCAACGTAGCGAAGAAAGTGCGTATTGACGGCTTCCGCAAGGGCAAAGTACCGATGAATGTTGTTGCTCAGCGTTATGGCGCTTCTGTTCGCCAGGACGTTCTGGGTGACCTGATGAGCCGTAACTTCGTTGACGCGATCATCAAAGAAAAAATCAACCCGGCTGGCGCACCGAACTATGTTCCGGGCGAATACAAACTGGGCGAAGACTTCACCTACGCTGTAGAATTTGAAGTCTACCCGGAAGTTGAACTGACCGGTCTGGAATCCATCGAAGTTGAAAAACCGGTTGTTGAAGTGACCGACGCCGATGTTGACGTGATGCTGGACACCCTGCGTAAACAGCAGGCAACCTGGAAAGACAAAGACGGCGCTGCTGATGCAGAAGACCGTGTAACCATCGACTTCACCGGTTCTGTTGACGGTGAAGAGTTCGAAGGCGGCAAAGCGTCTGACTTCGTACTGGCGATGGGCCAGGGTCGTATGATCCCGGGCTTTGAAGACGGTATCAAAGGTCACAAAGCAGGCGAAGAGTTCACTATCGACGTGACCTTCCCGGAAGAATATCACGCTGAAAACCTGAAAGGTAAAGCCGCTAAATTCGCTATCAACCTGAAGAAAGTTGAAGAGCGCGAGCTGCCGGAACTGACCGAAGAATTCATCAAGCGTTTCGGCGTTGAAGATGGTTCTGTTGCTGGTCTGCGTACTGAAGTGCGTAAAAACATGGAACGCGAGCTGAAAGGCGCGGTGCGTAACCGCGTGAAGTCTCAGGCGATTGAAGGCCTGGTGAAAGCGAACGACATCGACGTTCCATCTGCGCTGATCGACAGCGAAGTTGACGTTCTGCGTCGTCAGGCTGCACAGCGTTTCGGCGGCAACGAGAAACAAGCGCTGGAACTGCCGCGTGAACTGTTCGAAGAACAGGCTAAGCGTCGCGTTGTTGTCGGCCTGCTGCTGGGCGAAGTGATTCGCACTCAGGAGCTGAAAGCTGACGAAGAGCGCGTTAAAGGTCTGATCGAAGAGATGGCTTCTGCGTACGAAGATCCGAAAGAAGTTATCGAGTTCTACAGCAAAAACAAAGAGCTGATGGACAACATGCGTAACGTCGCTCTGGAAGAGCAGGCCGTTGAAGCCGTTCTGGCGAAAGCGAAAGTGACTGAAAAAGCCACTTCCTTCAACGAACTGATGAACCAGCAGGCGTAATTCGTCGCTTAATTAGCACGAAATTCGCACAAGAGCCCGTCACCTCCAGGTGGCGGGCTTTTTTTTGTCACGCATTTTGCATGGAAGAGTGCGAAAACAGCGTTTCAGTGTTAGCGTTACAACAAAAGATTGTTATGCTTGAATTATGGCGATGCCGTACCCATAACAGAGGGACTAGCTGATAATCCGTCCATAAGGTTACAATCGGTACAGCAGGTTTTTTCAATTTTTATCCAGGAGACGGAAATGTCATACAGCGGCGAACGAGATAACTTTGCACCCCATATGGCGCTGGTGCCGATGGTCATTGAACAGACCTCACGTGGTGAGCGCTCTTTTGATATCTATTCTCGTCTACTTAAGGAACGTGTCATTTTTCTGACCGGCCAGGTCGAAGACCATATGGCTAACCTGATTGTGGCGCAGATGCTGTTCCTGGAAGCGGAAAACCCGGAAAAAGATATCTACCTGTACATTAACTCCCCAGGCGGGGTTATCACCGCAGGGATGTCTATCTACGACACCATGCAGTTTATTAAGCCGGACGTTAGCACGATTTGTATGGGCCAGGCGGCTTCTATGGGCGCGTTCCTGCTGACTGCTGGCGCAAAAGGCAAACGTTTCTGCCTGCCTAACTCTCGCGTCATGATTCACCAGCCTCTCGGCGGTTATCAGGGCCAGGCGACAGATATTGAAATTCATGCCCGTGAAATCCTGAAGGTGAAAGGGCGCATGAATGAACTTATGGCGCACCATACGGGTCAGTCTCTTGAGCAGATTGAACGTGATACCGAGCGCGACCGCTTCCTCTCCGCGTCTGAAGCGGTGGAGTACGGTCTGGTCGACTCGATTTTGACCCATCGTAATTGATGCCCAGGGCGCAGGTGTGCCGCTATAATACTATCCAGGGGCGGCACAACGCTGACAAGCGACTTGCGCCTGAGAATGGCATTTGCGTCGTCGTGTGCGGCACAAAGAACAAAGAAGAGGTTTTGACTCATGACAGATAAACGCAAAGATGGCTCGGGCAAATTGTTGTACTGCTCTTTTTGCGGCAAAAGCCAGCATGAAGTGCGCAAGCTGATTGCCGGTCCATCCGTGTATATCTGCGACGAATGTGTTGATCTATGTAACGACATCATTCGCGAAGAGATTAAGGAAGTGGCACCGCACCGTGAACGCAGTGCGCTGCCGACGCCACATGAAATTCGCAACCATCTGGACGATTATGTTATCGGCCAGGAGCAGGCGAAAAAAGTGCTGGCGGTCGCGGTATACAACCACTACAAACGTCTGCGCAACGGCGACACCAGCAATGGCGTTGAGTTGGGCAAAAGTAACATTCTGCTGATCGGGCCGACCGGTTCCGGTAAAACGCTGCTGGCCGAAACGCTGGCGCGTCTGCTGGACGTACCGTTCACCATGGCGGATGCCACCACCCTGACTGAAGCCGGTTATGTGGGCGAAGATGTTGAGAACATCATTCAGAAGCTGTTGCAAAAATGCGATTACGATGTGCAGAAAGCGCAGCGCGGTATTGTCTACATCGATGAAATCGACAAGATTTCCCGTAAGTCTGACAACCCGTCCATTACCCGTGACGTTTCCGGTGAAGGCGTACAGCAGGCGCTGTTGAAACTGATCGAAGGGACGGTTGCCGCCGTTCCGCCGCAGGGAGGACGCAAGCATCCGCAGCAGGAGTTCTTGCAGGTTGATACCTCTAAGATCCTGTTTATCTGCGGCGGCGCGTTCGCCGGTCTGGATAAAGTGATTGCTAACCGTGTTGAAACCGGCTCCGGCATTGGTTTTGGCGCAACGGTCAAAGCGCAATCCGACAAGGCCAGCGAGGGCGAACTGCTGGCGCAGGTTGAGCCGGAAGATCTGATCAAATTTGGTCTGATTCCTGAGTTCATTGGTCGTCTGCCGGTTGTGGCGACGCTGAATGAGCTGAGTGAAGAAGCGCTGATCCAGATCCTGAAAGAGCCGAAAAACGCCCTGACCAAACAGTATCAGGCGCTGTTTAACCTGGAAGGCGTCGATCTGGAATTTCGTGACGAAGCGTTGGATGCTATCGCGAAGAAAGCGATGGCGCGTAAAACCGGCGCTCGTGGTCTGCGTTCCATCGTTGAAGCGGCGCTGCTTGATACCATGTACGATCTGCCTTCTATGGAAGACGTCGAAAAAGTGGTTATCGACGAGTCCGTCATCGGCGGTCAGAGCAAGCCGTTGCTGATTTACGGCAAGCCGGAAGCGCAGCAGGCATCTGGTGAATAATTAACCAACTCATACAATCAGTTAACGAAAAAGGGGGGATTTTATCCCCCCTTTTATTTTTCCGTAAACATGGCGTTGAATGTGTGGGAAACATCCCCATATACTGACATACATGTTAATGGCTGCGTGAAGCACAGTCGCGCAGTCTGATTACCTGGCGGACACTAAACTAAGAGAGAGCTCTATGAATCCTGAGCGTTCTGAACGCATTGAAATCCCCGTATTGCCGTTGCGCGATGTGGTGGTTTATCCGCACATGGTCATACCCTTATTTGTAGGGCGGGAAAAATCTATCCGTTGTCTGGAAGCGGCTATGGACCATGATAAAAAAATCATGCTGGTCGCCCAGAAAGAAGCATCAACGGATGAGCCGGGTGTAAACGATCTTTTCACCGTCGGGACCGTGGCCTCAATTTTGCAAATGCTGAAACTGCCTGACGGTACTGTCAAAGTGCTGGTTGAGGGGTTGCAGCGCGCGCGTATTTCTGCGCTGTCAGATAACGGCGAACACTTTTCCGCTAAGGCGGAATACCTTGAATCGCCGGCGATTGATGAGCGCGAGCAGGAAGTGCTGGTGCGCACTGCCATCAGTCAGTTCGAAGGCTACATCAAGCTGAACAAAAAAATCCCACCGGAAGTGCTGACGTCGCTCAATAGCATTGACGATCCTGCGCGTCTGGCGGACACCATCGCTGCCCATATGCCGCTGAAACTGGCGGATAAGCAGTCCGTGCTGGAGATGTCCGACGTTAACGAACGTCTGGAGTATCTGATGGCGATGATGGAATCTGAAATCGATCTGTTGCAGGTTGAGAAGCGTATTCGCAACCGCGTTAAAAAGCAGATGGAGAAATCTCAGCGTGAGTACTATCTGAATGAGCAAATGAAGGCCATTCAGAAAGAACTGGGCGAGATGGACGACGCGCCGGATGAAAACGAAGCGCTGAAGCGTAAAATCGATGCGGCGAAAATGCCGAAAGAGGCAAAAGAGAAAGCGGAAGCAGAATTGCAGAAGCTGAAAATGATGTCTCCGATGTCGGCGGAAGCGACGGTTGTACGCGGCTACATCGACTGGATGGTGCAGGTGCCGTGGAACGCGCGTAGCAAGGTCAAAAAAGACCTGCGTCAGGCACAGGAAATTCTCGACACAGACCATTACGGTCTGGAGCGTGTGAAAGATCGCATCCTTGAATATCTCGCGGTACAAAGCCGTGTAAACAAAATCAAAGGGCCGATCCTGTGTCTGGTTGGGCCGCCGGGGGTAGGTAAAACCTCTCTGGGCCAGTCCATCGCCAAAGCGACCGGGCGTAAATATATCCGTATGGCGCTTGGCGGCGTGCGTGATGAAGCAGAAATCCGCGGCCACCGCCGGACATACATCGGCTCTATGCCGGGTAAACTGATCCAGAAAATGGCCAAAGTGGGCGTTAAAAACCCGCTGTTCCTGCTCGATGAGATCGACAAAATGTCTTCCGACATGCGTGGCGATCCGGCCTCTGCGCTGCTTGAGGTGCTGGACCCTGAGCAGAACGTGGCGTTCAGCGATCACTACCTGGAAGTGGATTACGATCTCAGCGACGTGATGTTCGTTGCCACCTCCAACTCCATGAACATTCCGGCGCCACTGCTGGATCGTATGGAAGTGATTCGTCTGTCCGGTTATACCGAAGACGAGAAGCTGAACATTGCTAAACAGCACCTGCTGCCGAAACAGATCGAGCGTAACGCGCTGAAGAAAGGCGAGCTGACGGTTGAGGATAGCGCCATTATCGGCATTATCCGTTACTACACCCGTGAAGCGGGCGTGCGTAGCCTGGAGCGTGAAATCTCCAAACTGTGCCGCAAAGCCGTGAAACAGCTGCTGCTGGATAAGTCGCTGAAACACATTGTGATCGATGGCGATAACCTGCATGACTACCTCGGCGTACAGCGCTTTGACTATGGCCGCGCGGACAACGAAAACCGTGTGGGTCAGGTAACGGGTCTGGCATGGACGGAAGTGGGCGGCGACCTGCTGACCATCGAAACCGCCTGTGTGCCGGGTAAAGGCAAACTGACTTACACCGGTTCTCTCGGTGAGGTTATGCAGGAGTCTATTCAGGCTGCGCTGACCGTGGTGCGTGCGCGTGCGGAAAAACTGGGTATTAATCCAGACTTTTACGAAAAACGTGACATCCACGTTCACGTACCGGAAGGGGCGACGCCGAAAGACGGCCCGAGCGCCGGTATTGCGATGTGTACCGCGCTGGTCTCCTGCCTGACGGGTAATCCTGTTCGCGCTGATGTGGCGATGACCGGGGAAATTACCCTGCGAGGCCAGGTACTGCCTATCGGCGGCCTGAAAGAGAAACTGCTGGCGGCGCACCGTGGCGGGATCAAAACCGTGTTAATTCCGTTTGAGAATAAACGCGATCTGGAAGAGATTCCAGACAACGTTATTGCCGATCTGGACATTCATCCGGTGAAACGCATTGAGGAAGTTCTGACTCTTGCGTTGCAAAATGAGCCGTCCGGCATACAGGTTGTCACCGCAAAATAGTGACCTCGCGCAAATAGCGCTAAGAAAAACAGGGCTGGCAGGGCATTTCGTGCTTGCCAGCCTTTTTTTGTATAGCTAATTTAGATGACGGATCGGGCTTGCCATCATTAACGGGTGTTGTAAGGGCATGGCAGGCCTGATATAACTGCTGCGCGGTCGCACTTTGAAGGATTCCGGTGCGATATAAATTATAAAAGAGGAAGAGAAGAGTGAATAAATCTCAACTGATCGACAAAATTGCTGCAGGGGCTGATATCTCTAAGGCTGCGGCTGGACGTGCGTTAGATGCAATTATTGCTTCTGTCACTGAATCACTGAAAGAAGGTGATGATGTAGCGCTGGTAGGTTTTGGTACTTTTGCTGTTAAAGAGCGTGCTGCCCGTACTGGTCGCAACCCGCAAACAGGTAAAGAGATCACCATCGCCGCCGCTAAAGTGCCGGGTTTCCGTGCAGGTAAAGCGCTGAAAGACGCGGTAAACTAAGAGCTTCTCCCCCTGGGGATGTGACAAAGTACAAGGGCGCATCATCTGATGTGCCTTTTTTATTTGTCCAGTACTACTTTATTTGAGTTTATGCTGGTTGTGGGCTGACAATTACCCCGGTTTCTTGTCACAATACAGCTTTCCGCGCAGCGTTCAGAAAACGCTATGCTGCGTGAAGTATGAATACGCAAAACAGTCACCTACAGCGGAGTGTGGTTACACCATGATGGACAGCTTACGCACGGCTGCTAACAGTCTCGTGCTCAAGATTATTTTCGGTATCATTATCGTGTCGTTCATTTTGACCGGCGTGAGTGGTTACCTGATTGGCGGAAGCAATAACTACGCCGCAAAAGTGAATGACCAGGAAATCAGCCGCTCGCAGTTTGAGAATGCGTTTAACAGCGAACGTAATCGTATGCAGCAGCAGCTGGGCGATCAGTATTCTGAACTGGCGGCGAATGAAGGCTACATGAAAACGCTGCGTCAGCAGGTACTGAATCGTCTTATCGATGAAGCCTTGCTGGATCAATACGCGCATGAGCTTAAACTCAGCATCAGCGACGAACAGGTTAAGCAGGCCATCTTTTCAACGGCGGCTTTCCAGGTTGACGGCAAATTTGATAACAACCGCTACAACGCGATTGTGAATCAGATGGGGATGACAGCCGATCAGTATGCTCAGGCATTGCGTAACCAGCTCACCACCCAGCAACTGATTGCTGGCGTTGCCGGTACTGATTTCATGCTGAAAGGTGAAACGGACGAGCTGGCGGCGTTAGTCGCGCAGCAGCGTGTGGTGCGTGAAGCGACGATTGACGTGAACGCACTGGCTGCGAAGCAGCAGGCTACCGATCAGGAAGTGTCCAGCTACTACGAGCAGAACAAAAACCGCTTTATGACCCCGGAGCAGTTCCGCGTGAGCTACATCAAGCTGGATGCGGCTGCTATGCAGGAAACGGTCAACGATGCGGATATCCAGTCTTACTATGACCAGCATCAGGATCAGTTCACCCAGCCGCAGCGTAACCGTTACAGCGTCATTCAGACCAAAACGGAAGATGAAGCGAAAGCGGTGCTGGACGCGCTGAACAAAGGCGGTGATTTTGCCGCGCTGGCGAAAGAGAAATCCGCAGACATTATCTCTGCGCGCAACGGCGGCGATATGGGCTGGCTGGAAGACGCCACCACGCCGGACGAACTGAAAAATGCCGGCCTGAAAGAAAAAGGCCAGCTGTCTGGCGTGATTAAATCCTCTGTTGGCTTCCTGGTTGCGCGTCTGGATGATGTTCAGCCTGCGAAAGTGAAGCCGCTGAGCGAAGCGCGTGATGACATTGCCGCGAAAGTGAAGCAGGAAAAAGCGCTGGATGCCTATTACGCGCTGCAACAAAAAGTCAGCGATGCGGCGAGCAACGATACCGAATCTCTGGCGGGCGCTGAACAGGCCGCTGGCGTGAAAGCGGTTGAAACCGGCTGGTTCAGCCATGACAACCTGCCAGAAGAGCTGAATTTTAAACCGGTTGCCGATGCTATCTTCAACGGTGGTCTGGTTGGCGAGAACGGTACGCCGGGCAGCAACTCCGATATCATCACCGTGGATGGCGACCGCGCATTCGTGCTACGCATCAGCGAGCATAAACCTGAAGCGGTTAAGCCTCTGGCTGACGTGAAAGAGCAGGTGGCTGCGCTCGTTAAGCACAACAAAGCAGAGCAGCAGGCAAAACTGGATGCTGACAAACTGCTGGTTGAGCTGAAAGCGGGTAAAGGCGCAGAAGCGATGAAAGCGGCCGGTCTGAGCTTTGGCGAAGCGAAAACGCTGAGCCGTACCGGGCAGGACCCGGTAAGCCAGGCTGCGTTTGCGCTGGGCCTGCCAGAGAAAGATAAGCCGAGCTATGGCGTCGCTAACGATATGCAGGGCAACGTTGTGCTGCTGGCGCTGGACGACGTGAAAGCGGGCTCTATGCCGGAAGAGCAGAAAAAAGCGATGGTTCAGGGTATTACCCAGAATAACGCGCAGATTACCTTTGAAGCGCTGATGAGTAACCTGCGTAAAGCGGCGAAAATCAAAGTCGGCGATGCGCTGGAACAGCAGTAATCACCGAGACGCTTCGCAAAAAACTGCAAAAAGTTGTAACCCTCAAAGGCCGCCTTCGCGGCCTTTTCCATTTCTGATATTTGCTATTTGTTTGCCTTTCTCCGCCCCGCTATCGTGATGCCACTGTTAACACACAAGGAGAAAACAGTATGAAACATGGAATCAACGCACTGCTGGTCACGATGACTCTGGCCTGCGCAGGCATGACGCACAACGCGCTGGCTGCCGGAACGGTAGAGAAAAATCAGGTGGTACAAACAAAGGCGGATTCGTCTGCGTCCGCGCAGACTAAAGCCTCCGTGCCAGCAAAGGCCAGCGATGATGAAGGCGCGAGGGTCAGTATCAACACGGCTTCAGCGGAAGATCTGGCGCGGGTGATGAATGGCGTCGGGCTGAAAAAAGCGCAGGCGATAGTCAACTATCGGGAAGAGTATGGGCCGTTTAAAACGGTGGATGATTTAAAGCAGGTTCCGGGGATGGGGAGTTCGCTGGTGGAGCGCAATCTGGCGGTGCTGATGCTGTAATAACTTGCACTGTGGCAAAAGTTTGCCAGGATAATGAGGTCATACCAGTTATGGCCTCTGTTCCTATAACAACAACGTAAGGTTATTGCGCTATGCAAACACAAATCAAAGTCCGTGGTTATCACCTTGATGTTTATCAGCACGTTAATAATGCCCGCTATCTTGAGTTTCTTGAAGAGGCACGCTGGGATGGGCTGGAAAACAGTGACAGCTTTCAATGGATGACGGCCCGCAATATCGCTTTTGTGGTGGTGAATATTAATATTAACTACCGTCGCCCCGCCGTGCTGAGCGATCTGCTGACCGTCACCAGTCAGGTGCAGCAGTTAAACGGGAAGAGCGGCATTTTAAGCCAGGTCATTACGCTTGAGCCGGAAGGGCAGGTTGTGGTGGACGCACAGATTACTTTTGTCTGTATTGATTTGAAAACGCAGAAAGCATTGCCGCTGGAAGGTGAGTTACGCGAGAAACTGGAGCAGATGGTGAAGTAACGGAAAGTTGCCTGATGGCGCTTCGCTTATCAGGCCTGCGGGCGACATTGACCACGGTGAATGTCGCCAGGCCGGATAAGGTGCGTGCACCGCCATCCGGCAAAACGATCACTTTAACCCTGTTTTCTGCTTCATTGCCGCCATCACTGCCGGTTTATCCGTCAGATAATGCTTCAGGCCGTTGGCGCGCAGATTACAGGCGGCGCACTGCCCGCAACCGTCACCTTTGATGCCGTTATAACAGGTCAGCGTCTCTTCGCGCACCAGATCCAGCTTGCCCCAGTAATCGGCGAGTGCCCAGGTTTCGGCTTTATCAATCCACATCAGCGGGGTTTCAAAGCGAATATCCTTCGCCATACCCAGGGTGACGGCATGATTCAGCGCTTTGACAAACTCATCGCGGCAGTCCGGGTAGCCGGAGAAATCCGTCTCGCAAACGCCGGTGATCACCGCTTCGGCTTTCACCTGATAGGCATAAATCGCCGCCAGAGTCAGAAACAGAATATTACGCCCAGGGACAAACGTATTCGGAATACCGTCGGCATCCGGTTCATAGTCCGGTACGGGAATGTTATCGCGCGTCAGGCTACTGACCGCCAGTTCGCTCAGCAGCGTTACGTCCAGCACCTTATGCGCACGCGCGCCGAGTTTTAAGGCCAGATTACGTGCGACATCAATCTCAGCGCGATGACGCTGACCATAATCAAAGGTGACACAGTGCACTTCATCATACTGATGCAGCGCTTGCGCCAGACAGGTTGTGGAGTCCTGGCCTCCACTGAATACAACGACGGCACGTTTCATAACTTATCCTGACAAAAACGAAAAACGCTATGGTAGCGCCTGCGGATGGCCGCGACCAGCTTCTTCACCGCGCGGCGGCGGAAGCCATGCTTTCTCAAACTCAAACCAGCCGCGTGGATTGAGTTGAACGCCATTGACGCCCGGCGGCGCGCTAATACGGTAGTGATAGTTAAAAAGCGGCGTAAGCGTGGCGTCATTCATCAGACTCGTGAATACCTGTTGTAACGCAGTATAGCGGTCGTCTTCACCGGGCTGCGTTTGTAAGGCATCCAGCGTGGCCTGAAGATGGGCGAAAGCAGGGGCATCCAGCACATGCGGCCAGAGTTGATCGCAGCGTAGCCACTGCTCAAGCGTATATTCCGGCGCTTCGCCAATCAGTCTGTCGCCCATCATGAGATCCGCTTTTGCCAGCGAAGGGCAGTTATCCCAGTTTTTCGCGTTGTGGAAAATCAACGTTAATTCACAGCCGAGCGTTGCCAGATATTGCTGGAGTTGCTCCGCCATGGTGTGCAACTCAACGGGAAGGTGGTAGACCAGCGTCAGTTTTTTCGGTAACTCAACGGATTCTAGCCCCTTCCATTGCGGCATTACCCAGCCTGGCAGCAGCGCGTTGCTGGGCGTGATTAGATTTTCATCTACCGGCAGCGTCTGTAATAACGACGTATGATGAATGATGTCTACCAGGCGACGCGCCTGTTGCAGGCTGAGTTTCGAGCCTTTTTTAAGCGTCAGGTAGCAAAATCCCAGGCTAATACCGCTGCTCACCTGGCTAAGTGAGGCCAGCTCCTCTGGGTTGCCGATGGCAATCTGTACCGGATGACGACAGCTGGTGCCTAAATCCTGATCAAAAAGCTGAGGCGTGATCCAGTATTCAATCGCCTTTAGCAGCGGGTGGCAAAGGTGATAATTGTCGTGGCTTTCCAGGCGTACCAGCTCCGGCGTAAATAACGTCAGCCGAAAAGGTCCGGTGCCTGACAGCGGCTGATGCGGGTGCGCCAGGTGGCTACAGTAGCTTGCCAGACGGTGCGCCAGCCAGTAATCAGGGCGATGGAGAATGAACGTCAGGCATTGCGGATGGGTGACTTCAATCCGCTTGACGCTGATAAACAATTTATTGAGGGCTGGCAGGTCAAGCAGCATCAGCAGGCGCGTGTGCAGCTGCGCAGTTTTTACCGTATCGCCATTATGCCAGTGCAGGGTAGAGCGAATATAAAAATCCCAGCGCATACCGTCGGCGGAGATATCCCAGTGATGTGCTAAATCCCCGCAGGGGCGCTGGCTGGCGTTGTCAAAGCGGGTGAGGCCGGAGAAAATTTGTCCCGCAAGATGCTGTTCTGCGCGACCGGGCAGAAATCCCGGATGCAACGGGTCCAGCGGACGATAGTAGGGAATACGCAGGGTCGGCGTGTCGTTTTGCCACTGACCGCCCATAAACGGTTGCAGCATGGTACGCAGTTCGCCTGGCGCCAGCTGTGCCAGCTCCAGCACATTAAGCTGCTGACCTTTTTCCAGCGCTTGCTCCATCATGGTATTGCGCAGTGACTCCGGCGTGACCAGAAATTGCAGTTTACCGCGCTTACCCCGCCCGGATTGCGCCTCCCATGTTAACCAACCGGCTTCCTGCGCCTGGCGTAGTAGCGTACGGATGTGGCGTTCGCTACAAAAACAGCGCTCCGCCAGTTCCCCAACGGTGACCGACTGAGGTTCTCCGGCCGAGGGCTGCCAGAGACGTTGATATTGTTTTAAACGGTTGAGAAGTCTCATTGAAACCCGGAACAATTCATTTTATCTATTCACTATTACTTCCGTATATCTCAGGTGATACTCAATCACAAGTTAATTGCGTCACAGTGTGGAGAAAGAGATGGCTCGTCTGGCTGCATTTGATATGGATGGCACGCTTTTGATGCCAAACCACCATCTGGGTCATGAGACCCTTGCAACGCTGGCGCGTCTGCGTGAACGCGATATCACTTTGACGTTTGCGACCGGTCGGCATGTGCTGGAAATGCGGCATATTCTGGGGTCTATCTCAATGAATGCGTTTTTGATAACCGGCAACGGGACGCGCATTCATTCGCAGGAAGGCGATATGCTGCATCGCCAGGATCTGGACCCCGCCATTGCGGATCGCGTATTGCACCAGGCGTGGGATACCCGGGCCAGTATGCACGTATTCAACGATAATGGCTGGTTTACGGGGAGCGCGATCCCCGCGCTATTACAGGCGCATGTCTACAGCGGGTTCCACTATCAGATCGTGGATGTCAAACGTATCCCGGCCCACCAGGTCACGAAGATCTGTTTCTGTGGCGATCACGACGATCTGATCCGGCTGCGTATTCAACTGAATGAGGTGCTGGGCGAGCGGGCGAATCTCTGCTTTTCCGCTGTGGATTGCCTGGAAGTGCTGCCGCTCGGCTGTAATAAAGGTTCCGCGCTGGCGGTATTAAGCGACCATTTGGGGCTGTCGCTGACGGAATGCATGGCGTTTGGCGATGCGATGAACGATCGCGAAATGCTGGAGAGCGTGGGACGTGGTTTGATTATGGGCAACGCGATGCCGCAACTGATCGCTGAACTGCCTCATCTTTCAGTGATTGGCCATTGTCGTAATCAGGCGGTCTCTCACTTTTTAACGCATTGGCTGGATAATCCGCATCTACCTTATTCCCCCGAATGAGCGATCCTTTCCAGCAAGCCAGGCCCGTAAAGCCTGGCTTTTTTTATGCCGCTTAACGGACGTTCAGCAGTTGGGTAATTTCCGCCTGCCACGGCGCTAAATCGCCAATGTGATCGTTAACCCACTGGGGATTGTAATAGGTGTCGAGATAGCGTTCGCCGCTGTCACACAGCAGCGTGACGAGAGAACCGGTCTCTCCGGCGTCGCGCATTCTGGCTGCGATCTGCAACGTTCCCCACATATTAGTGCCGGTGGAGGCGCCCACTTTACGGCCCAGCTGCGTTTCCAGCCAGTGCGCGGTCGCGACGCTGGCGGCGTCGGGTACGCGCAGCATTTCGTCCACCACATCCGGGATGAAGGAGGGTTCCACGCGCGGGCGGCCAATCCCCTCAATTTTGCTGCCCACCGGGCTGCGCAATGTGGCGTCGCGATCCTGCCAGTAGGGCAGGAAGACCGAGTTTTCCGGGTCAACCACCATCAGGCGCGTGTCATACCCATGACAGCGAATATAGCGGCCAATTGTCGCTGACGTGCCGCCTGTCCCCGCGCTCATCACGATATGCTTCGGCACCGGATTCGGCTCACGCTGCATCTGATGGAAAATACTGTCGGCGATATTATTGTTGCCGCGCCAGTCGGTGGCGCGTTCGGCATAGGTGAACTGATCCATATAGTGACCGTTCAGTTCGTGCGCCAGTTGCTCAGAGGCGGCGTAAATCTCGCAGGCGCTTTCGACAAAGTGGCAGCGACCGCCATAAAACGCAATTTGTTCGATTTTGCGTTTTGCCGTGCAGGAAGGCATTACCGCGATAAACGGCAGGCCGAGCAGTCGGGCGAACCAGGCTTCGGAAACCGCCGTTGAACCGGAGGAGGATTCAATAATGGTCGTGTTTTCTTTAATCCAGCCGTTACACAACCCATACAGGAACAATGAACGCGCCAGACGGTGCTTCAGGCTGCCGGTCGGATGGGTGCTTTCATCCTTCAGGTAGATCTGGATGCCCGGAAACGCCGGTAGCGACAACCGGATCAGGTGCGTGTCGGCTGAACGCTGATAGTCAGCGTTAATTTCATTAATGGCGTTTTTAACCCAGGTGCTATTCATCATTAATTTCCATTTGTCATTTTGTGCCCAGATTAGCGAAAAGCACGGAAAAAATTGTTGCCATTTCACCTTTAAAATAGAATGTAAGGAGAAAAATCTTCTCTGTGGGGTGGGTATGTTAGATAAAATTGACCGTAAGCTGCTGCTTTTGTTGCAGCAGGACTGCACCCTCTCTTTGCAGGCGCTGGCCGATGCCGTTAATCTGACCACCACACCCTGCTGGAAACGGCTGAAACGTCTGGAAGACGACGGCATTCTCCTCGGTAAAGTCGCGCTGCTGGACCCAGAGAAATTGGGTCTGGGGTTAACGGCGTTCGTACTGATCAAAACCCAGCATCACAGCAGTGAATGGTACAGCCGCTTCGTGACGGTGGTCACCGAAATGCCGGAAGTGCTGGGGTTCTGGCGTATGGCCGGGGAATACGACTATCTGATGCGGGTTCAGGTAGCAGATATGAAGCGTTATGACGACTTCTACAAACGTCTGGTGAACAGTGTTCCGGGATTGTCAGACGTAACGTCGAGCTTTGCGATGGAACAGATTAAGTACACAACCGCTCTGCCTATTGAATAATTCTCCCGGAAAATATTGCCGGAAATCATGTCAGGATATAACGCGTGCGATTATTTGCTCAATTAAGCTGGTACTTCCGTCGGGAGTGGCGTCGCTATCTCGGCGCCGTGGCCTTGCTTATCATTATCGCTGTCCTTCAGTTGATCCCGCCCAAAGTGGTCGGGATCGTTGTGGATGGCGTCACTGCGCAACATTTCACTACCGGTCAGGTATTGATGTGGGTGGGCACGATGGCCATGATTGCGGTAATCGTCTATTTGTTGCGCTATGTCTGGCGCGTGCTGCTGTTCGGCGCCTCTTATCAACTGGCGGTTGAACTGCGTGAAGATTACTACCGCCAGCTCAGTCGCCAGCACCCGGAATTTTATCTGCGACACCGCACCGGCGACTTAATGGCGCGCGCGACTAACGACGTCGATCGTGTCGTCTTTGCCGCCGGGGAAGGGGTGCTCACGCTGGTGGATTCGCTGGTGATGGGCTGCGCCGTGCTGATCGTGATGTCAACGCAGCTCAGTTGGCAACTGACGCTGTTCGCGCTGCTGCCTATGCCGATTATGGCGCTGATGATCAAGCGCTACGGCGACCGTCTGCATAACCGCTTCAAACTGGCGCAGGCGGCGTTTTCCAGTCTGAACGATCGTACCCAGGAGAGCCTGACCAGCATTCGCATGATCAAAGCTTTTGGCCTTGAAGATCGACAGTCGTCGCTGTTTGCGGCGGACGCGGAAGATACCGGGAAGAAAAATATGCGGGTAGCACGTATCGACGCCCGTTTTGATCCCACGATTTATATTGCCATCGGCATGGCTAATCTGCTTGCCATCGGCGGCGGAAGCTGGATGGTAGTGCACGGTACGCTGACGCTTGGGGAACTGACCAGCTTTATGATGTACCTCGGGCTGATGATCTGGCCTATGTTAGCGCTGGCCTGGATGTTTAACATTGTTGAACGCGGTAGCGCAGCGTACAGCCGTATCCGCGCGATGCTGGCGGAAGCGCCGGTCGTCAACGACGGAACGGAGGCGGTGCCGGAAGGTCGGGGAGCGCTGACGGTCTCCATTCGTGAATTCAGCTACCCGCAAACCGCGCATCCGGCGCTGGAAAATGTGCAATTCCAGCTTGAGCCAGGGCAGATGCTGGGGATCTGTGGGCCGACAGGCGCGGGGAAAAGCACTCTTCTTTCGCTTATTCAGCGCCATTTCGATATTACGCAGGGGGATATCCGTTTTCATGATATTCCGCTGACGCGCTTGCAGCTTGATAGCTGGCGCAGTCGCCTGGCGGTCGTCAGCCAGACGCCGTTCCTGTTCTCCGACACGGTCGGCAATAACATCGCGCTGGGGCGCCCAAACGCGACGCAGGAAGAGATTGAACAGGTGGCGCGGCTGGCCAGCGTGCATGAGGATATTTTGCGTCTGCCTCAAGGATATGACACCGAAGTGGGCGAACGCGGCGTCATGCTGTCCGGCGGACAAAAACAGCGCATTTCTATTGCGCGTGCGTTACTGCTCAATGCGGAAATCCTGATTCTGGATGATGCGCTGTCGGCGGTAGATGGCCGTACCGAACACCAGATCCTGCATAATTTACGCCAGTGGGGAGAGGGGCGCACCGTGATTATTAGCGCGCACCGCTTATCCGCTCTGACGGAAGCCAACGAGATTATCGTGATGCAGCATGGCCATATCGCCCAGCGTGGCGATCACGATGAATTAGTGCTGCAAACGGGCTGGTATCGCGATATGTATCGCTATCAGCAACTGGAGGCGGCGCTGACTGACGCTCCTGAAATCAACGAGGAGACGGCAGATGCGTAGTTTTGGACAGTTATGGCCGACCCTGAAAAGGCTGCTGGCGTATGGTTCGCCGTGGCGTAAACCGCTTGCCATCGCCGTGGTGATGCTGTGGATCGCGGCGGCGGCGGAAGTCAGCGGCCCGTTACTTATCAGCTACTTTATCGACAATATGGTCGCGAAGAGCCACCTGCCGCTGGGCATGGTCGCGGGTCTGGTGGCGGCGTACATTGGCTTACAGTTTCTGGCGGCGGGGCTGCATTATGCGCAGTCGCTGTTGTTTAATCAGGCGGCCGTCGGCGTAGTGCAACAGCTGCGTACCGATGTGATGGATGCCGCTTTGCGCCAGCCACTGAGCGCCTTCGACACGCAGCCGGTGGGGCAACTGATCTCTCGCGTGACCAATGATACGGAAGTCATCCGCGACCTTTACGTTACGGTCGTGGCGACGGTGCTGCGTAGCGCGGCGTTAATTGGCGCGATGCTGGTCGCCATGTTCAGCCTCGACTGGCGGATGGCGCTGGTCGCGATGGCGATTTTCCCGGCGGTGCTGGTGGTGATGGTGATTTACCAGCGCTATAGCACGCCGATTGTGCGCCGCGTGCGGGCATATCTGGCGGACATCAATGATGGCTTCAATGAGGTCATTAACGGCATGAGCGTCATTCAGCAGTTCCGCCAGCAGGCGCGGTTCGGCGAGAGAATGGGGGAGGCCAGCCGCTCGCACTATATGGCGCGGATGCAGACCCTGCGACTGGACGGCTTTTTATTGCGCCCGCTGCTCAGCCTTTTTTCCGCGCTGATCCTCTGCGGATTACTGATGCTGTTTAGCTTTACCTCGCGCGGCACCATTGAAGTCGGGGTGTTGTACGCCTTTATCAGCTATCTGGGGCGTCTGAACGAGCCATTGATTGAACTGACGACCCAACAGTCGATGTTGCAGCAGGCTGCGGTGGCGGGGGAGCGCGTATTCGAACTGATGGACGGCCCACGCCAGGATTATGGTCGGGATGAGCGCCCGTTGCAGTCGGGCAGGATTGACGTTGATGACGTCTCCTTCGCCTACCGTGACGACAATCTGGTGCTGCAAAACATTACGCTCTCCGTTCCGTCGCGCAGCTTTGTGGCGCTGGTCGGGCATACCGGCAGCGGCAAGAGTACCCTCGCCAGCCTGCTGATGGGGTATTACCCGCTTACACAGGGAGACATTCGCCTTGACGACCGTTCGCTGTCAACGTTGAGCCACGGGGTTTTACGTCAGGGAGTCGCGATGGTGCAGCAGGACCCGGTGGTGATGGCGGATACGTTCCTGGCAAACGTCACGCTGGGGCGCGATATTTCTGAGGAACAGGTCTGGCAGGCGCTGGAAACCGTGCAACTGGCGGAGCTGGCGCGTAGTCTGAGCGAGGGTATCCACACCCGGCTGGGCGAGCAGGGCAATAATCTGTCCGTCGGGCAGAAACAGCTGCTGGCGCTGGCGCGGGTGCTGGTTGATACGCCGCAGGTTCTGATTCTGGATGAAGCCACCGCCAGCATTGACTCCGGTACTGAGCAGGCGATTCAGCAAGCGCTGGCGGCAGTGCGTGAACACACCACGCTGGTGGTGATTGCACATCGCCTGTCAACCATTGTTGATGCGGACACCATTCTGGTGCTGCATCGCGGGCAGGCGGTCGAGCGCGGTACGCATCAACAACTGCTCGAAGCGCAAGGGCGTTACTGGCAGATGTACCAACTACAGCTTGCCGGTGAAGAGCTGGCGGCCAGCGCGCGTGAGGAATCGCTCAGCGCCTGATGGTGCTGCGCTTATCAGGCCTACGGACAATGCGCTCTTGTAGGCCGAATAAGGTGCTTACGCCGCCATCCGGCAATCAACAATCTGGTGCAAAAATGTAACGTACCATGCACCGTTATAGTGCGTTTTTTCTTTTCCTTCCCCGGCCGCACCCTACAAGCCTGAATTATCCCGCGTTTTTCATTTCTGGCACACCCCTTGCAATATCCCTGTCGTGAAGCGGCAGACATTATCGAATTCTGACAGGAGGGGATCTATGAAGCTGGTTACCGTGGTAATCAAACCGTTCAAACTGGAAGACGTCCGTGAAGCACTGTCTTCGATTGGTATTCAAGGGCTGACAGTCACCGAAGTGAAAGGCTTCGGGCGTCAGAAAGGTCATGCCGAGCTGTACCGCGGTGCGGAATACAGCGTCAACTTCCTGCCCAAAGTGAAGATTGATGTGGCGATTGCCGACGACCAGCTTGATGAAGTCATTGAGGTCATCAGCAAGGCGGCCTACACCGGAAAAATTGGCGACGGCAAAATTTTTGTCGCTGAGCTGCAACGTGTCATTCGTATTCGTACCGGCGAAGCCGACGAAGCGGCACTGTAACTCCTGGCACACAGTGATAGGGAACGAAAAGATGAAGATAGCAACGATGAAAACTGGCCTTGCTTCACTGGCTTTGCTTCCAGGTCTGGCAATGGCGGCTCCGGCGGTTGTGGATAAAGCCGACAATGCCTTTATGATGATTTGCACCGCGCTGGTGCTGTTCATGACCATTCCGGGCATTGCCCTGTTTTATGGCGGATTGATCCGTGGAAAGAACGTGCTGTCGATGTTGACGCAGGTTGCCGTCACCTTCGCGCTGGTCTGTATTTTATGGGTTGTTTACGGCTATTCGCTGGCCTTTGGCGAGGGGAACAACTTCTTTGGCGACTTCAACTGGGTGATGCTGAAAAATATTGAGCTCACGGCAGTGATGGGCAGTTTCTACCAGTATATTCACGTTGCTTTCCAGGGCTCTTTCGCCTGCATTACCGTCGGGCTGATCGTGGGGGCGCTGGCTGAACGTATCCGCTTCTCTGCGGTACTGATTTTCGTGGTGGTGTGGCTGACGCTCTCCTATATCCCGATTGCGCATATGGTCTGGGGCGGCGGTTTGCTGGCTTCTCACGGCGCGCTGGATTTTGCGGGCGGTACGGTCGTGCATATCAATGCGGCGATTGCTGGTCTGGTGGGCGCTTATCTGATTGGCAAACGTGTCGGCTTTGGTAAAGAGGCGTTCAAACCCCATAACCTGCCGATGGTTTTCACCGGCACCGCGATCCTCTATATCGGCTGGTTTGGCTTTAACGCCGGGTCGGCAGGGATGGCGAACGAGATTGCTGCACTGGCCTTTGTTAACACCGTGGTGGCAACGGCTGCCGCTATTCTGGGGTGGATTTTCGGCGAGTGGGCGCTGCGCGGTAAACCGTCTCTGCTGGGCGCCTGCTCCGGCGCTATCGCGGGACTGGTCGGCATAACGCCAGCCTGTGGTTACATTGGCGTCGGCGGCGCGTTGATTCTCGGTGTCGTTGCGGGGCTGGCGGGTCTGTGGGGCGTGACGATGCTTAAACGTCTGCTGCGTGTGGACGATCCTTGCGATGTGTTTGGCATCCACGGCGTTTGCGGCATCGTTGGGTGTATCCTGACCGGGATCTTTGCATCCACCACCCTCGGCGGTGTAGGGTTTGCCGAAGGCGTGACGATGGGGCATCAGCTGCTGGTACAACTGGAGAGTATCGCTATCACCATCGTCTGGTCTGGCGTAGTGGCGTTTATCGGCTACAAACTGGCAGATATCACCGTTGGGCTGCGCGTACCGGAAGAGCAGGAGCGCGAAGGTCTGGACGTCAACAGCCACGGCGAGAATGCGTATAACGCCTGATTATCAACAGGCCGGAGGCGACGCTTTTGCGTCGCCATTCGGCCATTTTCAATTGCGATTGCGCATCACGCCTTCCTGAACGGTCGATGCGACCATCACGCCATCCCGCGTGTAAAACTCCCCACGAACAAAACCACGGGCGCTGGAAGCCGAGGTGCTCTCTACGCTGTACAGCAACCATTCGTTCATGTTGAAAGGACGATGGAACCACATTGAATGGTCGATCGTGGCAATTTGCAGACCTTTCTCCAGAAAGCCGATGCCGTAGGGTTGCAGCGCGACGGGCAGGAAATTCAGATCGGAAGCATAACCCAGCAGATACTGATGAATGCGGATATCATCCGGTATCGTACCGTTGGCGCGGATCCAGACCTGGCGCGTCGGGTTCGCAACGTGGCCTTTTAACGGGTTGTGGAACTCTACCGGGCGGATCTCCAGCGGGCGGTCGCTGATAAATTTCTCTTTCAGCACGGGCGGCAGCAGATGCGCCAATGAACGGGCGATCTCCGTCTCCGATTGCAGCGTTTCCGGCGCAGGGGCGTCCGGCATGGTTTTCTGATGCTCAAATCCCTCTTCCGGCGCCTGGAAGGAGGCTGTCATATAGAAAATAGGCTTCCCGTTCTGGATGGCGGCGACGCGACGCGCGCTGAAACTGTTGCCGTCGCGCAGAACTTCCACATCGTAAATAATGGGCTTCAGGCTGTCGCCGGGGCGCAGAAAGTAGCTGTGAAAAGAGTGAACCAGACGTTGTTCAGGTACGGTCTCTTTGGCGGCATACAGCGCCTGACCGACCACCTGACCACCAAAAACCTGACGTAATCCTAAGTCTTCACTTTGGCCCCGAAAGAGTCCTTCTTCAATTTTTTCCAGATCTAACAATGACAGCAAATTATTCAGTGCCTGACTCATACGTGCTCTCCAGGTAACAACGGCGCCGAAGCGAGGTAGGCAGAGTATAACGCAATTTTGAAAGTGGTCCGATGGGTGCAATAGTCTGAATTACGGACTAATTCCAGGCAAAAATAAGTGAGATATGCCACACTTAGTCACGTTATGTCTTTGTTAACCACTCTTCCGGCGGGTAAAACACCTCCCGCTGATGCATTGATGATAAGGAGAATTTAATGAAACTCGTGCACATGGTAAGTGGTTTAGCGGTTGCGGTTGCTCTGGCAGCCTGCGCAGACAGAAGCGCAGATATCCAGACGCCTGCGCCTGACCCAAATACTTCTGGCGTGGCTACACAGTCAACGATTCAGCAACCTAATGTCTCCGGTACCGTCTGGATCCGTCAGAAAGTGGCTCTGCCACCGGATGCCGTACTGACTGTGACGCTGTCTGATGCCTCACTGGCGGATGCGCCGTCGAAAGTGCTGTCGCAGAAAGCGGTGCGCACCGAGGGGAAACAGTCGCCATTTAGCTTTGTACTGCCGTTTAACCCGGCTGACATCCAGCCAAATGCGCGGATTCTGTTGAGCGCCGCCGTGACGATTAATGACAAACTGGTCTTTATCACCGATACCGTACAGCCGGTCATTAATCAGGGCGGCACGAAAGCGGATCTGACGCTGGTGCCGGTTCAGCAAACGGCAGTGCCTGTTCAGGCCAGCGGCGGCGCAGCGACAACCGTACCGTCAACGTCACCGACGCAGGTGAACCCGTCTTCCGCCGTACCGGCGCCGACACAGTACTAAGCTCTCACAGGACAACCCTCTCCGGCCGGAGAGGGTTAATAAATCCAGCGATATCGTTGCATATCGATTTGCCCACTCCCCGAGACCACCACGCCTTCTGACAGTAACGCCTGACGTTGGCGTTGCAGGTCTGGCCCGGTCAGGGAGATGGCGCCATGACGATTCACGACCCGATGCCAGGGGAGTGTGCTGCCTTCCGGCAATCGTTTTAATACGCCGCCGACCTGACGCGCGGCACGAGGTGAACCGGCGAGGCGGGCGACGTCGCCATAAGTCGTGACAAACCCTTCGGGGATTGAGGCCACGATTTGCCAGACGCGTTGGGGGAAAGTGTCTTGTCTGTCCATCATTCATTCCTGCGATAATCTCCCAGCATAATCGTGAACCGCCGGGGAGTGAAGTCTCATTGCGCAAGAAAACAGCATCCGATGTTGGATGGGTTGCATTTACAGGGGCCAGCAGTGATAATGCGCCTGCGCGTTGGTTAACAACGCTCTCAATGGGGGCTCTGTTGGTTCTCCCGCAACGCTACTCTGTTTACCAGGTCAGGTCCGGAAGGAAGCAGCCAGAGCAGATGACGTGTGTGCCGGGATGTAGCTGGCAGGGCCCCCACCCAATTCTGCCGTCCGGCAACCTCTTCATTTTCCTCCTCTTGTCATATTAACGTCATTATTTTGTCATCAAATGCTGGCAGAGTGTTATCGGGACGTTATTAATCAGTTTGTGCCCTGATATTCACGCGGTGACGATAGCTGTGTCGCACACGACGTGTTTTGCCTGTTTACAAGGACTCTTTACGATGGCTACTGCTGTACTAAATGTCAAAATCGATGAGACGTTAAAAGAGAAGCTTCGCCATTATGCCGAAGCAAATAATGAGAACTTAAGTATCACCACAGAAAAACTGCTGCTGATTGCATTTGAGGCCGCAGAAGAGGCGGGAGTCTCGGCGAGTGATATCGACAGTCAGCATACGGAAGAATCCGTGGATGAGCCGCTTACTCCTAAAGAAATCAAAGCATTACGCAGATTACTCAAGAAGAAAAAATGAAACAACAACTCTCAATCGCCAGTAATTATGGCGAAGCCTGCGAATTACTGCGTTCCGGCTATGTGAAGCATGTTCGTCTTAACTGGAATGTTGGTAGTGATGAATTCTTTCGTATTGCCTCCGACTGGTGCGATGCCGGGGCAAAAATAAAGAAAGACGGCGAGAACTTCATTATTTCCCTGAAAGGTTTCCCCGTCCCACGCCAGCAATAAAACGACGATGACAGGCCATATTAGATAATTTTGCGTATTTTCCCTGCGCTGTTTTGTGAGCGCAGGTTGTCCCATATCGGCTGTAATGTCTGAAAAGCCGATCGCAGTGTTTCATCCGGCAGGGTGAACGGCATACGTAAGAAACGATCAAACGCACCCGCGAGACCAAAACGCGTACCGGTGCCCAGTTGAATCCCTTCGCTTTCGGCGCGCGTTGCAAAGAGCGTGGCCAGCGTGTCGGGTAACTCCACCCAAAAAGAGAGCCCGCCCTGCGGCTGCCTGAAGCGCCATTCAGGAAAATGCGCGTGCATCAGTTCACAACACAAGTCGCGTCGTTGGGACAGCAACTGCCGTCTGTCAGGAAGAAAGCTGGCGGCATTATCAAGCAGCCAGCCGGTCGCTAACTGCTCCAGTACCGGCGATCCTAAATCAAACGTATCCCGGGTTTGTACCAGCGCGGCGATTGTCCGTGATGAGGCGCGAACCCACCCCAGACGCAACCCGCCCCAGAAACTTTTTCCTGCCGATCCCAGCATAATAATCGGCGCGTCGGCGTTGTAATGTGCGAGCGGGGGCGGCGGCGGGGCGTTGTACCACAAATTAACCATCGTCTCGTCCACAACCAGCGTGGTATGCGTTCTGGCGGCAATATCCGCGACCGCTTGCCGCGTGGCGGCATCCATACAGCGCCCGGTGGGATTATGGAAATCCGGCATCAGATAAGCCATTCTCGGCGCGGTTTGCGCAATGGTCGCCATCAGACCGGCGGTGTCCCAACCCTGTTCGGGCAATGAGACGCCAACGGGGCGACAGGAGGCTCCCTGAATCGCGGCGATTGCGAGCGGGTAGGTCGGGTGATCCACCACTACGCGATCGCCCGGGCCCGTCAGGAGTCGCAGGAGTAGCGCCAGCCCGCTCACGGCGCCATTGACCACCATGATTTCATCAGGGCGGGTTGGCAAGCCGCGCTCGCAATAGTGCCGGGCGATAGATTCACGTAAAGAGAGCAGACCTTGCGGCAGATACCCGGAACTCAGCAGATGCTGCGGCATTGCGCAAAGCGCCTGCTGGTAAGCCTGGTGAATTTCAGGGCCTGCGCTGAGCGCGGCGGTAGAGAGATCCAATGCCATATTGGCTCCGCCGCGCGTGGGCACAGGGTGGATGGCATCCGGTAAGATCACCCGCGAGCCGCTACCCTGACGGCTTTCCAGATAGCCTTCTTCCCGAAGTTGCGCCATTGCGCTGGCGACGGTTGTTCGGCTGATCTTCAATACGGCGGCCAGTTCGCGTTCGCCGGGCAGTCGGCTATCGAGCGCCAGTCGGCCATCAAGAATCAGCAGGCGCAGGGCCTCCGCCAGCTGACGCCAGACAGGAGTACGTGAGGGAGTCTCCTGCCAGTGCCCAAGCAGGCGCTGAAGAGACTGGCTTCCATAGCGGCGTGATGACATAGCAGTCCACTTTTTTAAAACTGGACATTAATCATAGTGCCAATTGCGGTGAAGATGAAAGGTATCTGAACGGGGAGAATGGAAGAATGCTGCGTCGTCTGATTCAACTGTATACCGGTCTGGCTCTTTATGGCGTATCGACCGCAATGTTTGTGCGTGCGGACTTAGGGGCCGATCCGTGGAACGTTTTCCACCTTGGCGTGGCGAATTTGCTGTCAATGAACATTGGCATGGTGATTATCGCCGTTGGCGTGCTGGTGTTATTACTGTGGATTCCGCTGCGTCAACGCCCGGGCCTTGGCACCATCAGCAACGTAATCGTTATTGGGCTGGCGGCGGATGTTGCGCTGGCCGTACTGCCCGCTTTTGAGTCGTTGCTTGTCCGCAGTGTTCTGTTGATCTCCGCTGTAGTGATCAACGCGCTGGCGACCAGCATGTATATTGGGGCCGGTTTCGGCGCAGGCCCGCGAGATGGCCTGATGACCGGGATTCACGCGCGCACCGGTTGGTCGATACGCGCCATCCGCACGGCGATTGAAGTTTCGGTATTGCTGAGCGGCTGGTTGCTGGGGGGGACGCTGGGCGTCG
Source organism: Citrobacter sp. CK194 (assembly GCF_030333395.1). Taxonomy (NCBI): domain Bacteria; kingdom Pseudomonadati; phylum Pseudomonadota; class Gammaproteobacteria; order Enterobacterales; family Enterobacteriaceae; genus Citrobacter; species Citrobacter sp. CK194. The sequence goes on from NZ_JAOWGA010000013.1 coordinate 295,850, forward strand.
GTACGGTATTGTATGCGCTGGCTATCGGGCCGCTGATTCAGATCTGCTTGCCGTGGTTTCGCTATCAACCCCGGGCACGCATTCGGGTTCGTCATTCGCCCACAGCAGAGTAACGCGATGGCGACTAGACTTAACAACGACTGACGCGGCCAGAATTGGCTTGCCGCGCAGTACGCTTCGGAGGTTTTTCTCATGAAGTATGTTGATGGTTTTGTGGTTGCCGTACCTGCTGAAAACAAGGAGGCGTATCGGGAAATGGCGGCAAAAGCGGCTCCTCTCTTTAAAGAGTTTGGGGCGTTACGCGTCGTTGAGTGTTGGGCTGATGATGTGCCGGACGGCAAATTGACCGACTTTCGCATGGCGGTAAAAGCGGAAGATCACGAAGAGGTGGTGTTTAGCTGGATTGAATACCCTTCGAAAGAGGTTCGCGACGCGGCGAATCAGAAAATGATGTCAGATCCACGAATGAAAGAGTTTGGCGATGCCATGCCTTTTGATGGCAAGCGCATGATTTACGGCGGATTTTCTCCCATTCTGGATGACTGAAGCGACAGGCTGTGCGGCGTGCCGCCAGCCGTCCCCATTCTAAATCCGTTTTTCCGCCCATAAAATAAATTCTGCGGCGGGCAGCGCTTTGCTGTAAAGCCATCCCTGACCATACTGCACGCCGTGCTGGCGTAACCAGTCCTCCTGATGCGTCGTTTCAATACCTTCCGCCACCATTTTCAGCTTCAGCGTTTTCGCCATTTCAATAATATGCGGCGTCACATTTTTGTAGGCCAGCGCATCAACAAAGGACTTGTCGATCTTCAGAATATCCACGTCCAGATTCTGTAAGTAGCAAAGACTGGAATAGCCGGTGCCAAAGTCATCAAGATAAATCGCGTGACCGGCTTTGCGGTATCTGGCAATGACTGGCGCGCTGGTTTTGGGATCGGCAAACTCACGCTCGGTCAGCTCCAGCGCGATTTGCGACGGTGAAATCTGACTCCGGTTAAGCAACTGGCTGAGATGTACCGGAAGTTTCTCTGACGCAAGGGTCGTTGCCTCAATATTGATAGAAATGTGCTGCTCAGGGTGTTGTCGCAGCCATGTTCCCATCTCCTCAAAAACGGTCTCTAAAATCAGGTGGGTGAGCGGTTCGGAAAGCCCCGTTTGTTCTGCGAGGGGAATAAACATTTCCGGCGAAAGGTAGCTGCCGTCGGTTTGCGGCCAGCGAGCCAGCGCTTCCGCGCCTGCTATCTTCCCGCTACTCAGCGAAATAATCGGCTGATAATGCACCTTAATATCACGGTTATGGATGGCGTCCAGTAAACGGTGGCGTGGTGATTGTAAGCGGCGAAGAATGCGCAGAATAAACGCCGCCGCCAGCAGGCTCGCCATCATCCCCAGCGGCAGCCAGGTAAAAGCCTGGCGATACCAGTTCTTTTGTAGCGGCAGCGTGGAGGCCCAGGTCACGATGGCGATGTTCATTTCAGGAGAGCGCTGAATCGTGTAGACACTGTTGCGATCTTCCCGGTATTGACCGGGCGACTGCTGCAATTGTCGAATAATGTCGGGATCGAGCCGATTGCTACTGGCGGCCACGATGTTATTTGCTTCGCCAATAATAGCGGCATCAATATGCCATGAACTAAATGGGATCACATCAATGAAGGAGGCGGGGTCCATCATGACCACATAGTGTCCTTTACCCACAGCGACCATAAAGCGCTTGAGCCCTAAATCATTTTGCGAGGTAAGCCATATGCGGTAGCCGTCCAGGGTGATCTTTTCCGGTTTGGGGAAAACGAAGGGGGCGCTTTTTTGCTCCAGCGATGAGCAAACAGGCATATTTTGGTCGAGGTATAGCACTTCCTGAATGTAGCGTAGGCTGTAAGATATTCGGCGCATTGTCAGTAAATGCGCATTACTACAAGGCGTACCGCGAAAGGCGTTTAGCTGGTCTAACGCCAGTTTGCTCTGGGAGGCAACTTTGTCAGCGCGTAAGGCTACGCGTGATGAATAGACGTTAAGTTCCTCAATAAATTTCTTTTCAACCTGGCGATGAGCGAGCCAGAGGCTTAATCCAACAGGGGCAAGGACAGACAGAATGAGCACCCCTGTGACCAGGCTGACCAAATGTCGTGTTGTCACGGTGATATCCTTATTGATGCAGCATATGGCGAGTATATCTGAACGTAAAAAAGCCCTTCGTTTAATCACGTTATTCTAACTGCTTTTGCTCTTTCTGGCTCAATAAGGGCTTGTTTCGACTTAAAACGTACAATGTTGAAGGATAACCACATCATTATGAGGGTTGAAAAGCGGCAATTTGCGGCGTATTTTATTGTTACGTTATAACATAATATTGAGGCTGTCATGAAACCGAATATCCATCCTGCCTATCGCACCGTGGTGTTCCACGATACCAGTGCGAATGAATACTTTAAGGTGGGGTCAACGATCAAAACCGAGCGTGAGATTGAGCTTGAGGGCGTGACCTATCCGTATGTCACCATTGAGGTGTCTTCTAAATCACACCCTTATTACACCGGAAAACAAAAAACCTTTGATAACGAAGGCAGCGCAGCACGTTTCCAGAAACGTTTCGGAAATTTTATTGGCGCTAAGCGAGGATAAGATGCAGGTACTGAATTCATTGCGTAGCGCAAAGCAGCGGCACCCGGACTGCCAGATAGTTAAACGCAAAGGGCGTTTATATGTGATCTGCAAATCCAATCCACGTTTTAAAGCGGTGCAGGGTCGTAAAAAAAGACGTTAATGATTTGCCAACATTGCAGGGACTACAGTGCGTGCCAGGGACGGTACGCACTTTTTACATCTGCAACAGTGAGAAAACTAGTGGCTTGTTTCTGTGCGAGTGAGCGTGAAAACATCGTAGAAAGAGAGTTCGCCTTTACGCGTTATCATCTTCTGTAATTGTGCTTTCTGGTCGCTGCCAACATGCGGTGACTGAAGAATAGCGTGGATCAGCGCAGGAGGAACGAAGCGCGTGTTATACCATTCTCCGTTATAGCAAACCCTGAAATCCAGCACGTCGATATCCTCGTAGCGATAACGCGGGGCGACATCAAAAAAGAAAAAACCATTCAACAGGACGAATAATACGACCAGCAGCCACACTGAATCCACCAGCGTGTCTGATTGCAGCATGACGGCCAGCGTGGCCAACCAGGCGATATACATGCCAATAAACAGCCCCGGATGTTTGCGAATAAAACTAATACTGAAACGCGGTCTGTTGTCGCGTTTCTCGCGAGCATTGAGATCGTCAATCGTTTCCGTCAGCAGGCGCTGTATTTCTGTCATCATTTGCCTTTGTGATTTCTGTAACATTCAGGGAACAGCCCATTTTAGAAGGGCGAACTTCATGAAAAAAGTAACAGATTAACCACAATTTATCATAACAGTTACAATTCGCTTTACAGCGTTTTAATGATTCGCGCGGGATTTCCACCGACCACAACGTTGGCCGGAACGCTTTTGGTCACGACGGCGCCCGATGCGACAACGGCGTTGTCGCCAATGGTGACGCCAGGGTTAATCACGGCGCGACCGCCGATCCAGACATTATTCCCGATGGTTACAGGTTTACCCAGTTCCCTACCGCTGTTGCGTTCTGTGGCATCCAGCGGGTGCGTCGCCGTATAGATATGCACGCCAGGCGCGAGCATACAATTGTCGCCGATATGAATCGGGCAGACATCCAGCATCACACAGTCGAAGTTAGCGTAAAATGCTTTGCCGAGGTAAATATTGTAACCGTAATCACAGCGGAAGGAGGGCTCAATATACGCACCGTCGCTCTGGCCTAGCAGGTCGCTCAGAATAGCCTGTCGCGCATTCTTCTCGTCCGGTGCGGAGTGGTTGTATCGATGAAGCAACTGGCGCGCCCGCAGGCGGTCGTTGCGCAATGTCTCATCGGCCGGGCAATATAACTCACCGGCAATCATCTTCTGCTTTTCTTCGCTCATTATGCACTCTTCTGTTTGTGGATTAACTGCCGCAGTACAGTAAAGCGCAACGCCTTTTAAGGGAACGTTCCCGTTACCTTGATGTGATCTAAATCACGAGACGTAAAATAGGAATTAACGGTAAATACAGGGAAACCCTCAGTCAGGCAGAACGAACGTATTCTCCATAGCGTTATGCAAAAATTAGCGAATGAATTTCCACACGGAGGTGGGAATCTTGTCGTAGAGCTTATTCATCGTCAATTCTGCAAGACGGTGATCTGCTGCTGAGTAAAATACAGCCAATTCATTGTCAGACAATTCATATTTATTTTTCTCTATTACACGTTCCAGCGTGTCTATTGTCTGGCAGCGTCGTAAACGCATCAAATAATCTGTTTTCGTTAATGGTTTATCGGACATAAATCTTACCTATGATTGTAATAATTTTTAACATGACAAGCTAACAGGATTCGCCCTGGTGGCATTGACGAAGCAGCGAAACAGGCGGTTTCCTGATTTTCGCCATTTTTGCAGATCCTGCGCATTAATGCCGTAACTGCTGAACAACATAAAGGTGTCATCCAGATATTCATCTATCTGTGCAATCAGCTTATTGTCCTCATTATACTTAATTTTATAATTAAGTGCGAAGGTTGCAATATGCTCTATCAGTTCATTGAGCTGAAGATTGATTGCCGAAGTAGGGTCATTAACCCAACCGTGGTTGCTTTCTTCAAGGTTTGCAAGACAGTCATGATACAGGGTTTCACAGAGAAATTTAAGCTGTGCGATATCATGTCTTTTGGGTGAGTACTCATCCATAACGCATCCCCTTCTTAGTGGCTTGAACTAACCGAACACCTTTCGGGATGGATACAACTAACTGACCTGGAACTTGCGCTCTTCTCCTGATGTTTTAACTATAATCCACTCTAAAAAAGATTTCATCGTCCTATTACGAAAAATTACAATTAGGTAAAAGTATGTTGCCCCAACGCAATTTTACATTTTAACCGTAAAAGACGATGCCTGAAATGAGGCGATCTTTTTATTGTTTTTGCAATCATTGAGTTATCGTCATTTGTGCTAACGACGATTGTTAAGAAGGCTGTTACACTCACGATATACCAGGAATAATCTTAATGATTTCTTAATTAACGGAAAAAATAAGAAATGACCAGACTCTCTAAGAATAGCCTTTAGCACGCTGGGGATTATATGTCTTATTTATTCTACGGTGAATAAACAAACTAACAATAAGCGCTTTTTATGATTTTTATCCAGAAAAAAGGCCGCTTGCGCGGCCTTTTCACAGGAGATGAATCAATGATGCTCTACCGAATGGCTGTGCTCAATGTCTTCGCTCTTGCGACTAAAGCGGCGGCGTACCACCACAAAGAAGACCGGAACGAAGAAGATAGCCAGAACCGTTGCGGTGACCATCCCGCCCATTACGCCGGTGCCCACAGCGTTCTGCGCGCCGGAACCTGCGCCAGAGCTGATAACCAGCGGCATAACACCGAGGATAAACGCCAGAGACGTCATCAGGATCGGGCGTAAACGCATACGTACCGCTTCCAGCGTTGCTTCTATCAGACCTTTGCCTTCTTTATCCATTAAGTCTTTGGCGAATTCGACGATAAGTATCGCGTTCTTCGCCGACAACCCAATGGTTGTGAGCAGGCCCACCTGGAAGTAAACGTCGTTGGTCAGGCCACGGAAGGTTGCCGCCAACAGCGCGCCGATAACCCCGAGCGGCACCACCAGCATAACGGAGAACGGAATAGACCAGCTCTCATACAGCGCCGCCAGACACAGGAAGACCACGATCAGTGAAATGGCGTACAGGGCAGGCGCCTGGTTGCCGGACAGTCGTTCCTGATAAGACATCCCGGTCCAGTCGTAGCCGATGCCGGATGGCAGTTTGCTTGCCAGCTCTTCCATCATCGCCATTGCTTCACCGGTACTCTTACCTGGTGCCGCCTGGCCGAGGATTTCCATTGAAGGCAGACCGTTATAGCGCTCCAGACGCGGTGAACCGTATTCCCAGCGCGAGGAGGAGAAGGCCGAGAACGGCACCATCTGACCATCGCTACCGCGCACATACCAGTTTCCGATATCTTCCGGCAACATACGGTATTTCGCTTCAGACATGACGTAAACTTTCTTCACACGACCACGGTCGATGAAGTCGTTCACATAGCTGCCGCCCCATGCTGCGCCCAGCGTCGTGTTAATATCGCTAATGGAAACACCCAGCGCCTGCGCTTTTTCCTGATCGATATCGACCTTGAACTGCGGCGTATCTTCCAGACCGTTCGGACGAACGCCGACCAGCAGATCCGGGTGTTTTGCAACTTCGCCAAACAGCTGGTTACGCGCCTGCGTCAGTTTTTCATGACCGAGGCCGCCCTGGTCAATCAACTGGAAGTCGAAGCCCGTTGCCGTACCCAGTTCGACAATCGCTGGCAGGTTAAAGGCGAACACCATCGCATCTTTAATCTGGGAGAATGCGCCCATCGCGCGACCGGTGATCGCATCGACTTTATTCTCATCCCCCGGACGGTCGGCCCAGTCTTTCAACGAGACGAACGCGATACCGGTGTTCTGACCACGACCAGCAAAACCAAAGCCGTTAACCGCAAAGACGGATTCAACGTTATCTTTCTCTTTGGTGAGATAATAGTCGGTCATCTCATCGAGAACTTTCTGCGTACGCTCCTGGGTTGCGCCCGCTGGCAGCTGCGCCATGCTCAGGAAGACCCCCTGGTCCTCGTCCGGCAAGAAGGAGCTTGGCAGACGAACGAACAGGTAAGCCATGCCGACCACGATGATCAGATAGAGCAGCAGATAACGACCGGTGCTGCGCAGGATGTTGCCTACGCTGTCGGTGTAGTGGTGCGTGCTCTTCTCGAACATGTTGTTGAACCAGCCAAAGAAACCTTTGGTTGACCCGTGGCTGCCTTTGGCAACCGGCTTAAGCATGGTGGCGCACAGGGCTGGCGTCAGGATCAATGCCACCAGCACTGACAGCGCCATTGCGGACACAATGGTGATGGAGAACTGACGATAAATAGCCCCTGTAGACCCGCCGAAGAAGGCCATCGGGATAAATACCGCTGACAGCACCATTGCGATCCCCACCAGCGCGCCCTGAATCTGGCCCATTGATTTTCGCGTGGCTTCTTTCGGCGGCAATCCTTCTTCGGACATTACACGCTCAACGTTCTCTACCACCACGATGGCGTCATCCACCAACAGGCCGATGGCGAGCACCATCCCGAACATTGTTAGCGTGTTTATCGAGAAACCGAACGCCGAAAGCACGGCGAATGTCCCCAACAGCACCACCGGCACCGCGATTGTCGGAATCAACGTCGCGCGGAAGTTTTGCAGGAACAGGTACATGACCAGGAACACGAGGATGATGGCTTCTACCAGCGTTTTCACCACTTCGTGAATGGAGATCGTCACGAACGGGGTGGTGTCATACGGGTAAACGATCTTCATCCCTGACGGGAAGAACGGTTCCATCTTCTTCAGTTCTGCACGGATGGCGTTTGCGGTATCCAGCGCGTTCGCACCGGTCGCCAGCTTGATCCCCAGACCAGACGCAGGCTGTCCGTTGAACTTCGCAATGATGTCGTAGTTCTCACCGCCCAGTTCAATTCTTGCTACATCGCGCAGGCGAACCTGGGAGCCGTCCTGGTTCACTTTCAGCAGAATTTTACCGAACTCTTCCGTAGAGGTCAGACGCGTTTGTGCGATGATGGAGGCGTTCAGTTGCTGGCCTTTCACCGGCGGCGTACCGCCAAGCTGACCGGCCGCAACCTGGGCGTTCTGCGCTTTGATCGCGTTAATCACATCCACTGGCGTGAGCTGGAAGTTGTTCAGCTTCGTTGGGTCCATCCAGATACGCATCGCGTACTGCGAACCAAACAGCTGCACGTCACCCACACCTGACGTACGGCTGATGGCGTCTTTCATGTTCGCCGCAACGTAGTCAGAGATATCCTCCTGTGTCATGGTGCCGTCGGTGTTAATGACGCCCACAACCATCAGGAAGCTGCTGGATGATTTCTCAACGCTCACACCCTGCTGTTGAACCTCCTGAGGAAGCAGCGGCATGGCCAGTTGCAGCTTGTTCTGCACCTGAACCTGCGCGATATCTGCATCCGTACCGGATTCGAAGGTCAGGGTGATCTGCACGGTACCCGTGGAGTCACTGTTTGAGGACATGTACATCAGGTTATCGATACCGTTCATGTTCTGTTCGATAACCTGCGTCACCGTGTCCTGCACGGTTTTCGCATCAGCGCCAGGGTAAGTCGCGGAGATCGTCACTGCGGGCGGCGCAATCGTTGGATATTGCGCTACCGGCAGTTTGAGGATCGCGAGGCCCCCTGCCAACATGATGATAATGGCGATCACCCACGCAAATATAGGGCGATCGATAAAGAAATTAGGCATGTCTTAACGGCTCCTGTTTAAGTTAAGACTTAGACTGTTCAGACGGGTTAGCGCTTGCGGCTTGCTGTTCATTATCCGCGGTGACTTCCTGCGCTTTAACCTGCGCGCCAGGACGCACTTTTTGCAGCCCGGTAACAATCACGCGATCGCCCGATTTGAGTCCATCAGTGACTAACCACTTATCGCCAATCGCCTGGTTTGCGACGATCTGACGGGTTTCCACTTTGTCATCGGCGCCGACAACCAATGCACTGGCATCACCGCGTGGCGTACGGGTAACGCCCTGCTGGGGAACCAGCAATGCATCAGGATTGGTGCCTTCTTCCAGACGTGCGCGAACAAACATACCAGGCAGTAAGGTATGGTCCGGGTTAGGGAAGATTGCGCGTAACGTAATCGAACCGGTGGTTTGGTCGACGGTGACGTCAGAAAACTCAAGCGTACCGGATTGCGGATAGGTAATGCCGTCGCTGGTGACCAGCTCGACTTTCGCTTTGCCGTTCTCTTGCTTCAGTTTGCCGCTCGCCAACTCCTGTTTCAGGCGCAGGAAGTCGTTGCTTGACTGCGTTACATCCACATAGATCGGGTCGAGTTGCTGTACTGTCGCGAGGGCGGTAGCCTGGCCGTTTTGTACCAGCGCGCCTTCCGTTACGGATGATTTACCGATACGGCCGTTAATCGGGGAGGTCACTTTGGTATACGCCAGATTAATGCGTGCGGTTTCAACGGCCGCTTTTGCCGCCACAACAGACGCATTCGCCTGTTGCGCATCTGCCAGCGCGCTATCGTAGTCTTGTTGGCTGATGTATTTCGTACCCAACAGTTTCTGATAACGTTTAACCGTTAACTGAGCGATATTTGCAGCCGCCTGCGCTTTAGCGAGATCGCCTTTGGCGCTTTCGTAAGCTGCCTGGTAAGTCGCAGGATCAATCTGATAGAGAGACACACCCGCTTCAATGTCGCCGCCTTCCGTAAAGTTACGTTTCAGGATAATTCCGCTTACCTGAGGACGAACTTCCGCAATACGGTATGCATTGGTGCGACCCGGGAGTTCAGTAGTGATCTGTAGAGGTTCAGTTTTGAGCGTCACAACCCCAACTTCTGGCATCTGCTGACCACCTTGTTGGGCCTGTTTGTCGTCACATCCTGTTAGCGCTAAGCTGCCTGAGAGCATCAGAACGACCGCCAGAGGCGTAAACCCTCTGTTTTTGTTCATATGTAAACCTCGAGTGTCCGATTTCAAATTGATCAATGGTCAAAAGTCCACAAACCCATTGCTGCGTTTATATTATCGTCGTGCTATGGTACATACATCCACAAATGTATGTAAATCTAACGCCTGTAAATTCACCGACATATGGCACGAAAAACCAAACAACAAGCACAGGAAACTCGGCAACACATCCTGGATGTAGCTCTGCGTTTGTTCTCGCGACAAGGGGTATCATCCACTTCGCTCGCGGAGATTGCAAAAGCCGCTGGCGTCACACGCGGTGCAATCTATTGGCACTTCAAAAACAAGTCGGATTTATTCAGTGAAATCTGGGAGCTATCAGAATCCAATATTGGTGAGCTTGAGATTGAGTATCAGGCAAAATTCCCCGACGATCCACTATCAGTATTAAGAGAAATTTTAGTCCATCTTCTTGAAGCAACCGTGACGGAAGAGCGCCGACGTTTATTGATGGAAATTATATTCCACAAATGCGAATTCGTGGGTGAAATGGCGGTAGTGCAACAGGCGCAGCGAAGCATCTGCGTGGAAAGCTATGATCGCATTGAACAAACGCTAACACATTGTATTAAAGCAAAAATGCTCCCGGGAAACCTGATGACGCGTCGTGCGGCAATATTAATGCGCGGCTATATTTCCGGCATCATGGAAAACTGGCTCTTTGCGCCGCAATCCTTTGATCTGAAAAAAGAAGCGCGAGATTACGTCGCCATCTTGTTGGAAATGTATCTGCTTTGCCCGACGCTGAGAGCGGCGCCTGTCCTCGAAAGCCCCTGATATCATTCCAGGAATTATCCTGGACATTTTCCGTTCCGCTATTCTGTCCGTCACCGCCGTGATATTCTTGTGGCTTGACTATTTCCGGTCATTCTTCCGGTTCAGAAACCTTCACTCCCATGACTATGTTGCAGCTCTATAAACGTTCATCGCATCTTGTTTTTATCTCAATCATTTTCTTTGTGTTATTGCTGTGCGGTCAGTCGTCGGCGTTTGCCCGTGCGCAAACGAATGGCGATCTGCCGTCGAAAGCGGACGTGCAAAGCCAGCTGGATGCGCTGGGTAAACAGAAAGACCTCTCGGCGCTGGATAAACTGGTCCAGCAGGATCTCATCGATACGCTCGCCACGCTTGATAAAATCGATCGGGTAAAAGAGGAGACCACGCAATTACGTCAGAAAGTCGCGCAGGCGCCGGAAAAAATGCGTCAGGCGACGGACGCGCTGAATGCCCTCAGCGATGTGGATAATGACGACGAAACGCGAAAAACGTTGAGCACGCTTTCGCTGCGCCAGCTGGAACTTCGGGTTGCGCAGGTGCTGGATGATTTGCAGAACTCGCAAAACGATCTGGCGACTTACAATAGTCAGCTGGTTTCGCTCCAGACGCAGCCTGAGCGTGTGCAAAACGCGATGTATACCGCGTCGCAGCAAATGCAGCAAATCCGTAATCGACTGGACGGCACCAGTGTCGGGGACGGCGCATTGCGCCCGAGTCAACAGGCTCTGCTACAGGCGCAACAGGCGTTGCTTAACGCGCAAATCGATCAGCAGCGCAAAAGTCTGGAAGGCAATACGGTTTTGCAGGATACCCTGCAAAAGCAGCGCGATTACGTCACGGCGAACACCAATCGACTGGAACACCAGCTCCAGCTTTTGCAGGAAGCGGTCAACAGCAAACGTCTGACGCTAACCGAGAAAACGGCGCAGGAGGCGATCTCGCCGGATGAAACGGCGCGTATTCAGGCTAACCCTCTTGTGAAGCAGGAGCTGGATGTCAATCATCAACTGAGCCAGCGCCTGATCACGGCAACCGAAAACGGCAACGCGCTCATGCAGCAGAACATCAAAGTCAAAAACTGGCTTGATCGCGCGCTGCAATCAGAGCGCAATATCAAAGAGCAGATTGCGGTGCTGAGAGGCAGTTTGCTGTTGTCGCGTATCTTGTATCAGCAGCAGCAAACGCTGCCGTCGGCAGATGAACTTGTCGATATGACCAACCGGATTGCGGATTTGCGTCTGGAGCAGTTTGAAGTTAACCAGCAGCGTGACGCTTTGTTCCAGAACGATGCCTTTGTGGCCAAACTGGAAGAAGGGCACACTGACGAGGTTAATGACGAAGTGCATGATGCGCTGCTGCAAGTGGTTGATATGCGCAGGGAATTACTGGATCAGTTGAATAAGCAGCTGGGCAATCAGTTGATGATGGCCATTAACCTGCAAATCAATCAACAGCAGCTGATGAGCGTCTCGAAAAACCTTAAAGAGATCCTGACTCAGCAAATCTTTTGGGTTAACAGTAACCGCCCGATGGACTGGGACTGGATTAAAGCCTTCCCGCAAACGCTGAAAGATCAGTTCAGGTCGATGAAAATTACGGTGAACTGGGAAAAGGCCTGGCCTGCGGTATTCATCGCATTCCTCGCGGGGCTGCCTTTGCTGCTGATCGCCGGGGTGATTCGCTGGCGACTGAAATGGCTTAAAGCGTACCAGGAGAAGCTGGCGGCCGCGGTGGGATCATTGCGTAACGACAGCCAGCTCAATACGCCGAAAGCGATTTTCATCGATCTGATTCGCGCCTTGCCGGTTTGTCTGATAATCCTTGCGGTAGGGCTGATCCTCCTCACCATGCAGTTGAATATTAGCGACCTGTTATGGGCGTTCAGTAAAAAGCTGGCGTTGTTCTGGCTGGTATTCGGTCTGTGCTGGAAGGTGCTGGAGAAAGAGGGCGTTGCCATTCGGCACTTCGGCATGCCGGCGAAATTGACCAGCCACTGGCGCCGTCAGATTGTGCGCATCAGTCTGGCGCTACTGCCGCTGCATTTCTGGTCGGTGGTCGCTGAACTTTCTCCGCTGCACCTGATGGATGATGTGCTGGGGCAGGTGGTGATTTTCCTCAACCTTCTGCTTATTACTCTGCTGGTGTGGCCAATGTGCCGCGATAGCTGGCGTGATAAGGAGTCGCATGGTTTACGTCTGATCACGATTACCGTGCTCTCCATCATTCCCGTCGCGTTGATGGTGTTGACCGCGACGGGCTATTTCTATACCACGCTACGCCTGTCCGGGCGCTGGATTGAAACCGTCTATCTGGTGATTATCTGGAACCTGCTGTATCAGACCGTGTTACGCGGCCTGAGCGTCGCGGCGCGTCGTATTGCCTGGCGCCGTGCGCTGGCGCGTCGTCAGAATCTGGTGAAAGAGGGGGCAGAAGGCGCGGAGCCGCAGGAAGAACCGACCATTGCGCTGGAACAGGTTAACCAGCAAACGCTGCGCATCACCATGCTGCTGATGATTGCCCTGTTCGGGGTGATGTTCTGGGCGATTTGGTCCGATCTGATCACCGTGTTCAGCTATCTCGACAGCATCACGCTCTGGCACTACAACGGCACGGAAGCGGGCGCCGCGGTGGTTAAAAACGTTACGATGGGCAGCCTGCTGTTTGCCATTATTGTGTCAATGGTGGCCTGGGCGCTGATCCGTAACTTACCTGGCCTGCTGGAAGTTCTGGTACTTTCCAGACTGAAAATGCGCCAGGGGGCTTCGTATGCGATCACCACGATCCTCAACTACATCATCATTGCCGTTGGCGCGATGACGGTATTCGGATCGCTTGGCGTATCGTGGGACAAACTACAGTGGCTGGCGGCGGCGTTATCGGTTGGTCTTGGTTTCGGCTTGCAGGAGATTTTCGGTAACTTCGTCTCTGGCATTATTATCCTGTTTGAACGCCCGGTACGCATTGGCGATACGGTGACTATCGGCACCTTCTCCGGGACGGTCAGCAAGATCCGTATTCGTGCGACCACCATTACCGACTTCGATCGTAAAGAGGTGATCATTCCGAACAAAGCCTTCGTGACCGAACGATTGATCAACTGGTCGCTGTCCGACACCACCACCCGGCTGGTGATCCGCCTTGGCGTCGCCTATGGCTCGGATCTGGACAAAGTGAAAAAAGTGCTGTTGCAGGCGGCGACGGAGCACCCGAAAGTGATGCGTGAGCCAGAACCTGCGGTGTTCTTTACCACGTTTGGCGCCAGTACGCTCGATCATGAACTGCGTCTGTACGTGCGTGAACTGCGCGATCGCAGCCATACAGTGGATGAGCTGAACCGGACCATCGATCGTTTGTGCCGTGAAAATAACATCGACATCGCTTTTAACCAGCTTGAAGTGCATCTGCGCAATGAGAAAGGTGACGAAGTGACGGAAGTTAAACGCGAAATCAAAGGCGACGATCCGACGCCATCGGTGGGCTAAGTTCTGTTCAGGGCGGCCAGGCCGCCCTGAGTGTCTCTAATGGGAGAGCGCAGACAGCTCTTCTGGCGAGAGTCCGGTTAGGTGGGTGATCAGATCGGGGGCCAGACCGCTGTCGAGCATTTTGAGAGCGATGCTGCGTGCTTCGGCCTGACGACCTTCTTCTAAGCCCTTCTGCCGTCCTTGCTGCATTCCTTTTTGCAGCCCGTCTGCTCTGCCTTTCTCTTCCAGCCATTCGGCAATGCTCATCAGTTGCTCCTTATACTGGGGGGCGCTGCTGGCCAGTTTGCGGATCAACGCGCCGGGGTTCGTGGTATTCCCAACCTGCAACATATAGTGTATCAGCACGCTGATTTGGCTACGGGTCAGGTGTTCCTGCGTTAATAGCGTGATTAATTGATCCTGTAATTCGGCCAGATCGCGTCGGCGTATATGCTTTTGCAGTAACTCCAGCATCGCCATCCGCCGATGCCGCATGATCTGATTATCCGGCATTACGGTCAGGTCCACCAGCGCAAATTCATTGCTGTAAAGGCTATTGGCAAGCGCGGGCTCACAAAACATATTCTGCCAGTTCAGGCTGTAGGGCCACGGACTAATTGATCCGTGGTAGAACAGTAAGGGAACCACTAACGGCAGCGTGTCGTGCCCGGCATCAAGATGCCGCTGCATGGCGGCGATGGCATAACGCATCAGGCGAAACGCCATGAATTTATCGGGTTTGCTTTGATGCTCAATCAGCGCATAAACGTAGCCTGGTCCATGCGTAGTTTGCAGGGAATAGAGGATGTCTGAATAGCTGGCCCGTAAGTTGTCTTCGACAAAACTTCCTGACTCCAGCGTCAGGGAATCCAGATTGCAGATGCGAAGAAAGGTGTCAGGTAAATGGATCTGTAAAAAATCCCGCGCGATCGCTTTTTGCGTCAGCAGTTGCCGAAATACCGCATCATGCGGCGTGGTTGAAAGTCGTTCCATGAACTGTCCGTCGTCATTGTGTCCCGACGCAGACTCTGACATTGACGGTGGGGACGCACCAGCTCCCTTTTAATCGCTTTGCGAGGCGTCTTCCGCGTTTTTTAGTTTGTTTTCATAATCACGCTTCACAATTTCCAGCGCGCGTAGCACGGTTTGCGCGGGCAGCTGATTCTCTTCAAGCAGGACGATCAGATCGACGGCCAGTTTGACGTCGTCCGGGGCATTCTCAAGCGACATATTTTCTCCAGTGGTTAACGGGTCAGGCGCGCCAGTACGCGCTCTATTTTTTCCAGCGCATGGCGACAGCGCGCCAGACGGCCTTCAAACGCCTCGATTTCCCGGTGCAGCGCCTGCTGCTCGGTGAAGCCGGTGACCTGTGCCAGACGGGCTTTACGCTCCTCGGTCATTTCCAGCAGACGACGCTCAAACTCCTGATGTTTTACGCGTTTACGTTGCCAGCGCGCCAGCCCCGGGGAGGCGCTGTCCCACTCCCTGAGCGACCAGGTCGCGGTTTCCCGTGTTATCGCCTCAATCTGTGAAACCAGGCGTTCCGCCAGCCAGGCAATCTGCGGCAACGTCTGTTGTTCAACCGCATGGCGCAACGCGTCAAGGTTGGTTCCGGCTTCATCCAGATACGCCTTCAATAGCGTGCTGCGGGTGCGAAAAAGATGCCTGTCAAAGCGTGCGCTGAGCGTCGCATGCTGTGCCAGCGGCGCGCTCTGCTGGCGCAGACTGGCGAGCTGGCTTTCCAGCCTGTGTAACAGCATGGCGGTTTTCAATGTAACACTCCGATGAAAATGATAACTGTTATGCTACAGTAGCAGCCTTGTGTGCTACGTACTGTCATTATGAAACGTACTATTTTAATCATCATTGGCTGGCTGGCGGTAGTGTTAGGGACGCTGGGCGTCGTGTTGCCGCTATTGCCTACTACGCCGTTTATTTTACTGGCGGCCTGGTGTTTTGCCCGTTCGTCGCCGCGCTTTCATGACTGGCTGCTTTACCGCTCCTGGTTTGGCGGCTATTTGCGTCACTGGCAAAAGCATCGCGCGATGCCGCCGGGGGCGAAACCGCGCGCTATTGCGTTGATATTGATTACATTCGGTATCTCGCTTTGGCTGGTGCATATGATGTGGGTACGAATACTGCTGCTGGCGATCCTGGCCTGCCTGTTGATTTTTATGTGGCGGATACCGGTGATTGATGAAAAGCAACAAAAGCACTGAAGCGCAATAATCGCTGTTGCAATTGTCTTACGCAGCCAGTAAATTCGACCGTTTTCGAGCACAGGCGCAGACGGTTAAAGGTTAAACAATCGTTACTTTGACCCCCTTAATTCGCGCCGTGAGTAACACCGTAATAGCAGGCATATATCCATGACCGCGACTGCACAGCAGCTTGAGTTTCTCAAAAATAGCATTAAAAGCATTCACGACTACCCGAAACCGGGCATTCTTTTCCGTGATGTCACCAGCTTGCTGGAAGACCCGAAAGCCTATGCGCTCAGCATTGAGTTGCTGGTTGAACGATACAAAAATGCAGGCATCACCAAAGTTGTCGGCACCGAAGCGCGTGGCTTCCTGTTTGGCGCGCCGGTCGCGCTGGGCCTGGGCGTCGGGTTTGTTCCGGTGCGTAAACCGCGCAAACTGCCGCGTGAAACGATCGCTGAAAGCTATGAGCTTGAGTACGGCACCGATCAGCTGGAAATCCACGTTGATGCCATCAAACCGGGCGATAAAGTGCTGGTGGTGGACGATCTCCTGGCGACCGGCGGCACAATCGAAGCGACTGTGAAGCTGATCCGTCGTCTGGGTGGGGAAGTGACCGATGCCGCTTTCATCATCAATCTGTTCGATCTGGGTGGTGAGCAGCGTCTGGCAAAACAGGGGATTACCTGTTATAGCCTGGTTCCCTTCCCGGGGCACTGATTCAGGCTATCTTATTCGCCACTCCGGTTCCGGCCAGTGCTCGGCAAAACGCATTTGCGTTTTGAACGCCGCTTGCGGCGGCCCAAAAGGGTGAGCGTCGCGAATAAAGCCTCACAACCTCGCTGTATTTGCGAGGTTGTGTTAGCATTCCCCCCATGAATCCACCTTCCAGCGTTTCAGAGCCAGCCAATGAGTTATCAGGTCTTAGCCCGAAAATGGCGCCCACAAACCTTTGCTGACGTCGTCGGCCAGGAACATGTGCTGACCGCACTGGCGAACGGCTTGTCGTTAGGGCGTATTCATCACGCATATCTTTTTTCCGGCACCCGTGGCGTCGGTAAAACCTCCATCGCCCGTCTGTTGGCGAAGGGACTGAACTGTGAAACCGGTATCACCGCCACGCCGTGCGGCGTATGTGACAACTGCCGGGAAATCGAGCAGGGGCGTTTTGTCGATCTGATTGAGATCGACGCCGCATCGCGCACCAAAGTGGAAGATACCCGCGACCTGCTGGACAACGTCCAGTACGCGCCCGCGCGCGGCCGGTTTAAGGTCTATCTGATCGACGAAGTGCATATGCTCTCGCGGCACAGCTTCAACGCGTTGCTTAAAACGCTCGAAGAACCGCCCGCGCACGTCAAGTTTCTGCTGGCGACCACCGATCCGCAGAAGCTGCCGGTGACGATCTTGTCGCGCTGCCTGCAATTCCATCTCAAGGCGCTGGATGTCGAACAAATTCGCCATCAGCTTGAGCATATCCTTAACGAAGAACATATCGCGCATGAGCCGCGCGCGCTGCAACTGCTCTCCCGCGCAGCGGATGGCAGCCTGCGCGATGCGCTAAGCCTGACCGACCAGGCGATCGCCAGCGGTGACGGGCAGGTCTCCACCCTGGCGGTGAGCGCGATGCTCGGCACGCTGGATGATGACCAGGCGCTTTCGCTGGTCGAGGCGGTGGTTGCCGCCAATGGCGAGCGCGTGATGTCGCTGGTGAATGATGCCGCCGCGCGCGGTATTGAGTGGGAAGCGCTGCTGGTCGAAATGCTGGGGCTGTTGCACCGCATTGCGATGGTGCAGCTGTCGCCTGCCGCGCTGGGTAACGATATGGCGGCGATTGAGCAGCGCATGCGTGAACTGGCGCGAACTGTGCCGCCAGCGGACATACAGCTTTATTACCAGACGCTGTTGATTGGCCGCAAAGAGCTGCCTTACGCGCCGGACAGACGGATGGGCGTTGAAATGACGCTATTACGCGCGCTGGCATTCCACCCACGTATGCCGCTGCCGGAACCGGAAAGACCGCAGCAATCTTTTGCGCCGGTCGCGCCAACGGCGGTGATGACGCCGACGCAGGTGCCTTCGCAACAATTCGCTCCGGTACGCCAGGAGGTGCCGTTGCCAGATGCCACCAGCCAGGTGCTGGCGGCGCGCAACCAGCTTCAGCGTGCTCAGGGAGCAACCAAAACAAAAAAGAGTGAACCGGCAGCCGCTTCCCGCGCGCGGCCGGTAAATAACGCTGCGCTGGAAAGATTAGCCTCTGTCTCTGAACGCGTTCAGGCGCGTCCGGCGCCGTCTGCGCTGGAACAGACGCCGACGAAGAAAGAAGCCTACCGCTGGAAGGCGACCAATCCGGTGGTGGAAGTAAAAGAGGTTGTGGCCACGCCGAAAGCGCTGAAAAAGGCGCTGGAGCATGAAAAAACACCGGAACTGGCGACCAAACTGGCCACGGAAGCGACCGAACGCGATCCGTGGGCGGCACAAATTAGCCAGCTCTCCCTGCCGAAGCTGGTGGAACAGGTGGCGTTAAACGCCTGGAAAGAGGAGAACGGCAATACTATTTGCCTGCATCTGCGCTCCACGCAGCGACACCTTAACTCCACTGGCGCGCAGCAAAAGCTGGCGGAAGCATTGAGTGCCCTGACGGGAACGACGGTTGAACTGACCATCGTTGAAGATGATAATCCGGCGGTGCGAACGCCGCTGGAGTGGCGTCAGGCGATTTATGAAGAGAAACTTGCGCAGGCGCGTGAGTCGATTATCGCGGATAACAACATTCAGACGCTGCGTCGATTCTTTGACGCGGATCTGGATGAAGAGAGTATTCGCCCCATTTGATCGTAAGCCCGGCTTGCGATTGTAAACCATCAAGAGAGAGAGCTTATGTTTGGAAAAGGCGGTCTGGGCAACCTGATGAAGCAAGCCCAGCAGATGCAAGAAAAAATGCAGCAGATGCAGGAAGAAATCGCCAAACTGGAAGTCACCGGCGAGTCTGGCGCAGGTCTGGTGAAAGTGACCATTAACGGTGCGCACAACTGCCGCCGCGTGGAAATCGACCCAAGCCTGCTGGAAGACGACAAAGAGATGCTGGAAGATCTGGTCGCTGCGGCGTTCAACGATGCGGCGCGTCGCATTGAAGAGACCCAGAAAGAGAAGATGGCGTCTGTCTCCTCCGGTATGCAACTGCCGCCTGGCTTTAAGATGCCGTTCTGATGCAAACCAGCCCGCTGTTAACTCAGCTTATGGAAGCACTGCGCTGTCTGCCGGGCGTTGGCCCGAAGTCAGCGCAGCGCATGGCGTTTACGCTGCTTCAGCGTGACCGCAGCGGCGGGATGCGTCTGGCGCAAGCGCTCACCCGGGCGATGTCGGAAATCGGCCACTGTGCCGATTGCCGCACCTTCACTGAGCAGGACGTGTGCAATATCTGTTCGAATCCGCGTCGTCAGGAAAACGGTCAAATCTGCGTGGTGGAGAGTCCGGCGGACATCTACGCCATTGAGCAGACCGGGCAATTCTCTGGCCGCTACTTCGTGCTGATGGGGCATCTGTCGCCGCTCGACGGCATCGGGCCGGACGATATCGGTCTCGATCGTCTGGAGCAGCGTCTGGCGTCAGAACAGCTCAGCGAAGTGATCCTCGCGACCAACCCGACGGTCGAAGGGGAGGCTACCGCGAACTATATTGCCGAACTTTGTGCGCAATATGGCGTTGAAGCCAGCCGTATCGCCCACGGCGTACCGGTGGGCGGCGAACTGGAAATGGTCGACGGCACCACGCTGTCCCACTCGCTTGCCGGGCGTCATAAGATTCGTTTTTAATCAAACGGGAGAACATTCGCGTTCTCCCGCTTGAAAACTCATTTCCCGTCCCCATCTCTCCCTCAACGCATTTTGACCTTGTAAATGGCATTGTTGAGGTATTTATCCAATGAAAGGACAAGAAACTCGTGGTTTTCAGTCAGAAGTAAAACAGCTTCTGCACCTGATGATCCATTCTCTGTACTCCAATAAAGAAATTTTCCTGCGTGAGCTTATCTCTAACGCCTCAGATGCGGCGGACAAGCTGCGTTTTCGCGCGCTGTCGAACCCGGATCTGTATGAAGGCGACGGCGAGCTGCGCGTGCGTGTCTCCTTCGATAAAGATAAGCGTACGCTGACCATCGCCGATAATGGCGTGGGGATGAACCGTGATGACGTTATCGATCATCTGGGGACCATTGCGAAATCCGGCACTAAATCTTTCCTCGAATCAATGGGTTCCGATCAGGCGAAAGACAGCCAGTTGATCGGCCAGTTCGGGGTCGGCTTCTACTCTGCGTTTATCGTCGCGGATAAAGTGACCGTGCGTACCCGCGCGGCGGGCGATAAGCCGGAAAACGGCGTGTTCTGGGAATCGGCGGGCGAAGGTGAGTACACCGTCGCGGATATCACTAAAGACGATCGCGGTACGGAAATCACCCTGCACCTGCGTGAAGGCGAAGACGAGTTCCTTGATGACTGGCGCGTACGCTCCATCATCAGCAAATATTCCGACCATATCGCACTGCCGGTAGAGATTGAAAAACAGGAAGAAAAAGACGGTGAAACGATCGTCTCCTGGGAGAAAATCAACAAGGCGCAGGCGTTGTGGACGCGTAACAAGTCAGAAATCAAAGACGACGAGTATAACGAGTTCTACAAGCACATTGCTCACGACTTCACCGACCCGCTGACCTGGAGCCACAACCGCGTGGAAGGTAAGCAGGAGTACACCAGCCTGCTGTACATCCCGTCTCAGGCGCCGTGGGATATGTGGAACCGCGATCACAAACATGGGCTGAAACTGTACGTACAGCGCGTCTTTATCATGGACGACGCCGAGCAGTTTATGCCGAACTATCTGCGCTTCGTGCGTGGTCTGATTGATTCCAACGATCTGCCGCTGAACGTTTCCCGCGAAATCCTTCAGGACAGCACCGTTACCCGCAACCTGCGCAGCGCGTTGACCAAACGTGTTCTGCAAATGCTGGAAAAACTGGCGAAAGATGATGCGGAAAAATACCAGACCTTCTGGAAACAGTTTGGTCTGGTGCTGAAAGAAGGCCCGGCGGAAGATCATGCCAACCAGGAAGCCATCGCGAAACTGATGCGCTTTGCCTCAACGCATACGGACTCTTCCGCACAAACCGTCTCTCTGGAAGATTATATCTCCCGCATGAAAGAAGGGCAGGAGAAGATCTACTACATCACGGCAGACAGCTACGCGGCGGCGAAGAGCAGCCCGCACCTGGAGCTGCTGCGTAAGAAAGGCATCGAAGTGCTGCTGCTTTCCGATCGCATTGATGAGTGGATGATGAATTACCTGACCGAGTTTGACGGTAAGGCGTTCCAGTCCGTATCTAAAGTTGACGAATCGCTGGAAAAACTGGCGGATGAAGTCGATGAAAGCGCAAAAGAAGCGGAAAAAGCGCTGACGCCGTTCGTTGAGCGCGTGAAAACCCTGCTGGGCGATCGTGTGAAAGAGGTGCGTCTGACGCATCGTCTGACCGATACTCCGGCCATTGTCACCACCGACGCTGACGAGATGAGTACCCAGATGGCGAAGCTGTTTGCCGCTGCCGGTCAGGCCGTGCCGGAAGTGAAATACATCTTTGAACTCAACCCGGATCACGTACTGGTGAAACGCACGGCGGATACCCAGGACGAAGCGCAGTTTAACGAGTGGGTAGAGCTGCTGTTGGATCAGGCGCTGTTTGCCGAACGCGGTACGCTGGAAGATCCGAACCAGTTTATCCGTCGTATGAACCAGTTGCTGGTGTCTTAATCGGCACCGCGTCATGCCGGATGGCGCTAATGCTTATCCGGCCTACGAGCAGGTTGCTTATGTAGGCCCGATAAGCGCAGCGCCATCGGGCATTTTTTATTTTATCCTCTCTTTTTCTTCATTTTCCCGCCGTTAACCGTTTCAGCGCAGGGCGCCTTCCTTGAGCGAATTGCGTGATGGTGGTATCGTTTAGCGCTTTTTTAAAAAATATCGACAACCTTTAAGGGGATTTTCGTAATGCGTATCATTCTGCTTGGCGCTCCGGGCGCGGGTAAAGGAACTCAGGCTCAGTTCATCATGGAGAAATATGGTATTGTGCAAATCTCCACTGGCGACATGCTGCGTGCCGCCGTGAAATCTGGCTCCGAGCTGGGTAAACAAGCGAAAGACATCATGGACGCCGGCAAGCTGGTGACCGATGAGCTGGTGATTGCGCTGGTAAAAGAGCGTATCGCGCAGGACGATTGCCGCAACGG
Source organism: Citrobacter sp. CK194 (assembly GCF_030333395.1). Classification (NCBI taxonomy): domain Bacteria; kingdom Pseudomonadati; phylum Pseudomonadota; class Gammaproteobacteria; order Enterobacterales; family Enterobacteriaceae; genus Citrobacter; species Citrobacter sp. CK194. Next base: position 318,227 of record NZ_JAOWGA010000013.1, read on the forward strand.
TTTCCTGCTGGACGGCTTCCCGCGTACAATTCCGCAGGCCGACGCCATGAAAGAAGCGGGCATTGCGGTTGACTATGTTCTCGAATTCGACGTACCGGACGAGCTGATCGTTGACCGCATCGTGGGCCGTCGCGTGCACGCGGCGTCTGGCCGTGTTTATCACATCAAATTCAATCCGCCGAAAGTGGAAGGCAAGGACGATGTGACCGGCGAAGAGCTGACCACCCGTAAAGACGATCAGGAAGAGACCGTTCGTAAGCGTCTGGTGGAATACCATCAGATGACTGCGCCGCTGATTGGTTACTACCAGAAAGAAGCGGAAGCGGGTAACACTAAATACGCGAAAGTGGACGGTACTCAGGCCGTTGCCGATGTGCGTGCCGACCTTGAAAAAATCCTCGGTTAAGTTTTAGCGCGGTTAATGCCGGATGGCGGTGTAATCACCTTATCCGGCCTACGATTTTCTTGTAGGCCCGATAAGCGTAGCGCCATCAGGCAAATTCTCATCTTACCTCTCACAGCAATTAGTTCTTCTTCCTCGCTTTTCCGCTACAATTATCAACAATTTGAATCAACAAGAGGCGGTAATGCGTCAGACGAAAACCGGTATCCTGCTGGCTAACCTCGGCACTCCCGATGCCCCAACTCCTGAAGCGGTTAAACGCTATCTGAAGCAATTTTTAAGCGATGAGCGCGTGGTGGATACTTCCCGCCTGCTGTGGTGGCCGCTTTTGCGTGGTGTGATTTTGCCGCTGCGCGCGCCGCGTGTCGCAAAACTGTACCAGTCTATCTGGCAGGAAGGCGGATCGCCGTTGCTGGTTTACAGCAGGGAGCAACAGCAGGCGCTGGCAGAGCGTCTCCCGGATACGCCCGTTGCGCTGGGGATGAGCTACGGTTCGCCGTCGCTGGAAAGCGCGGTGGATGAACTGCTGGCGAACCACGTCGATCACATCGTGGTGCTGCCGCTCTACCCACAATACTCCTGTTCGACGGTGGCGGCCGTCTGGGACGAACTGGCGCGTATTCTGGCGCGTAAACGCAGTATTCCAGGCGTCTCGTTTATTCGTGACTACGCTGATGACAATAGCTATATCACCGCCCTGGCAAATAGCGCCCGTGCCTCGTTTGCCCAACATGGCGAGCCGGACTTGCTGCTGCTCTCGTATCACGGCATCCCGCAGCGTTACGCTGACGAAGGCGACGACTACCCGCAACGCTGTCGCGATACTACCCGTGAACTGGTCTCCGCGCTTGGTCTGGCGCCAGAAAAAGTGATGATGACCTTCCAGTCGCGCTTTGGCCGCGAGCCGTGGCTGACGCCGTATACTGACGAAACGCTGAAAATGCTGGGCGAAAAAGGCACCGGGCATATTCAGGTGATGTGTCCGGGTTTTGCGGCGGATTGTCTGGAAACGCTGGAGGAGATCGCGTTGCAAAACCGGGAAATCTTCCTTGAGGCGGGCGGTAAAAAATACGAATACATTCCGGCGCTCAATGCCGCGCCGGAACACATCGATATGATGCTGAAGCTGACCGCACCGTACCTCTGAGGCTATTTTAACTGCGCCATAAAGAAACGCGCGCCATCCTGTAGCGCATCGTCAGCGGTTTTCATCATGCGTGAATAGTGCAGGAAGGCGTGCAGCGTGCCGGGGTACATCCGGTACTCACTGGGCTGATTATGCGCCTGGAGCGTCTGGTGCAGCAGACGGCTGTCATCAAGTAACGGATCGAACTCCGCGCCGGCAATAAAGCAGGGTGGCACATTGCGGGTCAGATCGTTATTGAACAGGCAATACCAGGGGGATTCGCGATCCTGCTCATCACGCAGATAGGCGTTTTCATACCTCTCCAGATCCTGACGGGTTAAGCCGTCCCATTCCCCGCCAAATAAACGGCGGCTGGGCGAATCCTGTAACCCGTAGAGACCATACCACAGCAGCGTGGCGATCACGTTCCCGCATACAATCTGCTTATCGCGCAGCCACAGCGCGCTGGCGAGCGCCAGCATAGCGCCTGCGGAATCCCCGGCAAAACCGATTTGCGCCATGTTCAATGCGTATTCATCGGCGCGTTGATGAAAGAACCGACATGCCGCGATGGTCTCCTCAATCGCCTGTGGGAAACGCGCCTCGGGAGAGAGCGTATAGTCGATGCCGACGACCGTACACCGCGTATAGCTCGCCAGCAGCCGCATAATGCGGTCGTGGGTATCCAGATTGCCGAGAATAAATCCGCCGCCGTGCAGATAAAACAGCGTTGCCCTGCTGTTGTGCTGTGGATAATACAGACGCGTGGCGACCTCGCCGTAGGGTGTGGGAACCGCCGCCGTCCGCGTTGCCATCTGCGGCGCTCCGGCGTTCCAGAACTGGCGCTCGCGGGTGTAGTGCTGGCGCTGCGCCGCAATGTCATCCGCAGGCCACGGCGGCAGCTCCGCCTGATGAACGTTGATGACGGCCCTCATCTGCGCAGAAATAAGATCGAGAACGGGAATTTTGTTTTCCGGCTTCATAACGCGCTCCTTGTGAAATGCCTCCATTGTAGAAAGCGATCGCCAATAAACTGCGATCTCACCGTCCGATATTGAAACTCCGCGCCTCGTCGCGCGGGCAGGGGGGAATGTGCTACCATGCACCGCTCAGTTATCCACCTGTAAACACAATCATGAAATTTCCCGGTAAACGTAAATCCAAACACTATTTCCCCGTTAATGCCCGTGACCCGCTGTTGCAACAAATTCAGGCTGAAAATGAAACCAGCGCGTCATGGGTGGTTGGTATCGATCAGACGCTGGTGGATATTGAAGCGAAAGTCGATGATGACTTTGTGAAACGTTATGGATTGAGCGCCGGGCATTCTCTGGTGATTGAGGATGATGTCGCAGAAGCGTTGTATCAGGAGCTGGTGCGTGAAAACCTGATCACCCACCAGTTTGCCGGTGGCACCATTGGTAACACTATGCACAACTACTCGGTGCTGGCGGACGATCGCTCCGTTCTGCTGGGCGTGATGTGCAGCAACATTGAGATTGGCAGCTACGCCTATCGCTATTTATGTAACACATCGAGCCGTACCGACCTCAACCACCTGCAAGGGGTTGATGGCCCCATTGGCCGCTGCTTTACGCTGATTGGCGAATCCGGCGAGCGTACCTTCGCCATCAGTCCCGGCCACATGAACCAGCTTCGGGCGGAGAGCATCCCGGAATCGGTGATTGCGGGCGCATCTGCGCTGGTGCTGACCTCCTATCTGGTGCGCTGTAAACCGGGCGAGCCGATGCCGGAAGCGACCATGAAAGCCATTGAGTACGCGAAAAAGCATAATGTGCCGGTGGTGCTGACCCTGGGGACGAAGTTTGTTATCGCCGATAATCCGCAGTGGTGGCAGGCGTTCCTCAAAGAGCATGTCTCCATTCTGGCGATGAATGAAGAAGAGGCGGAAGCGTTAACCGGCGAGAACGATCCGCTGCTGGCGTCTGACAAGGCGCTGGACTGGGTGGATCTGGTGCTGTGTACCGCCGGGCCGATTGGGTTGTATATGGCGGGCTTTACCGAAGATGAAGCGAAACGCAAAACCCAGCACCCGCTGCTGCCGGGGGCGATTGCCGAGTTTAATCAGTATGAGTTCAGCCGTGCGATGCGGCATAAAGATTGTCTCCATCCGCTGCGGGTCTACTCGCACATCGCCCCGTACATGGGCGGGCCGGAAAAAATCATGAATACCAATGGCGCGGGAGACGGCGCGCTGGCGGCGCTGTTACATGATATTACCGCCAATAATTATCACCGCACCAATGTGCCTAACTCCAGTAAGCATAAATTCACCTGGCTGACTTATTCGTCTCTGGCGCAGGTGTGTAAGTATGCGAACCGTGTGAGTTATCAGGTATTGAACCAGCATTCCCCGCGGTTGACGCGCGGTCTGCCGGAACGGGAAGACAGCCTCGAAGAGTCTTACTGGGATCGCTGAGTTATTGCCCGATGGCGCTGCGCTTATCGGGCCTACAAGAAAATCGTAGGCCGGATAAGGTGATTACACCGCCATCCGGCATCACACCGTTTAACCCGTCACCACTTCGCCTGCGGGCGGGGTTTCCAGCAGCTCCAGCATGGTGCGGGCAATTTCACGCTCGCCCATTACCACCTGATTCGCCCCGCGCTCGGTGATGTATTCCACCTCATCGTCATAATGCGCGCGTGCGATAATCTCAATATGCGGGCATTTCTCGCGGGCGGAGGCCACGATTTCACCGGCCTCGTAACCGTTCGGAATGGTCAGCAACAGCCAGCGAGCGCAGTCCAGATGCGCCAGGTTCATGATCTCTTCGTTAGCGGCATTCCCCAGTACGGCGCGAATACCGCGTTCACGCAGCTCATCCACGCGGGTACGTGAGGTTTCAATGACCACCAGCGGAATGCCTGCCGCCATCAGTTTTTCGCCCAGCAGACTACCGACGCGGCCAAAACCGACCAGCAGCGCGTGGTTGCAGATATCCACCGGAATCTGTTTCTCTTCTTCGATCGCTTCTTCCAGCGTCTGCTCTTCCAGCGTTTCCGTTTTGGCGAGGTATTTCTCTAACAGCGCAAACAGCACCGGGTTGAGCATAATCGACAGAATCGCGCCCGCCAGCACCAGGTTCTGCCCTGCCTGCGGCAGCAGATCCAACGCCATGCCCAGACCTGCCAGAATAAAGGCAAATTCACCAATCTGCGCCAGGCTGGCGGCGATGGTCAGCGCGGTGCGCGGCGAGTGCCCGAACAGGCGAACCAGGAAGAAAGCGGCAACCGATTTACCAAAGATAATAATGGCCAGCGTAGCCAGTACCGCCATCGGCTGTTGAATCAGGATTAACGGGTCAAACAGCATCCCGACGGAGACAAAGAACAGGACCGCAAAGGCGTCGCGAAGCGGCAGCGTATCGTGCGCGGCGCGGTGGCTCAATTCTGATTCGTTTAACACCATCCCGGCAAAGAAAGCGCCCAGCGCAAAGGAGACATCGAACAGCTCGACGGCGCCAAAGGCGATGCCCAGCGCCAGCGCCAGTACGGAAAGGGTAAACAGTTCACGGGAGCCGGTGGCGGCGCTGCGCGCCATAATCCACGGCACCAGACGGCGCCCAACCAGCATCATAATGGCGATAAACGCCACCACTTTACCGATGGTGATACCCATATCGACCGCCAGCGACGCGAAACCGACATCGCCTTTTTCCAGCATTCCCGCCACGGCGGGCAGAAGAACCAGCGTCAGAACCATCACCAGATCTTCCACAATCAGCCAGCCGATGGCGATTTGCCCGCGCTGACTGTCAATAAGCTGTCTCTCTTCAAGCGCGCGCAGCAGCACCACGGTACTGGCGGTTGAAAGACATAACCCGAAGACGATACCGGTCATGAGCGACCAGCCCAACACCGCTGAAAGCGCCATACCCAGCAACGTCGCCACGGCTATCTGGGCGATCGCGCCGGGAATGGCGATGGCCTTTACCGCCATCAGATCCTTCAATGAAAAGTGCAACCCGACGCCGAACATCAGCAGGATTACGCCAAGCTCCGCCAGTTCAGGCGCAAGTTTGGTATCCGCGACAAAACCCGGAGTAAATGGCCCCGCAAGAACGCCCGCTAACAGATATCCCACCAGAGGAGAAATACGCAGTTTATTGGCAAGCATGCCGAGTATAAAAGCGAGCACGAGGCCGCCAACAATGGTGGTAATAAGCGGGGTGGCGTGATGCATTCCGTCTCCTTTGGTCGTTATGTTGATCCATTTTTGGTCGCCCTGGCGTCATCGCTCGCACAGCCTCACAAGCGATGGCGCCAGAGAAACCAAAATTCCAGGTAATAGTTTATGACAATTTCGATGTTTATGTTTATGAATAATTGTTGAAATTTGATGAAAAGTGGAATTTAGAATAAAAAAGGCACGGATTGGAAAACTGGCGGGGTGTCTGTGAGCTAAAGGCTTACGGTGACTGGAAGAGAGTGCGACCAAAGTTTACCTTTGGCCGCAGGAAAATCAGGCTTTATGTCGGTTGTCAGGCAAGAATATGGTCAGTATCCCCAGAAGTGGCAGGAAAGCACATATTTTGTAGACCAAATCAATACTGGTGTGGTCGGCGAGCAGGCCTAATACCGCAGCGCCAAGGCCTCCCATACCGAACGCGAAACCGAAAAAGAGCCCAGAAACCATACCGATACGCCCCGGAAGCAGTTCCTGCGCATACACCAGGATGGCAGAAAAGGCCGATGCGAGGATAAAACCAATTATCACGGTTAAAATCCCCGTCCAGTGCAGGGTTGCATAGGGTAAAACGAGAGTAAACGGCGCTACACCCAGAATTGAGCCCCAAATAACATATTTTCGGCCTATTTTATCACCCAGAGGCCCGCCGATTACCGTTCCAGCCGCAACGGCAAACAGGAAGGCAAACAGATGAAACTGTGCGTTTTGTACCGATAATCCGAATTTTTGCATCAGATAAAAGGTGTAATAGCTGCTGATGCTCGCCATATAGAAGTATTTGGAGAAAATCAGGACTAACAGCACGCTGACGGCAAGTATCACTTTATTGCGCGGCAGCGGATTGACGATGGTCGCCTTCGGTTTTCCTTTACTTATCCGGTGTTGCGCGGCATACCAGCGGCTGATCTGCGCCAGCACAATAATGGCCAGCAACGCGGCCAATACAAACCAGGCCACATTACCTTTGCCATATGGCGCGATGATGACAGCAGCCAGTAGCGGCCCCAGCGAACTGCCGAAGTTGCCGCCAACCTGGAAGATGGATTGCGCCAGCCCGTGGCGCCCGCCGGAGGCCATACGCGCCACGCGGGAAGATTCTGGATGAAATACCGAAGAACCGGTGCCGACCAGCGCCGCCGCCAGCAGCACGGCGCCAAAACTGCCCGCCAGCGCCAGCAGTACCAGACCGCTCAGCGTAAAGCACATCCCAATGGGGAGCGACCACGGCATGGGATATTTATCCGTCCAGTATCCGACGACCGGCTGGAGCAGGGAGGAGGCGAGCTGGAAGGTCAGGGTAATCATCCCTATCTGCATAAAGGTCAGGGAAAACTCTGATTGCAGCAGCGGGTAAATCGCTAAAATTAGCGACTGGATCATATCGTTCAACAAATGAGACAGGCTGATCGCGCCTAAGATGCCAAACGAGGTGCGTGCTTTAGTCGCCGCAGCAGAGGCGCCCGCTAACGGCTGGGTTGGTTCACTCATTGCCATAGAATGTCACTTCTGTTTTGTTTGCGATGTTGGGGATAATCGAATTTGTAATTATTACTCGACTAACATACCTGTGGACGGTGTTTGAAGGAAGTCTCAATTCTGAAAACATTTTCGACTATTATTTCAGATCATTGTAATTTCAGCGGTTGATATTGAGTCAGGGAGAGAAGCATGAAATTTTTGAAACGGGGTGTGGCGCTGGCATTGTTTGCCGCGTTTACGCTGGCAAGCCAGCCTGTTCAGGCTTATGAAAAAGATAAAACCTATAAAATCACCATCCTGCATACTAACGATCACCACGGCCATTTCTGGCGCAGCGAATACGGCGAGTACGGTTTATCGGCGCAAAAAACGCTGGTGGACGGCATTCGCAAAGAGGTCGCGGCTGAAGGCGGCAGCGTGCTGCTGCTTTCCGGCGGCGACATTAACACTGGCGTACCGGAATCCGACTTGCAGGACGCGGAACCTGACTTTCGTGGTATGAACCTGATTGGCTACGATGCGATGGCCGTCGGTAATCATGAGTTTGATAATCCGCTTAGCGTGCTGCGTCAGCAGGAAAAGTGGGCCAAATTCCCCTTCCTCTCCGCCAATATCTACCAAAAGAGTACCGGAGAACGCCTGTTCAAGCCCTGGGCTATTTTTAAACGCCAGGATCTGAAAATCGCCGTCCTCGGATTGACGACGGACGACACCGCGAAGATCGGTAACCCGGAATTCTTCACCGATATCGAGTTCCGTAAACCGGCTGAAGAAGCGAAGGTGGTGATTCAGGAACTGCAAGTGAATGAAAAGCCGGACATCATTATCGCCACTACCCACATGGGGCACTATGACAACGGCGATCACGGTTCGAACGCGCCGGGCGATGTTGAAATGGCGCGTAGTCTGCCAAAAGGCTCGTTGGCGATGATTGTGGGTGGTCACTCACAGGACCCGGTGTGCATGGCGTCCGAAAACAAAAAGCAGGTTGATTATGTGCCGGGTACGCCTTGCGCGCCGGATAAGCAGAACGGCATCTGGATTGTGCAGGCGCATGAGTGGGGGAAATACGTTGGCCGCGCGGACTTTGAGTTCCGTAACGGCGAGATGAAAATGGTCAACTATCAGCTCATTCCGGTAAACCTGAAGAAGAAAGTCACCTGGGATAACGGGAAAAGTGAGCGCGTACTTTACACCCCGGAAATTTCAGAAAATCAGCAAATGCTCTCGCTTCTGACGCCATTCCAGAACAAAGGTAAAGCACAACTGGACGTGAAGATTGGCAGCGTCAATGGTCGTCTTGAAGGGGATCGCAACAAAGTTCGCTTTGTGCAGACTAATATGGGCCATCTGATTCTGGCCGCGCAAATCGCGCGCACCAGCGCCGATTTCGGCGTGATGAGCGGCGGGGGGATTCGCGACTCCATTGAAGGCGGCAACATTACCTATAAAAGCGTGCTCAAGGTGCAGCCGTTTGGCAACGTTGTGGTCTATGCCGACATGAGCGGTAAAGAGGTGATTGATTACCTGACCGCCGTCGCGCAGATGAAGCCGGATTCCGGGGCGTATCCGCAGTTTGCGAACGTCAGTTTTGTGGCGAAAGACGGCAAACTTCATGACCTGAAAATTAAAGGCGAGCCTGTTGACCCGGCGAAAACCTACCGTATGGCGACGCTGAGCTTCAATGCGACGGGCGGCGACGGGTATCCGCAAATTGATAATAAACCGGGATACGTGAATACCGGGTTTATTGATGCGGAAGTGCTGAAAGAGTACGTGCAGAAGAACTCACCGCTGGATGCCAGCGCGTATGAGCCGAAGGGCGAAGTCAGCTGGCAGTAACAGGGCGTAGTGCCGGTACGGGTCAATGCGGTTTGTAGGCCTGATAAGCGTAGCGCCATCAGGCAATCATTCTAAAATCGCTTAATCCCGGCGAGCGATATCGGCGAATTTCGCATCCAGAATTTTGGCTAAATCGCCCGCCGCCAGCTCGATGTCCAGCCCGCGTTTGCCGCCGGAAACATAAATGGTGGCGAACGTTTGGGCCGGTGCGTCAATCAGCGTCGGCAGCCGTTTTTTCTGCCCCAGCGGGCTGATGCCGCCAACCAGATAACCTGTCGTCCGTTGGGCGACCATCGGATCGGCCATATCGACCTTTTTAGCCCCCAGCGCTTTCGCTACTTTTTTCAGATCCAGCTGTCCGGCAACGGGCGTTACCGCGACCGCCAGGTGCTTCATATCGCCGTTTACGGCAACCAGCAGCGTCTTGTAAACCTGATCAGGATTCAGGCCTAATTTGCGCACCACTTCATCGCCAAAATTGGTTTCTGACGGATCGTGATCGTAGGCGTGGATCTGAAAAGTAATGTTGTTTTTTTCGAGTAATTTTACGGCGGGTGTCATAGCAATTATTCCTGGCCCAGACAAAATACCCTTAAAGCATACGCCTGATGGTGGTCTAAAAAATAGTACCATCTTGCGCAATAGTATTGGCAGGATGGTGACTTTGAGCGACAATCGACATAACCAGGGCGCTACGTCCTGGCATAATAATAACGATGAAATTCCTCTTTGACGGGCCAATAGAAATATTGGCCATTTTTTTAACGCATTAGCGCAGGCAAATTGCCTTCCCCGTAAAGATGAAGCGCGCCGACCGCCACGACGTACCGACCCGGCGGCATGGCATGCAGACGCTCCCGCCAGGCGACATTTCGCTGATGCATCAGCACATCATACAGCGACTGACTGAAGGTATTCGGCAACGAAATAGCATTATTCTGCGGGGGCGATTTCAGCCACCAGCTCATCATCTGTTGCAGCAGTCTGGCGTTGGTATGCCAGTGCGTCAGGGTATCATCCAGTAGCGCCAGTCCGTTATCAGGGAGCTGGCACAGCAGATCGATCTGGCTGGAAGCGCCTTCCAGTTCGATGATCGGTTTTTGCGCCTGTTTTGCCGTTTTCAGCAACTGGTAATCAATACCGTATTCCGGTCGCAGCCCCAGTTGTTGCGCCTGAGTCGCCTGCAATATCATGGCGATTTGCCATAACGGCTGGGTCGAAAAGAGAGAAGGGGAAATGCCCAGTTCATGGGTGATTTTATGCAGGCGCTGACGTAACTCGTCGCTAATTCGCTCATCCAGGTCGGCAAAGGCAGGCAGGTCGGTAAAAGGCGAATCGTTGCCTGAAACATCGGCTTCAACAATCAGCGCGTCCGCCTGCCTGAGCTTTTTAAGCAGTTTTGCCGGAAGGGGGGCCATATCGCGCGTTCCCATGTGAATACTGCCCACAAGATGAAAACAGCGATCGCCGGGTAACATGATGTCGATGGCAGGCCAGGTATAATGGTTGCCGCGCAGTGCAGCCCATAACGCTTTTACCCGGTATAACAGATCCATACGCCCTCCCTTAGTGGAAAACCATGCTAGCGTGTGGCTCTGGAAGGTGCAATGCGTGAAATGCCGGATGGCGACGCAAAAGCGTCTTATCCGGCCTACGATGAGAGTGCTGCGTAGGCCGGATAAGCGTTAGCGCAGGCGCCTTATTCTTTTGGTTTAAAGCGCAACAACCGGTTGGCGTTGCTCACCACGGTAATTGAGGAAAGCGCCATTGCCGCGCCTGCCACAACCGGGTTAAGCAGCGTGCCGGTGAACGGCCACAGAATCCCGGCGGCAACGGGGATGCCGATGCTGTTATAGATAAACGCGCCGAGCAGGTTCTGCTTCATGTTTCGCAGGGTCGCCCGTGAGATGGCCAGCGCGTCAGCTACGCCCATCAGGCTATGGCGCATCAGGGTTATCGCCGCAGTTTCAATCGCCACGTCGCTGCCGCCGCCCATAGCGATGCCGACATCCGCCTGCGCCAGCGCCGGTGCGTCGTTGATGCCATCGCCGACCATTGCGACCTGACGCCCCTGACTTTGCAGACGCTTAATCGCATCGGCTTTACCGTCCGGCAGCACGCCCGCGATCACCTCATCAATCCCGGCTTCTTTGGCAATGGCGTTGGCGGTGGTCGGGTTATCCCCGGTTAACATCACCAGACGATACCCGGCGCGGTGCAGGCGCTGAAGCGCTGCGACGCTGTCGCTGCGCAGCGGATCGCGGATCGCCAGCAGCGCCGCAGCTTTTCCGTCAATCGCCAACAATACGGGCGTTGCCCCCTGAAAAGCCTGCGCTGAAATTTCAGCGTCCATTGCGGTCGTGACAACCTGTTGTTCATTCAGCAGCGCCTGATTGCCTAACAGCAACGTATGCCCGTCCGCTTCGCCGCTAACGCCTAAGCCACGTAGCGTCCGAAAGTTATTCACCTGAGGCAGGGTGGCGTCGGCGGCTTTTTCCAGGATAGCGTGCGCCAGCGGGTGGCTGGAGCCTTGTTCCAGCGCGGCCGCCAGACGTAAGGCGTTCGCCTCATCGGTATCGCCAAATGTCCTGATGGCGACGACCTGCGGTTTACCTTCCGTCAGCGTACCGGTTTTATCAAATATCACGGTGTCCAGCGTGCTGGCGCGTTGCAGCGCGTCGGCATCGCGTACCAGGACGCCAAATTCAGCGGCGCGTCCGACGCCAGAGATAATCGACATCGGTGTCGCCAGGCCCAACGCACACGGACAGGCGATAATCAGGACGGTGGTGGCGATCACCAGCGTGTAAACAATTTGCGGCGCCGGCCCAAAGACATACCAGATACCTGCGCTCACCAGGGCAATCACCACCACGACTGGCACGAACACCGAGGAGATTTTATCGGCAAGCTGACCGATTTCCGGTTTGCTGCTCTGTGCCTGGCGCACCATGCGAATAATGCGCGACAGGGTGGTATGGCTGCCGACTGCGCTTGCGCGAAACAGCACGCTGCCGTCCTGCACCACGGTTCCGGCATGAACGCTGTCGCCTTCGCCTTTCTGCTGCGGGATCGGTTCGCCAGTGAGCATCGCTTCATCCAGCCAGGCTTCGCCCTGAGTGATTTCTCCGTCTACCGGCACACGGTCGCCGGTGGTCAGACGCAGCAACATGCCCGGCTGTACATCCGCCAGAGGTACGCTTTTTTCACCGTCATCAGTGACCACGCGCGCCGTCGGCGGGGTTAAGTCGAGCAATTTTTCCAGCGCTTTAGAAGAGCGCTGACGCGCGCGGGCTTCCAGCATGTGTCCGAGGTTGATCAGACCGATGATCATCGCACTGGCTTCATAATAGAGATGGCGCGCTTCCATCGGGAACCACTGCGGCCACAGGTTGACGCTCATCGAGTAGAGCCAGGCCACCCCGGTGCCGAGCGCCACCAGCGTATCCATCGTGGCGGTGCCGTTCATCAGGCTTTTCCATGCGCTGCGGTAGAAGTGTCCGCCCGCAAAAACCATCACGGCAAGGGTCGCCAGGCCGATTGCCAGCCACAGGCTGCGGTTATCGGCAGTGACCATCATGTTGTCGCCGAGCATCCCCCAGACCATCACCGGCACGCCGACCAGCAGCGCGACAATCGCCTGCCAGCGGAAGCGTTTCATGGTAGCGAGTGCGGTTTCCTGCTGGCGTTCGCGGCGTTTAACGTCATCTTCGATCGCTTCTGCGCCGTAGCCTGCTTTCTCTACCGCCTGCACTAAATCTGCGGCGGACGCGCTGCCCATTACCAGCGCAGTGCGTTCCGCCAGGTTTACCCGTGCCTGTGTGACGCCCGGTACGCTTTGCAACGCGTTTTGCACCCGGGAAACACAGCTGGCGCAGCTCATGCCGCTTAACAGCAGCTGTTGGCTTTCATCATCATCGGCCGTCGCTGCCGGAAGCTCAGGGGGAACCGCTGTCAGTGCTTCCGACGGGATTGATGACTCCGCCAGCGGTTTAGCCTTTGGGTGGCTTAACTCCGCGCCGTAACCGGCTTGTTTAATGGTTTCAATAAGCGCTTCGGCACTGGCGCTGCCGGTAACGTGCGCTTCAGTTACCGTGACGTCTGCCTGTTCAACGTCAGGACGTTGTTCAAGACTTTCTTTCACGCGTTTGACGCAGTGGCCACAGGACAGACCGTCCAGGGTCAGGTCGATAGTTTGAGACATAACACACTCCTTTATGACAGGATTAACTGACTGTGATAAAGGGTAAACCTTCCATCAAGGGGAAGGTCAAGCGAGTTTTATTAAGCAGGGAAACATTTCTGTAAAAACGGGAGCGCCACGGCTGACGCTCCCGCTAAGTCAGTGATCCAGAACGATGAACGGAGTGTGATTTCCCGGTTCGTTTAAAACCGTGATATCCGCGCCGTAAAGCGTTTTCAGCGCCTGTTGTTTCAGCACCTCCTGCGGCCTGCCGTTATCAATAAGGCGGCCGTTTGCCATCAGCACCACCCGGTCGGCATAGCGTGCGGCAAGATTGAGATCGTGCAGCACGCAGCAGACGTTGAACTGCCGTTCACGCACCAGTTGGCGCAGCAGACGGAAAAGATGCTGCTGGTGGTGAATATCCAGCGCGGAGGTGGGTTCATCCAGAAACAGCCATTTGGGCGAGGGCTCGGGTTCCCAGAGCTGAACCAGCAGGCGCGCCAGCTGTACCCGCTGCTGTTCGCCGCCTGACAACTGCCGGTAATCACGCGAGGCCAGCTGGCTGCAATCGCACAACGCCATGATGTGCTCGGTTTCATCGCGTGGATTATGCGTCCGATGAGGATGCCTGCCCATGCGAATGACTTCCCGAACGCTGAACGGAAACGCCATGTGGCTGTTCTGGCGCATTACCGCGCGGGTCTTCGCCAGTTCCGTCAGCGGCCATTCGGTCAGCGGCTTGCCCAGAAGCGTACAGCGACCAGAGTCGGGCTTCAGATACCCGGTAAGCTGGCGCAGCAGCGTGGATTTCCCGGCGCCATTCGGCCCTAAAATAGCGACGATTTCACCACCAGGCAGAGTCAGCGAAACATTGTCCGTTAAACGGCGTCCATGAATGCTGTAAACCAGATTTTGGGCATCAATCATACCACCCTCCGGCTGTTCAGAATGAGCCACAGGAACCAGGGGCCGCCAATCAGGCTGGTCAGAAGGCCGACCGGCATCTCCGCAGGCTGTACCAGCGTGCGTGCCAGCGTGTCGGCAACCAGGAGCAAACATGCCCCTGCAAGTGTAGAGCAGGGAATGAGCCAGCGATGGTCTGCGCCGATGATCATGCGAATTAAATGGGGAACCACCAGACCGATAAAGCCAATTACGCCGCTTACCGAAACGGCAGCGCCCACCAGCAGGGAACTGAGCAACAACAGCTGCTGACGTTTACGCTTTACGTTTACCCCCAAATAGTGCGCCTCTTCATCCCCTAATTGCAGCAGGTTCAGCGTCCCGGAAAGACAGGCGGTGGCGGCGATGGCGGGCAGTGCGAACGAACTGGCCACCAGTAGCGTCGGCCACTGCGCCTGACCGAGGCTGCCCATCATCCATAGCGTCAACTGACGTAATTGCTGTTCGTCGCCAACATAGCTCAGTATGCCGATAGCCGCCCCGCACAGCGCATTAATCGCAATCCCGGCCAGCAGCAGTTGCATCATGCCGCCGTGAGCGTGGCGCAGGCTGATCAGAAAAATAACCGCGCAGACCACCACGCTGCCTGCGACGGCAAAGATCATCTGTTCATAGAGCGCCAGAACGAAGGGCAACGAAAGAGGGAAAACGATCGCGACGCCGACCATTAACGCAGAGCCGCTGCTGACGCCGAGCAACCCCGGATCGGCCATCGGGTTGCGAAAAAGTCCCTGCATGATCACGCCCGCCGTCGCCAGCGCGCCGCCAACCAGCACGGCCAACAGAACGCGGGGCAAACGGATGTTCAGCCAGATATCCCGGTACTCTTGGTTAAACAGCGCGCTGAAGCTGATGTTCAGCGCCCCCTGGCTGGCGCCGAACAGCACCAGTGCGATCAGCAAGAGTGAAAGCCCCGTCAATACACTGAGGGAAGAGAGTGAATCCTTGAACACTCGAATCTCCATAACGTCATTGCGGCGCGGATGTCCGCGCCGCGAGGGGATCACACCGGCTTTAGTTCAGGCTCAACCAGACTGTAGATCTGATTGTTAAGCGCAGGCGCGCAGGCCAGTTCATGAATATGGGCGGCGACATCCGCACGCATCACAAACCCGTGGCACTCCTGTCCCTGGTAGCGCTGCGCTTTACCTGTCGCATCGCCATTCAGTAAACCGCCTGGCCGCAGGATGGCATAATCCAGCTGACTGGTTTGCAGCCAACTTTCCGCCAGCGTTTTTTCCCGCACGGCCTGGCCGAATGCGGCTTTCGCGCGAGGGGATAAAAATGCCCAACTGTCGCCGCATCCCAGCGACGTCACCAGAATCATGCGTTTGATGCCCACTTTTTCGGCTTCATCAATAACGGTTCTGTGCGCCAGATAATCCTGGTTTCCCCCCATTGATGAAATGACAAGCGCCTCCGGCCCTGCGGCATGGCAGGCGCAGGACACGACGCTTGCGTCGCAGGCATCGCCAATAAATACCTGAACGCCTTTGCTTTGCAAAAGGGCCGCGGTTTCCGGGTGACGAATCACGGCAACGACCGGGCGCTGTTGCGCCAGCGCGAGTTCAAGCGTTCTGGCACCCACGCCTGTACCGCCGGCACCGAAAAGTAACCACGGCGTCATCAGGCGTTTTCCTTCAGAGAGGAGGCCAGTGTGCGGAAGGCGTCAACCTGTTCGCCCAGTAGCTGACGATGCTCGTCGCGACCGAGGAAGACTTTAAACATGGCGCTGCCCGCCTGGTTGAGGAACAGAATAGACGCAGTGTCCATGCCCATAAACTTGCGTTCCACTAAGGCGATGTGCGTGCAGTTTTCCGCTTTGATATGGCCGGTCATGCCTTTTTTACCGCGCAGATTGAAATAACCGTGACGATGGAAGCCGGAGGGCAGTTCACCGGTAAATTCGAGAATGACATCGGCGGTGTGCACCAGGGTTGTGACTTTGCCCCATTCGCTGACGGTGTCCCAGACGGTATCGAATTTATCGCCGCTGACCAGGGTATGAGAGGGCAGGTTTTTGACTACGTCTAAAAGCGTGGTGTTGTACTGTGCGGCGATCGCTTCCAGCGTTCCGTCCGGCTCAGTGCGCAAAAAATCCTGTAAAGAGACATGGCTCATAAGTTACTCCTTTTATGGTTTATCTACCGCGATGCGCGGTGCGTTAATTTCCTGAATCAGCTCGTCAAGAGACTGCAAAATATTGCTTGCCCAGAAGCGTCCTTCGTTGGTCAGACGCAGGCAGGTTGACGCATCGCGGGTCAGCCCCGCGTTGTGCCATTGGGTCAGTAACGGAATCAGTTGCTCCGCGTGAGGCGTCAGCTCATCAAGCGGTACGCGCGCCGTTTCAATCCCCGCCTGTAACGTATGGCGCCACTGAAAGCCGCGTTCGGCGGTACGCATCATCATCATTAACGGCTTTTTCCCGGCGGCGATAGTTTCATGCCAGGTGGAAAGGTTTCTCTCCACCATCCAGGAGTAGCCGTTGACCGAACCGCCTGCGCCGGAGCCGAAGGCGAGGCAGTCAGCGCCTTGCTTGATCAGCAGGTTGTACAGGTTGCGTTCTCGGGTGGTACGCGCCCAGTGGCTGTTGCTGATGCAACGCCAGCCCGCGCTATCCATAAAATCGCAGCCCTGAAGGTAGAGGTCGCGACGCGCTGAGGGGGAAGGAACGGTCGTCCGGCCACTTTCAACCGCTTTACCGAGCGGCGTATTGGGAAGCAAATTCAGCGCATACAGATCGATCCCATCCAGCCCGATATCGCGGGCTATCGCCAGATCTTCGCCCCACAGGGTGGCATCCTGACCGGGCAGGCCGAACAGCAGATCGCACACCACGGCGGCGCGATCCCGCCGCACCAGGCCGTTCATAAAGGCGATGGCGGTTGGGCCGTCCGAGGTGCGCGCCATTTTCTTGCGGATCTTGCTGTTGAAAGACTGAATGCCGATAGAAAACCGATTGGCGCCCGCATCAAGACAGGCATCAACACGGGCATCATCAAAGTTGAGCACCCGACCTTCGATAGTGATTTCGCAATCCGGCGCCAGCGGCAGTTTTTCACGCAGCGTGGTGATGATCCTGGCCAGATCCCTGGCCGACAGCGCAGATGGCGTTCCGCCGCCGAAATACACCGCATGAATGGGCGCTGACTGGTGCAGCGTGCTGTCGGCTTCCATCTCTATTTCACGTAGCAGAGCGTCGGTATAGCGTGCGCAGTGATCCTCTTCAAAGCGGTTCTGATAAAAACCGCAGAAAGTACAGTGGGTTGCGCAAAAAGGGATATGTAAATACACCAGTCTTTTGCGCGGTGGAACGGTCTGGCTGATGACGTTCTGCCAGGTTTGCGACAATTGCTCTTTTGCAACAGGAATCGCACCACGCCACGGCATCGTGGCCCGACGATCCTTAAAGGGCTGGTTCCCCTCCAGCGCGAAATGTGGAGTGAGATCCAGCGTGTGTTGAGTATTCATAATTGTAATGCCAAATCCATTTAATGAGGCCAGAGTTGCTGGTGCAGAGTTTCAACGGCGTCAGCGACGCGGGGACCCATCCCCAGAATCAACGCCTGATCAATGGCGACGATCCGCTGATTTTTCCAGGCGGAGGTATGGGTGATACCGGCAATGGCGCGCAGGCGATTGATGTCGCCCTCGACCATCTGTGATGTCACAACAATCACCTGCGGGTTTGCCGCAATCAGCGATTCCGCGCTGTAACTTTTATATTGCGCATGCTGGGCGACATTCTGCGCGCCAGCGAGGGTCAGAATCGCGTCAGCGACGCTGCCCTTACCGGCGATCTGCGGGGCGCTGCCCCCCGCAGAAAGAATAAACATCGCCTTAACCGGCGCGCCTTTCGCCTTCACGCTGTCCTGCACACGATCCAGCCGCTGGCGAATGCGGTTAACCAGCGCGTCGCCCTGTTCAGGAACCTGGAGCGTGTTCGCCAGGGCATGAATATTGGCATACATCTGGTCAACGGTGGCCGGAACGCGCGGCAGGGTGACAACGTTGACTTTCTGGGTGCGCAACTGCTCCAGCACAATATGAGGGCCCGCGTCCTGCCAGGTGATAAAGCTGTCCGGGCGCAGCGATAAAATGCCCTCACTGTTCAGTTGCTTCCAGTAGCCAATATGCGGCAGTGCAGCGGTTTCGGGGGGATAAGAGGTGGTTTCATCCACCCCGACAACGCGATCGCCGATGCCCATTGCAAAAATAAGCTCGCTGAGAGAACCGCCCGCCACCACCAGTCGTTCGGCCGCCTGCACGCTGAAGGCGCTAACCAGCGCCAGCAAGCCAATGACAAGTCTCTTCATCGTCAGAAATTCCACGCAAAACCAATCGCCGCGTTAAAGCCCGCCGCTGGAATGGATTCATGAGCGGTCTGGTAACGTTTATCGGTCAGGTTGTTCAGCGCCAGATTGACCTGATACTGATCCTGCGGACCAAACTCAGTATTAAAGGCGAGGTTAAGCGTCGCCCAGCCCGGATAGCGAATTTCAGTCTCTCCCGTGTTGTCTTTGGCGCTGGATGCCGCACGGATGAAGAGATCGGAAGTGATATTCGCGGCATTGAGCAGCAGCGTGTGTTTCAGACCTGCGCGGCCTGTCAGCATCGGTTCGCCGGTATCCCAGGTTTTCTGCACGTCGCCTTCATACTGACGACGAATCAGGTTGCCGCTCAGATAAGGTGATACGGCCCAGGCGTTGTATTCCGCCGTCAGCTCCATCCCCCAGGTTTTGGCGCGGTCAATGTTGTCGTAGTAGTAGGATGAGGTGCTGCTGCCATTACAAATTGCTTGCCCTGAACAGGCGAGACTGGCGATATAGTCTTTGGCTTCGGAGTAGTAAATCGCCCCGTCAATCAGCCACATATTGCCTTTGTAACGCGCACCCAGTTCATAGTTATTGGAGTGCTCAGCCTTCAGGTCAGGATTGCCATAGGTGATTCTGCCGCCCGCAGACGTTTGCATAAACAACTGAACCAGCGTCGGGAAGACATATCCCTGAGCATAGGCTGCGCGTAGCTCAAGATTATCAAAACCGGAGTAACGCAGGCTGGTTGAGGTGACTAACTCATCGTCATGCGCTGACTTTCCACCGGATGACTGCCAGGTTGTGCCGCTCAGACTGTCGCTACGGTTCAGTTTAGAAGAGAGCCAGTACTGACGTGCGCCGACGGTCCAGGTCCAGTCATCGGCAAAACGCCAGTCGTTTTGCGCAAATATTGAGGCGTTACCTTGTTCAGCCTCAATATGTGACAGGGTATTGGTCTGGATATCGAAGACGCCGGTTGCCGCTGTCTGACGCGTGCTGCTATTGGTGTCCTGCTTCACTTTGTCGTGCTGATACTGCGTCCCGATAACCAGCTCGTTGTTCGCTGGCAGTGAGAAGTTGCTCTGTAACGTCACACCCTGCGTGTACTGTTTATCATTGGTGTTGGTCTGATTGCTGACTGTCAGCGCCTGAATCATCGGGCTTGGGATGACCTGGGTGGTTTTTACCCGATTCTCAAATTTACGCTCAATGGTCTGGCTGTAAGCGTCGAGGTGGATTTTTTTCAGGTAATCGCCATCGGCATCATAGTCATAGAAAACGCCGACCTTTTCGCGTTCCAGTTTCGGAATACGGACGCTGAATTCGTCATACTGGTTATCCGCATCGCTAATCCAGGTTTGGGTAGACGTTTTGTAGCGATCGAGTGATAGTCCAAATTTATGGCGATCGAGATTGTAGCCAAGCCAGACGCCCTGGCTGTTGTTGCGGAAATTGGTGTTGGGCAATCTGCCGTCAGGCGTGTCGCGGTTGCCCTGATCGGAATAACTGCCGTTAATGCGGTAGTCAAAGTTGCCGATGCTGCCCCAGGCGGCGGCCGACTCCTCCCAGCCTGCGGTCGCGGAGTTGTAAACGGCTTTGACGCTTCCGCCAAGCGGCTTATCGCCGCCTTTTTTCGTAATAAAGTTCACCACGCCGCCAATGGCCTGCGAGCCATAGAGCACCGAGTAGGGGCCTTTAACGATTTCAATACGCTCAAGCGACGATTCATCAATGAGCAAGCCGGCGCCGTAGTTTTGCCCGGCGCGCTGATAGCTGACGACCTGGCCGTCAATCAAAATTAATACGCGTGAAGAGGCTTCGCCGCGAATGCGGATCTGTTTGCGTCCTGCCAGAGAGTTATCAGTAACCTCAACGCCGGGGATGTCCTGTAGGTCGTCCGCAATCGACACGCTGGTGGAATTCTGTATGGCCTGGCGGTCGATAACCTGAATCGTGGCCGGGCTTTCCCAAAGGCTACTTTCTGAGCGGTTAGCGGTGACGATTAACGTGTCGTCATCCGATACTTTATGATGTTGTGCTGTAGTTGTCGTGGCTGCTGAAACAGCACCTGAAACGCATAATGTCAGGGCCGAAAGAATAAATGGCCGTTGGCTAATCCGTGGCAACATGTGAGAACCTTTATGAGTATGTAAATGATCATCATTATCATTCGTGTTTATATAGAAGATGTATCCACAAGTTCAAGGTTGAAAGGTGTATAATTAATACACCTTTGATCTGTATCAATATGTTGCAAGCAAGACAGCCATAAGTGTGAGCGAGATCGCACATAACAGTAGGATTGATAAGGATTTATTGCACAGGCGCCAGGGGCATTCCACCCCGTGATAGCATGGGGGCGATGTGGGTTATAATGAGCTTCGGCATCAACATGCTCTGCGGGGGGAGATGTGAATATTAGCGATGTTGCGAAAAAAACAGGCTTAACCAGCAAGGCCATTCGATTTTATGAAGAGAAAGGGCTGGTGACGCCGCCGCTGCGCAGTGAAAACGGATACCGCACTTACAGCCAGCAGCATTTAAACGAGTTAACGCTGTTGCGTCAGGCGCGTCAGGTCGGTTTTAACCTGGAAGAGTGCGGTGAACTGGTGAATTTGTTT
This sequence comes from Citrobacter sp. CK194, assembly GCF_030333395.1. Lineage (NCBI taxonomy): Bacteria > Pseudomonadati > Pseudomonadota > Gammaproteobacteria > Enterobacterales > Enterobacteriaceae > Citrobacter > Citrobacter sp. CK194. The sequence goes on from NZ_JAOWGA010000013.1 coordinate 339,376, forward strand.
AACGATCCGGGGCGCCATAGCGCAGATGTGAAAAAACGCACGCTGGAAAAGGTCGCTGAGATTGAACGCCATATCAGCGAATTGCAGGCTATGCGCACGCAATTACTGGCCCTGGCGGAGTCATGCCCGGGTGATGACAGCGCCGATTGCCCGATCATTGATAATCTTTCCGGCTGCTGTCATCACAAAGGTAAAGCCCACCGTTGATCACACGGCCCTAATGCGCAACGTTATCCCTTCGATGGCAATCACCTCCACCTGCGTTCCGGCGCTCAGATCCGCGTCGGCGCTGACGGGCCAGGAGCTGTCGCCGACGCGCATGTGGCCGCGTCCGTTGACCAGCGCGGTTTCCAGAATAAAGCGGTGGCCTACCAGCTGTTTCCCGCGTTGATTAAGGTGACTGTCAGCCGGTTTTTGCTCACGCACGCGCCGTGCCAGCCACTTCCACCACAGCCAGGCCGCCAGCAGCGTCAATACGGCGAACATAACGCCTTGCCACTCCCAGCCGAGCGGCACCAGCCAGACCACCAGGCCAGTAATCACGGCGGCGACACCGCTCCACAGCAGGTAGCCGTTCCCTCCCAGCATCTCGGCGGCCAGCAGTAGCCCACCAAGACTCAGCCAGAAAATATGCGGGTGAACCAGAATCATCGCTATCATGATTTGTTCCGTTCGCTGGTGCTGTCCTTGATAAGTTCGGTGATCCCGGCAATGGAGCCCATCAGACTGCTGGCGTCCAGCGGCATCATGACAACCTTACTGTTGCCCGACGAACCAATCTGCTGCAACGCTTCGGTGTATTTCTGCGCCACGAAGTAGTTCACCGCCTGAATATCCCCGGCGGCGATCGCTTCAGAGACCATCTGGGTGGCGCGGGCTTCCGCTTCGGCGGAACGTTCACGCGCTTCAGCCTGTAAGAAGGCAGACTGGCGTTCGCCTTCCGCTTTCAGGATCTGCGACTGTTTTTCACCCTCAGCTTTCAGAATTTCAGCCTGGCGCACCCCTTCCGCCTCCAGAATGTAGGCGCGTTTGGTACGTTCCGCTTTCATCTGGGCGTTCATGGATGAAATCAATTCCGCCGGTGGACGAACATCGCGGATCTCAATACGCGTAACCTTGACGCCCCAGGGATTGGTGGCCTCATCGACAATGTGCAACAGGCGCGTGTTGATGCTGTCGCGCTGGGAAAGCATTTCATCCAGCTCCATTGACCCCAGTACGGTACGGATGTTGGTCATGGTGAGGTTGATAATGGCCAGCTCAAGATTGCTGACTTCATAGGCCGCGCGCGGAGCGTCGATAACCTGAATAAAGCACACCGCGTCAATGGTGACGTTGGCGTTATCTTTTGAGATAACCTCCTGCGACGGGATATCGAGTACCTGTTCCATCATATTGATCTTGCGACCAATTCTGTCCATAAACGGCACCACCAGGCTCAGGCCTGGTTGCAGGGTTTTGGTGTAACGGCCAAAACGCTCCACGGTCCACTGGTATCCCTGTGGGACAATTTTGACGCCTGCGCCGACTATCACCAACGCCACGAAAATGAGAATAGGGATAAAAATAAGCATTGATAAACCTCCTGTCGTGCTGTCCATGTAAAAAAACGGTCTTTGCGGTCTGTTTAATCAAATTATACCCGATTAATCAAAGTGAGTTCCCCTCTTATAAATTACAGGGATACACTGTTTACTTTAAAGATGTGAAAAATGGATGTGAGATGAAAGAGAGCAGCCCTTTGCTCCAGCTAAGAAAGGTGGGATACCAGGCTGGCGCCACAAAAATTCTCAATAACATCAGTTTCATGCTGAATGCCGGGGAATTTAAACTGATTACCGGCCCATCCGGGTGCGGTAAAAGCACATTGCTAAAGATTGTGGCGTCATTAATCAGCCCGGATACGGGGGATATCCTGTTTGAAGGCGAAGAGATTGCCACGCTTAAGCCCGAAACTTACCGCCAGCAGGTCTCTTATTGCGCCCAGACGCCAGTGCTGTTTGGCGATACGGTGTATGACAACCTGATTTTCCCCTGGCAGATCCGCAACAAAACGCCGGAACCGAAGGCTTTTCTCGCCGATCTGGCGCAGTTTGAGCTACCGGAAACCATTTTACAGAAAAACATTACGGCGCTTTCCGGCGGGGAAAAACAACGTATCTCATTGATCCGTAATTTACAGTTTCTGCCGCAGGTTCTGCTGCTGGATGAGATCACCAGTGCGCTGGATGAGCGCAATAAAGAGAATGTGAATGACATTATTCATCGCTATGTTCGCGATAAAAATATTGCCGTGCTGTGGGTAACGCACGATAAAGATGAAATTAATCATGCGGATAATGTGATTACGCTTCAGCCTCATGCCGGAGAAATGCAGGAAGCTACCTATGAACGAGCATAATATAACGAATGAGTCGCTGGCGTTATCGATGATGCTGGTGGTTGTGGCTATTCTGATTAGCCACAAAGAGAAACTGGCGCTGGAAAAAGATATTCTCTGGAGCGTTGCCCGGGCGGTAATCCAGCTTGTTATCGTCGGCTATGTTCTGAAATACATTTTTGGCGTCAATCACGCCATCCTGACATTATTGATGGTGCTGTTTATCTGTTTTAACGCGGCGTATAACGCGCAAAAACGCAGTAAATATATTGATAAAGCGTTTACCTCGTCGTTTATTGCGATTACGACCGGAGCGGGGCTGACGCTGGCGGTACTGGTATTGTCAGGATCTATCGAGTTTACGCCGATGCAGGTGATCCCGATTTCCGGCATGATTGCGGGTAACGCGATGGTGGCGGTAGGGCTGTGCTACAACAATCTGGGCCAGCGATTCAGCAGCGAGCAGCAGCAAATTCAGGAGAAGCTCAGTCTGGGCGCAACGCCGAAAACGGCGTCTGCGGGGCTTATTCGCGACAGTATTCGCGCGTCGCTGATCCCGACCATTGATTCGGCAAAAACGGTTGGGCTGGTGAGCTTACCGGGGATGATGTCCGGGTTGATTTTTGCCGGTATCGATCCGGTAAAAGCGATTAAGTATCAGATAATGGTGACTTTTATGCTGCTATCCACAGCAAGCCTGTCGACCATTATCGCCTGCTATTTAACCTACCGGAAATTCTATAATTCGCGCCACCAACTGGTGGTGACGCATTTAAAGAAGATGTGATGCCGGAGGGATCGGTATTTTTAGCGTTTGTAGGCCCGATAAGCGTAGCGCCATCGGGCAAAATGTAGCGGATTAGTACAACAGCGCGTACAGCTGGCGGCGGAATTTCGACGCCAGCGCATCGCCGGTGCCTAACGCGGCGAGGATCTCCTGGAACGTTTTCCGCGCCTGACCGTCTGCGGCGGCGAGATCTTTCTTCAAATGGCTGAACAATAACTCCAGCGCCTCTTCGTTACGCCCGACCTGATGCAGTTGCAGCGCCAGTTGCGCCGCCAGCGCCGCATCTTCTGGATTGTCCGCAACCTGCTGTTGCAGTTGCTGGATTTCCGGGGTGTCGGCCGCCTGTTTCAGTAAATCAATCTGCGCGACCAGGCCCTGATAGCGGGTGTCCTGATCCTGTAACGGAATGGTTTTCAGCACGGCTTCGGCGTCTTCCGTACGGTTGAGGGCAATCTGGGTTTCCGCCAGCAGCAGGCCGATCTCGCCGTTCTGATGAGAGAGCTGCCAGGCGTCTTTCAGCAGCGGCAGCGCTTCAATGTAGTTGCCTTCCTGCATCAGTTGCATCGCCTGCTGCGCTTTCAGCTCTTCTTCACGCGGCAGCACTTTGTCGAGCAGCGCGCGAATCGCTTCTTCCGGCTGCGGCCCCTGGAAGCCGTCGACCGGCTGACCGTTCTGGAACAGATACACGGTAGGAATAGCGCGCAAGCCAAACTGGGAGGCGATCATCTGCTCGGCGTCGCAGTCGAGCTTCGCGAGGATAAACTGGCCGTTGTACTGTGCGGCAAGGCTTTCCAGCACCGGCGTCAGTTGCAGACAATGCTGGCTGCGTTCAGACCAAAAATAGAACAGAACCGGGGTGGTCATCGACTGTTCGAGGGTCTGTTGCAGGTTAGATTCGTTAATATTGACAATATTTTGTACGGACATGGAGTCACTCTCTTTATGTCTGGTTCTCTTTTACATGGGGGCTGACGCGCGTGCTTCAACTCAACCCTGCAAAATTTTGTCCATCGCGCGTCCCGGCAGCACGCGCTTCAGCAGCGTGATCGCCCACGTCACCATCGTAACCGGGTAGCGTAATTTCGGTTTGTCGCTCTCAAAAGCATGGCGGACTTTAGCGACAACGGCTTCTGGCCCGAGCGTAAAACGCGCGGCAATCCCCGGATTTTCTACCGGTTTGTCGCTCTGGGTCTGGCTGACGTTATCGGTAAACCGGGTACGAATCGGGCCGGGTTCGATCAGGCTGACCTTAATACCCGTGTGGCGCAGCTCCATGCGCAGCGCATCGGACCAGGCTTCCAGCGCATATTTGCTGGCGGCATAGGCGCCGCGCCCTGGCGTGGAGATCAGCCCCATCACGGATGAGGTCATCACAATGCGCCCTTCGCCGTACGGCAGCATAGCAGGGAGCAGGCGCATAGTGAGCTGGTGCGCGCCAAAGAAATTGGCGGAAAACTGCTGCTCCATCTGCGCGCGGCTGATAGTGGTAAGCGGGCCATACACGCCGTATCCGGCATTGTTAAAGATCCCATATAAACGATTATCGGTCAGGGCGATCACGTCGTCTGCGGCGCGATCCACGCTTTCCGGCGAGTCGAGGTCGATCAGCACGCCGGTGAATCCCATGCTGTTCATCCGCGTGACGTCATCGGGTTTACGGCAACCTGCCAGAATTTGAAAACCCTGACGTTTCAGTTCAAGAGCGCTTTCCAGACCGATTCCGCTGGAACATCCTGTAATTAAGACCGATTTTTGCATAACTTTACCTGTCAGGATCTCCGTTGATTTACGAGTCGTGGTTAACTAATGGGGTTAGTTGTTGCGCCATCCAGTCGGCAATAAACGGCTGGGCGTCGCGATTAGGATGAATACCGTCGTCCTGCATCCATTGTGGTTTCAGATAAACCTCTTCCATAAAAAAGGGCAGAAGCGGAATATCAAACTCTTTAGCAAGCCGTGGGTAGATGGCGCTAAAGGTTTCATTATAACGGCGACCATAGTTTGCGGGCAGACGAATTTGCATGAGCAACGGCTCGGCGTTTGCGGCCTTCACATCCAGCAGAATTTTACGCAGGGTTTGCTCGGTTTGCTGAGGTTGAAAACCGCGCAGGCCGTCATTGCCGCCAAGCTCGACCAGAACCCAGCGGGGCTGATGCTGCTTCAGCAGCGCAGGCAGACGCGCCAGGCCTTGCTGCGAGGTGTCGCCGCTAATGCTGGCATTGATGACCGGCGTTTTGTCCTGCCATTTGTCGTTAAGCAGCGCAGGCCAGGCCGCGCTGGCGGACATGCGGTATCCGGCGCTCAGGCTGTCACCCAGAATTAATAACGTGTCCGCTGCGGCGGCGCGGAACGTTAACAGGACCAGAAACAGGAAGGGCAAATGCCAGCGGAAAACATTGTTGAAGTTCATCGTCTTAAGAAGTCCGTCGGTCAGGGTGAGCATGAGCTTTCCATCCTTACCGGAGTTGAACTGGTTGTCAAACGCGCCGAGACCATTGCGCTGATCGGCGAGTCAGGATCGGGGAAATCGACGCTGCTGGCGATTCTGGCCGGGCTGGATGATGGCAGCAGCGGCGAGGTGAATCTGGTCGGGCAGTCTCTGCACACGATGGATGAAGAGGCGCGGGCGCAGCTGCGCGCGCAGCATGTCGGCTTTGTTTTCCAGTCTTTTATGTTGATTCCCACGCTGAATGCCCTGGAAAACGTTGAACTGCCCGCCTTGCTGCGGGGAGAGAACAGCGGGAAAAGCCGCGATGGCGCGAAAGCGTTGCTGGAACAGTTAGGCCTGGGGAAACGTCTTGATCATCTTCCGGCCCAGCTTTCCGGCGGCGAGCAGCAGCGTGTGGCACTGGCGAGAGCGTTCAACGGGCGGCCGGACGTGCTGTTTGCCGATGAACCGACGGGAAACCTTGACCGGCAGACCGGGGATAAAATCGCCGACCTGCTGTTTTCGCTTAATCGCGAACATGGCACCACCCTGATTCTGGTGACGCATGACCCGCAGCTGGCGGCGCGTTGCGACCGGCGATTACGCCTGGTGGATGGGCAGTTGCAGGAGGAGGCATGATTGCACGCTGGTTCTGGCGCGAATGGCGCTCACCTTCCTTACTGATTGTCTGGCTGGCGCTGAGTCTGGCGGTGGCCTGCGTGCTGGCGCTGGGCAATATCAGCGACCGCATGGAAAAGGGTTTAAGTCAGCAAAGCCGTGATTTTATGGCCGGAGACCGGGCGCTGCGCAGTTCGCGCGAGGTGCCGCTGGCGTGGATCGATGAGGCGCGCAAACGCGGTCTGAAAGTGGGCGAACAGATGACCTTCGCCACCATGACCTTCGCGGACGATACGCCGCAGTTGGCCAGCGTCAAAGCGGTGGATGACGTTTATCCGATGTACGGTGAGCTGCAAACGAATCCGCCGGGGTTAAAACCGCAGCCGGGTTCCGTGTTGCTGGCGCCAAGACTGATGGCGCTCCTCAACCTGAAAACGGGTGACAGCATCGACGTCGGTGACGCCACGCTGCGTATTGCTGGCGAGGTGGTACAGGAGCCGGATTCCGGGTTTAACCCTTTCCAGATGGCTCCACGCCTGATGATGCACATTGCGGATGTTGAAAAAACGGGCGCAGTACAGCCGGGAAGTCGCGTGACGTGGCGCTATAAGTTTGGCGGTACGCCGCAGCAGCTGGACGGCTATGAAAAGTGGCTATTGCCGCAGCTTAAGCCTGAACATCGCTGGTACGGACTGGAACAAGATGAAGGCGCGCTGGGCAAATCGCTTGAACGCTCGCAGCAGTTCCTGCTGCTGTCGGCGCTGTTAACGTTGCTGTTAGCAGTCGCGGCGGTGGCGGTGGCGATGAGCCACTACTGCCGCAGCCGCTACGATCTGATTGCGATCCTCAAAACGCTGGGGGCGGGCAGGGCGCAGCTGCGCAAGCTGATCGTCGGGCAGTGGGGGATGCTGCTGGCTCTTTCCGCCGTGACGGGAGGCGCCATTGGGTTATTGTTCGAGAACGTGCTGATGGTGCTTCTTAAACCGGTGTTACCCGCCGTTCTGCCGCCAGCCAGCCTCTGGCCGTGGCTGTGGGCGCTGGGAACGATGATCATCATTTCTTTGCTGGTTGGACTGCGTCCGTATCGTTTGCTGCTGGCGACGCAGCCGTTGCGTGTGCTGCGGCGTGATGTGGTTGCGCGTGTCTGGCCGCTGAAGGTGTATCTTCCGGTGGTCACGGTTGTTGTCGTCGCGCTGCTCGCGGGGTTGATGGGCGGCAGCATGTTGCTGTGGGCGGTGCTGGCCGGCGCGGTGGTGCTGGCGCTACTTTGCGGTGTGCTGGGCTGGATGCTGTTGAACGTGCTGCGCGGTATGACGTTGACATCGCTGCCTCTGCGCCTGGCCGTAAGCCGACTGCTGCGCCAGCCGTGGTCCACGTTAAGCCAGCTCTCGGCTTTTTCGCTCTCCTTTATGCTGCTGGCGCTTCTGCTGGTGCTGCGCGGCGATCTGCTGGATCGCTGGCAACAACAACTGCCGCCGGAAAGTCCGAACTATTTCCTCATCAATATCGCTTCTGAACAGGTGGTGCCGCTGAAGGCCTTCCTGTCTGAGCATCAGGTGATCCCGGAGGCATTCTTCCCGATCGTGCGGGCGCGACTGACGGAGATTAATGGTCTGCCGACCGAAGGAAATCAGGACGAAGCGCTTAACCGTGAGCTGAATCTGACGTGGCAGGATACGCGCCCGGATCATAACCCGATTACTGCCGGAAGCTGGCCGCCAAAAGCGGGAGAGGTCTCGATAGAGGAAGGGCTGGCGAAGCGGCTGAATATACAACTCGGCGATCGCGTGACCTTTATGGGCGATACCCAGGACTTTAGCGCGACGGTCAGCAGCCTGCGCAAAGTAGACTGGGAAAGTCTGCGGCCTAACTTCTTCTTTATCTTCCCCTCCGGCGCGCTGGACGGGCAGCCGCAGAGCTGGCTTACCAGCTTCCGTTGGGAAAATGGCAACGGCATGCTGACGCAGCTTAATCGCGAGTTCCCGACCATCAGCCTGCTGGATATCGGCGCGATCCTGAAACAGGTCGGTCAGGTGCTGGAGCAGGTCAGTCGGGCGCTGGAGGTGATGGTGGTGCTGGTCACGGCCTGCGGCATGCTGTTGTTACTGGCGCAGGTTCAGGTCGGAATGCGTCAACGTCATCAGGAACTGGTGGTCTGGCGCACCTTAGGCGCGGGCAAAAAACTTCTGCGCACCACGCTCTGGTGTGAATTTGCCATGCTGGGTATGGTCTCCGGGCTGGTGGCGGCGATCGGCGCGGAAACTGCGCTGGCGGTGCTGCAAAGTCAGGTGTTCGATTTTCCGTGGGAACCGGACTGGCGCGTGTGGATTATTTTGCCCGTCTGCGGCGCATTATTACTTTCATTATGCGGCGGATGGCTCGGCGCGCGTCTGTTAAAAGGCAAAGAGTTATTTCGCCAATTTAATAATTAATTTATAGATGTGATGATCACACACCGGTTTTTATACCGGTGTGTAGTTTTAATAATATAATTTATATACGTGATGATTACGCACCGGTGTTTATACCGGTGTGTACTCCCTATGTGGCACGAATTGTTAACCCCTCGATTTTTAGTAGCACAAAACATTAAAAACCCGCCAACACGACAGGATTAATACCAGTTAATATTTAATTGCTAAATAGTTAGCGGGCTATGCCCGTTGTTTTTTACGTTGCCGGTATTTTGCCAGCAGTGCGAATAATGACGGGTAAATCTATCAAGGAAAATATAATGACAATAAAAAAAACAGCGCTGGCGGCATCGATCGGCGCGGCAGTGGCATTAACGTCTTTCGCATCTCAGGCGGAAATCACTGTTCTGAAACAAGATCCACAGGCGGGTAATCCGCTGAGCCGTCTTAACTTCACCGTTGGCGGCAGTATTCGTCCTCAGTTCCAGAATATGGCTGGCGACGACGGTAAAAATGGTTACAAACGTAATGGCTTCGATGGCGGCACCCGTTTCCGTTTCGCGGCTGATTACTATCTGTTTGATGACATTAGCTGGGTCAGCTACTACGAGCTGGGCGTTAACTTCCCGGCGATGTTCAACTGGGATAATCACTACGCAGACGGCGCGAACGACACCACTCGTCGTATGCTGTACACCGGTCTGAAAAGCGATACCTGGGGTACGCTGACTTTCGGTCAACAGAACAGCGTTTATTATGATGTGGTTGGCGTGAAAACCGATATCTGGGACTATGACATGATTGGTCAGGCGCCAGGCAACGGTATCAACGGCGACTATGACGGTTCTTACCGTACCCGTAAATCCCTGAAGTATAAGAAAACAGTCGGCGACGTCGATCTCTACGCGTCTTATCTGTTCAGCGATGATTACAACCCGAACAACGGCCTGCGCTACAAGCGTAAAGGCGGCGGTTCTCTGGGTGCGGATTACCACATCACGGACGATCTGACCTGGGGTACGGCGTGGAACTATACGCGTGCGGAAATGCGCCCAGGTAACGGCGGCGACGGTAAAGACTACGATCAAAATATCGTTGGTACTGCGCTTAGCTGGACGCCGGATAACTGGACCTTCGCGCTGGGCGGCGGCTGGTATCAGAACTTCATGACCACCAAACGCGTAGACGCGCATGACTACTTTGCGGGCGACGCATGGGGTATTGAATACTTTGCCGGTTATAAATTCCCGATCAACCAGTATGCGGTGAAATCTATTCAGCCGTACTTTATGGGTGACCGTATTGAATATGTGAACGGCCGTAACTACCAGCGTATTGATAATGGCGTCGGTATTAGCTTCCAGCTGGATTATGGTTTCCGCGTGGATTACGAACACGTATTCACCTCCAGCACCGACGATCTGGGCGATATGAACCTGGTTCGTCTGCGTTACGACTTCTAATCATTGACGCCTGCCAAACCGAATGCCCGATGGCGCTTGCGCTAATCGGGCCTACGAGTGCAGCGCAATAATAGAGCGTCCAGGCCGGATAAGGCATTTATGCTGCTATCCGGCTTTTTCATTTCTGCCCATCCCCTTTCAACGACATACTCTGCAACATCATGAAATAATTTCAAGGACAACAGGTTGTGAACTGTGTCATGTTAACAAATAGCCTTGTATTCAGGCCCAAATGAACAACGTCGCATCGCACGGCGTACTGCACTGCATCACAACATTTAAAAGGGAGAAATTATGGGACTGCGTCAGAGTTTACGCGTTGCCGCCGGGGCGCTTTTGCTGGCCTGCGGCCTGCAATTTGCTCATGCTAATAACGATCCACAGACTATTGTATTCGGCGTCGCGCCGGGTCCGTATGGCGATATGGTCAAACAGGCCATCGCGCCAACGCTGAAAGAGAAAGGCTACAAGGTCGTGGTGCGCGAATTTAGCGACTATGTTCAGCCAAACATGGCGTTATCCAATGGCAGCATTGACGCTAACCTGTTCCAGCACACGCTCTATTTTGAAAAATTCACCGCCGATAAAGGGCTGAAACTGACGAAGCTGATCGTCGTGCCGACGGCCGGAATGGGGTTCTATTCCCGTAAAGTCAACAGCCTGGACGAGCTGAAGAAAGGGGACATTATTACCCTGTCGAATGACCCGACCAATCTGGCGCGCGGTCTGCGTTTCCTGCAATCAATCGGTCTTATCACCATTAAAGACAATATCGACCCGACGAAAGCCTCCGAGCGTGATATCGCCAGCAACCCGAAAGGGCTGGTGTTTAAACCGCTGGAAGCGGCACAGCTGCCGCGCACGCTGGATGGCGTGACCGGCGCGCTGGTTAACGGTAATTTCGCCGTTGCGGCGGGGCTGGATCTTTCCAGCGCGCTAAAACAAGAGCAACTGGATGAAAACCTGAAAAATATCATTGCCGTACGCAGTGAAGATGCCGACAAGCCGTTCGCGAAAGATATTGTCGACGCGGTGAAATCTCCGGCCTACCGTGCGGTTATTGACGATCCGAAGAATATTTACAGCGCCTTCCAGAAGCCGGAATGGATGACCGCAGACAAATAATCGCTGCGCAAGGGAATTAACGGGGCAGCGGCGACTGCCCTTTTCGCATTTCTGAGGTGAGCATGATTGAGATTGAAAAGGTCTGCGTGGATTTTACGGCAGGCCGTGGCGCATCGACCCGCGCGGTGGATGATGTCAGCCTGCGGATAGCGGCGGGCGAAATTTTTGGCATTGTCGGCACCAGCGGCGCGGGAAAAAGTACGCTGCTGCGTACCCTTAATGCCTTAACGCGCCCGAGTCAGGGAAGCGTGAAAGTGAACGGTGTGGCGATCTCTGCGCTGGAAGGGGCGAATCTGCGTAAAGCCCGCCAGCGTATTGGGATGATTTTCCAGCACTTTAATCTGATGCATACCCGCACGGTGGCGCAAAACGTCGCTTTCAGCCTGAAATCCGCCGGATGGGAGCGCAGCAAGATCGCCCCGCGCGTTGCCGAAATTCTGGCGCTGGTCGGGCTGGCGGATAAGGCGAACCGCTTTCCGGTACAGCTTAGCGGCGGTCAAAAGCAGCGAGTGGGGATTGCCCGCGCGATCGCCAACCATCCAGATGTACTGCTCTGCGACGAACCGACTTCCGCGCTGGATCTGGAAACGTCAGCGACCATTCTGGCGCTGCTCAAACAGATTAACGAACAGCTGGGGATCACGATCGTGCTGATCACCCATGAGATGAATGTGATCAAGTCCATCTGCGATCGCGTGGCGGTGATGTCCGGCGGCAAAGTGGTGGAGTCGGGCGACGTGTTTGATGTTTTCGCTCATCCGCAGCACGCCTTCACACAGCAGCTGGTGTCGCACACCCTCAATCTGACGTTACCGGAACGTCTGCGCCAGCATCTGCCCGGTCAGTTACTGAAAATTCTGTTTATCGGTGATTCGGCGGAGCAGCCGGTGTTGTCTGATGTGGCGGTGAAGTTCGGCGTAGCGGTGAACATTCTGCACGGCAAAATTGAATATATCGGCGAACGCGCGCTGGGGATTTTAGTGGTGCAACTGACTGCGCCGCACAACCCGCCAGCGGTGGATGCCGCGGTAGCGCATATTCGGCAACGTACTGCGCAGGTGGAGGTGATTCGTGGATGATTTACTGCCGGATTTAACGCTGGCGTTCAATGAAACCTTTCAAATGCTGAGCATTTCAACGGTGCTGGCGGTTGTCGGCGGGCTGCCGCTCGGCTTCCTTATCTTTGTCACCGACCGGAATCTGTTCTGGCAGAATCGCTTCGTGTATCTGGTGAGTTCGGTTCTGGTGAACATTATTCGCTCGGTGCCGTTCGTGATTTTGCTGGTGCTGCTGTTGCCGCTCACGCAATTTTTGCTCGGCAATACCATCGGGCCGATTGCCGCCTCCGTCCCTCTCTCTGTTGCGGCGATAGCGTTCTATGCGCGTCTGGTTGATAGCGCGCTGCGTGAGGTGGATAAAGGGATTATCGAAGCGGCAGAAGCGTTCGGCGCCAGCCCGATGCGCATTATCTGCACCGTACTGCTGCCAGAGGCCAGCGCCGGTCTGCTACGCGGGCTGACCATCACGCTGGTGAGCCTGATTGGCTATTCCGCGATGGCCGGGATTGTCGGCGGCGGCGGGGTCGGCGACCTGGCGATTCGCTACGGTTATTACCGCTACGAAACCCAGGTGATGATTGTCACCGTGGTCGCGTTGATTATTCTGGTGCAGGTTGTACAGATGCTCGGCGACTGGCTGGCGAAACGCGCCGATAAACGCGACAGACATTAGGGCATAGTATTTGTAGGCGGATAAGGCGTTAGCCGCCATCCGGCAAATCGCCTGCAATCGCTAGTTTTGAAGCCACTGCGCAACGTCCTGCCATATGCCGCGAAAGACGATTTTCGCGGCTTTCTTTTCCAGTTGATAGCGATACATCGGATCGTAGTATTCGTTGAGGAGCGGCACCAGCCAGGCCAGATGCCCGTCGGTACTGCCGCTGGCCTGCTGCATGGCCAGCGCAGCGTCTAGTTTTACCGTCAGCTCTTTAAAACGCTGCAAACCAAGGCGGCGCTGAATGGCGGAAAGCCCATGATGCAGATAGTCGCTGTACGCCTGCCAGCCGTCTTCTTCCCCACAGGCATGGGTGAAGTCGCGATGCATGCGGATAAAATACTCATCGCGCAGCCGCTCCAGACGCAGCTCGAACGGATCGTCCACAACCGCAATGGATGCCTGCGCCATGCGTTCGCGCAGACATTCGGGCAGATGATTTGCGCCAATCATCCGGCCTTCGTCTTCCAGCACCCACATCTGCAACTCCTGACGGGCGTCGGTTTTCAACATCTCCACGGCGAGCTGGTTTTCAAAACTGGCCTGACTCAGCTGCGGCTTCAGCGTGCGGCCGAATGACGAACCGCGATGATGCGCCAGCCCTTCCAGATCCACGCCGTTCGGCTGCTGTCGAACCAGCTGTGTTTTTCCGCTGCCGGTACAGCCGCCAATTAAGATCATGGGTTTTTGTACCAGCGTGTCGGTGATGTGCATGGCCGCCTGGCGGAGCGCTTTGTAGCCGCCCTGGATCAGCGGATAATCCACGCCGGACTCATGTAGCCATTGTTGTACGATATGCGAACGCTGACCGCCGCGCGCGCAGCAGAGATAACCCCGTGGATGTTGAATACAGGCTTTTCGCCAGGCCTCCAGCCGCCGTTGACGCTCGTCGCCGGCAACGAGTTTATGGCCCAACGCCAGTGCCGCTTCCGGCCCCTGGCGTTTGTAACAGGTGCCGACTGCCGCGCGTTCTTCATTATTCATTAAGGGCAGGTTAATCGCAGTGGGCATGGCGCCCTGCGTAAATTCTATCGGCGCGCGAACGTCGATTAAAGGCGTATCGGCCGCCAGAATGGCGCGATAGTCCGTCCCATCGTTCATTGTGGAATCCTGAAAAAAAACAAACGGCAATGACGGGGATTTTACGCGCTGAAGGAGGAGCCGGAAAAGGATAAGATTCCTTTCCCGGCATTTTATGTATTACTTAAGCTTACTTTGCGCCCAGATGATGCCGCTGGCGTATTCCGGCGGCAGCAAGGGAACTAAGGCTTCCAGCGTTGCGCTTAAGCGATCGGTATCGCTGTCGGTCAGGTTCAGGTGGCCCACTTTACGCCCCTCGCGAACCTCTTTGTCGTACCAGTGCAGATGCACCAGCGGCAGTTTCAGCCAGTCGTAATTCAGAGCGCTGCCAATCAGGTTCACCATCACGGACGGGCTGTCCACGACCGGTGACGGTAACGGCAGACCGGTAATCGCGCGCAGATGCAGCTCAAACTGGCTGATGCTGGCGCCGTTTTGCGTCCAGTGCCCGCTGTTGTGTACCCGCGGCGCCAGTTCGTTGATGAGCAACCCTTCCGGCGTGATAAAACACTCCATCGCCATGACGCCGACATAACCCAGTTCATGCATGATGGCGGAGAGCATGGCCTCCGCCTGTTCCTGCTGTTTCGCGTTGGCCTGCGGGAACGCTACGCTGGTGCGCAGAATCCCGTCCTGGTGCAGGTTGTGCGTCAGCGGGTAGAACACGGTGCTGCCGTCATGGGCGCGTGCGCCGACTAACGACACTTCGCCAGAGAAGTTAATGCCCTGTTCAACAATGCACTCGCCGTAACCGTCGTCCGGGAACTGAGCGGTTTCATCCGCGCGTAAACGCCACTGTCCACGGCCGTCGTAACCGCCAACGCGCCGTTTGACGATAGCCAGTTCGCCCAGACGCGCAAATACGGCGGGCCACTCGTCCCGGCTTGCCAGCAACTGCCAGGGCGCCGTCGCCAGCGAGAGTTTGTCAAAAAGCTGCTTTTGCGTCAGGCGGTCGGCAATAATCGGGAAAACGTCGCGGTTGACGAAAGCCGGGTGGCGCGCCAGTTCGCGGGTCAGCGCGGTTTCCGGCCAGCGTTCGATTTCCGCTGTGATCACGCTTTGTTGAACCGGGACGGCGGTAGGTTCCGCGTTCAGCCCGACAGGCCAGACGGTGATGCCCAACGGTTCGCCTGCCTGACGCAGCATCCGTCCTAACTGGCCGTTACCCAGTACGCAGACCTGCTTCATGCCGCACCTCGTGGGTCGGGATTCTCAAGCACCTCATCGGTCTGGGCTTTACGCCAGTCCGCCAGACGTTGGCGCAGGTCTTTATCGTGTGTCGCCAGAATTTGCGCTGCCAGCAGTGCCGCGTTCGCCGCGCCCGCTTTGCCGATCGCCAGCGTGCCGACCGGAATGCCGCGTGGCATCTGGACGATAGAGTAGAGGCTGTCCACGCCGCTCAGCGCAGCGCTTTGCACCGGCACGCCCAGTACCGGCACCAGCGTTTTTGCCGCAATCATTCCCGGCAGATGCGCCGCGCCGCCAGCACCAGCAATAATCACCTGATAACCCTTCTCTTCGGCGCTTTCGGCGAAGCTGAACAGCTTATCGGGGGTGCGGTGTGCGGAAACCACTTCAACGTGGTGTGGAACGTTCAGGATATCGAAGATTTCGGCGGCAAACTGCATGGTAGCCCAGTCGCTTTTGGACCCCATCACGATGGCGACACGCGCCGGATTATTGCGGGAAGACATGCGTCTTAAAACTCCTGTGGTGCACAACTCTCGGCTTTTGAGGGCACAGAGAATAGCACGGAAATACGCCAAGGAAAACGGTTGCGTACCTTATGACGTCGTCAATTCACGGGCGAGGTTAAAACGGGAAATGGAGAAGCTCAACGTCATCCGGCGTGACTTTGACCATCGACCCTTCGCTGTGCCAGGCGCCTAAAACAACGCGGAACGCGGGTTTGCCGTTAGCGCTCAGTTCGTGAACGTCCGGGCGATGAGTATGACCATGAATCAGCCATTGCACATGGTGTTTTTCCATTTCGGCCACCACGGCATGTGGATTAACGTCCATGATCTCCAGTGACTTGCTGCTGTTGGCGGCTTTGCTGCCTGCGCGCATTCTGGCGGCAATACGATTGCGGATAAACAGCGGCAGGGCGAGGAACAGCGTCTGTAGCCAGGGTTTGTGAACTTTGGCGCGAAACGCCTGGTAACCGGCATCGTCGGTGCAGAGCGTGTCGCCGTGCATAATCAATACGCGACGGCCATAGAGGTCGAGCACCTTTTCCTGCGGCAATAGCGTCATTCCACTTTCACGGGCAAAGCGTTTGCCGATCAAAAAATCACGGTTACCGTGAATAAAGAAGCAGGGAACGCCGGAATCTACAACGGCTTTAATGGCTGCGGCCATTTCGCGGTGCAGCGGGTTGGGATCGTCGTCGCCTATCCAGGCTTCGAAAAGGTCGCCAAGAATGTACAGCGCATCGGCCTGGCGCGCGTCACCGGCTAAAAAACGCAGAAAACCGGCGGTGATCGCCGGTTCTTCCGTGCAGAGGTGAAGGTCTGCAATAAACAGTGTCGCCACGATTACTCGCTGACGGTCACGTTTTCGATGATAACGTCTTCTTTTGGTACGTCCTGATGCATACCGCTGCGGCCTGTTGATACGCCTTTGATTTTATCAACCACGTCCATGCCTTCCACGACTTCAGCGAATACGCAGTAGCCCCAGCCCTGCATGCTTTCGCCAGAGAAGTTCAGGAAGTCGTTGTCGGCCACGTTGATAAAGAACTGCGCCGTTGCGGAGTGTGGAGCCTGAGTACGCGCCATTGCCAGCGTGCCACGGGTGTTTTTCAGACCGTTGTTGGCTTCGTTTTTGATCGCTTCTTTGGTCGCTTTCTGCTTCATGCCAGGTTCAAAACCGCCGCCCTGAATCATGAAACCGTTAATAACACGGTGGAAAATGGTGTTGTTGTAAAAACCTTCGCGGCAGTAGTCCAGGAAGTTTTTAACTGTTTCAGGCGCTTTGTCATCAAACGTTTTGATTACGATATCGCCGTGATTAGTGTGGAAAGTAACCATTTTTGCATCCTGTTCCGATATAGTGGTGCTTCGACCCCGATAAGGGTCACATATAGGGGGGTGTTATAGCATAACCGCACGCTGCGATCACCTCGCAAAGTGTGCTGCTTCGATTACGAATAATATGTATCATACGGATATTATTACCCACACACGTCTATACGGAATCTTCGATGTTAAAAATCTTTAATACACTGACGCGCCAAAAAGAGGAATTCAAACCTATTCATGCCGGGGAAGTCGGCATGTACGTGTGTGGTATTACCGTTTACGACCTCTGTCATATCGGTCACGGGCGTACGTTTGTCGCCTTCGACGTCGTCGCGCGCTATTTGCGTTTCCTCGGTTATACGCTGAAGTACGTGCGTAACATTACCGATATCGACGACAAGATCATTAAACGGGCGAACGAAAACGGTGAAAGCTTTGTCGCGCTGGTCGATCGTATGATTGCGGAGATGCACAAAGATTTTGATGCGCTGAATATTCTGCGCCCGGATCTGGAGCCGCGTGCAACGCACCATATCGCCGAAATTATTGAGATCACCGAACAGCTGATCGCCAAAGGTCACGCTTATGTGGCGGACAATGGCGACGTGATGTTCGACGTGCCGACCGACCCGAACTACGGTCAGCTGTCGCGCCAGGATCTGGAACAGCTACAGGCGGGCGCCCGCGTTGACGTCGTTGACGTAAAACACAACCCGATGGACTTCGTGCTGTGGAAGATGTCCAAAGAGGGCGAACCGAGCTGGCCGTCGCCGTGGGGCGCGGGTCGTCCGGGCTGGCACATTGAATGTTCCGCCATGAACTGCAAACAGCTGGGCAACCATTTTGATATTCATGGCGGCGGTTCCGACCTGATGTTCCCGCACCATGAGAACGAAATCGCCCAGTCTACCTGCGCGCACGACGGTGAGTATGTGAACTACTGGATGCACTCCGGCATGGTGATGGTGGATCGTGAGAAGATGTCGAAATCACTGGGCAACTTCTTTACCGTGCGCGATGTGCTGAAATACTACGACGCGGAAACCGTTCGCTACTTTCTGATGTCCGGCCACTATCGTAGCCAGCTCAACTACAGCGAAGAGAACCTCAAGCAGGCGCGTTCCGCCCTGGAGCGTCTGTACACCGCGCTGCGCGGAACGGACAAAACCGTTGCGCCTGCGGGCGGCGAAGCGTTTGAAGCGCGTTTTGTGGAGGCGATGAACGACGATTTCAACACGCCGGAAGCCTACTCTGTGCTGTTTGATATGGCGCGTGAGGTGAACCGTATGAAGAGTGAGGATATGGCTGCCGCGAATGCGATGGCGTCACATCTGCGTAAAATTTCCGGCGTGCTGGGGCTGCTGGAGCAGGAGCCGGAAGCGTTCCTGCAAAGCGGAGCGCAGGCGGATGACGGCGAAGTGGCTGAAATCGAAGCGTTAATTCAACAGCGTCTGGATGCGCGTAAAGCCAAAGACTGGGCGGCGGCGGATGCGGCGCGTGACCGTCTGAATGAGATGGGCATCGTGCTGGAAGATGGTCCGCAAGGGACAACCTGGCGCCGTAAATAACGTCATTGCCGGATGGCGATCCGGCCTACACTGGCATAACCAGTAGGCCGGATAAGACGCGATAGCGTCGCCATCCGGCACTCTGAATCAGGCGACGACGTTAACGCTTTGCCCTGCGAAGCTGACGGTTTGCCCGGCAACAATTTTGCAGCGTTTGCGGGTTTCAACCGCGCCATCAACCTTCACTAAACCTTCTGCAATGGCAATTTTCGCCTGGGCACCGCTTTCGCTCCAGCCTTCCAGTTTGAGCAGGTCGCACAACTCAACGTGCGGGTGCTTGCCTAAAGAGAATGTTGCCATGTTATTTACCTTGTGGATCGTGATATTCAACGCACGCCTGTAGCGTGTTTTCGATAAGTGTTGCGACCGTCATCGGACCGACGCCGCCCGGCACCGGGGTGATATAGGATGCGCGCGCGGCAGCGTCTTCAAAGACCACATCGCCGACCACTTTACCATTTTCCAGTCGGTTGATTCCGACATCAATCACGATAGCGCCTTCTTTAATCCACTCACCGGGAATAAATCCGGGTTTGCCGACGGCGACAATCAGCAGATCGGCGTGTTCAACATGGCGACGCAGATCTTTGGTGAAACGGTGAGTCACGGTCGTTGTGCAGCCTGCCAGCAGCAGTTCCATGCTCATCGGGCGACCGACGATATTCGAGGCGCCGATGACGACGGCATTCAGTCCGAAGGTATCGATGTTGTAACGCTCCAGCAGCGTGACGATGCCGCGCGGCGTACAGGGGCGCAGACGCGGCGCGCGCTGGCACAGACGGCCTACGTTGTAGGGATGGAAACCATCTACGTCTTTGTCCGGCGCAATGCGTTCCAGCACTTTGACGTTATCGATGCCCGCCGGTAACGGCAACTGCACCAGAATACCGTCGATAGTGTTGTCGGCGTTAAGCGTATCAATCAGCTTCAGCAGTTCTGCTTCGCTGGTGGTTTCGGGCAGGTCATAGGAGCGGGAGACGAATCCCACCTCTTCACAGGCTTTGCGCTTACTCGCCACATAAATCTGCGAAGCCGGGTTGCTGCCTACCAATACAACGGCCAACCCTGGGGCGCGAAGTCCGGCCGCGACACGCGCCTGAACTTTTTGAGCAACCTCAGAGCGCACCTGCTGCGCAATCGTTTTACCGTCAATAATCTTTGCTGCCATCAGAGAGAGGATTCCGTCTGTTACATTAAGTCGAAGGGGATGTGGCTATTTTGTCAGAAGCGGGGCGCGCTGTCAGTTATCGTTTGCGTCTTTACGTGTGATCGGTGCAGTGACCTCTGCGATACGGGCTGCGGCGAGGGGCAAAATCCTGTGGGTGATTAATGAGCAACCTAATCAAAATTAACCTAAAAGAAACAATTCATCACCCTGCTAAAATTAGGGGGAATGCCGCGAAAAACGTGGCGTTAAGTGTGATATTGAACACTTTTATATAAAAAAGGCTTAGACCTGTCCTATATCCCAATAAGAATTTACCTGGGCTAATTAAAGAGATTGAAGGTATTTTTCACTTATTGAAATGTTTAATTTATCCCTGTGACGAATTATCATATTCGTAAAGATTAATTAGTGAATCTAATGCTCAGGAGAGTTGGGGTAAAAAGGTTAGCTAATTCTCTTTCGATATATATCTTTACAGGATGCAGAGATAATTAGCCTGACATTATTATGTCGATTTTGATTCAAACGGTTCCCGCAGGAAACTGGAGCCGAATGTGCGTAATTCAAGGGAAATCCATGAAACTTAAATTAATGACCTCTTCCGTTATTGCTGGCCTGATGTTTGCTGCTGGTGCGGCTCATGCCGATCCGGTAAGCGTTAGCGGCGGTACGGTTCACTTTGAAGGTGAGCTGGTCAATGCTGCGTGTGCCGTTAGCACGAAATCTGCCGATCAGACCGTGACCCTGGGCCAGTATCGTACCGCCAGCTTTACCGCTGTTGGCGATACCAGCGCACAGATTCCGTTCACCATTGTACTGAATGACTGCGATCCGAGCGTAGCAGCGACCGCTGCCGTTGCGTTCTCTGGTCAGGCTGACGGTACAAACGACAGCCTGCTGGCAGTCGTGTCTGGTGACAATGGCACCACGGCAGGCGGCGTAGGGATCGAAATTCTTGATAACACCTCTTCTCCGCTGAAGCCAGACGGCGCGACCTTCTCTACGGCTCAGGCGCTGGTAGAAGGTAGCAACACGCTGCGTTTCACCGCGCGTTATAAAGCGACTGCTGCGGACACCACGCCGGGTCAGGCTAACGCCGACGCAACCTTCATCATGAAGTACGAATAAACCCACCAGGGATTCAGGGATGTGGCAAGCCTCAATGGATGAGGCGCTATCCGGGGACGATAAGTGATACAGCAGATGATTAGCAAAGGCGTGGCGCTGGTGGGGCTGATTTGCGCGATGCCCGCATTCGCGCATACGGTGATACTGGAGAGCGGTAATCTTCACCTGCGAGGCCAGCTGGTAAACGGCGCCTGCGCGGTGAATTCCGAAAGCCAGGATCTCCGTGTACAGATGGGGCAATACCGCACCAATGTCTTTTCTGGCACCGGGAGTTTCGCCCCGACCAGCATTCCTTTCGTGCTGCGATTAACCGATTGTAGTTCAGAGGTTTATAGCCATGTTGGGATCGCTTTTTCCGGTGTGACTCCCGCAGAAGATCCGCAGGTATTCCTGGCGCGCAGCGACACGGCGGCGACCTCCGGTATTGGTCTGGCATTATTTGATGAAGAACAACGGCAAATCATACCCAATTCCTTGCCGCTTCATTATGCCCCTATTTTAACGCAAGAAATGACATTTCATTTCACGGCTCGCTATCGGGCAATCTCGGAAAATATGACGCCGGGAAGTATTCATTCAGATGTGTGGTTTACGCTGGTTTACCCCTGATTTGTTTTCCGGGCGTTGATAAAACGCAAAAGGTATTTTTTGCCATGCTTAATTATATAAAATCAGGCCTTATTATTTTTATTGCCTTATGGACTTCAATGAGTGCGCAGGCGGCCGGGGGAATTGCATTAGGCGCCACCCGCGTTATTTATCCGGCAGACGCCAAACAGACCTCGCTGGCAATTAGCAACAGCGCATCGAAAGAGCGTTATCTGGTTAATTCATGGATTGAGAACAGCGCTGGCGTCAAAGAAAAATCGTTCGTTGTTACACCGCCGCTGTTTGTCAGCGAACCCAAAAGTGAAAACACGCTGCGTATTATTTATGCCGGACAACCCCTGCCTGCCGATCGGGAGTCTTTGTTCTGGATGAATGTGAAAGCGATACCGTCGGTGGATAAAAACAGCCTTGAAGGCAAAAACGTCCTGCAACTGGCGATCCTGTCGCGCATTAAGCTGTTTGTTCGCCCTGCCAATCTGCCGCAGGTGCAGGAAGACGCGCCAGGAATGCTGCAATTCTCCCGTTCCGGGAACCACCTGAAAATCACCAATCCGTCTGCTTACTATCTCACGCTGGTCAATCTCAAAGTGGGAAGCCAGAAGGTTGATAACGTCATGGTCGCGCCGAAGAACAATACCCGGATTCTGCTTCCGGCAGGCGCGCAGGGAAGTGTGACGTTCCAGACGGTAAATGATTACGGTGCGCTGACACCGGCGAAAACGGTTAGCTTGCGCTGATCGGAACGTGTGAAGCCACACTGAGAAAACGATGAAGAAGATAACGTATCTTCCCGGTTCACTGCCGGGGTATACGCCACATCTGACGGGGGTGGCGTTGTCCATATTGGCGGCGCTTTATCCGGCGATAAGTCATGGCGAAAGTTACTTTAACCCGGCTTTTTTGTCGGCAGATGCTGCGTCCGTGGCAGATTTGTCACGTTTTGAGAAAGGCAATCACCAGCCCCCGGGCATCTATCGGGTGGATATCTGGCGCAACGATGAGTTCGTCGCGACCCAGGATATTCGCTTTGAAACCTCGTCGACGAAAACCGGTGAAAAATCAGGCGGATTAATGCCCTGTTTTGATCTGGCGTGGATCAAAAGGCTGGGGGTAAATACCACCGCCTTTCCTGCGCTTGGGCAAAGCCAGGAGGAGACCTGCATCAATTTGCCAGAGGCGATTCCCGGCGCTGAAATCGCTTTTGATTTTTCCTCAATGCGTTTAAATATCAGTCTTCCACAGGCGTCAATGCTGAACAGCGCGCGCGGGTATATTCCGCCGGAAGAGTGGGATGAAGGGATTCCCGCCGCGCTTATCAACTACAGTTTTACCGGCAGTCGCGGGACAAACAGCGACAGCTATTTTTTAAGCCTGATGAGCGGCCTGAACTATGGCCCGTGGCGGTTGCGTAACAACGGCGCGTGGAGCTATTCCAAAGGCGACGGATACCACTCGCAAAGCTGGAAAAACATCGGCACCTGGGTACAACGCGCCATCATCCCGTTGAAAAGCGAACTGGTGATGGGGGACAGCAACACCGGCAACGACGTGTTTGACAGCGTGGGCTTTCGCGGGGCGCGGCTCTACTCTTCCGATAATATGTACCCTGATAGCCTGCAAGGCTATGCGCCGACCGTGCGTGGGATCGCCCGTACCGCCGCAAAACTGACTATCCGCCAGAACGGCTATGTGATCTATCAGAGCTATGTCTCACCGGGCGCTTTCGCGATCACCGACCTCAACCCAACGTCTTCAAGCGGCGACCTGGACGTGACGGTTGATGAGAAAGACGGCAGTCAGCAGCGCTATACGGTGCCGTACTCCACCGTTCCGCTGTTGCAGCGCGAAGGACGTATGAAGTTCGACCTGGTGGCGGGGGATTTTCGCAGCGGCAATAGCCAGCAATCTTCGCCATTCTTCTTCCAGGGAACGCTGATCGCCGGTCTGCCTGAAGGGTATACCGCTTATGGCGGCACGCAGCTGGCTTCGCGCTACAGCTCGGTGGTGCTGGGGGCCGGACGGAACCTGGGCGACTGGGGCGCGGTTTCGGTAGACGTCACCCACGCCCGCAGCCAACTGGCGGATGACAGCACCCACCAGGGGCAGTCGCTGCGTTTCCTGTACGCCAAGTCGTTGAACAACTACGGCACTAATTTCCAGTTACTGGGCTATCGCTATTCCACGCGCGGATTCTACACGCTTGACGATGTGGCGTACCGCAGTATGGAAGGGTACGAGTATGAATATGACAGCGAAGGTAAGCGTCATAAAGTGCCGGTAGTGCAGAGCTATCACAACCTGAACTACAGCAAAAAAGGCCGATTCCAGGTCAACATTTCGCAGAATCTGGGGGATTACGGCTCGCTGTATATCTCCGGCAGTCAGCAAACATACTGGAACACGTCGGATGCCAATACCTGGTATCAACTGGGGTATGCCAGCGGCTGGCAAGGGATCAGCTACTCCCTTTCCTGGTCGTGGAATGAATCCGTAGGGATTTCCGGCACCGATCGCATTCTGGCATTCAACATGTCGGTTCCGTTCAGCGTGCTCACCGGGCGGCGCTACTCGCGCGACAATGCCCTGGATCGCACCTATGCCACTTTTAACGCGAACCGGAACAGCAATGGGCAGAACAGCTGGCAGACCGGCATCGGCGGGACATTGTTAGACGGGCGTAACCTGAGCTACAGCGTGAACCAGGGACACAGCAGCACCAATGGCTACAGCGGCAGCGCCAGCGCGAACTGGCAGGCGGCTTACGGGACGCTCGGCGTGGGGTACAACTACGATCGAGACCAGCATGACTACAACTGGCAGCTGTCTGGCGGCGTGGTCGGTCATGCGGACGGCATCACGCTCAGTCAGCCTTTAGGCGATACCAACGTCCTGATTAAAGCGCCAGGCGCCGAAGGGGTGCATATAGAAAACCAGACCGGGGTGCAAACCGACTGGCGCGGATATGCGGTCATGCCTTATGCCACCGTATATCGCTATAACCGTGTCGCGCTGGATACCAACTCAATGGATAACCACACCGATGTGGAAAATAACGTCAGCAGCGTGGTGCCGACGCAAGGGGCGCTGGTACGCGCTGCCTTTGACACGCGAATTGGCGTGCGCGCAATTGTCACCGCAAAACAGGGCGATCGCCCGGTGCCGTTTGGCTCAATTGTGCGCGAAACCGCCAGCGGCGTCACCAGTATGGCAGGCGATGACGGGCAAATTTATTTGAGCGGACTGCCGCTGAAAGGGGAACTGCTGATTCAGTGGGGAGAGGGGGCGAACGCCCGCTGCGTGGCGCATTATTCCCTGCCTGAAGAGAGCCTGAAGCAGGCGGTGACGCTGCTTAATGCAACCTGTAAACGTCCGTCGTCATGAAAGGTAAGAAAAGATGAAAATGAAATCAGGGTTGTTGCCGGGCGCCATCGCATTATTGCTGGCGAATCCGGCATGGGCGACGGTCTGCCATAACTCGAACGGTACGCCGACCGATGTGTTTTACGATCTGTCGAATGTTTTTACCAGCAGCAATAATCAGGTAGGACAGGTGGTGACGCTGCCGGAGAAATCGGGCTGGGTTGGCGTACAGGCGACGTGTCCTGCTGGTACGAATGTGGATTATACCTTTCGAAGCTATGTGACCGAACTTCCCGTGCAAAGTACGGAAGGAGGATTCCAGTATCTCAAGCTCAATGACTACCTGCTGGGGGCGATGAGTATCACCGACAGCGCTGCCGGATTATTTTATCCGCCCCGTAATTATATTCGCATGGGGACGCACCCCAATGTACCGAAACAAAAGCCCTTCGGCGTGATGGACTCTAAGCTGATCTTTAAACTCAAAGTGATACGGCCTTTTATCAACATGGTGCCGATTCCCCGCCAGACCATGTTCTCGGTGTATGTCACCACCAGCACCGGCGATGCCCTGAGCACGCCGGTTTATACCATCAGCTACAGCGGTAAAGTCGAGGTTCCGCAAAGCTGTGAAGTGAATGCCGGGCAGGTTGTGGAATTTGATTTTGGCGATATCGGCGCCGCGCTGTTCAGCAAAGCCGGGGCGGGAAATCGCCCGGAAGGGGTGACGCCGCAGACAAAAACGGTCGCCATAAAATGTACGAACGTCGCGGCGCAGGCCTATTTATCGATGCGTCTGGAGGCGGAGAAAATCTCCGGGCAGGCGATGGTCTCTGATAATCCCGACTTAGGCTTTATCGTTTCCGACAGCGGCGGCGTGCCGCTGACGCCTAACAATCTGGCCAGCAAAATTCCATTCCGTCTGGATGACAGCGCCGCCGCCAGCGTGGGGATACGCGCATGGCCGGTAAGCATCACGGGGAGTAAACCGACGGAAGGGCCTTTTACCGCTCGTGGGTATCTGCGTGTGGATTACGACTAAGGGGAGCGCACAGCCATGAGACTTTTGCTGGCTATTTTTTGCAGCGTGTTGCTAAGCCCGCTTTGCCGGGCTGACACCGCTCTGGGCGAGATTAATATTGAACTGCGCGGTAATGTTGTGGACTTCACCTGCACCGCAGTGACCGGTGACAGTAACAAAACGGTCGAGCTGGGCACCTGGCCCACGAAGCAGTTGAAAACCAGCGGCGATACCACCCAGCCCGTGCCTTTTAGCATCAAACTTGAGGGCTGCCCGCCGGGCGCGGCGTCGATGACCTTTTCAGGAACGCCAGCGGCGGGGACGTCGCTGCTGGCGCTGGATGATGCGGTCATGGCGCAAAAAGTGGCCATTGAGATCCGCGACAGCGATCGCAGCAGATTACCGCTTGAGCAAGCCAGCCAGGCGGTAAGCGTTGATGAAAACGGTAATGCTACGCTGACGTTTTATGCGAATTACATTGCATTGGCCGATGGCGTTCAGCCGGGAGTCGCAAAGGCGGATGCGACTTTTATGATCAATTACAACTGAAGCCCGATCCCAATAACGTACTCCCGAACGATCTCTCGTCGGGAGTCAGCCACGATCACAGCAAGTCGTGTACCTTCGCGTAATCAATAAGCTCAACAATGGTATGCAGACCGAGTTTCGAAAAGATGTTCGCTTTATGCGCGCTGATGGTTTTGTTACTCAGCAAGAGCTGCTCTGCGATTTCTTTATTCGATAAACCGTTGGCGAGATAGCGCAGTACCGTAACCTCCCTGTTTGAGAGTGGCATATCATTGTGCTCACCTTTTCGTGAACTGGTATTACTGATAAAATTTAGCGTCTCTGAAGGAAAAAAAGAATATCCTGATAAGATCATTTTCACTGCGTTATAAATATCATTGAGATCCTTTCTTTTACTGACAAATCCGTTTGCGCCTGCCCGGATAGCTCTCCCGGCATAAAAAGATTCAGATTTAGACGACAAGAAAAGAATTTTGGTATTTTCTTGTATTGATTTGATTCGTTTAAGCAGTGTAAATCCATCTGTACCCGGCAGCTCTATATCCAGGATGACCAGATCCACAGGATATGTGCGCAGATAATCTACCGCGGTACGATTGTCATCGGTTTTCAGGACAACCTGGATATTACTATTCTTTTCGAGAAGCACTTCTATCGACATTCTGACAATAGGGTGTTCGTCCATAATGATAACGGATGCAGGTTTCATTGTTGTATGCCTCAGACTGTTTGCGCGTCTTCCGTTTGCGGATAAGCGTCAGACACTATTAATTATCAAATAGCCAGAATATACCTCACGAACCTGGGAAGTGGTGAAGGTAATACCATCCTTGTTAACTGACTATTTTGCGTAAGAGCAATAAGCGTGGGGAATATCCATTTCGCACCAACAAAAAAGAAAATTCTGATTAACTAAGAATAGGGAGGATTATACCTGGTCTATTTTTTCGGAAAAGGCTTACGGTACACAAATCGGTGCTGGCTGTTAGGATGTTCTGCATGTTTTAGACTGTTTAATAGCGTTTGGTTTTATTCTCTGTTGAATCAATGTTCTGTGGCTAGAAGTATTTTTTTTAAATATAAAAACAACACAAAAGACCAATTGTTTAGTTTCTGTTATGTGACTTTTGGGCAAATTTTCAACGATGAGGCCGTGAGAGCCCGTCAATTGAAGGATTATAGAGAAAGAGGGATTTTCCTATGATACCAGGAATAGTTGTAAATATTAATTTTATGTAAAAAATTTACATTTAGTCAGGCGTTAAAATAAGTAATTTCTTAAAAAATCTTATAGCTTAAGAGGTTAGCGTGTTAAATTAAGTGAAGAGAAGTGACGCTAAGGCGGTGTATCAGATACAGCAAACTGTGTCGATGCGGCAGATCCAACTGAGTAATAAGTTGATTGAGTCGGTAGATCACCCGGTGATAAGGCGTATTGAGTAAAAGCGCGATTTCCTTTAAAGACATACCCTGAGATAACGCGGAAATGATCTTCCAGTCAGTATGGCTAAAGGTGCCATCAGTATTTTGAACGGAGGGGGGAGATAATAAGGCGTTACGTAATGATGAGAGATTCTGGCGACGTTGCAGAATATAAAACTTACCGGCTTTTTGCATAAAACGCGTCAGACTAACATCCTTATCCGGCACCAGTAAGTAAACCTGGATATCGCTTCGCTCTCGGATAAGCAGGCGTAATCGCTCAAGCGTTTCGTAGCAGGAGACCGCCAGTCCAGCCATATCAACAATCAATTGTCTGATGCCCGTCTCTTCCAGCCTGCGTGAGGGTGATTCCAGAGAGCTGAACACCGCCGTGCGTTTTCCAGAAAATAAATAGCGATTCAGTGTATATCCGAGATAGTTATCCGTCGTGATAATAACCTGAGAGATTGTATTGTCCGGTAGGGCATAATTGAGACGTTGGGTCAGATATTCCAGACGATCAAATACCTGTGGTTCAAGGTGATGGTAGTGATGAGTGCAATCGGTATTTCTTAAACGGCGATGTCTTTCTTTGCGAAGTGCGCTGCGCATCCTTTCCCTTTCCGTTTTTCTACTCTTTGTTTTGCAAAAGCGCAGGCCATAAGTATCCCTGGCCTAATTGGGCGCCAGAATGAAAAGCAATTTCTTTTTGCGCATGATTTTCAATACCTTCAATGAGTATGACATCTGCAATGTTATACCCCATAAAAATCACCTGGCGCAGTTTCTGAGGATGCAGAATTAGATCCCAGAACGCATTTTTATCCAGTTTCAGACCACTAAAACGCCAGCGGGCGGCAGCCACTTCTTTGATCAAATTTTCATCGACATCATCCAGCCAGACGGGAATTCCGATAGACTCAACCTGTTTTATTTTTTCATAGAGTTGGGAACGCTGGCGGCTATTAAGTGAAAAAAGCGTTTCTGGGTCCTGGATTTCAAGGATCAGATTGGACGGGCAGGGGGTTACTCCTGAATTAAAAAAATCCAGGTGTAAAAATACCTTCAGCGGTAAATTAAGAAAATAATGTACGCCTTTGGGATAATGCGTAATAGTGGCGACTTGTTGATAAAAATTCGCCACTATTTTTTCTGGCGGAAGGTGGTGAAAAAAATGCTCAGTATTGACATGAAAAGGAACCTGAGTCAGAACTTCATAGCCAAAGGTACGGGCAGAAGATAAATGGACTATCGGTTCAAGCTTTAAAGGATATTCCCAACAAAAAGGACGTTCCTTTTGAGTGCGCAATGTTGCAGAGTCAAGAATATTTCCCTGTAATACCGGGCGAGTTGCCACAAAAACACTCCTGTAGGCATAAAAAATGCCGCCGAATATTTTCGGTTCCTGACGGTTGTGCAATCAGGAAATATGATAAGTGTCATTGTGGCAGTATGCGAAAAATCGCTGTAGATGACGTTACTTAATCATCTGTGAGATATTTCTCAACATGATGGATGGAAAATTGAGAATATGTCTATTCTTGCAGAAAACCCAGGTTAACTCTGATGTAATTTAAGAACTGCTGTTCATTTTTTACGTGCAGTTTCTTCATGATGCTGCGGCGAATTGATTTGGTTTGTTCTTCGCTCAGTGAAAGGAGTACGGCAATTTCGCTTAACCGGTGCCCGCGGGCGACCATCTTTAAAAACTGGCGTTCCAGAATGGAGAAATGGCGAGTCGTACAGTAATGACAAACAGAAGGGGGAACGCTGCGGCGAAGTGCCCGTTTATGCAGGATAAGCACCATCTTTTTGGTTATCTCATCAACATCGTCCTCCCGGTAAATATGCGGCAGCATATAGAGACACGGCCTGAACATGAGTTTGTCTTTATCGTATTCATTACAAATAATGACTCTCTGCTGGTGCCGGGTATGTACCGGTATCTGATAACATCCGGCACTAAACCAGTCTTCATCCAGCGATAAAAATGCGATATCCGCTTTGTCTATATCATCAGCAGGTAAAAATTGGATTTTCTGATGCCACTGATGAGTCAGACGAGTCATGATGATTTTAAGACCGTGTTCGAAATGGCTATTTTGTTCTTTTATGGCGACACTCAGCATAAAAAATATCCTGAACAGCTGGGAAGTGGGGAGGAAATAGTAAGTAAACGCATTAATTTTCTAAATACATTTATCCTTAAAATGCCACTTTATGCAGGCCGAGTTCTTACCAGGTGATTTCCTGGATACTTGCGTAGCGCCAGAAAAAAAGATATTCGTACACTTCCTCAGCAACCAGTACAAAAGCCATTGACTCAGCAGGCGCTCACCGTATAATTCACGCGTTTCATCCGCATGAAGCCATCGCTTCACACAGTGCGCCCTTAGCTCAGTTGGATAGAGCAACGGCCTTCTAAGCCGTGGGTCACAGGTTCGAATCCTGTAGGGCGCGCCAGTCTTTATTCTCGCCTTTCTGTCAGACTTCATTTCGCAGCGTCGTTATCACTGCATTTCAATCGCCATGTTTCGGCAATGTCAGAATAAAGCGCGTTGCGCGCAGATCGGACGTTACGGACACGGTTCCCTGATGGGCGATGACGATTGATTTGACAATCGCCAGCCCAATTCCGCTGCCTTCGCCCTTACGCTGTCGGGAAGGGTCAACCCGGTAGAAGCGGTCAAACAGGCGCGGTAAATGTTCTGGCGCAATGGGGGCGCCGGGGTTTTCAACGGTAATCTGCGCCTGCCTGTCCATTTCTTTGAGCCGCACGGTAACGGCTTCGCCTTTCGGGGTGTAGCGCATGGCGTTAGACAGCAAGTTGCTGAGCGCTCTGCGTAACATGATGGGATCGCCGGATACCCAGCACGCGCGTCCTTCAAAATGCAAACGCACTTCGCGTTCTTCTGCCCAGGCTTCAAAAAAGTCGAACACCTTGTGGACTTCATCCGCCAGGTCGAGCGCCTTTTTCTCCGGGATGAGCTGGTTATTGTCGGCCTGAGCCAGAAACAGCATGTCGCTTACCATCTTCGACATACGGCCAAACTCTTCGAGGTTGGAGTAGAGTACGTCTTCCAGCTCTTTTTGGCTGCGGGTCTGGCTTAGCGCAATCTCTGTTTGCGTCACCAGGTTCGTAATCGGGGTGCGAATTTCATGGGCGATATCCGCAGAGAAATTCGACTGGCGAGTAAAAACATCCTCAATGCGTTCAAGCATATGGTTAAACGAGAGCACCAGCCGCTCCAGCTCAATCGGAACGGCCTGCGGGTCAAGACGCACATCGAGGTCTTTCGACGTAATATTTTGAATCCGGCGGCTGACGCTGCGAATCGGTTCATGGCCTTTGTAGACGGCGAACAGCACAATAAAAATGATCATCATGCTAATCAGCGAAGCCGTCATAATCAGCTTATTTTTCAGATCGTTAATATAGTGAAGATGGAAGTCGATCGATAATGCCATATAGAGCGTGTAGGCCGGTTGCCCGTCCGCGAGTTGCCCGACCGGCAGGCGAATCATGCGCCATGCGGAATGGGTACCGTGCCCGTTAGCGTGCCTCTTGCTTTGTAAGTCCGGGCTGGACAACAAAAAGACATCGCCGTTACGCGCGCTGCTATCCGGCGTGGCTTTGGCGATAAACTGGCGAAGATCAGGCGAACCGGGAGAGTGAAAAATCGCCCGCTGGTTGGCATCTTCCAGCGAAATAATGACGTTCGAGTAACCGGCGGCAACGTTTTTTAGGATTTCCAGCCGGCGTGCTTCCGGTTCATCGGGATGCGTGAGGATTCGCTCCAGCGTCGCGCTGATCTCTTTCAGGTCATTGATATCCTGCTCGGCAAAATGCACTTTCACGGAGTGAATCATGATCCAGGCAAACGCAAAAAAAGAGGCAATGGTGGCGAGGCTGATGAAAAATGTCAGGCGCGTCGCCAGCGAGAAAGGGCGCTGAAAGCGTTTAGTCACCATCCGGTACCTCAAGCACATAGCCCACGCCGCGCACGGTCTGGATGAGTTTCGGTTCGAACTCGTTATCGATTTTCGCGCGCAGCCGTTTAACGGCAACGTCAATCGCGTTGGTATCGCTGTCAAAGTTCATATCCCAGACCTGGGAAGCGATCAGCGAGCGGGGCAAGACTTCTCCCTGGTGGCGAACGAAAAACTCCAGTAGCGTAAACTCTTTACTGGTGAGCGTGATGCGCATGCCGTTGCGGGTCACTTTTCTGCTGACCAGATCGAGCGTCAAATCCGCGACCTGAAACTGACTTTCGACCATCACCGCCGCGCCGCGACGCAGCAGCGTTCTGACGCGAGCCAGTAATTCAGCGAAAGCGAACGGTTTAACCAGATAGTCGTCAGCCCCCAGCTCCAGGCCTTTTACCCGGTGTTCAATGGTGCCCAGCGCGGTAAGAAGAAGGATTGGCATGCCTTTGTTGGCGGTGCGCAGCATACGGACAATATCCCAGCCATTCACATCCGGCAGCATGATGTCGAGGATCAGCAGATCGTAATCTCCCGTCATCGCCAGGTGATACCCGTTAAGCCCGTTATCCGCCAGGTCCACCACGAAGCCCGCTTCCGTCAGACCTTTGGTCAGGTATTCACCGGTTTTTTTCTCGTCTTCGACTATCAGAATCTTCATCACGTCTTCCTTCACGCAAAGGTTGGGCGGGTTTTCAATTCTAGAGGAGCAGGATCGGATAGCAATCGGTTATTGGGAAAATGACAACTTTGTCATTTTCCTGTCACGGGCCGAACAGAGTCACTTCGTTAAGGTACAGGGCATAAATTCACATTCACTATATGGTTATCAGTCCCGTTGGGACGAGAAACGCTATGCGCAAATTTAAGCTTCTTACCCTCAGCGTGATGCTTGTTCTGACGGGCTGTTCGCTGGCGCCGGACTATCAGCGGCCCGCGTTGCCGGTGCCGCAACAATTCTCCCTGAGCCAGAATGCGCTGGTTTCTGCGCCTGCGGGGTATCAGGAGACCGGCTGGCGAACCTTTTTTGTTGATGAGCAAGTAAAGTCGCTGATCGGTGAGGCGTTACGCAATAACCGTGACTTGCGCATGGCGATGCTGAAAGTGCAGGAAGCCAGAGCGCAATACCGGGTGACGGATGCCGATCGTTATCCGCAGCTTAATTCCGATGCCAGCGGAAGCTGGGAAGGAAAATTAAAGGGTGACAGCAGCAGTACCCGCGAATATGAAGCCGGGCTGAATCTGAGTTTTGATCTGGACTTTTTTGGCCGGCTGAAAAACATGAGTGAGGCTGACCGACAGAACTATTTTGCCAGCGAAGAAGCGCGCCGGGCAGTACATATCTTATTAATCTCAAACGTGGCGCAAAGTTATTTTAATCAACGGCTGGCGTACGCGCAGTTGCAAATCGCACAAGAAACGCTGGAAAACTATACACGCTCTTACGCATTTGTAGAAAAGCAGTTGCTGACCGGCAGCACGACCGTGCTGGCGCTGGAACAGGCGCGGGGCGTGATTGAAAGCACCCGCAGCGATATTGCGAAACGACAGGGCGAGCTGGCGCAGGCTAATAATGCGCTGCAATTGCTGTTGGGCACTTATTCTGTGCTGCCGGATGACAGGGCGCGCGATAGCGGAGATATTAAAAACGTGACGCTCCCGCCGTCGCTTTCCTCGCAAATCTTGTTGCAGCGCCCGGATATTATGGAAGCTGAACATTCGTTGATGGCGGCGAATGCCAATATTGGCGCGGCGCGCGCGGCCTTTTTTCCCTCCATTACCCTGACCAGCGGGGTGTCCGGCAGCAGCAGCGATCTCTCCCGTTTATTTAATGCCGCGAGCGGGATGTGGAATTTTATCCCGAAAGTGGAACTGCCGATTTTTAACGCCGGACGTAATCAGGCCAACCTCGATCTGGCGGAAATTCGCCAGCAGCAATCGGTTGTGAATTATGAACAGAAGATCCAGACCGCGTTTAAAGAGGTGGCGGATGCGCTGGCTTTGCGCCAGAGCCTGACCGACCAGATAACCGCGCAACAGCGTTATCTGAGCTCGCTGCGTATTACGCTGCAACGCGCCAGAGCGCTCTATCAGCATGGCGCGGTCAGCTATATCGAAGTGCTGGATGCGGAGCGCTCTCTGTTTTCAACCCAGCAAACGTTACTCGATCTGAATTACGCCCGACAGGCTAATGAAATTACGCTGTTCACCGCGCTGGGCGGCGGTTGGGTGGAATAAAAATTTATCGTTATTTTCAGGAGAAAGCATGATGAACAATACAGTAAAAGCGGCGATTTTGGGTCTGTTCTCCGCGGTGGTATTTAACGTTCAGGCGAATGAACATCACCACGGCGAGATGATGAATAACGCATCAGCGGCGCAGCAGGAGCAGGTGATTCATTCAACCGGCGTGGTTAAAGCCATCGACAAAGACACGAAAAAAGTGACTATCGATCATGAACCTATTCCGGCGGTCAA
Source organism: Citrobacter sp. CK194 (assembly GCF_030333395.1). Lineage (NCBI taxonomy): Bacteria > Pseudomonadati > Pseudomonadota > Gammaproteobacteria > Enterobacterales > Enterobacteriaceae > Citrobacter > Citrobacter sp. CK194. The sequence continues at coordinate 373,733 of NZ_JAOWGA010000013.1, forward strand.
CTGGCCTGCGATGACGATGCGCTTTACCCTGACCCCGGAAACCCGTTCCGGTGACATTAAACCCGGCGACAAAGTGGCGTTTACTTTCGTTCAGCAGGGCAATCTCTCTTTATTACGCGATATTCAGGTCAGCCAGTAAAGCGTATTCGCTGTCTCTTTGTTCTTGCCCGGGTTTACAGAAGCGCGGGCATATCTCCCGCGTAACTGATCCAGAAAATGGATCGAATGGAAGTCACTATGGCGTCTTTAAAAATAAAAACTACCGCGCTTATTCTCGGCAGTATGATCGTCGGAGGGATTATCTCGGTCGGCGTTTACGCTTATTTTGCATCTGCGCATCAGCCTGTCGATACTGCGCCAGCCTCCGAAAAAGAGGCCCGTAAGGTTCTGTTCTGGTATGACCCCATGTATCCGAATACGCGCTTTGATAAGCCCGGTAAATCGCCGTTTATGGATATGGATCTGGTGGCGAAATACGCTGACGAAGAGTCAGACACGACCTCTGCGCCAGGCGTGCGTATCGATCCGGTACAGACGCAGAATTTAGGGTTAAAGACGGAGGCTGTCCGCCGTGGGCCGCTGCGCTACGCGCAAACTTTTCCGGCTAACGTCAGTTTCAATGAATACCAGTTTGTGATTGTGCAGGCGCGTTCCGCTGGCTTTATCGATAAAGTCTGGCCGCTGACGGTGGGGGATAAAATTAAGAAAGGAACGCCGCTGATCGACCTGACCATTCCTGACTGGGTTGAAGCCCAGAGTGAATATTTACTGCTGCGGGAAACGGGCGGTACGGCAACGCAGGTGGAAGGCATTCTTGAACGACTGCGTCTGGCCGGGATGCCGGAAGAGGATATCCGCCGCTTAGTCTCGACCCGTAAAATTCAAACCCGCTTTACCCTGAAAGCGCCTATTGATGGGGTGATCACCGCGTTCGATCTGCGCGCCGGGATGAATATCGCCAAAGATAACGTGGTGGCGAAAATCCAGGGGATGGACCCGGTGTGGATCAGCGCGGCCGTTCCTGAATCCATCGCATGGCTGATTAAAGATGCCTCGCAGTTCGATATTACCGTGCCCGCGTGGCCGGATAAACGCTTCACCATCAGTAAATGGGCGATTCTGCCAAGCGTGGACGCCACCACCCGTACCCTCCAGTTGCGCTTACAGGTTGATAACCCGGATGAAGCGCTCAAGCCCGGAATGAATGCGTACCTGAAGCTGAAAACGCAAAGCGAACCGATGCTGCTAATCCCGTCTAAAGCATTGATTGATAATGGAACGGAACAGCGGGTGATCGCCGTCGACAACGACGGTCGCTTTGTGCCGAAACAGGTCTCGGTGTTCCATGAATCACAAGGCGTGACGGCGATTCGCGCCGGGCTTGCCGAAGGTGAAAAAGTGGTCTCCAGCGGACTGTTCCTGATTGACTCCGAAGCCAATATCTCCGGCGCGCTGGATCGTATGCGGGCGCAATCTTCCTCTGCTGCGCCCGATCATGCGGTCCATTCACATTGAGGGAATGACAAATGATTGAATGGATTATCCGCCGCTCCGTAGCGAACCGTTTTCTGGTTGTGATGGGGGCGCTGTTCCTCAGCATCTGGGGAACCTGGACCATCATTAACACGCCGGTTGATGCGCTGCCTGACCTGTCTGACGTGCAGGTGATTGTGAAAACCAGCTATCCGGGACAGGCGCCGCAGATTGTTGAAAATCAGGTGACCTATCCACTGACGACCACCATGCTGTCGGTGCCAGGCGCGAAGACGGTGCGCGGTTTCTCGCAGTTTGGCGATTCTTACGTGTACGTCATTTTTGAAGATGGCACCGATCCCTACTGGGCGCGTTCCCGCGTGCTGGAGTACCTCAATCAGGTGCAGGGGAAACTGCCTGCGGGCGTCAGCGCGGAAATGGGGCCAGACGCTACCGGCGTCGGCTGGATATTTGAATATGCGCTGGTGGATCGCAGCGGTAAACACGATCTGGCGGAACTGCGCTCTTTACAGGACTGGTTTTTAAAGTATGAGCTGAAAACCATTCCGAATGTGGCGGAAGTGGCCTCGGTCGGCGGCGTGGTGAAAGAGTACCAGGTCGTTATCGACCCGATGAAACTCACGCAGTATGGCATTAGCCTTGCGCAGGTGAAGTCGGCTCTGGATATGTCCAACCAGGAGGCGGGGGGCTCCTCCGTCGAACTGTCAGAAGCGGAATACATGGTTCGCGCCAGCGGCTATTTGCAGACCCTCGATGACTTCAACAACATTGTGCTGAAATCCGGTGAGAACGGCGTTCCGGTGTACCTTCGCGATGTCGCCCGCATACAGATTGGCCCGGAAATGCGCCGGGGCATTGCTGAGCTGAACGGCGAAGGCGAAGTGGCGGGCGGGGTGGTGATCCTGCGTTCCGGTAAAAACGCCCGGGACGTTATTTCCGCCGTGAAGACGAAGCTGGAAACGCTGAAAAGCAGTCTGCCGGAAGGCGTTGACGTCGTGACAACCTACGATCGTAGCCAGCTGATTGACCGCGCTATTGATAACCTCAGCTACAAATTGCTCGAAGAGTTTATTGTGGTTGCGCTGGTCTGCGCGCTGTTCCTGTGGCATGTCCGCTCTGCGCTGGTGGCGATCATTTCGTTGCCGCTGGGCCTCTGTATTGCCTTTATCGTGATGCATTTTCAGGGGCTGAACGCCAATATTATGTCGCTTGGCGGGATCGCCATTGCGGTAGGGGCAATGGTGGATGCCGCGATTGTGATGATCGAAAACGCGCATAAACGGCTGGAGGAGTGGGGGCACCAGCATCCCGGCGACCCGCTGGATAACGAAACGCGCTGGAAAGTTATCACGAACGCCTCGGTGGAAGTGGGCCCGGCGCTGTTTATCAGTCTGCTGATTATTACCCTGTCGTTCATCCCGATTTTTACCCTCGAAGGGCAGGAAGGACGCCTGTTCGGCCCGCTGGCATTCACCAAAACCTATGCGATGGCAGGGGCGGCCTTCCTGGCGATCGTGGTGATCCCGATCCTGATGGGCTACTGGATTCGCGGCAAGATCCCGGCAGAGAGCAGTAATCCGCTTAACCGCTTTTTGATCCGCATTTATCACCCGCTGCTGTTGAAAGTGCTGCACTGGCCGAAGACCACGCTGCTGGTGGCGGTACTTTCGATCCTGACGGTCATCTGGCCGCTTAATAAAGTGGGCGGGGAGTTCTTACCGCAAATTAACGAGGGCGATCTGCTGTATATGCCTTCCACGCTACCGGGGATTTCGGCGGCGCAGGCGGCGGATATGCTGCAAAAAACCGATATGCTGCAAAAAACCGATAAGCTGATCATGACGGTGCCGGAAGTGGCGCGCGTGTTCGGCAAAACCGGCAAGGCGGAAACGGCCACCGACTCTGCGCCGCTGGAGATGGTGGAAACGACGATCCAACTGAAACCGCAGGATCAGTGGCGACCGGGAATGACGATGAACAAAATCATCGAAGAACTGGATAAAACGGTGCGCTTACCGGGGCTGGCGAATCTGTGGGTGCCGCCAATCCGTAACCGAATCGACATGTTGTCTACCGGGATAAAAAGTCCGATTGGCATTAAAGTGTCCGGCACCGTGCTGGCTGATATTGATGCCACGGCGGAGCAGATCGAAGAGGTTGCCAGAACCGTACCGGGCGTTGCGTCGGCGCTGGCGGAACGGCTGGAAGGAGGCCGTTACCTCAATATCGACATTCATCGTGAAAAAGCCGCCCGTTACGGGATGACCGTCGGTGATGTACAACTGTTTATTACCTCCGCAGTCGGTGGGGCGATGGTAAGCGAAACCGTGGAGGGGATTGCGCGTTATCCCATTAACCTGCGCTACCCGCAACGCTATCGCGACAGCCCGGAAACCTTACGTCAACTGCCGATTCTGACGCCAATGCAGCAGCAAATTACCCTGGCGGATGTGGCGGACGTGAAGATCGCGCCAGGACCGTCGATGTTGAAAACCGAAAATGCCCGACCTGCAAGCTGGATCTATATTGATGCGCGCGATCGTGACATGGTGTCGGTAGTTAACGATCTGAAAAAAGCGATCGCGGAAAAGGTGCAGTTGAAACCGGGAACCAGCGTGGCGTTTTCCGGGCAGTTTGAGCTTCTTGAACGCGCCAGCCATAAGTTGAAGCTGATGGTGCCGATGACGCTGATGATTATTTTCGTTCTGCTGTATCTGGCGTTTCGTCGGGTGGGGGAAGCGCTGCTGATCATTACCAGCGTTCCTTTCGCCCTGGTCGGCGGGATCTGGTTCCTGTACTGGATGGGCTTTCATTTGTCCGTTGCCACCGGAACAGGATTCATCGCGCTGGCAGGCGTCGCCGCAGAGTTTGGCGTGGTCATGCTGATGTACCTGCGTCATGCGATTGAAGCGGAGCCGTCTCTGGATGATCCACAAACCTTTACGGCAGAGAAACTTGATGAGGCGCTGTACCACGGTGCGGTTCTCCGCGTGCGGCCAAAGGCCATGACCGTGGCGGTGATTATCGCCGGTCTGTTACCTATTTTATGGGGAACCGGGGCGGGTTCAGAAGTGATGAGCCGTATTGCCGCGCCGATGATTGGCGGTATGATCACCGCGCCGCTGCTGTCGCTATTTATCATTCCGGCGGCGTATAAACTGATGTGGTTGCGCACGCATCAACATAAGCGCTCATAACGTTATACCTGCTGCGCCAGTCGTCCGGCCCGTGGAGTACGCTTCATGGGCCGGATGAGATGCCATAGCGTATTGAACGGTGAATTATGTTTATCTTTTAAAATCAAGTTATTACTGTTTCGTGGTGAATATTTTGTCTTTATCGCCGCAAAGAAAGTAAGCCTTAACAGGTTAATTTATTTTAAGTGTTTCTGCTCAGGTTCATTATTATTTTTTCCCTCCTGACGTTACATTTTTGTTCTCCAGATCTTCTTCAATATTAAAGACGATGCCGCAGTGTAAATTCCACGCATAATGAAAAAATCCGACAGTCTACTCCTTTAGTTTATATTGCAATCCCTCTTTTTTTATTTCAGAATCGCGGCGCGAGCAGCGATGTTATTCCAAATTGTTATAATTTTGAGTTAAATTTGTATTGTGTAGCACATAAGTTACGCTAACTTTAATCATTTATGAATGTTTTTATGTATCAATAAAACGGCAAAAATAGTTAAAAACTTAATTTCTCACGAATTATTTGATCTGGAATCCATTATGGTAATCAAAAGCCAGGGATGGGGGACGATTTTGCGTTTTTCACATAAACGAGAATGAGATGTATCTCGAATAAAAAATAAGGACTTGCTGATGAGTTTTGGATTGATGAAGGATAACAAGTTTGAAATTATCGCTGTTTTCCGTGAAGAGCTACTAAAGAAGACTAAACTAGAGCTTAAATATGCCAACACTAGTGTGGTCACGCAGCTGGAAAAAGTTGATTTTGAACATTTTGTTATCCCTCACCATAAGGATATTGTCACCAAAAAGATCCAAACGTTTATTCTCCATAGTGAAAATGGAATTATAAAATTTAACGCCAGAATTGATCAGGAAATGTCAGACGGCATGGAGAATGCGCTGGCGTATTTCATTCCCGAGATGGTCTTTCTTATACAACGACGCCAGCATCAGCGCTTCTCCTTCCTGAAGGGACACAGTTTCAACTGCTTTGGACGATATAAAAATGGAGAGAATTATTCTTTCAAAATTAAAAATATGTCCAGGGGGGGATGTGCATTAATTGCGCAGGATGCGAATACGCGTTTTCTCTATAAAGATGCCGTCATAAAAGGCGCGTCTCTGGATTTTGAGCAATTCGGCTATTTGCAACTCGACTTAAAAGTGGTGGATGTGGTGATGGTCAATGAATTTGATGCAGAGAATCAGCTGTATTCCTGTTATCAGGTCTCCTGTCGTTTTGATTTTAAAAATTCGCGTGAAGAAGCAGAGATCGAAAGAATCATCATTAGTTTTTTAATGGGCAATAAAGTTCGACGGCTATAAAGGGTAAAGGGTGGTCATGATGATGTTGTGAGCAACGGTATCCCCGCCTCCCTGACGCTCCGCCTTACCCGGCGAGGATCTCTTGTTCCGCATGTTTTACCTGAACTTCCAGCGTATCGCGAATTTCCGCTAATGCGCGCTCCTGCTCGGCAAAGTACGCTTCTTTGTCGGTTACGGATGTGGCAAGACGCCAGGCGTTCTCCGTTTCCAGCTCGCTTATCTCTTTGAGCAGGGCGTTAATTTGCGTTCTGAGTTGCTCTATCTTACTGCGCAGATGGGCAAGATTGTTCAGCCTGTCGCTCGCCAGCATCGGCTCCAGACCGCTTTGCAACTGGGTAAGTAGCGAACGGATCGTGGCCAGGTCGGCATTCTGCCGGGCCTGGTTAAGTTGAACCATCATCTGGTGCGCTTTTTCTTTCAGCTCATCGGCGACCACGTCCGGGTGGCAGAGTCGGCTGGCCTGGCGCCACAGGCGTTTAAGCTCATTACGTTCATCAGCGGAGAGGCGCTGATCGCGCGCATAGCGGTGCTGCGCATCCTGATGCTGCTCCTGATATTCCTCATATTCGTGATCGGCCTCTTCACGCGCCTGTCGGGTTGCGCTGTCATCCTGACGTGAGAAATCATTCTCCAGTTCGCGAATTTCCGCCAGCAGGGAGGTGATAAGTTCCGTCTGCTGCTGAATACGCTCTCTGGTTTCCACCGCTTCCCGGGAGGTTGAGCTAAGGCTCACCCAGTGCTGTTTAAGCTTCACTAACTGATCGATAGCCTGAGAAATATACTGCTGGCAGGACTGATAGTCCTTTTCACGTCGTCTGAGTTCGGCCTCTTGCCTACGCTGCGCGCTGGCGGCCAGCTGTTTGCGTAGCTCCAGAATACGGCCCATGAGCGGGCCAAGGCGCAAGTGATACAAATCGTTGAAATCGTCGAGGATCTGGATGCGGGCATTGCGTTTGTCGATCAGCTCGCGTAGCTGCGTTTCGAGCGCCTTCAGTTCCAGCTTGCTGGCGGCGATGCCGGGGTCCTGCCACGTCGAGACGGCGCGCTGGGACTGTAACCAGGCGGCAATTTCACGCATCGCGTCGCCGAAACGTCGCTCCTCGATCGCCAGGGCAATGGTGCCGATGGCCGCATCCAGAGAGGCGTCTTTCAGGTGCGCAAGTTGCTGATGGATGATCTCCTCATCCTCAAGTTCGATGGCGCTTTTGACGATCTCTAACCGTTTAATGATTTTATTCATGACAGCCGATGCCCGACGTGACTCAAAAACGAGTGACAGATAGTAGATCCGACTCACGCGTTTGAAAATATAGAAAAAAAATTAAAACATATTCTGTGGTGTGTGAAGCCTTTTCGTCCAGAACAATTCATGAAAATTATACGACGTGCCCTGGTATGCCCATCTGGCTTGTACTTCAAACCACCGTTTTGAAATTTCGTCTTTCGGGTGAATTATTCTTGCTTCGCTAAAGAGAATAAGTATAGTTCTCATTCTCTTTATTATTTAATGGCCTGGCGGCGAATGCGCTTACGGTTCGTAAGACTTTCCCTCTCTACACGGATGGTTCATCACGTCACTGCCGTGTGCAAAGGACGTTATCAGGCTTTTTTCACATGGTTCACATTACCCAGGTAAGGATTTCCAAAATGAAAAAGACAACATCCGCGTTGGCCCTGCTGATTGCCGTTGCATTAAGTGGTTGTGCGGCCACTTCCGGCTCTTCAACCCCCGTTGCGCCGCAGGCAACGCCGACGGCGCCAGCCGTTGCGACCGATGTTCAGAAACGTGATTTAGCCGATGGATTGTATGAAATGGCGTTAAGCCCGTCAGACGATGCGCTTTACGTTGCCAGCGCCGAAGGTTTTAAAGATGTGCAGGGCGGGGTGGTCTACAAACTGGACCCGAAGACGCTGAAAACCATTGGCGCCAGCCACACTGACCTGAAAAACTTCGGTATGGCGATTTCGCCGGACGGTAAAACCGTCTATGTCACCAATTCGCTGGATGGTGGCGTGAGCGCGCTGAATACCGCCGACGGCAAAGTGAAAAACCGTGTGCTCTTCCCGGAACGTAACCCGGAAGGATTCCCGTACGGCGCGCGTCAGGTTCTGCTGCATAACGGCCTGCTGTATATCGGCGCCGTTGCCGATCCGGCGGTGATCTGGGTCGTCGATGCCGACACCCTGAAGCTGAAAACCCGCATCAAAAATACCGGTAAATGGATGACCGGTCTGCACTACTCTGACAGCACGCAGCGTATCTATGCCGCGAATGGCGGCGGTGAAATTCTGGTTATCAATCCTCGCACGCAGCGCGTAGAAAAACGCTGGAAACCGCTGGGTGATAAACCGGCGCTGCTGCTGAATATGGCGGAAGATACGCAAACCGGTCGCCTGTTTGTTACCGACAACTCCAAAGCGAAAACCACGCTGGTGCTGGATATCCATACGGGCAAACTCATCAAACAGCTGGATGTGGGTGACTCCTTATCGGTGAAATTCAACCCGAAACGCAATGAGCTTTATATTTCTCAGCGTGAGTCCGGGAAGTTGCTCAGTCTCAACGCGACGGATTACAGCGTGAAGAAATCCTGGGATCTGCCGCCGAATCCAAACAGCCTGCTGCTGTCCGCCGATGGCCAGACGCTGTATGTCACGGTGAAACAGAAATTCAATAAAGATCACTCGACTGATGCGCCAGACAGCGTGGTGCGTATTGATCTGAACAAATAATAAATAGCGTTGCCTCGGGGCGTCAGGCAGGGATGTCTGGCGCATCCCTGAGGATTGTGCCTTGCGGCAACTATAGCGAAATGTTAAAAGGTGCCCCTTCAATAAAAACGATACAGGGGTAGGGCGTGAAAAACGCGTCAACTGCATCTGGCAACAGTTTGTCTGATGCTGCGTCGAACGGAGAGCCGACGCTTCAACGGGGGTTGCAAAACCGCCATATTCAATTGATTGCGCTGGGCGGCGCAATTGGTACAGGTCTGTTTCTGGGGATTGGCCCCGCCATTCAAATGGCTGGCCCGGCGGTTCTGCTGGGTTACGGCGTCGCCGGAATTATCGCTTTCCTCATCATGCGCCAGCTGGGTGAAATGGTGGTTGAAGAACCCGTTTCCGGCTCTTTCGCGCACTTTGCATACAAATACTGGGGCCCCTTCGCCGGTTTTCTTTCCGGCTGGAACTACTGGGTCATGTTCGTACTGGTTGGGATGGCGGAGCTGACTGCCGCCGGTATCTATATGCAATACTGGCTTCCCGATGTTCCAACCTGGATCTGGGCCGCCGCATTCTTCATTATCATCAACGCCGTTAACCTCGTGAACGTGCGCCTGTACGGTGAAACGGAGTTCTGGTTTGCGCTAATCAAAGTGCTGGCGATTATCGGCATGATCGGCTTTGGCCTGTGGATGCTCTTTTCTGGTAACGGGGGAGAACATGCCAGTATCGAGAACCTCTGGCGCTACAACGGCTTTTTCGCTACCGGCTGGAACGGGCTGATCCTCTCTCTGGCGGTGATCATGTTCTCTTTCGGCGGGCTTGAGCTTATTGGGATCACCGCCGCTGAAGCACGCGATCCGCATAAAAGCATTCCAAAAGCGGTGAATCAGGTGGTTTACCGTATTCTGCTGTTTTATATCGGTTCGCTGGTGGTGCTGTTAGCGCTTTATCCGTGGGTGGAAGTGCAATCCAACAGCAGCCCGTTCGTGATGATTTTCCATAATCTCGACAGTAACGTGGTGGCTTCTGCGCTGAACTTTGTCATTCTGGTGGCCTCGCTGTCGGTTTATAACAGCGGCGTCTATTCCAACAGCCGTATGCTGTTCGGTCTTTCCGTTCAGGGAAATGCGCCGAAGTTTTTAACCCGCGTCAGTCGCCGTGGCGTACCGGTGAACTCGTTGGTGCTCTCTGGCGCTATCACCTCGCTGGTGGTACTCATCAACTATCTGCTGCCGCAGAAAGCCTTTGGCTTACTGATGGCGCTGGTGGTCGCCACGCTGCTGCTGAACTGGATTATGATCTGCCTGGCGCACCTGCGTTTTCGCGCAGCGATGCGGCGCAAAGGTCGCGACACGCAGTTCAGGGCGTTGCTGTACCCTGCCGGGAACTACCTGTGCATTGCTTTTCTGGCGATGATTCTGGTTCTGATGTGTACCATTGACGATATGCGCATGTCGGCGGTATTGCTGCCGGTATGGATACTGTTCCTGTTCGTTGCCTTTAAATTACTGCGCCGTAAAACCCGTTAATCCTGCAGCCCGGTGGCGTTGCGCTTACCGGGCCTGCACAGCCGCCACCCGCAACATCGCGCGCCGCGCCACGCTTCACCTTTATCGTGACTCTCCTCGCAATTCTTATTTGATCCGCAGGATCTTTGTTTTGTAATCGATTACTTTTCATTTTGAGTTTATTTGTAATCGATTACTTTTTAAAGGTGAGGCAAAAAATGGTGTCGACAACCGAAAGTAGTGGAAAACAGACCGTACAGTACCGGCTGCTGGTGCCGAGACTGTCGTTAATGATGTTCTTACAGTTCTTCATCTGGGGGAGCTGGTCGGTGACGCTGGGGCTGGTGATGACCCAGTACAACATGTCGCTGCTGATTGGCGATGCGTTTTCCGCCGGGCCGATCGCCTCCATCCTGTCGCCGTTTGTACTGGGGATGCTGGTGGATCGCTTCTTTGCGTCGCAAAAAGTGATGGCGGTGATGCATGTGGCGGGGGCGGCGATTCTGTGGTTTGTACCGCAGGCGCTGGTGGCGCAAAACGGGGCATTGCTCATCGGGCTGCTGTTTGGCTATACGCTGTGCTACATGCCAACGCTGGCGCTGACCAACAACATCGCCTTTCATAGCCTGTCAGATAAAGATAAGACCTTCCCGGTTGTGCGCGTGTTCGGCACGATTGGCTGGATCGTGGCCGGTATTTTTATCGGCGTGACGGGGATTTCCGACACCACCGGGATCTTCACGCTTGCCGCGCTCTGCTCTGTGATTCTGGCGCTCTACAGCCTGACGCTGCCGCACACCCCTGCGCCAGCGAAGGGGTTGCCGGTGAAGATACGCGATCTTTTTTGCGCTGATGCGTTTGCATTACTCAAGACCCGCCACTTCTTTGTGTTCTCGCTTTGCGCGACGTTAATCTCCGTGCCGCTGGGGACTTACTACGCCTATACCGCCTCGTTCCTGGCGGATGCTGGCGTGGGCGATGTCAGCACCGCGATGTCATTCGGCCAGATGTCCGAAATCGTCTTTATGCTGGTGATCCCCTTCCTGTTCCGCCGCCTGGGGGTGAAATACATGCTGCTGATCGGGATGTGCGCCTGGTTTGTCCGTTATGCCTTCTTTGCGCTCGGCATCAGCGAAGAGGGGCGCTTCCTGCTCTATCTCGGTATTTTGCTTCATGGGGTGTGCTATGACTTTTTCTTTGTCGTGGGTTTTATCTATACCGACCGCATTGCCGGAGAAAAGGTGAAAGGGCAGGCGCAAAGTATGATCGTCATGTTTACCTATGGCATCGGTATGCTGCTCGGCTCGCAGATCTCCGGCGCGCTGTACAACCGCCTGGTGGCGGGGCAGGCGGTTCCTCAGGCCTGGGTAACGTTCTGGTGGCTCCCGGCAGTGGCCGCTGCGGTGATTGCCGCGATTTTCCTTTTCGCTTTCAAGTATGACGAGAAAGAGCAGGCGTAATTTTCAGGAGGGGTTATGAGAACCATTAAGGGACCGGGTATTTTTCTGGCGCAGTTTATCGGGGGGCAACCCCCGTTTAATACGCTGGAAGGGCTGGCCGGTTGGGCGGCAGGGCTGGGTTATAAGGCCTTGCAGATCCCCTGCAATCATAAAGCGTTGTTTGATGTTGAACAGGCCGCCGTGAGCCAGACCTACTGTGATGATATTCGCGGGATGCTGGCGGATCACGGCCTGGTCATCAGTGAATTATCGACCCATCTTGAAGGTCAACTGATTGCGGTACACCCGGCCTATGATGAGGCGTTTGCCGGTTTTGCGCCGCCGTCGGTGCGCGGAAACCCGCAGGCGCGACAGGCATGGGCGACGCAGACGTTGCAACAGGCTGCCGCCGCTTCGCAAAAACTGGGGCTGACCGCACATGCCACCTTCTCCGGTTCGCTTGCATGGCCCTATTTTTACCCCTGGCCGCCGCATAATCGTCAGCGTTTTGACGAGGCGTTCAGCGAACTGGCGCGCCGCTGGCGACCGATTCTCGACTGCTTTGATGAGCATGGCGTGGACGTGTGTTATGAGATTCACCCCAGCGAGGATTTGCACGATGGCGTCACGTTCGAGAGTTTTTTAGCGCTGGTCGACGATCATCCGCGTTGCCATATTCTGTACGATCCCAGCCACCTGCTGCTGCAACAGATGGATTATCTGGGTTTTGTGGATGTGTACCACTCGCGCATTAAAGCGTTTCATGTGAAAGATGCCGAGTATCGCGCCAGCAGCCGTAGCGGCGTATACGGCGGGTATCAACCCTGGATTGAGCGGGCCGGGCGGTTTCGTTCGCCGGGTGACGGACAGGTGGATTTCAAAACGCTGTTCAGCAAGTTCGCCCAATATGATTACCCCGGCTGGGCGGTACTGGAGTGGGAGTGCTGCCTGAAAGAAGCCGCCACCGGCGCGCGTGAGGGCAGTGAATTTATTCGCCGTCATATTATTCCGGTTTCGGAGCATGCGTTTGATGATTTCGCTGCGGGTGATGAGGTACGTAAATGATTCAGGTTGGCATTATCGGAACCGGGTTTATTGGCCCTGCGCATATTGAAGCCTTGCGCCGACCGGGAAACGTATCGGTGGTTGCGCTTTGCGACAGTTCGCTGGAGAAGGCGCAGGAGAAAGCCCGGGCGCTAAACGTTCCGCACGCTTACGGCAGCGTGGAGGCATTACTGGCGCATCCGGGATTGCAGGTGGTACACAACTGCACGCCGAACTATCTTCATGCCGACATTAATCGCCAGGCGTTGCGGGCGGGGTTGTCTGTGTTCTCCGAAAAACCGCTCTGCATGACGCCGGATGAAGCGCGTGAACTGGCTGCGCTGGCGGAGCAGGCGGGGGTGGTGCATGGCGTGAGTTTTGTCTACCGGCAGTTTGCGATGGTGCAGCAGGCCGCCAGCATGGTACGCGCCGGGAGCGTCGGGCGGCAGTTTTCCGTGCAGGGCAGTTATTTGCAGGACTGGATGCTGCTGGAAACCGACTATAACTGGCGCGTAGACCCCGCGCTTGGCGGGGACTCACGCGCGGTGGCGGATATCGGTTCACACTGGTGCGACACGGTGCAGTTTGTTACCGGAAAGCGGATTGTGGAGGTGATGGCGGATCTTGCAACTGTCTGGCCAATGCGTAAGGCCAGCGTGGAAGGGAACTCGACGTTTACTCAGCCGCTCACGGAGCGCCAGTGGGTAGATAAACCGGTCAGCACGGAAGACAGAGGCGCGGTGCTGGTGCGTTTTGATGACGGCAGCAAAGGCTGTTTCAGCGTTTCACAGGTGAGCGCCGGGCGGAAAAACCAGCTGACATTTGAGATTAACGGCAGTCACTGTTCGCTGGCCTGGGATCAGGAAGTGCCGCAGCAGTTGTGGATCGGCCACCGGCAGCAGGCGAATCAGATCCTGACGGACGACCCCGGATTAATGAACGCGGATGTGGCTGGCAGCGCGCACTTTCCCGGTGGGCATATTGAGGGCTGGCCGGATGCCTTTAAAAACATGATGCAGCAGTTTTATCTTGCGGTGCAGGCAGGAAAAATGCCCGCGCCGGAGGTACGTCGTTTTGCCTCGTTCGCGGACGGTGCTGACGTGATGTATATCATTGACGCTATTGTGAAAAGCCATCAACACCAGCGGTGGGTGAGCGTGATGCGGTAAACCTTCGCCCGGTTCGCCGGAGGGCGATTTTATGGTAGCCTCAACACAAAGCGCAAACCGCAGGATGTGTCGCCGTTATGTCTATTCAAAAAATCGCCCAGCTCGCCGGTGTGTCGGTGGCGACGGTATCACGCGTGCTCAATAACAGTGATACCGTCAAAGCCAAAAACCGCGAGCGTGTGCTGCAAGCCATCAAGGAAAGTAACTATCAGCCCAACCTACTGGCGCGCCAGCTTCGCACCGCGCGCAGCTCAATGATTCTGGTGATGGTTTCAAATATTGCGAACCCTTTTTGCGCAGAAGTGGTGAAGGGCATTGAAGAAGAGGCAGAGAAAAACGGGTATCGCATTCTGCTGTGTAATTCAGGCTCGGATATGGCGCGTTCAAAATCGGCGCTGAAACTGCTCTCGGGGAAAATTGTCGATGGCATTATCACTATGGACGCGTTTTCAAAATTACCGGAGCTGACCACCATGATCGGCGATGCGCCGTGGGTGCAGTGCGCGGAATACGCCGATAAAGGCGCGGTCTCCTGTGTGGGGATCAATGACGTTGATGCCGCACAGTCGGTCATCTCCCATCTGGTCGAAAAGGGGTATCAGCGGATTGCGCTGATCAACCATGACTTAAGCTATAAATATGCGCGTCTGAGGGAGCGGGGGTATAAGGCGGCGCTTCATGCCTGGTCTCTGGATTATCAGGCGGTAGAGTATGCCAGCGAACTGAGTTCCAGCGCCGGAATGGCGGCGATGGACGTTTTGCTGGCGGCAGAAACGCGCCCGGATGCGGTTTTTGCGGTATCGGATACCCTGGCGGCAGGCGCCATGCGCGCCATTGCCAACGCCGGATTGCGCATCCCGCAGGATATCGCCGTCGTGGGTTTTGACGGTACGGAGCTGGCGGAGATGGTCTCCCCGCAACTGACCACTATCGAGCAGCCTTCCCGCGATATTGGCCGTAAAGCGGTCGGGCTGCTGCTGAACCGGATTGAACACCCGGATGCGTCAACCGAAAGGGTGATGATGGACTGGCGCTATATTTCCCGCGCCAGTACCTGATATTAGCGCTGCAACGCCCCGGACAGCGCGCGAATATCGTTTCCTGTAGGGGACTGGTGAATCCGTAAGCCAAACTCTTCGACCACGGCAAAAATGTGGTCGAAAATATCGGCCTGAATACTTTCATATTCCAGCCACACCACGGTATTGGTAAACGCGTAAATCTCAATGGGTAAACCCTGATCGTCCGGCGCAAGCTGGCGTACCATCATGGTCATATCTTTGCGGATACGCGGATGGTGGCGTAAATATTCATTCAGGTAGGCGCGGAAAGTGCCAATATTGGTCATTCGACGATGATTGAGTACGGATTCCGGCGCAGTCTGCTGTTGGTTCCATTCCTGGATTTCCTGATGACGGGTGGTTAAATAGGGTTTTAACAAATGCGCTTTATATAAACGCTGCTGCTCATCCTCATCAAGAAAATGAATGCTGGTGGCGTCGATACTGATGCTGCGTTTAATTCGGCGACCGCCAGAGGCGGACATGCCGCTCCAGTTTTTGAAAGAGTCCGAAACCAGGGACCAGGTGGGGATGGTGGTAATGGTATTATCCCAGTTACGCACTTTCACGGTGGTTAAGCCGATATCGATCACCGCGCCGTCCGCGCCGTATTTCGGCATTTCCAGCCAGTCGCCCAGCTTCAGCATATCGTTCGCTGAAAGCTGTATACCCGCGACCAGACCGAGAATGGGGTCTTTAAACACCAGCATTAAGACGGCGGCCATCGCGCCGAGACCGCTAATGAGAATGGCCGGAGACTGACCTATCAGCAGGGAGATCATCAGAATACCGATGATAATGGCGCCGATGAGTTTGATGCCCTGGAATATCCCTTTCAGCGGAAGCTGAGACGCCGCCGGGAATTTTTGCGACAGGTTGAGAATAACATCCAGTAATGAAAAGACGGACAACAGGGCATACATCATGATCCACAGCTGTGCGCAGGTGGTTAATATCTCAGCCGCCTCAGTCCCCTTTTGTAGCCAGAGCACAGCCTGAATATTGACGATAATCCCCTGGAGCGTAAACGCCAGGCGGTGAAATAATTTATTCTGGGTAATGATTTGCAGCCACAGGCGTGAACTGGCGCTGGCGCGCTTTTCAAAGGCTCGCAGCACCACCCAATGCAAAATAATATGCACAATGATGGCAGTGAGAAAAATAATGCCAAAAATCATCACCAGCGAAGTGGTGTGATTCATTTCGATCCCGAGTTCTTCTACCTGAGATATTAATTCCTGCATAACGTCTCCTTTATAAACAGCGGTCTATGATGACCGCTGTGCGGATATTATGCAAATTGCACGATGCAGGTTTGTTATTTTGACACCATACAGGGGCGGGTTGCATTGATATTCAATGCGCGGCGAAACCATAATGTCGCCAGAACCAGACTGAGCATCATGGCAGCTTCGACGGCCAGAAAACCGATCACCGACTGCGTATAATCGCCGTGACTATTGTGTTGCAGATGCAAAAATAACGCCCCCAGCACCGCCGGGCCAAGCCCCAATGTGGCTTGCTGCAACGTGCTTAAAATGGCGCTTCCGGCTCCGGCATCCTGCGTGCTGATATCGCGCATGCCGATACGATAAAAGCTGTTCACGATCAGCGCCTGTCCATAACCTATCAGGGCCGTTGCCGGCGCCAGCGCGAAGGTGGATGTTTGCATGCCCGAATGCCAGAAGGTCATCATTAACCCGGCTAAGCCGACTATCTGAATCGCCAGACCCATCAACAGAATACGCCCCATGCTGTAGCGCGCAATCAATCGCGGTGCGTAGCAGGCCGAGATGAAATAGGCCGCGCCGAGGGCGATAAAGCTGTTACCGGATTCCCACGGCGCCATCCCCAGACCCATTTGCAGAGTCAGCGCCATACAGAACATAAAACCTGACCATGCGCTAAAAAACAGCAATGCGATCAGAATGCCGAAGCGGATGCTGGTCAGCCGTAACAGGCGCGGCGGCAGAAGCGGGTGCTGGTGGCGCAGCTCCTGCCGGAGCGCATTTTTACGCATCCACCATCCCAGCGGGAGAATGGCAAATAGCGCCGCCTGAGCCTGCCAGGGCCAGCCGGTTTCTGGCCCCAGCGCCATAGGAAAAAGCAGGCAGCAGAGGATGGCGGCCAGACAGACGGTGCCCAACCAGTCGATGTCGGCGCGGGTTTCGCTGGCCGTTTCGGGAACGTGGCGGCGGCTGAATGCCAGTACCAGAAGGCAGACCGGGACATTAATAAAAAATGCGTTGCGCCAGCCAAGCCCGGCGATATCCGCCGAGACCAGCCAGCCGCCGCCCATTTGACCGACGATAAAGGCAATGCCGCCAATACCGCCATACAAACTGATGGCCTTTGCGTGCGCGCTTCCTTTTAGCGTGACGTGAAGCGTGGCGAGAATTTGCGGCACGATCAACGCCGCGCCAGCCCCCTGCAAAATACGGGCGCCCAGCAGCATGTGAATAGAGTTCGCCAGACCGCAGAGCAGGGAGGCGACGCCAAAGAATGCGACTCCCCACATAAACAGGCGGCGGCGACCGTAGTTATCGCCGAGCTTGCTCCCCAGCGCCAGACAGACCGCGAACGTAATCCCATAGAGGGCGACAATTAACTCCAGTTGCGTCGTTGTCGCCTGTAAAGACCGGGTAATGGACTCCAGGGCGACGTTGGTAATCGATGTATCAATGAGCGGCAGCATTTGGCCTGTCAGCAAGAGCGATAGCCCGGTGCGACTGAGTGAAACGACTGACGTATTCATGGTAACTCCATTGCGTCATTCAACAGATGGACGTAGCATTACTGAAGAATTAAACGGGTACCAGTTCCTGGTTATACTGGTATTGGTACTACCATGCTGGAGATAATATGACGGTGATGACGCGACGTGAGCCCACGGTGATGCAACCCGCAGACAACCGGAAGCAGCTCGGCGCATTTTTACGCGCCCGGCGGGAAAGCCTCGATCCGCAACGTATGGGGCTGCCGCGCGTCGGTCGGCGGCGAACGCCCGGTCTGCGCCGCGAAGAGGTGGCGATGCTGGCGGAAGTTGGCGTGACCTGGTACACCTGGCTGGAACAGGGGCGGGAAGTGAATCCCTCTGAGTCGGTACTGGTTGGCGTTGCGAATGCGCTGCAATGCAGCCCGCTGGAAACCCGACACCTGTTTGTACTGGCCGGGCTGACGCCGCCGGAATCGACGCAGATCACCGTGTGCGAGGGGATCAGTGCGGGAACCCGCCGTATGCTTGACAGCCTGATGCCGCAGCCAGCCAGCATTCAGAAACCTAATTTTGATATTGTGGCGTGGAATGAGAGTTTTTGTCGGCTGATGGGCGTGGATTTTGCCACGATCCCGGATGACGATCGCAACTGTATTTACCTCTACCTCACCAACGAAACCTGGCGCAGTCGCATAGAAAACCGCGACGTGCTGCCGACGTTTGTCTCTTATTTCCGTGCGGCAATGGCGGAACACCGTGGCGATCCGGGGTGGGAAAATAAACTGGCGCGCTTTTTCGCCGCATCTTCTGAGTTTGAAGCGTTATGGCATCAGCGTTATGAGGTGCGTGGCGTGGAAAACCAGGTGAAGAATTTTCTCCATCCCCGGTTAGGGCGTTTTAGTTTGCAGCAGATGTACTGGTACTCCGCCCCGCGTAACGGCTCCCGGTTGTTGGTGTATTTACCGATGGATGAGGCCGGAGAACAGGCGCTGGCGTGGCTGGATAAGCAGTAAAATGCCCGGTGGCGCTACGCTTACCGGGCCTACAATAGCGTATGCTCCGTAGGCCGGATAAGGCGATATGCCCGGTGGCGCTACGCTTACCGGGCCTACAATAATGTGTGCTCCGTAGGCCGGATAAGGCGATATGCCCGGTGGCGCTACGCTTACCGGGCCTACAATAACGTGTGCCCCGTAGGCCGGATAAGGCGCAGCCGCCATCCGGCATAACAAGAAATCAGACTTCCGTCAGGATGGTTTCCTGCGGCAGGCGGGATTTCGGCAGCGCAGCGTTAAAATCTTCTACGCTGTGATGGCCGACAGGCACCACGACCAGGCTGGTATAACCTTTCTCTTTCAGGCCAAATTCAGCGTCAAGAACCGCAGCGTCGAAGCCTTCAATCGGTACGGCGTCCAGACCCATCGCGGCGACGCCCAGCAGGAAGTTGCCAACATTCAGGTATACCTGTTTCGCCATCCACTGATCGTCATCTTTCAGGTCGCGGCGGTGCAGATCCGCGAAAAAGCGACGGCCTTTGTTATTTGCCGCTTTGGCTTCCGGCGTGGCAAAACGGCCATCGACATCTTCCTGATCGACAACGCGATCCAGCCAGGCGTCGTCCATTGCGGTTTTTGCGCAAAACACGACGACATGGGAAGCATCCAGCATTTTGCGCTCGTTAAACACGAAATTACCGGCGGCGGATTTCGCAACGCGCGCTTTCCCTTCTTCGGTACTGGCGACGATGAAATGCCACGGCTGAGAGTTGGTGCTGGAAGGGCTATATTGCAGCAATGTTTTGAGTTTTTCCGCTTCGTCTGCGGTCAGTTGTTTGCTGGGATCGAACGCCTTCGTGGAGTAGCGTTTTAAGGCGACAGAAACGATATCCATAAATACTCCTGATGTTTTTTAATACCCTGCGGGTGCGTTTTCGTGCCAGCAGGGTACAGGGTTAGCGCATAAAAGATAAGAGAGAAAAGTGCGAAAACACTTATCGATATCAACGATAAATCAGGTGGGGCGCAGACGTTTTTGATCTTTTTTAGCCAGACCATCCACCACCAGATTCCAGGAGTCGCCGATCAGGTCGGCAAGCAGCGACGGTGTGATATCGTCTCCTGCGTAAACGGAAATCCAGTGTTTTTTGTTCATGTGGTAACCGGGTTCAATACTGCGGTAAATCTGCTGATTTAACAGGGATTTCTGTGGATCGGACTTCAGGTTCACAAACCGACGGCCGCGTTGTTCAGAAACGATCATGAATATCTTGCCGCCGACTTTAAAGACATCGAACTCCGGGCCGAACGGCCAGCAGTGTTCGGTGAAAGGCAGTTCGAGCGCGATGTGTTTCGCACAATGATGCAGCGTCTGGCCGTCCATTATTTTTCCTCGCGGGTGAGGGCGCGCCACATCGCTTCAAAACCCAGCGAGATGTACTCATTTGCGTGGGCCGGATTGCGGGCGGCAAATTCCATCGTGGTTTCCGCCAGGGTGAGGAACAGGGCATCGCCAAAGGCGCGGTATTCGTCAGACATGAAAATGGGCAGAACCGAGCGATGGCAGAGATCGCGCAGTTCCGGGAACATATCGTCCGCCAGTTGCTCGGTTTCTTTCGTGATTTTCTCACTAACCGCAAGCTGGCGGATGGTGCGGTGCCCGTTAGTGTTGTTCAGGCCCCAGTTGATGTAGCTGTTCCAGATGAAGTGCGTCATGGTTCTGGTGTCGGTGATTGAGCGGTCCAGATTCGCCATCATCGACTGGCAGAGATCCTGCTTCAAATGCAGATAAAGCTCGTTGATTAAGTCATCTTTTGTCGCGAAATAGCGAAACAATGTTCCCTCAGCAACACCTGCGTTGCGAGCAATGACGGCGGTGGAGGCGGCAATGCCGGATTGCGCGATCGCTTTTGTTGCGGCTTCCAGTAACGCCAGTTTTTTGTCTTCACTCTTCGGACGAGCCACTACACTTTACCCTTAATGATGTAAAAAACACGATTGAAACACGCTCTTTGCAGCGCCGCAACGGTGAATGTCAAAGATTGAAAATCATCTTGACGAGATTCCTTCGCTTTCTATAATGAGTGCTTACTCACTCATAATCAAGTGACAGTCGCGCAAACCAGCGGAAAGGGGCGCGTTTTCGGATCAGGATATGAAGCGTCTCACAATTTGTGTGGTTGTTATTATGCTTATTGCTTCTACAGCGAGTCTGCCGTTTGTCCTTAACGCCGGGTTTGGTCAGGTGCCGCAGGGCGCTCAACTGAGCCTGGTGGAACAGTCTCCACACTATCGTGATGGACAGTTTCATAATCAATTACCCACCCCCGGTTACACCGGGGATAAGGGGATGCTCGCCGCATGGTGGGAGTTTCTGGTCGCTAAACGTGAAAACGCGCGGCCTGCCCAACCGTTGCCGCTGGTAAACACCGATCTCGCCAGCGTACCGCGCGATCGGGACACGCTCATCTGGCTGGGCCATTCCTCCTGGTATCTGCAACTGGCGGGAAAACGCATTCTGATCGACCCGGTATTCAGCAGCTATGCCGCGCCGTTTTCGTTTCTGAATAAAGCCTTTGCCGGAGACTACCCCTGGACGGCGCAAAATATGCCGGAGATCGACCTGCTGATCATCTCGCACGATCACTATGACCATCTGGACTACGCCACCATCAAAGCGCTGATGCCGAAGATTAAGCGGGTCATTACGCCGCTGGGTGTGGGATCGCATTTGCGCTACTGGGGCATGAATGGCGGGATTATCGACGAGCGCGACTGGAACCAGTCCGTCAGGATCGATGACGCGCTGCTGATCCACGTCCTGCCCGCGCGCCATTTTTCTGGTCGGGGGCTCAAACGTAACCAGACGCTGTGGGCGAGTTTTATGTTTGAGACGCCTGAACAGAAGGTTTATTACAGCGGGGATTCCGGTTACGGGCCACATTTTAAGGCGATTGGAGAACAGTTCGGCTCAGTCGATCTGGCCATCATGGAAAACGGTCAGTACGACCGGGACTGGCGATACATTCACATGATGCCGGAAGAGACCGCGCAGGCGGCGCAGGACCTGCGCGCAAAAGCGATTTTACCCGGTCATGCCGGGCGTTTTGTCCTGGCGAAACACAGCTGGGACGATCCGTATAAACGTCTGGCGCTGGCGAGTCGTCATAAACGCTACCGTCTGCTGACGCCGACGCTGGGTGAACCGGTGATGTTGGCCGATCCGACCCAGCAGTTTACGGCCTGGTGGGAATAAGCGACCATTTTTCGGAGGGGGAGAGCACGATGACCATTTCCGCTCAGGTAATCGACACTATTGTCGAGTGGATTGATGATAATTTAAATCAACCGTTGCGCATTGATGATATTGCCCGCCACGCCGGGTACTCCAAATGGCATCTGCAACGCCTGTTTATGCAGTACAAAGGGGAGAGTCTGGGGCGCTATATCCGGGAGCGTAAGCTGCGACTGGCGGCGCGTGATTTACGCGATACCGACCAAAGGGTGTATGACATCTGCCTGAAGTACGGTTTTGATTCGCAGCAGACCTTTACGCGGATCTTCACCCGAACCTTTAATCAGCCGCCGGGTGCCTACCGTAAAGAGAATCACAGCCGTACGCACTGAGTTTCCCCGGCAGCGCCTGGCTGCCGGGAATCTTTCTTACCAGGAATAGCTCACTGTTGCCGTAACCGTACGACCTACGCCATAGAAGCAGGCGGTGTCGCTGGCGCAAGAGGCCACGTATTTCGTATCGGCGATATTATTGACATTAAACTGTACGGCTGCGCCTTTCAGGCTGCTGTTCAGTTCTCCCAGTTCGTAGCTCACCATCGCGTCATACAGATCCACCGCCGGCACTTTAAAGGTGTTTTTCGCATCGCCGTAGCTGGTGCCGATGTAGCGTACGCCCACGCCGGTCGTCAGGCTTTTCAGCGGGCCGCCGGGGAAGGTATAACTGGCGAAGGCGGAAGCCATGTGAGCAGGAATACGGGCAGGCGTTTTCCCTTCCGTACCCGCTACCGTGGTGTTGACGGTTTCCGCATCCGTGTAGGTATACGAGCCAATCAGGTTGACGCTATCCCACAGTGAAGAGTGAATTTCCGCTTCCACGCCTTTGGAACGCACTTCCCCTGCGTTTTCGAACCAGCCCAGCGTGCTGTTGTAAGTGGACACATTGCTCTGTTTGAGATCGTATAACGCCAGCGACATCAGCGTGTTATCCACCGGTTGATACTTCACGCCCACTTCGGTTTGTTTACCGGTAGTGGGTTTAAACGGCGCGCTGCCCGGCGCGCGGTTGGTTTGCAGATTAGGCTCATACGAGGTGCTGTAGCTGATGTACGGCGAGAGGCCGAAATCAAAGGCATACAGCAAGCCGGTACGCCAGGTGAACTTGTTGTCGTTCTGCTGCGTTTTCTCACTGTTGATGTAATCGGTGGTGCGAACTTCCGTCCAGTCATAGCGCCCGGAGAGCAGCAGCTCCCAGTTGTTCCAGCTCATCTGATCCTGCAAATAGAGGCCCATCTGATCGAGGTTCTGCTGTTCGTGGCTGGCGGGGCTGAAGGTGCTTTCATCGACGTTTACGCCATAAACCGGGTGCGTCCAGTCCATATCGTACTGCGAGCCGGAACCGCGCATTAACAGTTGCTTGTCGTTGCTGGACTTGTAATCCAGCCCGCCGAGCAGCGTATGGTTCATCTGCGCGGTCGCAAACTGTGCTTCCAGTTGGTTATCAATGCCAAACTCATTGGTCGTGCGCTCCTCATGCTGGGCGCGACGGCTGAGCAGCGTGCTTTCCGGTTTGCTGTTGAAGTAAACCAGATAGCGGTATTTTTGCTTGATGCTGGCATAGCGGGCATTCTGGCGGAAGGTCATCATGTCATTGAACTGATGTTCAAACTCATAACCCACCATCGTCTGCTCACGCCATGACTGATCGTAATCAGGATCGCTGACGTTAAAATCGAGCGGAATATATTTTCCGTTAGCGCTGGTGACGGTGCCGTAAGCAGGCAGGAAGTTACGGTAGCCCGCATCGGGATCTTTCTGGTAGCTGGTCAGCAGCGTGAAACGGGTCTGATCGTTTGGATACCAGGTGATAGCCGGAGCAATCGCGACGCGCGAATCTTTATAGTCTTCAACCTGGTTATGCTGAGTGCGGGCGATCCCGTTCAGGCGATACAGTACCCGGCCGTCATCGCTCAGCGGGCCGCCGAAATCAAATGCGCCTTCCGCCAGATCGCGATTACCGGTGCTGAACTGAACCTTATGAATCGGTTCGCTGGTAGGGCGTTTGCTGGTCATGCTGATAAGCCCGCCGGGGTTCACCTGGCCAAACAGAACCGAAGCCGGGCCGCGTACCAGCTCTACCCGCTCCAGCAGCCACGGATCAACGGTGCCGGTTTGCGATGACGCCGTTGCGCCAAAGCTCAGACCATCAAGGAATTTAGGAACGTAGCTGAAGCCGCGTACAAACACTTCATCGTTACGGTTGGATGAGCCGCGATACTCCGTAAATGCCCCGGCGGTGTAGCGCAGCGCCTGGGAGACGGAGGTGGCGTCCAGCGCGTCCATCTGGTCGCGGGTAACGACGGAGACGGACTGCGGCGTTTTTACCAGCTCCGCGGAGGTTTTGGTTGCCGACAGGGTTTTGGTCGCCACCATTCCCTTCACCGGCGCAGTGGGTTCCTGGCTGACGCCTTGCGTCACCAGAATGGTCTCCTCCTGCGTTTTGGCAAATGTCGTCGTACTGACGGTCGCCAGGCTGAGAACCCAGAGCTGCATTATCTTGTTATTTTTAAATATCATTTAGCATCCTTTTCTATGCCATACCTGAAATTGTCCGGTCGTCCTGTCAGACAAATGCCGGACTGCCATCCTCATTAAACGCGACAGATGTTATTGCAAATCATTACCATTTGCATTAGCGTTGTTAACAAATTTCATCAGGAAAGCACCGTTAATGAAGATGGCATGGAGTGGTTTGGTGATTGGGCTGGGGACGATGTCGGCTCAGGCGATGCCGTGTTCGACGCCCTCCGTTCAGGGAGAGCAGCAGGGGAAATTTGATGCCAGCGGCGAGATCTGCTTTGTGCTTCCCGCGCTGAGTGAAAATTATGTTTCGGCCACCCTGTCGGGGATTACCGATGCTCGTTTGCTGGACGGTCAGAACCGTCGCATCCGTACTTTACTGGAAGGCGGCCCGGCCGATGGTGAGCATCAACTGTTGTTTTCGTTGCCGGTACAACAAGCCACTTCTCTGGTGTTGTACGGTAATGAGGGCGCTCGCTGGCGATTTACATGGCAGATGAAAGAGACCACGCCGCTGCCGAAAATACAGCGCGTCGCTCCCGTCAGCCCAACCTTGCAGCAACTGGAAAAAGCGCTGGCGGCAGGCGCCGGAACCGCTCATTTCTGGCAGGATCTACAGCGCAACGGTACGCCGCTGGTGGAGCCGGTTGACGACAGCCATAAGCGGGTTACGTTTCTGTGGCGCGGTGCGAAGCAGAACGTTTTTATTCTCGGTTCTCCGGCAGGCGATCACGATCCCCTGTTCCGCCTGGGCGATTCCGACGTCTGGTTCCGCAGCTATGTGGTGCCTGCGGATACGGTAATGCAGTACAAACTGGCGCCGGATGTTCCGTTGGTGAACGGTTCGCCGCGCGATCAGCGGCGGGCGATTCTGGTCAGCGCGCAGAGAGATCCGCTTAACCCGCTGACGCTTGGCGAGAAGTATGCCGATCGCTGGAATCAGTTTTCCCTTCTCGATCTGAGTCCCGCGCGCTTTTGCTCTGCGCAAGCTACCGCGCAGCCTGTTCGTTACGGTTCGCTTACGCGCAAAACATTGTTCAGCGAACGTCTGGGCAACAGTCGTGAAATTGCGATTTATCGCCCACACAGCGCGCAACCGGCACGCTGGACGCTGATGCTGTTTGACGGCAAAACGTATCTTGATGATTACCATATCGATCGCGTGCTGGATGGGCTGATCGCGCGCCATCAACTGCCGCCGATAAACGTGGTGTTTATTGATACGCTCGATCACGCCAGACGGGCGAAAGAGCTGCCGCCGAACCCTGATTTTGCCGACTTTATGGCGCATGAATTATTGCCCTGGCTGCGTCAGCAGGGGGTGACTACGCAACGACAAAAAACGGTGCTGGCGGGCTCCAGCTATGGCGGGCTGGCGTCATCCTGGGTCGCGTTGCGCTATCCGCGTCTGTTCGGCAACGTGCTGAGTTTATCCGGTTCGTACTGGTGGGCGCCAAAAGACGAGGAGGCCAGTTGGCTGACGCGTCAGTACCAGAATTCGCCGCGTTATCCTGTCCGCTTCTGGTTGCAGGCTGGCCGCTTTGAAACCAAAGGCCCGGACGGCGGTATTTATCGCAACACGCTGGAATTTGCGCAGGTACTACGTGAAAAAGGCTATCCGGTGAGTTTTCATCCGTGGTCAAGCGGGCACGATTACGCCGCGTGGTGTGAAGCGCTGGTTCACGGTATGCGGGATTTCACCGGATTAGTCAGCCAGCGAAAACCAGCGACGCCAGATAAAGCGGATCACGAAATATTCGAGAGCGCCAAGCGTTAAAAACCACAGGCAAAACAGCAGGGTGTAAAGCTGGTTAAGATCCATTAAATGGAAGGTCGCAACCAGCTTTTGCGCCAGTACCATGCCAGGCGAGGGCACAGGCAGCAGCAGGCAGGAGAGAAAAGCCATCAGCAGGATGCCAGCAGCGGTCATCAACGATTCAAGCGGGTGTTTCATGGCATTGTTAAACTTGAGTTAAAAAGCCATTGTCCGGGATATCGCCGGCTAACGCAAATCGTCGCCTACTGACCCGCCCAGATCTCGCAATGTTTTTTCACCAGCCCAATCAGCGAACCGCCATCCGTCACAAACTCCCGCATCTGCCGCGCTTCATTCAGCCCATTTTTCACCTGTAGGCGCAGAGCGTTAATGGCGCTGGCGGCGCCGACTTTATCTGCGGAGGAGGCGACATTCTCCAGCAGGCGCAGCGTGTCATCAGACAGCAGGTGATGGTCGCCGGTGTGGACATCGGTCAATGTTCCCTCCAGACCATACCGACAGGCCTGAAAGCGGTTGAATTTGTACAGCAGATAATCCCGCTCCTGATGCCTGAACGGGTGCTCGGTCAGCAGCCAGTGGGCCGTCGCCTGAATCAGCCCCGCGATATTGACCGCATGAGCAAGGGTCAGAGGCGTATCCATTACCCGAACTTCTACCGTGCCGAAGTGAGGGCTGGGACGGATATCCCAGTGCAGATCTTTGATGCTGTCGATCATGCTGGTGTACGCGAGGCGGCGGAACAGCCCTTCACATTCCTGCCAGTTGCTGGCCCACGGCATCGGGCCGTTATCAGGAAAGCTTGAGAAGATATTCAGCCGGGCGCTGGAAAAACGGGTATCTGACCCTTGCATATACGGCGATGCCGCCGCCAGCGCAATAAAGTGAGGAACAAAGCGCGACAGACCATGCAGGAGGTAGATAGCGTCATCACCGTTCGCGCATCCAATATGGACGTGCTGACCAAATACCGTCGCCTGCTGAATCAGATAACCGAAGTTTTCCAGCGTACGCTGGTAGCGCGCATTGTCGCACACCTCCTGGCGCTGCCACTTTTGAAAAGGGTGCGTGCCCCCGCCGCAGATTTCAAGATGATGGTCTGCGGCAGCCTGCAAAATCACCTGCTGCATGGCGGAGAACTGCGCCGCCGCCTGGTCAATGTTGCGGCAGACTCCCGTCGCCATCTCAAGCATGCTTTCGGTGATATCGTGCTTCACTTCTCCGGCGGTGAGTTGGGATTTGACGGCGTCAATCAGGGTGGAAGAGTCCTGGCTTAAATCGTAACCCGGCGGATTGACCACCTGCATTTCCAGTTCAATTCCCAGCGTAAACGGTTCGGAAACGTGAAAATCGGGTAGCGGCATAACGTTCTCTTTTGTCAGGGCGTTGCGTTGAGTATAGATGTCAGGGAGGAGGAGGGGGGCGTGGTCTTTTCCCGCTCAGCAGCAGAGCGGGAAAAAGAGGTGGGATTAACGCAGCGGCGGCTGACGCACGGGCGCATCACCTGCGACGTAATAGCTTGCGGTGCTCTTTGCCAGCGGTTCGCGGCCACGAATCGCATCGGCCATCTTCTCGCCGATCATAATGGTGGTGGCGTTCAGGTTGCCGGTGATAATTTGCGGCATAATAGAGGCGTCCACCACGCGCAGATTTTCCACGCCGTGAACCCGGCCTTCGCCGTCGACTACCGCCATTTCGTCGTAACCCATCTTGCAGGTGCCGCAAGGATGAAACGCGGTCTCCGCGTGGTCGCGCACAAACGCATCCAGCTGTTCGTCGGTCTGGCACGCAATGCCGGGGCTGATTTCGCGTCCACGGTATTTGTCCAGCGCAGGCTGGTTGATGATTTCACGCGTGATGCGTATGGCATCGCGGAACTCCTGCCAGTCCTGCCCGGTAGACATATAGTTAAACAGAATGGCCGGATGCTCGCGCGGATCGCGCGATTTAATGTGCACATGCCCACGGCTGGGTGAGCGCATCGAACCGACATGACACTGAAAACCGTGTTCTTTCACCGCATTCGAGCCGTTGTAATTAATCGCCACTGGCAGGAAGTGATACTGAATATTCGGCCAGCTAAACGCTTCGCTGCTGCGGATAAATCCACCTGCCTCAAAATGGTTGCTGGCGCCCACGCCGGTGCCGCCAAATAACCACTCAGCGCCAATTTTCGGCTGGTTCCACCATTGCAACGCCGGGTAGAGAGAGACGGGTTCTTTGCACTCATACTGTAGATACATCTCCAGATGGTCCTGCAAGTTTTCACCCACGCCCGGCAGGTGGTGCACCAACGGAATATCAAACGCTTTCAGCAGCGATGCGTCACCCACGCCGGAGCGTTGCAGGATTTGCGGCGACGCAATGGCGCCCGCGCACAGCAACACCTCTTTACGCGCCGTCGCCCTGGTCGGGATGGTGCTGTCGCCTTCCAGCCACTCAACGCCTGACGCTTTTTTACCTTCGAATAGAATATGGTCGGTCAGCGCATGGGTGATGATGGTCAGATTCGGCCGGCCTTTGGCCTGATCGAGATACCCGCGTGCCGTACTGGCGCGTCGTCCTTGCGGCGTCACGGTTCTGTCCATCGGCCCAAACCCCTCCTGCTGATAGCCGTTGAGGTCGTCGGTACGTGGATATCCCGCCTGGACGCCTGCTTCTATCATCGCATGGAACAGTGGGTTGTTATTGTGCTTTGGCGTGGCGACGCTTACCGGGCCGTCGCCGCCGTGGTAGTCGTTGGGGCCGATATCACGGGTTTCCGCCTTGCGGTAATAGGGCAGGCAGTTGAGGTAACTCCAGTGTTCGAGGCCTGGCTCCTGCGCCCAGTTGTCGAGATCCATCGCGTTGCCGCGAATGTAGCACATGCCGTTAATCAGCGATGAGCCGCCCAGCCCTTTACCACGGCCGCACTCCATGCGGCGGTAGTTCATATGCGGCTCCGGTTCGGTCTCATACGCCCAGTTATAACGTTTACCCTGTAGCGGAAACGCCAACGCAGCAGGCATCTGGGTGCGGAAATCCGCACGGTAGTCCGGGCCGCCCGCTTCCAGCAGCAACACGGTGGTGTCGCTGTCTTCGGTCAGCCGTGTTGCCAGTACGTTGCCCGCCGAACCGGCGCCAATAATGATGTAGTCAAAATGCAAACAAACCTCCTGGTTAAAATATGGATTGAAACTGACCCATCTCAACCTGGATGGACTTCACCTGGGTGTAGCTTTGCAGCGTCATGATGCCGTTCTCGCGACCAATACCGGAATGCTTGTAGCCGCCGACCGGCATTTCAGCAGGAGATTCCCCCCAGGTATTGATCCAGCAGATCCCCGCTTCAAGCTGGTGGATTGCGCGATGAGCGCGGTTGAGATCGGCTGTCACTACCCCGGCGGCCAGTCCGTAATCGGTGTTATTGGCGCGGCGGATCGCCTCTTCTTCGTTTTCGTAGGTCAGAATGGACATTACCGGGCCGAAAATTTCTTCGCGTACGATGGTCATCTCATCCCGGCAGTCGGTGAATACGGTGGGGGCGACCCAGGCGCCGTTATCAAACGCTTCGCCTTTTAATACGTCGCCGCCGCAAAGCAGCGTTGCGCCTTCCGCTTTTCCGCTGGCGATATAGCGCAGAACGTTGTCGCGATGGGGGAAGCTCACCAGTGGGCCAAAATTGGTTGCCGGGTCAGACAGATCGCCTGCGCGAATGCGGCTTACGCGCGCCAGAATTTTTTGCTCGAAGGTGCTTTTCATGTGCGCCGGAATGAATACGCGCGTGCCGTTGGTGCAGACCTGGCCGGAGCTGAAGAAGTTCGCCATCATGGCGATATCCGCCGCGAGGTCGGGGTCCGCGTCGTCAAAGATAATCAGCGGTGATTTGCCGCCCAGCTCCATCGTCACCTCTTTCAGCGATGAAGCCGCTGAATTGGCCATCACTTTCTTGCCGCTGGCGACGCCGCCGGTGAAGGAGATTTTGGCGATATCAGGATGTTCCGTCAGGAACTGCCCTGTTTCCGCGCCGGTGCCTGGCAGCACGTTGAACACGCCGTCCGGGAGACCGGCTTCGCTGTAGATTTCCGCCAGTTTTAACGCGGTTAGCGGCGTGACTTCACTGGGTTTGAAGATCATGGCATTGCCTGCCGCCAGCGCCGGAGCGGATTTCCACAGGGCGATTTGAATGGGGTAGTTCCATGCGCCGATCCCGGCCACCACGCCCAGCGGCTCGCGACGGGTGTAGACGAATGACGTCTCGCGTAGCGGGATCTGGCTGCCTTCCAGGGCAGGGATCAGCCCGGCGTAATACTCAAGCACGTCTGCGCCGGTGGCGATGTCCACGCTGGCGGTTTCGCTCAGTGGTTTACCGGTATCGAGCGTTTCCAGTTGCGCCAGCTCGTCATTGCGTTCACGCAGAATATCAACTGCCCGACGCAGGATTCGCGAGCGTGCCATTGCGCTCATCGCGGCCCACATTTTTTGCCCGCGCTGCGCGCTTTTCACGGCGCGATCGACATCGTCGCGGCCTGCGGCCTGTACGGTAGCCAGTACCTCGCCGTTAGCGGGATTGATCGTCTCAAAGGTGCGACCGCTGGTGGCGGCAGTATATGCGCCGTCAATATAAAGCTGTTGTTCTGCCATTCGGGGCATGGGTTCTCCTCGGTTAGTCAGTGGCGTTCGGCAAATGCTGACTGATGAAATGGGTGGTCAGCGCTTGAGCGAGACTGAGATTAAACGGTTTTCCGCTCAGCGCGGCGCGTAGCCACAGTCCATCGATAAGCGCCGCCAGGCCATAGCCGGCCTGTTGAGCCTGCTGGCGCGGAAGTTCGCGTCTGAATTCGTACACAATGTTCGACAGCAGCCGCTTGCTGGCGACCTGTTGCAGGCGGTAGAGCATCGGCTGATGCATGCTGCTTGCCCAGAATGCGAGCCAGGCTTTCATCGCGGCCTGGCTTATCTGACTGTCGTCAAAGTTGCCCGCTACGATGGCGCGCAAACGCAATTCAGCGCTGGCCTCTGGAAGGGCGTGCAACCGACGCAGGACGGCATAGCGAAGCTGGCTGGTGATGTCGCGCATCGTCGCTTC
The DNA here is from genome assembly GCF_030333395.1 of Citrobacter sp. CK194. Lineage (NCBI taxonomy): Bacteria > Pseudomonadati > Pseudomonadota > Gammaproteobacteria > Enterobacterales > Enterobacteriaceae > Citrobacter > Citrobacter sp. CK194. The sequence goes on from NZ_JAOWGA010000013.1 coordinate 405,059, forward strand.
CAGCAATCCATTTTTATCCTTGAAATAGTGACTGATGATGCCGGTCGACACGCCTGCTCGCCGGGCTATTTGCGCAATGGTCGCGTCATGCATCCCGACTTCATTAATGGCCTCCAGGGTGGCGTCAATCAGTTGCCTGCGACGAAGGGTTTGCATCCCCACTTTGGGCATTTTTATCGCTCCAGTCATCAGTTATGGTTATGTATTAAACCGTTTTTTGATTGGACGTTCAATATAAAATGTGTCTTAATTGTTATCAATTTAGCGGTTAACAGGTAAGGGGAATGTAATGGGATATTAGATAAAATTAATAAAAACAATAGATTGAAAATATCATCATTTCTGTTAATAAGGCTATTTTTGCAAATCTGTTAAAAATGCCATCGCCTTACAGAATCTCAAAAAGTTAGCTGCTCGACAGAGTAGTCACCGTTACTTAATCAGAGGTAATCGATGACGAACCTTGCTCAGAACAGAGAAAAGGACAAAATCAATCCCGTTGTGTTTTATACGTCTGCCGGACTGATTTTGTTGTTTTCCCTGACGACCATTTTTTTTAGTGATTTCTCCGCAGTCTGGATCGGCCGCACGCTGAACTGGGTCTCCAGAACGTTTGGCTGGTACTATCTGCTGGCCGCCACGCTCTATATCGTTTTTGTCATATTCATTTCCTGCTCGCGTTTCGGTTCCGTCAAGCTCGGGCCTGAGCAGTCAAAGCCGGAATTTAGTCTGCTAAGCTGGGCGGCAATGCTTTTCGCCGCCGGGATTGGCATCGACCTGATGTTCTTTTCGGTGGCGGAGCCCGTCACCCAATATATGCAGCCGCCGGAAGGCGCAGGGCAGACCATTGAAGCCGCCCGCCAGTCGATGGTCTGGACGCTGTTTCACTACGGCCTGACCGGTTGGTCGATGTATGCGTTAATGGGGATGGCGCTTGGCTACTTTAGCTATCGCTATAACCTGCCGCTGACCATTCGCTCAGCGCTCTATCCGATCTTCGGTAAGCGCATCAACGGGCCGATTGGGCATAGCGTGGATATTGCCGCGGTTATCGGCACCATCTTTGGTATCGCCACGACGCTGGGGATTGGTGTGGTGCAGCTCAATTACGGTCTGAGCGTGCTGTTTGATATCCCGGATTCAATGGCGGCCAAAGCGGCGCTGATTGTGCTGTCGGTGGTGATCGCCACGATCTCGGTGACTTCTGGCGTGGACAAAGGCATTCGGGTTCTGTCGGAGCTGAATGTGCTGCTGGCGCTGGGGTTGATCCTCTTTGTGCTGTTTATGGGGGACACCTCATTCCTGCTCAATGCGCTGGTGCTGAATGTGGGCGACTACGTTAACCGCTTTATGGGGATGACGTTGAACAGCTTTGCGTTCGACAGGCCGGTTGAGTGGATGAACAACTGGACGCTCTTTTTCTGGGCGTGGTGGGTTGCGTGGTCGCCGTTTGTCGGGCTGTTCCTGGCGCGTATTTCGCGTGGCCGCACCATTCGCCAGTTTGTCTTCGGTACGTTGATTATCCCGTTCACTTTCACCCTGCTGTGGCTGTCGGTGTTTGGCAATAGCGCGCTGTATGAAATCATTCATGGCGATGCCGGTTTTGCCGAGGAAGCGATGGCGCACCCTGAGCGCGGCTTTTATAGCCTGCTGGCGCAGTATCCGGCCTTCACCTTCAGCGCGTCTGTCGCCACAATCACCGGTCTGTTGTTCTACGTGACATCGGCGGACTCCGGTGCGCTGGTGCTGGGCAATTTCACCTCAAAACTGAAAGACATCAACAGCGATGCGCCAGCCTGGCTGCGTGTTTTCTGGTCGGTAGCGATTGGCCTGCTGACGCTGGGGATGCTGATGACCAACGGGATTTCAGCGCTGCAAAACACGACGGTAATCATGGGGCTGCCGTTTAGTTTTGTGATCTTCTTCATTATGGCGGGATTGTATAAATCATTGAAAGTTGAAGATTATCGTCGGGAAAGCGCCAGTCGTCATACCGCGCCGCGTCCGATGGGCGTGCAGGACCGGCTGAGCTGGAAAAAACGACTGTCGCGCCTGATGAACTACCCGGGAACGCGCTATACCCGCGAAATGATGGAGAAGGTATGTTTCCCGGCAATGGAAGAGGTCGCCCATGAGCTGCAACTGCGCGGCGCATCGGTGGAGCTGAAAAGTATGCCGCCGCAGGAAGGGGAAAACCTTGGTCATCTGGATCTACGGGTTCACATGGGCGATGAGCGCAACTTTATCTATCAGATCTGGCCGCAGCAGTACGCAATCCCCGGCTTTACCTACCGGGCGCGCAGCGGCAAGTCGAGCTATTACCGGCTGGAAACGTTCCTGCTGGAAGGAAGCCAGGGAAATGACCTGATGGACTACAGCAAAGAGCAGGTGATTACGGACATTCTCGATCAGTATGAACGTCATCTGAACTTTATTCATCTGGATCGTGAAGCGCCTGGCAACGGGGTGTTGTTCCCGGGAATGTAAGCGGATCTCACGTTTTCTGAAAATAGTTCTGTCAACCTTGAGGCTAACAACCCGAACACGACAATTCGGCTTGTTAGTCTCTTCTTCGCATGGAGGCGATATATGCTGACGAAATACGCTTTTATGGCAATGCTTGTGCTCCGCAGTCAGCAATGGCTGCGGGCAAATTCTACAGGGCGGACGCGCAGAGCGTAATGACCTGACCGTCGTACTCACGCCACGAAATATCCACTGTGCAATCAGCAAGCTGCGTCGAAAACGCCGACGTCATTTGCATGGTTAGATGTGTTTTCGTCACTGAAACGATCCTGGCGCTGGCAAAACCCGGTAACGTTGCCGCGCGATCGGAGAACGCTTTATAGACGCTCTCTTTGGCGGAAAACGCCAGGGTTAACGCGAGCGGAAAAGGGAGAGAACTGTGCTGTAAAACGCGTTGTTCATCGTTATCGACGATACTGCTGGTGAGTTCTGCCGCCGTTTGAGGCGTGAAGATTGCTTCGATATCAACCCCTACCGGAGTGAGGGAGACGACTGCCAGCGCCGTGGCGGCGCTGTGGCTGATACTGCCGAACAGACCTTCCGGCCACAAGGGCTGCCGTTTATCGCCGATAGCGGGTACGGTTTTGTGCCCATATTCAGTCAGAGCATGAAACGCGGCGAGACGTCCCGCTAAATGTTCAGCCTGACGTTTTCGCCCGGCGGGAAGCAGCTGCGCATGGTGCGGCAACCAGAGCAGATCGTGTTCGTGGAAGCTATCGATATCGAACCCGATAAGATGAAGTTTGTGGCGGGAAAAAGAGAGGGCGGTGTAAGTGGTTCGCATGGTTTCTCATAAAAACCCTCTCCCCGTTCAGGGAGAGGGCGGTCGTTATCAGAAGCGCGTGTTAACGCCCATGTACCATGTACGACCCGGCTCGTTGTAGGTGTAAGCACCTGCACCGTACATATAAGCGCCGGTCGCGTCGTTACCCGTGGTCTGGGCATTCCCCGCACGCCATTGACGCTTGTCGAAGACGTTATCCACGCCGCCGGTCAGGCTGACGTTTTTGGTTACGTCCCAGGTCGCGCTCAGGCCGACAATGCTGTACGGGCTGACTTCATCTTTCTCAGAGCCGGTAGCAGGCTGGCCCTTATAGTTGTATTTCTTCGGCTGCTGCTTGCCGTACCAGGTGAAGGTTGACTGCACTGACACATCCTGATGTACCTGCCAGCTCAGGGTTGAGTTCAGCGTGTACTCCGGGATGATCGACAGACGATCGCCGGTTGTTTTGTTCTTGCTCTGTAGCATGTAGGTAATGTTGTTGGTCCAGTTTATCGCATCGCTGACCGGAATATTCAACGATCCTTCCAGACCTTCTACCACGGCCTTCGGCACGTTTTCCCACTGGTAGATATCGGTTTGCACTTTACCTGAAGAGGTATGGCCGACTGGCGCATAGCCCGCTTCAATCTTATCGCGGTAGTCGTTACGGAACCAGGTCACACCGGCCTGCCAGCCGTCGTGTTTCCACTCAAGACCAATCTCTTTGTTGACGCTGGTTTCCGCTTTCAGGTCATCGTTACCCATCATGTAGCAACCGACGCCATCGGAGCTTGCATAGCAACCCTGGCCTTTGCTGTACAGCAGGTAGTTCGGGTTGGTCTGATAGAGGCTCGGTGCTTTATAGGCACGGGCGATACCCATCTTCAGGGTGAAATCATCGCCCAGCGCCTGCGACAGGTTCAGGGACGGGCTCCAGTTGTTGCCGACGATAGTGTGGTGATCGAAGCGCAGCGCCGGGGTCAGCATGGTGCTGTCAGTTATCTCCATGTTGTTCTCGGCAAACAGGGAGAAGATTTCTGCGGATGAGTACGGACTGCGGTCGTCGCTCATGCCTGGGATGGCTCCGCCCTGTTGAGCCTGAGTATTCGAGGCGGAATCCTTCATACGCTGCTGGTTCCACTCAGTACCCAGCGTCAGGTTTTGATTAACGATGAAATCAAGCGGCAGGTTAATTTCACTGTGCAACATCACGTCGGCCAGGTCGGTGTCGGTGAATTCGTCGCTGTTGAACAACCCTTCGAGACCGCCCGCCAGCCCTTCGCCCAGACGCGAGTTGCGGGTGTGTTCGTACTGTGCCCAGTTGCTGGTGGTGATACCGTTATCCCAGCCGCCGTTCCAGGTCACTGCGAAGTTCTGGCGATAAATACGGTTAGTCTCTTTACCGTAGTTTTTCTTCACCAGGGCATTGTCGTTATTGGTGTTTTGGGTGTCACCCGCGTAAAGGTTGTTCTGGCGGCTGTAGCCTGCTTCAAACTCCAGCGCCTGCATTGGCGCGAAATCCCAACGTACGACACCATTAATATCTTTGTTTTCAACCCCTTCGCGACCTGCTGGCAGGGTGTTGGCGTAGGCGCCGGTACGCTCAGACTGGTGGCCCTGGTTGATGTCCCAGGCGTCGGCCTGAGTTTTATCCAGGTTGCCGTACATGCGGAAGCTGAATTCGCCGCCCAGCGGGCCGCTCAGGCTAAAGTTGGTGCGCTTGGTGGAACCTTCGTCTTTGTGTTCCGGCGCATTCAGATAGGTGTTCCACGAACCGTGCCACTGATCGTCGAATTTCTTGGTGATGATGTTTACCACGCCGCCCGCTGCGCCGTTGCCGTAACGTGCCGCCGCAGGGCCACGAATCACATCAATGCGTTCGATCATCTCTGGCGGCACCCAACCGGTATCGCCACGGGTGTCACGCTCGCCGCGCCAGCCCAGACGGATGGAGTTGCGGCTGGTCACCGGTTTGCCGTCGATCAGAATCAGGGTGTTTTCCGGGCCCATGCCGCGAATGTCGATCTGGCGGTTGTTGCCGCGCTGGCCGCTGGTTGAGTTACCGGTCAGGTTCACGCCCGGCATGGTGCGGATGATTTCGGCAACGTCGCGAGCGGGAGGATTTTTACGGATTTCGTCGGCGGTAATGGTCGATACGCCCGGTGCCTGGAGGTTCTGCTGGGCGGCGGTGACCACGATGGTGTCTTCATGAAGCGCTGCGCTATCAGTGGTCTCCTCCGCCATAACAGGCAGAGCGACCCCATAAATTCCCAGATTGACCAGTAAGGCCAGGGAATGAATCTTATTGTTCATTGTGTTTCCTGCTTATCTTTATTTAGCCACATGCGCCAAACTCTCGTGGTGAGGTGTTTAGCCTGATGTCGCCCACATCTGCGAAAGCCATACATTCCAGAAAAAGCACGCAGTGCAGGTTTCAGGTTGTGTTTCTCATTTGAACGTGGCGTCAATGCACGAATGAGAGACCCAGCCTGGGTGGTGAAATAATGTTCGCGCTTCCCACGGCGCGACAATACGCTATTGCAAATGAAAATAGTTATCAATAATATTATCAATATATTTCATCATTAAATAAAAAATTACACAATAAACATGGGGTTATGACGGTGACGGCGTTAACGACAGGAAGTGAGACCTGGTGGCAGTCAAAACACGGTCCCGAATGGGAGCGTGAAACAGACGAAAAATATCGGGTGACTTTCTGGTGGCGCGATCCGCAGGGAACGGAAAGCCGCTCTTCAATTCGCCGCGTATGGGTCTACATTACGGGCGTCACCGACCATCACCAGAATGCGGTTCCGCAATCCATGCAGCGTATTGCGGGCACGGATGTCTGGCGATGGAGCACGACATTAAGCGCCGACTGGCGTGGTAGTTACTGTTTCATCCCTTCTGAACGCGATGATATTTTTGCTTCTCTGGCAGTAGACGAAACGCCTGACAGAACCACGCTGCGTGAAGGCTGGCGTCAGTTATTGCCGCAGGCGATTGCCGATCCTCTTAACCCGGTGAGCTGGAAGGGGGGGCGGGGCCATGCGGTTTCCGCGCTGGAAATGCCAGACGCGCCAGTGCAACCCGGCTGGGATAAGCCTGAAAATCCGTCAGCTCCCCCGGTATGTTTGCAATGGCGCAGCGAGCGGCTGGGCAATACGCGTCGCGTGTGGGTGTTCACGACCGGCGACGCCCTGCCTGAACGTCCGCTAGCGATTCTGCTCGACGGGCAGTTTTGGGCGGAAAGCATGCCCGTCTGGCCCGCGCTCACCTCACTGACCCGGCGGCGTCAGCTCCCTCCTGCGGTCTACCTGCTGATTGATGCCATTGATACCCCCCACCGTAGCCGTGAACTGCCCTGCAATGCCGATTTCTGGCTGGCGGTACAACAAGAACTTCTGCCGCTGGTGAAAACCGTTGCGCCATTCAGCGATTGTGCAAAAAGGACGATCGTCGCCGGGCAGAGTTTTGGCGGGCTCTCCTCGCTGTATGCCGGTCTGAACTGGCCTGAGCGCTTTGGCTGCGTACTGAGCCAGTCGGGATCGTTCTGGTGGCCGCAGCGCGGCGCAGATCGGGAAGGCGAGATTATTGAACAACTGAAGGCGGGCACATTGACCGCCAGAGGATTGCGCATCGTGCTGGAGGCCGGTATCAGAGAGCCGCTTATTTTCCGGGCGAATCAGGCGCTTTACAGCCAACTACACACTACGCAGCAGTCGGTTTTCTGGCGTCAGGTTGACGGCGGACATGATGCGCTTTGCTGGCGTGGCGGATTAATGCAGGGGTTGATGACCCTCTGGCAACCGTTAACCGACACGCTGTAGCTGGCGATTTTCCACGACAGGAGTTGAGTATGGAATTCAGTAATCCCTTCGATAACCCGCAGGGACAATTTTACATTCTGCAAAACCCGCAGCGTCAATTTAGCCTCTGGCCACAGCAGTGTTCTCTCCCTGCGGGCTGGCAGGTGGTGTGCGAACCGCAATCGCAGGCGCTTTGCCAGCAGTGGCTGGATGCGCACTGGACCACGCTAACTCCCGCCCATTACGCCGCTGCGCAGGAGGCTCAATGACCACGCGTTTACCGTTAGTGGCCGCCCAGCCAGGGATCTGGATGGCGGAAAAACTCTCTACGCTGCCTTCCGCCTGGAGCGTGGCGCACTATGTGGAATTACACGGCACGCTGAATGCCCCTCTGCTGGCGCAGGCGGTTGTAACCGGTATGGCGCAAGCGGATACCCTCCGCATGCGATTTACCGAAGATAACGGCGAGGTCTGGCAGTGGGTGGACCCGACATTAACGTTTGCGCAACCCGAGCTTATCGATCTGCGTGACGAGCCCGATCCGCATGCGGCGGCGCTGGCGCGGATGCAGGCCGATCTGCGACAAAATCTACGCGTTGATGGCGGCAAACCGCTGGCGTTCCACCAGTTGATTCAGGTCGATGATACCCGTTGGTACTGGTATCAGCGTTATCACCATCTACTGGTGGATGGCTTCAGTTTCCCGGCGATAACCCGTCAGATCGCGGCGATTTACCGCGCCTGGCAGTGTAACGCCCCGACGCCCGACTCGCCGTTTACGCCATTTGCTGACGTGGTGGAGGAGTATCAGCGTTACCGTGAGAGCGAGGCTTATCAGCGCGATGGCGCCTTCTGGGCGGAGCAGCGTCGCCAGTTGCCGCCTCCCGCTTCGCTGTCGGCTGCGCCGCTTCCCGGGCGGGCGGCCAGCGCCGATATTTTGCGTATGAAACTGGATGTGCCCGACGGTGTTTTCCGGCAGCTGGCGGCACGTATGTCTGATATTCAGCGTGCGGATTTAGCGCTGGCGCTGGTGGCGCTATGGCTGGGCCGCCTGTGCGGCCGGATGGACTATGCCGCCGGATTTATATTCATGCGGCGTATGGGCTCGGCGGCGTTAACGGCGACCGGCCCGGTACTGAACGTCCTGCCGTTAGGGGTAAGCATTAATGCGGCGGAAACGCTGCCGGAACTGGCGACGCGTCTTGCCGGGCAGATGAAAAAAATGCGTCGCCATCAGCGTTATGACGCCGAACAGATCGTTCGCGACAGCGGCTGCGCGGCGGGTGAAGAGCCGCTGTTTGGCCCGGTGCTGAACGTGAAGGTCTTTGATTATCAACTGGATATTCCCGGTGTACAGGCGCAAACCCATACGCTGGCGACCGGCCCGGTTAACGATCTTGAACTGGCGCTGTTCCCGGATGAAGAGGGCGGCCTGAGCATTGAAATCTTAGCCAACAAACAGCGCTATGATGAGGCGACGTTATCCCGCCATGCGTCACGGCTGACGGCGCTGATACGCCAGTTTGCGGACAATCCGGCGCTGCGCTGCGGCGATGCCGAAATGCTTCTGCCTGCCGAATATGCGCAACTGGCGCAGATTAATGATACGGCGGTAAGCATACCGCTCACGACGCTCAGCACGCTGGTTGACGAACAGACACGCAAAACGCCGGACGCGCCCGCGCTGGCTGATGCGCGCTATCAGCTCAGTTATCAGGAGATGCGCGAGCAGGTGATCGCTCTGGCGCACCTGCTGCGTGAACGTGGCGTTAAACCGGGCGACAGCGTCGCGGTGGCGTTGCCGCGCTCGGTTTTCCTGACGCTGGCGCTGCACGGCATTGTGGAGGCCGGAGCCGCCTGGCTGCCGTTAGATACGGGGTATCCAGACGATCGTCTGCGAATGATGCTCGAAGACGCGCAGCCGAAATTACTGATCACAACCGCAGAACAGCTGCCGCGATTTAACGATATCCCCGGCGTAGAAAGCCTGTGCTACAACGCGCTGCTGCCGACGAGCGGCGCTGAATCGCTGGCGTTGTCGTTGCCGCACCACACGGCATACATCATCTTTACATCCGGTTCGACCGGCAGACCGAAAGGGGTAATGGTCGGGCAAACCGCGATCGTGAATCGCCTGCTGTGGATGCAGGATCACTATCCGTTAACGACAGAGGATGTGGTCGCACAAAAAACGCCGTGCAGTTTCGATGTTTCGGTGTGGGAGTTCTTCTGGCCGTTTATTGCCGGGGCGAAGCTGGTGATGGCGGAGCCGGACGCGCACCGCGATCCGATTGCCATGCAGCATTTCTTTGCGAAGTATGGTGTGACCACCACCCATTTTGTCCCGTCAATGCTGGCGGCGTTCGTCGCCTCGCTCACCCCTGAATCCGCTCATGAAAGCTGCGCTACGCTACAGCGCGTATTTTGTAGCGGCGAGGCGTTGCCCACCGGGCTGTGCCGCGAGTGGGAACAGTTGACCGGCGCGCCGCTGCACAATCTGTACGGGCCGACGGAAGCGGCGGTGGATGTCAGCTGGTATCCCGCCTGCGGCAAAGAACTGGCGGATGTCACCGGAAACAGCGTGCCGATTGGCTATCCGGTCTGGAATACCGGCCTGCGCATTCTTGATGCGATGATGCGCCCGGTGCCGCCGGGCACCGCGGGTGATTTATACCTGACCGGCATCCAGTTGGCGCAGGGGTATCTGGGGCGCCCGGATCTGACGGCGAGTCGCTTTATTGCCGATCCGTTTATGCCGGGCGAACGCATGTATCGCACCGGAGACGTGGCGCGCTGGCTGGAAAATGGCGCGGTAGAGTACCTTGGCCGCAGCGACGATCAGCTAAAAATTCGTGGTCAACGCATTGAACTGGGCGAGATTGATCGGGTTATGCAAACGCTGCCGGATGTCGAGCACGCCGTGGCTCACGCCTGCGTGTTTAACCAGGCGGCCGCGACAGGAGGCGATGCCCGCCAACTGGTAGGCTATCTGGTGTCACAATCCGGCTTACCGCTGGATATTCCGGCGCTTCAGGAACGGTTACGCGAGACATTACCGCCGCATATGGTGCCTGTGGTTCTGCTACAGCTTGCGGAACTGCCGCTCAGCGCAAACGGGAAACTGGATCGTAAAGCGCTGCCGATGCCGCAACTGACGCAACGTACGCCGGGGCGCGCGCCATTACCAGGGACGGAAAAAACGGTGGCTGACGCCTTTGCCGACCTGCTGGGTTGCGAGGTCAATGATGTGGAGGCCGACTTCTTTGCGCTGGGCGGGCATTCGTTACTGGCGATGAAACTCGCCGCGCAGTTGAGTCGCGCGTCCGGGCGTCAGGTGACGCCGGGGCAGGTGATGGTGGCGTCAACCGTTGGTCAGCTTAGCGCGTTGCTGGATTCCGCCGATGACGAGCAATCTCAGCGTCTGGGCTTTGAAACGCTCCTGCCGCTGCGTGAAAGCAGTGGACCAACGTTATTCTGCTTCCATCCGGCGTCCGGTTTTGCCTGGCAGTTTAGCGTGCTGGCACGTTATCTCAGCCCACACTGGTCGATTACGGGGATTCAGTCGCCAAGGCCTGATGGACCAATGCAAACGGCCACGAATCTGGATGAGGTGTGCGAGCGTCATCTGGAAACGCTGCTGGCGCAGCAGCCGCACGGGCCTTACTACCTGCTGGGGTATTCGCTGGGCGGAACGCTGGCCCAGGGCATTGCGGCGCGCTTGCGTGCGCGTGGCGAAACGGTTGCCTTCCTCGGGCTGCTGGATACCTGGCCGCCGGAAACGCAAAACTGGCAGGAAAAAGAGGCCAATGGTCTGGACCCTGAAGTGTTAGCGGAGATCGCGCGTGAACGTGAAGCGTTCCTTGCTGCGCAACAGGGAAATGCCTCCGGGGAGTTATTCAGCACCATCGAAGGAAACTACGCCGATGCCGTGCGGCTTCTGACAACCGCGCATAGCGTACCGTTCGATGGACGCGCAACGCTGTTTGTTGCGGAGCGCACCCTGCCGGAAGGAATCAGTCCTGAACGCAGCTGGGCACCGTGGATGGCAGAACTGGATATCTATCGCCAGGATTGCGCCCACGTCGATATTATTTCACCTGCCGCGTTTGAGAATATCGGGCCGATTATTCGCGCATTGCTCGACCAGTAAGCGAAGCGTTCTGACGCCTTTAAAAATTTAATTCTACTGATGCCCATAATAGCTACCAATTATTATGGGCTTTTTATTTGTCTTCAGCATTGATTTAACATAAGTGAAACATAATCAGACGGTTAGTGAAATTCCGAAAGTTGCATGCTACCTGTGGGAACAGGCAAAGATCGTTTCGGATAATTCTGAGATGCTGTTAGAATATTAGAAAGGATGTTTTTATTCATTGGACTCAATGTCAGGTTACACAACATGTCATCACTCAATGTTAAGCAGGAAAAAGATTCGGAATTTACTGGCTATCCGTTAGCGCCGTCAAACAGTAATGAAATTGATTTGTTAAGCCTTGTTGATGTTTTATGGCGGGCGAAAAATCGCATTATTGCGACTGTTTTTGCGTTTGCGCTGGCAGGTATTCTGCTGTCCTTTATTCTGCCGCAGAAATGGACCAGTCGGGCGATTGTCACCCCGGCAGAGGCCGTACAGTGGCAGGCGCTGGAAAAAACGCTGACCACATTGCGTGTGCTGAACCTCGACATTAATTTGCAGCGAGACGCCGTCTTTACGCTTTTCATTAAGAAGTTCAGCTCAACATCGCTGCTGGATGAATATCTTCGCGCCTCCCCGTATGTGATGGATCAATTGAAAGGGGCGGATATTGATGAAATGGAACTGCATCGGGCGATTGTTGCGCTCAGTGAAAAGATGAACGCGGTGGATACCAACGCCGGTAAGAAAAACGAGACGTCGTTATTTACCTCGTGGACATTGAGTTTTACTGCGCCAACGAAAGAAGAGGCGCAGAAGGTGCTGACCGGCTATATCCAGTATGTGTCGGACATCGTCGTGAAAGAGACGCTGGAGAATATTCGTAACCAGCTGGATACCAGAACGCATTTCGAGAAAGAAAAACTGGCGATGGACCGGGTGAGATTGCGCAACCAGCTTGATGCGAACATTCAGCGACTCAATTATTCCCTGGAGATTGCCAACGCCGCCGGGATTAAGAAGCCGGTCTACAGTAATGGTCAGGCGGTAAAAGACGACCCGGATTTCTCTATTTCTCTGGGCGCCGACGGTATTGCGCAAAAATTGCAAATTGAAAAGTCCGTCACGGACGTTGCGGAAATTAACGCTGAAATACGCAATCGCCAGTATTACGTAGAGCAACTGACCGCGATGAATATCAATGATGTGAAATTTATGCCGTTTAAATATCAGCTATCGCCTTCGCTGCCAGTGAAAAAAGACGGCCCGGGCAAAGCGTTGATCGTGATTCTGGCTGCGTTGTTGGGCGGTATGATCGCGTGCGGCGGTGTTCTGCTGCGTCATGCCATGCTGTCCCGTAAACTGGATGATGCGATTCAACTGGAAGAACGGTTAGTCTAAGCGCCATCCGGCAAATCGCCCGGTGGCGCTGTCGCTGACCGGGCCTGTATTGTTACCCCTCCGCCATTGAGATTACTTCGGGCGACCCAGCGGCACAACCAGCGGCGTTCCGGCGATCGGATCGTCGATGATCGTGCAACGTAATCCATAAATTTTCTCAATAAGATCCGCTGTCACAATCTCCTTTGGCGCTCCCTCTGCGACGATCTTGCCTTCACGTAACGCGATTAAATGCGTGGCGTACCGGCAGGCCTGGTTAAGGTCGTGCAGAACCGCAGCGAGGGTGTAACCTTTCTCGCGATTCAGCTCGCTCAACAGCTCCAGCAGATCGATCTGGTGGCTGATATCCAGCCAGGTCGTCGGTTCATCCAGCAACATGATGGACGTTTCCTGCGCCAGCACCATGGCTATCCATGCTCGCTGCCGCTGCCCGCCGGAAAGCGTGTCCACGCTTTGCGTCGCCAGGTGGGTAATCCCCGTGGCGCGCATCGCACCGGCGACGGCGTCTTCGTCTTCTTTGCGCCAGCGGGTAAACAAAGGCTGATGCGGATAGCGGCCCCGGGCAACCAGCTCCTGTACGGTGATATCGCCCGGCGTGGTGGCGTTTTGCGCCAGCAGGCCGATTCGTCGCGCCACCTCTTTACTGGCGTAGTGCTGAATATGCTCGCCGTCGAGCCAGACGTGGCCATGTATGGGCGACATCAGACGGCTTAGCGTACGCAATAACGTTGATTTGCCGCAGCCATTCGGCCCAATAATGGCAGTGAAGTGACCATCCGGGATAGAAACATTCAGATTCTCCGCGACGGTATACTTGCCATAACCCAGCGTTAACTGGTCGCCACGCAAACGGGCTACTGATTCGGTCATTTTTTGCGGGACTCCTGAATTAACAAGACGATAAGGTAAATACCGCCGAGGCTTACGGTGACGACGCCTACCGGAAGCTGGTAAGGCATAAACAGTTGTTGGGCGCACAGGTCGGCGGCCAGCAGCAGCAGCGCGCCGCACAATGCGGACTGGGTTAACCCCCAGCGTGCCGTGCCGCTAAGGCGCCGCGCGATGTGCGGCGCAACCAGCGCAATGAAAGAGATCGGGCCTGCGAGCGCCGTCGCGGCGGCGGTCAGCATCACGGCGACCAGCATCATCATTAACCGGGAACGTTCAACGCTGACGCCAAGCGCGCAGGCGCTGTCATCACCCATTTCCAGCAAGCGCAGACGGCGTACCAGCAATGCGGCACACGCCAGCATCAGAACGATCAGCGGTGCCGAGGGCCACGTTTTGGCCCAGGTCAGTCCGTTGAGCGACCCGGCGTTCCACAATCCGGCGGAGAGGGCCGTTTCTAACGACGCCTGTAACAGCAGCCAGGTGTTGAACGCCACCAGCATGGCGCGCACGCCGATGCCGATAATAATCAGCCGGAAGGTCTCAATGCCGTTGCGCCAGGCAAGCAGCCAGACGATCAGCGAGGTGAGAATCCCGCCAGCCATCGCCGCCATCGCGATCGCCGTCAGGTTCTGGCCAAACAGCACCATTGCCACCAGCACGCCGCTCCAGGCCCCGGTGTTAAAACCCATTACGTCCGGGCTACCCAGCGGGTTGCGCATCAACGACTGAAAAATCGCCCCGCTGACGCCCAACGCGGCGCCAATCAGCAGCGCCATCAGCACGCGAGGCAGACGCCATTCGGTCACCACAAGGGTAATGCTGCGCGGGGCGTCTCCCAGCAGCGCATTGATGATTTGCGAGACTTCCAGCGTAACGGCGCCGCTGCGCAGACTCCACAAGCCGACAGCGATACAGCCGAGCACCAGCAACAGACAGCTTATGATCAGGCGGCGGGAAAGGTGCATCATACGGCACCTCCGCGCTGCTTGCGCCGCACGAGGAAAATAAGCACTGGCGCGCCGAGAAAGGCGCTGACAACCGAAACGCGCAATTCACCGGGAACGATGAGTCGCCCGATAATATCGGCAAACAGCAGCAGGGTCGGGGTCGCCAGCAACGTGACCGGCAGCGACCAGCGGTGATCCGCCCCCACCAGCCAGCGGGCCATGTGCGGCATCATCAGACCGATAAACGCGATAGGGCCAACAACCGCCGTCGCGCTGCCGCATAACACGGTAATCACCAGCAGGCCGATGAGCTGGGTACGCGCCACTTTGCTGCCCAGCGCGGTGGCAGTATCGCTACCAAGACTCAGGCTGTTCAGCGCGCGGCTGAGAAACAGCGCGGTAGCACCGGCAATCAGCACCGGTACGACAATAACCTTGAGCGTTTGCAGACTGCGAATGTCCAGCGAGCCGGCCTGCCAGAAACGGAGCTGATCGTACACATCCGGGTTCAGCAACGCGATACCGTTGGAAAGCCCCTCCAGCACTGCGCCGAGCGCGACACCCGCCAGCGTGAGGCGAACCGGGCTTAACTGCCCGGCGCCTTGGCTGCCGGTAAAGGCGACAATCAGCGAGGCGACCAGCGCCCCGGCAAACGCCATCAGCAACTGTTCCTGTGGAGAGGAAAAACCAAACAGCGCCGCGCCGAGTACGATCGCGAAACTGGCGCCGGAATTGACGCCGAGAATGCCCGGGTCGGCAAGCGGGTTGCGGGTGAGCGTTTGCATTAACGCCCCGGCGAGCCCCAGTGCGCCGCCAGCCAACAGGCCAGCCAGCGTGCGCGGCAATCGCGCGTCCAGCACGATGGTGCAGTCAGCGCTTTGGCAGGTGCCGGTAATTGCTTCAAGTACGACGGACGCAGGCAGTGATTTTGCGCCGATAGCCAGACTTAATGCCGTGGCGAGAATAAGTAATAACAACAAGCCGGGCACGGCGATGGCGCGTGCCACGGAAACAGAGCATGACATATCAACTTCCCTGATAATGATAGTAATTATCGTTATCGATCTTATTCGGTTATGTTAGCATGTGCAGCCATTGAATGGATATTTAAAAAAAGTTCGCATTAAGGCGTTGTAATGAATCGACAATCCTGGCTGCTGAATCTCAGCCTGTTGAAGACGCACCCTGCATTTCGCGCTGTCTTCCTCGCCCGTTTTATCTCTATTGTCTCGCTGGGTCTGCTGGGCGTAGCGGTGCCGGTACAGATCCAGATGATGACCCACTCGACGTGGCAGGTTGGTCTGTCGGTGACGCTGACCGGCAGCGCGATGTTTGTTGGCCTGATGGTCGGCGGCGTGCTGGCGGATCGTTATGAACGTAAAAAGGTGATCCTGCTGGCGCGCGGCACCTGCGGTATTGGCTTTATTGGCCTGTGTCTGAACGCGCTGTTGCCGGAACCTTCGCTGCTGGCAATCTATCTGCTCGGTCTGTGGGATGGCTTTTTTGCCTCGCTGGGGGTTACGGCGCTACTGGCGGCGACGCCTGCGCTGGTAGGGCGAGAAAACCTTATGCAGGCCGGGGCGATTACGATGCTGACGGTGCGTCTGGGATCGGTGATTTCACCGATGCTGGGCGGCGTATTGCTGGCTACCGGCGGCGTGGCCTGGAACTACGGTCTGGCGGCGGCAGGAACATTTATCACGCTGCTGCCGTTGCTGAGCCTTCCGGCGCTCCCGCCGCCGCCGCAACCACGTGAGCATCCGTTGAAATCGCTGTTGGCGGCGTTCCGTTTCTTGCTCTCCAGTCCGCTCATTGGCGGCATTGCGTTGCTTGGCGGACTTTTGACGATGGCAAGCGCGGTGCGCGTGCTTTATCCGGCGCTGGCGATTAACTGGCACATGTCCGCCGCGCAAATTGGTTTACTTTATGCCGCTATCCCATTGGGGGCGGCTGTTGGCGCGTTAACCAGCGGGCAACTGGCGCACAGCGTTCGCCCTGGATTGTTGATGCTGGTTTCCACCGTAGGGTCGTTCCTGGCGATTGGGTTGTTTGGGCTGATGCCTGTCTGGCTGCTCGGGGTGATCTGTCTGGCGCTGTTTGGCTGGCTCAGCGCGATTAGCTCGTTACTGCAATACACCCTATTGCAGACGCAAACGCCGGAAGCCATGCTCGGGCGAATCAACGGCCTGTGGACGGCGCAAAACGTGACCGGTGACGCCATCGGCGCAGCGCTGTTGGGCGGGCTGGGCGCCATGATGACGCCGGTTGCGTCAGCGAGCGTGAGCGGGTTTGGGCTGGTGATTGTTGGGTTGTTGTTAATGCTGCTGCTGGGCGAGTTGCGCCGTTTTCGCCAGCCGCCGCCGGTGCCAGATGGCGCACCGCTTTAAAATGCAGGCCGGACAGGGCATTGGCCGCTATCCGGCAAATAAATTAAAACAGCGCGGCGAGACGGTTAAGCAGTAACGTTGCGCTGTAGTAGTCCAGACGGAACGTTTCGGTGCCCAGCGCATAAACGCGCTTGTTTTGCACGGCAGGCAGGTGAGCAAGCAGTGGGTTGGCGTAAATAGCGTCGGCATCTTTGCTATCACCGGCAAACAGGAACAGCGCTTCGCCGTTCAGACCTGCCGCCAGGTTTTCCCCGCCAAGCTGGATGATGTCATGACGTTTGCCCTGGCTTTTACTGGTTTGCAGTCCGGCAGGGAGGGGCGCCAGCGTAAAGCCTAACTGTTCCATCAGCTTGCCCTGGGCTGAATCCTGCGTCCACAGGTTGGCGCTGTGTGCGGCAGCGGTGTAGACCAGCGCGCTGACCGGTTGCGGCGGTAATGTGAGCTGTTGTTTAACGGTCGCCAGTTGTTTATCAAATTCCGCGATGCGCGCAGCGGCCTGTTTTTCCTGGCCGGTGATCTCGCCCAGTTGCGTCAGCAGAGACTGCCAGCTTTTATCGTCGTAATTGATGATAAGCGTAGGGGCAATAGTAGAAAGCTGATCGTACAGCGCCAGCGCAGAGTCGCCGCCGGTTGCGCTAATCAGAATAAGGTCCGGCATTTGTGCGGCAACGGCTTCAGCGCTTGGTTCGCCGATGTACAGGCGCGCCAGCTTGCGCGCTTTCGCAACGTCGCTCCATTGACGCAGAAATCCCCGATCGTCGGCAAAGCGGTTGTTAGGGGTGGTCGCTCCGCTGGCGACAACGGGAGCATCAATCGCCAGCAGCGAGCCCGTCAGGGTCACGCTGGTAGAGACGATACGTTCAGGTTTATGGTCCAGCGTATGCGTGCCGCGGCTGTCGGTGATCTGGCGCGGCCAGTCAGCGGCATGACCTAAAGAAATTCCTGAAATGAAAAGCCCAACCAGTATCAGGGATGTTCTGCAAAGCAGGGGAAGTCTCACGAATCAGCGTCCTGTTATTAATGGAGTTAATGCTTCTCATTTTCATTGTTAGCGGGAAGGGATGCAAGTCTAAGTCGCACATTGTGCTACCCCAAGAGTTGACATGCTGTCTGTTTACTTTTAGGTTAGCGCCCGAAAATATAAATGATAATCATTATTAAAGCCTTTATCATTTTTGGAGGATGATATGGATACGTCACTGGCCGAGGAAGTTCAGCAGAAAATGGCAACGCTCACCCCCGATCGCTTTTTCTTTATGTCGCCGTATCGCAGCTTTACGACGTCAGGATGCTTCGCCCGTTTCGCTGAACCAGCGGTTGACGGGGATTCGTTAGACAGCCCCTTCCAACAAAAATTACAGCAAGCCTTTGCCGACGCCAGAGCGCAGGGTATCGCAAATCCTGTTATGGTCGGCGCTATCCCCTTCGATACCCGCCAGCCATCCTCGCTGTTCATTCCTGAGTCCTGGCAGACCTTCTCCCGACCGGCAAAGCAACAATCCTCGCGTTACTTTACCGGGCATCAGGCACTGAATGTTGTTGATCGTAAAAGTATCCCTGAACAGGAAACGTTTGAAGCGATGGTGGCGCGCGCGGCAGCGCTGACGGCGACGCCTGAAGTTGACAAAGTGGTTCTGTCACGCCTGATTGATATTACGACCGATGCCACCATTGACAGCGGCGCGCTGCTGGAGCGGCTGGTGGCGCAGAACCCGGTGAGTTACAACTTCCATGTGCCTCTGGAGGATGGCGGCGTGCTGCTTGGCGCCAGCCCGGAATTGCTGCTGCGTAAAGAGGGCGAGCGCTTTAGTTCGCTGCCGTTGGCCGGGTCGGCGCGTCGCCAGCCTGATGATGTGCTGGATCGTGAAGCGGGCAACCGACTGCTGGCTTCTGAAAAAGACAGACACGAACATGAACTGGTTACTCAGGCCATGAAGACGGTGCTGCGCGACCGCAGCAGTGAATTACAACTGCCCGCATCTCCACAATTGATCACCACCCCGACGTTATGGCATCTCGGTACGCCGTTCGAAGGTAAGGCGAATGCGGAAGAAAATGCCCTGACGCTGGCGTGTCTGCTGCATCCGACGCCTGCGTTGAGTGGTTTCCCGCATCAGGTGGCGAAAAAATTAATTGCCGAACTGGAGCCGTTCGATCGTGAACTGTTCGGCGGCATCGTCGGCTGGTGTGACGCCGAAGGAAACGGCGAGTGGGTCGTGACGATCCGTTGCGCGAAGCTGCGACAAAACCAGGTTCGCCTGTTCGCGGGCGCCGGGATTGTGCCTGCTTCCTCTCCGGTAGCGGAGTGGCGCGAGACCGGCGTGAAGCTTTCTACTATGTTGAACGTTTTTGGACTGCATTAAGGAGCGATGATGACCATTCCTTTCACCCGTTGGCCGGAGGAGTTTGCCCGCCGCTATCGTGAAAAAGGGTACTGGCAGGATCTGCCGCTGACCGATATTTTAACCCGCCACGCAGACAGCGATAAAACGGCGGTGATTGATGGCGATCGACACCTGAGCTATCGCGAACTGAACCAGGCGGCGGATAATCTGGCCTGTAGCCTGCGCCGTCAGGGGATCAAACCCGGCGAAACCGCGCTGGTGCAACTGGGCAACGTGGCGGAGCTGTATATCACTTTCTTCGCCCTGCTGAAGCTTGGCGTCGCACCGGTTCTGGCGCTGTTCAGCCATCAACGGACGGAACTTAACGCTTACGCGAAGCAAATTGAACCGGCGCTGGTGATTGCTGACCGCCAGCACGCGCTGTTCACCGGGGACGATTTCCTCAATACGTTTATTGCCGAACACAATTCCGTGCGTGTGGTGCTGTTGCTCAACGATGCGGGTGAACACAACCTGCAAACGGCGATTGACCAGCCTGCGGTTGATTTTACCGCCACGCCATCACCTGCCGATGAGGTGGCTTATTTCCAGCTTTCCGGCGGTACAACCGGAACGCCGAAGCTGATCCCGCGCACCCATAATGATTATTACTACAGCGTGCGCCGCAGCAATGAAATTTGCCACTTTACCGAAGCCACGCGTTTCTTATGCGCGATTCCGGCTGCGCATAACTACGCCATGAGTTCGCCGGGATCGCTGGGCGTCTTTCTGGCCCAGGGAACGGTGGTGCTGGCGGCTGACCCGAGCGCTACGCTCTGTTTCCCGTTAATTGAAAAGCATCAGATTAATTCAACGGCTCTGGTGCCGCCTGCGGTGAGCCTGTGGTTGCAGGCGATTCAGGAGTGGGGCAGCAACGCGCAACTGGCCTCGTTGAAACTGTTGCAGGTAGGCGGCGCGCGGCTTTCAGCGACGCTTGCCGCGCGTATTCCGGCGGAAATCGGCTGTCAGTTGCAGCAGGTATTCGGCATGGCGGAAGGACTGGTGAATTACACCCGTCTGGACGACAGCCTGGAGCGCATCATCAATACTCAGGGTTGCCCGATGTGCCCGGACGATGAGGTCTGGGTGGCTGACGCTGACGGTAATCCGCTGCCGCAGGGGGAAACGGGACGCCTGATGACGCGCGGGCCGTACACGTTTCGCGGCTATTTTAAAAGCCCGGAGCATAACGCCAGCGCGTTTGATGCCAACGGCTTTTACTGCTCCGGCGATCTGATCTCCATTGATCCAGATGGCTATATCACCGTGCAGGGACGTGAAAAAGATCAGATCAATCGCGGCGGGGAGAAGATCGCCGCGGAAGAGATTGAAAACCTGTTACTGCGCCACCCGGCCGTAATCCATGCCGCGCTGGTCAGCATGGAAGATGAGCTGATGGGGGAAAAAAGCTGCGCCTGGCTGGTGGTGAAAGAGCCGCTTCGCGCGGTACAGGTACGCCGCTTCCTGCGTGAGCAGGGGGTCGCCGAATTCAAATTGCCGGATCGCGTGGAGTGCGTCGAGGCGTTGCCTCTGACCCCGGTCGGTAAAGTCGATAAAAAACAATTACGTCAGTGGCTGGTGTCACGTTCACTGACCTGAAGGAGAAAGAGAGATGGCAATTCCGAAATTGCAGGCGTACGCGCTGCCTGGCGCGCTCGATATTCCGCCCAATAAAGTGAACTGGGCCTTTGAACCTGAACGCGCTGCGCTGTTGATCCACGATATGCAGGATTATTTTGTCAGCTTCTGGGGCGACAACTGCCCGATGATGGAACAGGTGATCGCGAATATCGCCGCCCTGCGTCAGTACTGCAAAGAGCACAACATTCCGGTCTATTACACCGCTCAGCCGAAAGATCAGAGCGATGAAGATCGCGCCCTGTTGAACGATATGTGGGGGCCGGGCCTGACGCGTTCTCCCGAGCAGCAAAAGATTGTCGATGCGCTGGCGCCGGACGAGGCGGACACCGTGCTGGTGAAATGGCGTTACAGCGCGTTTCACCGTTCGCCGCTGGAGCAGATGTTAAAAGAAACCGGGCGTAATCAGCTGATTATCACGGGTGTGTATGCGCACATTGGCTGTATGACCACGGCGACCGACGCTTTCATGCGCGATATCAAGCCGTTTATGGTGGCGGATGCGCTGGCCGATTTCAGCCGTGAAGAACATGTGATGTCGCTTAACTATGTTGCCGGTCGCTCCGGTCGCGTGGTGATGACGCAGGAACTGCTGCCGACGCCGGTTCCGGCGAGCAAAGCAGAGTTGCGGGCGCTGATCCTGCCGCTGCTGGATGAATCCGACGAGCCGCTGGATGATGAAAACCTGATTGATTACGGGCTGGACTCTGTACGTATGATGGCGCTGGCGGCTCGCTGGCGTAAAGTGCATGGCGATATCGACTTCGTGATGCTGGCGAAAAACCCGACGATCGATGCCTGGTGGACGCTGCTTTCCCGTGAGGTGAAGTGATGGCCGGATTGGATTTTAACGGCAAAACCGTCTGGGTGACCGGCGCGGGAAAAGGGATTGGTTATACCACGGCGCTGGCGTTTGTTGCGGCTGGCGCGCAGGTGACGGGATTCGATCGCGAGTTCACGCAGGATGCGTATCCCTTTGCGACCGAAGTGCTGGATGTCGCAGACGCCGCGCAGGTCGCGCAGGTTTGCCAGCGCGTGCTGGCGCAAACCGAACGGCTGGATGTGCTGGTGAATGCCGCCGGGATTTTACGGATGGGGGCGACCGATGCGCTGAGCGCCGAGGACTGGCAGCAGACGTTCGCCGTCAACGTCGGCGGCGCGTTTAACCTCTTCCAGCAGACGATGGCGCAATTTCGTCAGCAGCAGGGCGGGGCGATTGTTACCGTCGCGTCTGATGCGGCGCACACGCCGCGCATTGGCATGAGTGCCTATGGCGCGTCCAAAGCGGCGCTGAAAAGCCTGGCGCTGACCGTTGGGCTGGAGCTGGCGGGCAGCGGCGTTCGCTGTAACGTCGTCTCTCCGGGATCTACCGATACCGATATGCAGCGCACGCTGTGGGTGAGCGATGATGCGGAACAACAGCGTATTCGTGGCTTTGGCGAGCAGTTTAAGCTTGGCATTCCGCTGGGAAAAATCGCGCGTCCGCAGGAAATCGCGAATACCATTTTATTCCTCGCGTCCGATCTGGCCAGCCACATTACGCTACAGGACATTGTGGTTGACGGCGGTTCAACCCTGGGAGCGTAACGATGATCTGGAAACGCCATTTAACGCTTGATGAGCTGAACGCCACCAGTCTGAACACGATGGTGGCGCACCTGGCGATCGTCTATACCCGTCTGGGCGATGACGTGCTGGAGGCGGAAATGCCCGTCGACGCGCGAACGCATCAGCCTTTCGGCCTGTTACACGGCGGCGCTTCGGCGGCGCTGGCGGAGACCCTGGGGTCAATGGCCGGGTATCTGATGACCCGTGACGGCCAGTGCGTGGTGGGAACCGAGCTGAATGCCACGCATCATCGCGCCGTGTCGCAGGGGAAGGTGCGCGGCGTTTGCCAGCCGCTGCATCTGGGCCGGCAAAGCCAGAGCTGGGAAATTGTGATTTTTGACGAACAGGGACGACGTTGCTGTACCTGCCGCCTGGGGACGGCGGTGATGGGCTAGGCCCAACAAAATGCAATGATGTTGCAGCGTTGACCGGCCAATGAAGTGATCCAGTTAACAATGCAATGTAAATAATCAGTTTTATAGCGTTGTCAGGTTGTTAAAACCAGCAGAGGTGTTATAGAAACAAAATGTAACATCTCTCTGGAACACAACACGCAAACGGACAACAACTATGAACAAATCAGGGAAATACCTCGTCTGGACATTGCTCTCCGTTATGGGAGCATTTGCCCTGGGATATATTGCGTTAAACCGTGGGGAACAGATCAACGCGCTATGGATCGTCGTGGCGTCAGTTTGTGTCTACCTCATTGCCTACCGTTTTTATGGTCTGTATATCGCCAAAAATGTGCTGGCGGTTGACCCGACGCGCATGACGCCTGCGGTGCGTCATAACGATGGTCTGGACTACGTACCTACCGATAAGAAAGTGCTGTTCGGTCACCATTTTGCGGCGATTGCCGGGGCAGGGCCGTTGGTTGGGCCGGTGCTGGCGGCGCAGATGGGGTATCTGCCCGGTATGATCTGGCTGCTTGCCGGGGTTGTGCTGGCAGGCGCGGTGCAGGACTTTATGGTGCTGTTTGTTTCTACCCGTCGTGACGGTCGCTCGCTGGGTGAACTGGTTAAAGAAGAGATGGGCCCAACGGCTGGTGTGATCGCGCTGGTAGCCTGTTTCATGATCATGGTGATTATCCTTGCGGTACTGGCGATGATCGTCGTGAAAGCCCTGACCCACAGCCCGTGGGGGACGTACACCGTTGCGTTCACCATTCCGTTGGCCATTTTTATGGGCGTCTACCTGCGTTACCTGCGTCCGGGACGTATTGGCGAGGTGTCTGTTATTGGTCTGGTGTTCCTTGTCTTTGCCATCATCTCCGGTGGCTGGGTGGCGGAAAGCCCAACCTGGGCGCCGTATTTTGACTTTACCGGCGTACAGTTGACCTGGATGCTGGTGGGCTACGGCTTTGTGGCGGCGGTTCTGCCGGTATGGCTGCTGCTGGCGCCGCGTGATTACCTCTCAACCTTCCTGAAGATTGGTACGATTGTCGGTCTGGCCGTCGGCATTCTGATTATGCGTCCGACGCTGACGATGCCTGCGCTGACCAAATTTGTGGATGGCACTGGCCCGGTGTGGACCGGTAACCTGTTCCCGTTCTTGTTCATCACCATTGCCTGTGGCGCGGTGTCTGGCTTCCATGCGCTGATCTCTTCCGGCACCACGCCGAAGATGCTGGCGAACGAAGGGCAGGCCTGCTTTATCGGCTACGGCGGGATGTTGATGGAATCCTTCGTGGCGATTATGGCGCTGGTTTCCGCATGTATCATCGATCCGGGCGTTTACTTCGCCATGAACAGCCCAATGGCCGTACTGGCGCCAGCCGGAACCGCTGATGTGGTTGCTTCTGCTGCGCAGGTGGTCAGTAGCTGGGGCTTTGCGATTACGCCTGATACGCTGCATCAGATTGCCAACGAAGTGGGCGAACAATCCATTATTTCTCGTGCCGGTGGCGCGCCAACGCTGGCGGTGGGGATGGCCTACATCCTGCACGGCGCGCTGGGCGGTATGATGGATGTGGCGTTCTGGTATCACTTCGCGATTCTGTTTGAAGCCCTGTTCATTCTGACGGCGGTTGATGCCGGTACGCGTGCGGCACGCTTTATGTTGCAGGATCTGCTGGGCGTGGTCTCTCCAGGTCTGAAACGTACGGATTCACTGCCTGCGAACCTGTTAGCGACGGCGCTGTGCGTGCTGGCGTGGGGATACTTCCTGCACCAGGGCGTGGTGGACCCGTTAGGAGGGATCAACACCCTGTGGCCGCTGTTTGGTATCGCGAACCAGATGCTGGCGGGTATGGCGTTGATGCTCTGCGCGGTTGTACTGTTCAAGATGAAACGTCAGCGTTACGCATGGGTGGCGCTGGTGCCTACCGCCTGGCTGCTGATCTGTACGCTGACCGCAGGCTGGCAGAAAGCGTTTAGCCCGGATACCAAAATTGGTTTCCTGGCGATCGCCAATAAATTCCAGGCGATGATCGACAGTGGCGATATTCCTGCGCAGTACACGCAGTCTCAGCTGGCGCAGCTGGTGTTCAACAACCGTCTGGATGCCGGTCTGACCATCTTCTTTATGGTTGTGGTGGTGGTTCTGGCTCTGTTCTCAATCAAAACTGCGCTGGCAGCGCTGAAAGAGGACAAACCGACGGCGAAAGAAACGCCGTATGAAGCCATGCCGGAAAACGTTGAAAAGATTGTGGCGCAGGCGAAAGGCGCGCACTGATTTTTAAATAAGCGGCCCTCTTCTTAACGGGAGAGGGCATTTGCGTCACAGGTGGTAACGATGTTTGATACGCTTTCTAAGGCCGGGAAATATCTGGGTCAGGCGGCAAAACTGATGATTGGCGTGCCGGACTATGACAACTACGTTGAGCATATGCGCGTGACGCACCCGGATCAGACGCCAATGACTTACGAAGAATTTTTTCGTGAGCGGCAGGATGCGCGTTATGGCGGGAAAGGCGGCGCACGTTGCTGCTGATGTTTTGTGTTGCCCGGTGGCGCTATGCTTACCGGGCCTACGGGGTATTTTACAGGCCGGATAAGGCGCAGCCGCCATCCGGCAAGCCGCCGCTAAACCGTAAACGACTCTACCTTTTCAAACGCGGCGCGTAATGTGGCTGGCGTTAACGTCACCGGCAGAAAGTGGATGGATTCAACCGGGCGCAGGGTGTGGGCAATCACGTTATCAATCTCCGCCTGGTTCTGGATATCGACATCCAGCGCCGCCAGCGTAGTGGGCAGACTAAAGCGCTGATAAGCGGCGACAAGCTGCGCCAGTACCTCATCCTGACCCAGCAATGCGCTTTGCACCAGAATGCCATAGGCCACTTTGGTGCCGTGCAGAAACTTCTCGGTTTGCGGCAATACGGTGAGCCCATTATGGACGGCGTGTGCCGCCGCCACACGGGTATAACGCTCGCCAAGGCCGCCGACCATGCCGCCCCCGGCAATAATCGCATCCACCACATCGCGAAATGCCTGGGTGAGTTCTCCACGCTCTTTGTCCGCCAGCGCCTGTTCGCTGCTCTCCAGTAGCACATCACGGATCGCCAGCGCGCCGTTAATGCCCAGACGCACGGTAAGCGGTAAGGTTTCTGGCTGTGGCGCTAATACAACGGCTTCGTACCATTTTGCCAGCGTGTCGCCGATGCCGGCCAGCAGATAGGCCTCTGGCGCGCGGAGAATGATTTCCGGTTCTACCAGCACCAGATAATTGGCGTCGTCAAAAATTTCAAAGTGCAGCGCCTGACCGGCATCGTTGTACCAGACCGACAGCGGTGTCCAGGCCGCGCAGGTGGCCGCGATAGTCGGGATCGCCACGAAGGGGAGTTGTAGCCGACGGGCAAGGGCTTTGGCGGTATCAAGCAGCGTACCGCCGCCGATACCGATCACTACGCGGCGGTCGTCGCCTGCTTTCGCGGCCAGTTGTTTCACATCGCTTTCGCTGCAATGGCCGGTAAACGGCAGGTGTCTGGCTCCCGGAAGATCAAACGCATCCGGCAGGTAAGGGCGGGCGGCGGCAATCGCACGTTCGCCATACACCCATACTGCGGCGGAGAGTTGCCCGGCGCTGAAAAAATCCTTCAGTCTGGAGAGGCTGCCGGTATGGGAAAAGTAGTTAGCCGGGCCGGTAACGACGCGGATGTCAGTGTTGCTCATGGTGTGTTGTCCTTGTGGCTGCGCTGTCCGGGAGTTGTTTTTATTTAGACGTCTAAGCGTCTTGATTGCCAAATGCTAACATCGTGTTATAGTGGTTTCAACATCGACATCACCCTCGGGCATGATAACTATGAGTAATAACCCACTGATTCCGCAAAGCAAACTGCCTAATTTAGGCACCACAATCTTTACACAAATGAGCGCCCTGGCGCAGGAGCATCAGGCGATTAACCTGTCTCAGGGATTTCCTGATTTCGATGGCCCGCGCTATCTACAGGAACGTCTGGCCTGGCATGTTGCACAAGGGGCGAATCAATATGCGCCGATGACCGGCGTGCCTGCATTACGCGAAGCCATTGCGGAAAAAACGGCGGCGTTATACGGCTATAAGGCTGATGCCGGGAGCGAGGTGACGGTAACGGCGGGGGCAACGGAAGCGTTGTATGCCGCTATCACCGCGTTGGTTCGTGCGGGAGATGAGGTGATCTGCTTCGATCCCAGCTATGACAGCTACGCGCCAGCCGTTGAACTGTCCGGCGGCGTGCTGAAACGTCTGGCGCTTCAGCCGCCGCAGTTCCGCGTTGACTGGCAGGCATTTGCTGCGTTACTGAGCGAACGTACCCGGCTGGTGATCCTCAATACGCCGCATAACCCGAGCGCGACCGTCTGGCGCAAAGCCGACTTTGAAGCGCTGTGGCAGGCGATTGGCGATCGCGAAATCTATGTATTAAGCGATGAAGTGTATGAGCATATCTGTTTTGCGCCAGAAGGCCATGCCAGCGTACTGGCGCATCCGCAGTTACGTGAGCGTGCTGTCGCGGTCTCGTCATTCGGTAAAACCTTTCATATGACCGGCTGGAAGGTGGGGTACTGCGTAGCGCCAGCGGCGATCAGCGCGGAATTGCGTAAAGTGCATCAGTATCTGACGTTCTGCGTCAACACACCGGCGCAACTGGCGCTGGCCGATATGCTGCGTGCTGAACCGGAACATTACCGCGATTTACCCGCATTTTACCGGAAGAAGCGTGACGTTCTGGTTAATGCCCTGCGTGACAGTCGTCTGGAAATCCTGCCCTGCGAAGGCACCTATTTTCTGCTGGTGGATTACAGTGCGGTATCAGACCTCAATGACGTGGATTTCTGCCAGTGGCTGACCCGGGAAATCGGCGTTGCGGCGATTCCGCTGTCGGTATTTTGCGCCGATCCTTTCCCACATAAACTCATCCGTTTATGTTTTGCCAAGCAGGAATCCACGCTGCTGGCGGCCGCAGAACGCTTGTGTAAATTGTAATTACTTTACGGTCCAGGCTTTGGAGAATCGACGGTCGGCAAAGAGTTCCTGTAGGCCGTTGATTTGTTTCAGACGCAGGACTTCATCTTTATCCATGCCCAGCTCTTTTCCGATTCGCGTCTCGTCCCAGCCCAACAGGGAGAGTTCTCGCACAATTTCCGACATCGCGTGAATCTGATGACGACCACGGGCGCGGTTGTGACGAATGGTCGCCGCAATTCGTTCATGGCGATTGCGTTCCAGACAGGTGACGGGAAGATAGCCTTTTAACTTTGAGCGTAATGTGGATTTCCCTTTACCGAGTTCGTGACGGTGAAAGCCATCCACGATTTCATATTTTTCTGCCGCCGTTTCTGCAACGACAATAGGCTGCGTGAAGCCATCTACCTCAATAGACTTTAGCAGGAGCCTTTTCTCCGGGGGCGCCACATTGTTTGGGTTGTAATCATTAGGTTCGATTTGTTCGTTTTTTACCCATTGCACGCAGTCTACCGGCTGATCACGAAAGGGGCTGACGCGGTGGATCGCCATCCTGAATTCGTTGATTGCCGCAATTCTCTCTTCTTCGTTCAGCGTGGAGAGAAAGTCGGTTATTTGTTGGGTGAGTCGCTGTTGCATAAAATCCCCCATTCTTTGCGCTTTGCTTTCATGCGTTCATTGTAGCGCTGGTAGTGTTTAGGCTTTGTCGGGCTGAATGAGAGCGCCCGACACCAGTAATCATTGTTCAATAGCACCTTGCAGATACGTCGCCATGAGGGGATATCTTTGGAGCCGATATCGCCTTCCTGCGTTTGTGGAATGTTCTCCATTCCTTTCTTTTTATACCATTGCAGGTAGACCGCGATTTTGTTGCGGTAATGCTCGGCGCTCTGTTCCGGCATGCTGTCCAACAGCAGCATGGCGTAGCTTTGCCAGCTATGGTGCTCGGGTTTCAGTATTTTTCGATGGCCGTAAAAATGGTTATCCTGGCCTGCATATATCCCTCCGCTGCGCACGCCGCTTACCCTGGCGCACATTGCTGCCCAGCGTTCGGGTTCAATGACATGATAGAGCCACAATCCCTGACGTTGCTCCGGGCCGAAAGGTTCGCAGATGCGCATATACCGGAGCGGCACGTTGGCCTGGTACATCAGGTTATAAAGCGGGTTGCAAGGCTGCTTCGTTTTTGCGAACCATGTCCAGATGTCTGCCGTTTTCCAGTCATACATCGGGTAAATATACCAGGTGTGCCCGCCCTGAGCGGCGGTCGTCCAGGGTTTGTCGTCCGCAAAACGCTGTTTGCTCAGGGAGGCGATAGCGACAAACCGATTGTAAGACTCGTCAGCGCGGATGCCGATCAGCATCGCCGCAGGACGCTTTTCTGAAAACCACTCGGCAAAGTCGCGAACAAATTGTTCAAAGGTCATGCCTGGCTGATAAAAAGGAAAGTAAGCCGGATCGGTAATGGCGTCGGCAGGCGGTTGACGCACCCATTCGGCATTCGGATCCCAGCATTGCCATTCGGGTTGGTATTGCGACAGCGAATTTTGTGTGGTGAGCGGCAGGGCAACCCAGTAAAAATGTTCAATGACATCGGAATATTGTTCGCGTAATGACTGAACATAGTCAATTGTGCAGGAGAATTGCACTTCCCAGTCAATAAATAATACGCAGATCTTCTTCTTTAACTTACGCGCGATTCCGGCGGTAAGGTGCAGCATCAACCCTGAGTCTTTCCCCCCGGAAAATGACACGCAAATACGCGGTAAGGTGGTGAGTGTCCATGTAATGCGCTCTTCCGCAGCTTCCAAAACATTTTGGTCAAGTGGGATTTTATAAACAGACATAATGAGTTCATACCTGAACGGAAAATGGCTATGTGTAGAATACAGAAAAATAATTATATATTATATGATATAATCAACAGAATGTGCAAGGTTTAAAAAAGCATCCAAAACTTAAATTAATTTTATATTAATTATTTTAATTTTGAATGCTTGTGCCGGCGATGGCCCGTATGCTTTCGTTTCAGCTATTTTCCGTCATTTTGTTAATGATACTCGTAAAACCTTTGTTATTCAGTGATGTTCGATTATATACCAGGTATAACTGAACTGAAGGTAAATCCTGATCAATATTAACCCGTTGCAGTTTAAGGGTGGAGTGAAAGAAGTCATATATGACTTCAGGAACGATGCCAATTATGTTGGTTTCAGCAATAGTATTAATGATTGCAACCATCGAGTCACTGCGAAACCCAATTTTCCGGCTGGCAAGAAGGGAGTTGACCAGCGACTGGTATTCTTTAACGCCTGGCTCCTCTCCCTGGTATGAGGTAAACGGTTCTTCGAGTACTTGCGCTAATGTACTGGCGTCACTGATTCTGGGGTGATCGGCACGACACACCAGTACGCTTTTGATTGTTTTAAAAGGCGTACAGACAACCGAATGGTTGTTCAGCGGCGTGGTGGTGATCACCATGTCCGCCTTGCGGTATGCCAGCAGGTCTTCTGCTGATTCCGCAGACATCAGGATATCATGATGCTCAATTTCAACGGAAGAATCTTCCATAATAAAATTAATCAGCTTTATTACGTTCATTGCAGTAAGTAGCTGAGGGCTGTAAATGATAAATTTTTTCTTAAGACTGGAACTATGCATAATATTAATTGTTTGTTCCAGACTATTGAGGTTTTCCTCAAGATGATGATGCAGATTTATACCGGTGACGGTTGGCGTGATGCCTTTTCCTGAACGAATAAATAAAGGATCGTTGAATTGAGTTCGTAATCGTTGCAGAGATTGACTCACGGCTGACGGGGTGATGTACAGCGTTTCCGCCGCTTTACTAATGCTTAAATTCTGGTAGATACACTCAAAAATAATCAGCAAGTTGAGATCGAATTTTTTGAGATCGTAGAGATTAGCCATGTTTTTTTCTTCCTGTTTTGTGACTATTGTCATAACTATATTTGCTATAGTTATGCAACACATCCAATGCTTTACAATAGTGATGTTTGCTAAGCTTAAATTCTCTTTCAATAATACTAAAATAGCATAGCTCAGAATATCTTTGCGAGCGATTTATAATGGAAAAGGAGATTGACAGAAAAACAATGACAATCCCCCCCCCTTTAATTTAGGTTTAATGTTCACCCATCATAATGTCCAGCTGCGCTTTTTCCGGTAACCCGACGACCTGCTGTAACATATTTTCTTTATTCATATAGTAAATGGCTGGCGTTGCATTCGCCCCCAGATCGTCCATGAGTTTCTGATGAATATTCAGCATTTTCATCTTATCTTCTGGCAGCGGTGAAGGGATCGCCAGATTGAGTTTACCGCCTGACGCTTCATAGTCATGCCAGGTTTTTGCCGGATCGCGGGTGGATAAGATAGCGGCAGCCGTTGCCGGGCTTTCGGGTTTGATCACGCCCACCAGTAGCGTCCGCAATTGTACTTTGCCGGATTCGACCCAGGGGCGCGCCTGCTGCCAGAACTGTTTGCAGTAAGGGCAGAAAGGGTCCGCAAAGACATAAAGAATCACCGGCGCCTCTTTTTTGCCGTCCAGAATCCACGACGCTTTTTCCATCCGCTGCCACATTTCTCTGCCGACCGGGGCGTAGATCTCTTTTTCTATCAGCGCATTACTGAGGTTTGCGCCTTTTTCGTCGTACATGTAGCCGGAAATCGCGTGTTTCCCGTCAGGCGTGAGGTAGATGGTCACGCCCATATCCTGGTATTTGCCCAGATAGCCTTTCATTCCGCCGGGGGCGTCAAAAGACTTCAGGATCGTAATTCCCTGTTTTTCTATCGCTTTAACCGGGGCAGGCAGTTCTTCAGCAAAGGCGATGAGCGGGAACAGCGTCAGCAGCAATGTTCGTTTTATCATTATATTTCCTTAAAAATCAGTGCAAAAGGAACATTGATGGCAAAACCTATCACAGTCATAGGTAAGGTCTGCCGTCGGAAGATTGCCCTTTCTTTGGTAGGGTGATGTAATCCTTTCGCTGTTACAGCCTTTGTTAAGGTAATGTAGAGCGCAACACATAGCCAGTTTCACTGGCGCTGAAGTTACCTACGGGTAGTTCAGGTAATGGGGCCGCCTGTAAAGGGGGCCTTTTTACTTTTTGTCGCTAAACGTTCACAACGTTGTCTTGTGTGAGTTGTTAGGTATCGCTGATTGATTTGATAATGCAAACGCATTAGCCCAATCACGGAAAGTTGGTTACTTTACATCTCAACGAAAACACGGAGGAAGTATAGATGTCCTTGATTAATACCAAAATTAAACCTTTCAAAAACCAGGCGTTCAAAAACGGTGAATTCATCGAAGTAACCGAGAAAGATACCGAAGGCCGCTGGAGTGTCTTCTTCTTCTACCCGGCTGACTTCACTTTCGTATGCCCGACCGAATTGGGCGACGTAGCAGATCATTACGATGAATTGCAGAAACTGGGCGTAGACGTTTACTCTGTTTCTACCGACACCCACTTTACTCACAAAGCATGGCACAGCAGCTCTGAAACCATCGCAAAAATCAAATATGCGATGATCGGTGACCCGACTGGCGCCCTGACCCGTAACTTCGACAACATGCGTGAAGACGAAGGTCTGGCTGACCGTGCGACTTTCGTTGTTGACCCGCAGGGTATCATCCAGGCTATCGAAGTTACCGCTGAAGGTATCGGTCGTGACGCATCTGACCTGCTGCGTAAAATCAAAGCGGCTCAGTATGTTGCTGCTCACCCAGGCGAAGTTTGCCCGGCTAAATGGAAAGAAGGCGAAGCGACTCTGGCTCCATCCCTGGACCTGGTCGGCAAAATCTAAAATTCGCTGCGCCTTTCGCGCTACAGGTGCGTTGGCTGCGCTTTCTCACCCCGGTCACTTACTGATGTAAGCTCCCGGGGATTCATAAGCTTGCCGCCTTCCTGTAACGCGAAATACTGGCGAATTAATCCTTAAGCGGGTGCGTCGCACCCGTTTTTTCCAGCACCATCATGCAAGTCGCATTCAGGCTGTCGGTATAAGGCAACTTGCATGATGATGTTTTTAGAGAGGGAAGAATAATGCTCGACACTAACATGAAAACTCAGCTCAAAGCGTATCTTGAGAAACTGACCAGGCCTGTTGAGCTGATTGCCACGCTGGACGACAGCGCTAAATCGGCAGAAATCAAGGAACTGCTGGCTGAAGTCGCTGAACTGTCAGAGAAAGTCACATTTAAAGAAGATAACAGCCTGCCGGTGCGCAAGCCTTCTTTCTTGATAGCAAACCCGGGTTCTGACCAGGGGCCGCGCTTTGCGGGTTCTCCGCTGGGGCATGAATTTACCTCGCTGGTGCTGGCGCTGTTGTGGACTGGCGGCCATCCGTCGAAAGAGGCGCAGTCTCTGCTGGAGCAGATCCGCGATATCGACGGCGATTTCGAGTTTGAAACTTATTACTCGCTCTCCTGCCACAACTGCCCTGACGTCGTACAGGCGCTGAACCTGATGGCGGTGCTGAACCCGCGTATCAAACATACCGCGATTGACGGCGGCACATTCCAGAATGAAATCACCGATCGTAATGTGATGGGCGTTCCGGCTGTGTACCTGAACGGTAACGAATTCGGTCAGGGACGTATGACGCTGACGGAAATCGTCGCCAAAGTGGATACCGGCGCAGAAAAACGGGCGGCGGAAGAGCTGAATAAGCGTGACGCTTACGACGTACTGATTGTCGGTTCCGGCCCGGCGGGGGCGGCAGCGGCAGTTTACTCCGCACGTAAAGGCATTCGTACCGGTCTGATGGGCGAGCGTTTTGGCGGTCAGGTGCTGGATACTGTTGATATCGAGAACTATATTTCCGTGCCAAAAACGGAAGGGCAGAAGCTGGCTGGCGCACTGAAAGCGCACGTTGATGATTACGATGTTGACGTGA
The DNA here is from genome assembly GCF_030333395.1 of Citrobacter sp. CK194. Taxonomy (NCBI): domain Bacteria; kingdom Pseudomonadati; phylum Pseudomonadota; class Gammaproteobacteria; order Enterobacterales; family Enterobacteriaceae; genus Citrobacter; species Citrobacter sp. CK194. The sequence goes on from NZ_JAOWGA010000013.1 coordinate 438,861, forward strand.
TCGACAGCCAGAGCGCGAGCAAACTGCTTCCGGCGGCAACGGAAGGGGGCCTGCATCAGATTGAGACCGCTTCCGGCGCGGTGCTGAAAGCCCGCAGCATTATCATTGCCACCGGTGCCAAATGGCGCAACATGAACGTGCCGGGCGAAGATCAGTACCGCACGAAAGGCGTAACCTATTGCCCGCACTGCGACGGCCCGCTGTTTAAAGGCAAACGCGTTGCGGTGATCGGCGGGGGGAACTCCGGCGTGGAAGCGGCGATTGACCTCGCGGGGATCGTTGAGCACGTTACGCTGCTGGAATTTGCGCCAGAAATGAAAGCCGACCAGGTTCTGCAAGATAAAGTGCGTAGCCTGAAAAACGTCGACATTATTCTGAACGCGCAGACAACGGAAGTGAAAGGCGACGGCAGTAAAGTGACGGGGCTGGAATATCGCGATCGCGTAAGCGGCGACATCCACAACGTTGCGCTGTCCGGGATCTTCGTACAGATTGGCTTGCTGCCAAACACCAACTGGCTGGAAGGCGCGATTGAGCGTAACCGTATGGGCGAAATCATCATTGATGGCCGATGCGAAACCAGCGTGAAGGGCGTATTCGCCGCAGGCGACTGCACCACGGTTCCTTACAAACAGATCATCATCGCGACGGGCGAAGGCGCGAAAGCCTCTCTGAGCGCATTTGATTATCTGATCCGCAGTAAGACGGCATAAAAAGAAAGTAAGACTACACCTGCAATGCAAGAGGCTGCCAATGGCAGCCTCTTTTTTTATGCAACAACCGTGCGATTTACCGCACAACCAGCACCGGCAACGTAGCATGGCGGACAACGCTGGAGGCGTTAGAACCCAGCAAATGCGTGGTGATAGACGGATTGCGGGAGCCAATGACCACGACGTCCGCATTCAGCTCTTCGCCCAGTTCGTTCACCACATCCCGCACGTTACCAAAGCGGACGTGCTGCTTAATCCGGGAAGGGTCGATACTGAAATGACTCACCATCGTTTGCAGGCGAGTCTCTGCTTCGTGCTGCAAATGCTCCTCAAAACGACGAACGTCGGCGGCAAAGCGGTGCAGACTCAGGCTGGCGGAGCCCGGAAGAACATGCAACAGATGAATGACGCCATCCTGTTGCGCCAGAAACTCTGCGTGGCGCACGGCCTTGTCGCTAAGTTCCATTTCGAAAACATCAACCGGCATAATGATTGTCTTATACATACCCGTTTCTCCCTGTTAACTAATACTGAATTCATTCAAACATATAATAATATTTCTTTCTGGTATCTGCCCGGCACTTTTCATATCACAACGTTTCTTTACGACTGATTGATGCTTATGACCAGAAGCTACCAGCGTCGCTCAAGGTAAAGCACGGCCACGACGATAATCGCCATCATAATAAGAAATGCCAGCGTGATGAAAAGAGCCTCATTCATGACCGTACTCGCGGCAATGAAACGGATTAATTCTGGATGACGGGGAACGGGGGTGAACCAGGAGGAATGGGTGATTTTCGGAAAGAGGATGCAGGGAGCATCCTCTGTGTAAACGGGTGAACGCTTATCCAGATGGTTTAGCGCAGGTAGTCGCCCGCTGCTTCAGGCTGATATTCAAGCTCCAGCACTTCAAGGTGAGTGGACGCCCCGCCAGGCAGGTCCCAGTGAATGGTATCGCCGACGCGCAGGCCCAGCAATGCCGCGCCCACCGGCGCCATTACGGAAAGCTGCGTATTGCTGTCGGTCATATTCGCCGGATACACCAGCGTGCGCACGCGAATCTCGCCATCGCTGAGATTGCGGAATTTCACCCGACTGTTCATGGTGACGACGTCGTGCGGCATGGCTTCCGGCGAGCACATCTGGGCGCGATCCAGCTCCGCATTTAATGCGTCAGCAATGGGTAAACCAGCAAACGCAGGCTGCTCCAACAGGCGGTCGATGCGTTCGGCGTCGAGGTCGTTGATGATAATAGTTGGTCTGGACATTTGTTACTCCATGTCGTCGATGCTGCGAGTGCCGCAGGTAAATAATCCCAAAAGAAAACCCTCACCGTCAGGCGGCGAGGGTTTAGCTTTCATGATAATACTGAGACTTCCCCCTTCTTTGAAGTGATTTAGCTCACATTCGGGGAAATCCTCAATACGGTTGTCTTTGCGTAAATTTTAGTCGCAAGCCGTGATGGTTCTCAAGTTTGTATGCTGCCTCAGTAACCCGCTTTGTCAATCACAAACCGCTTCCCGCAATTGCCCGGATGGGGTTGCGATATAAACGAGGAAGCGGAAAGCGGATCGTTAATCCTGGCGGCGTTGAGCGAGAACTGTATTTCTGTCAGATAAGCCGGGTTCCCGTGGCAACTCAGTTTCACCGCCTTCACGTTTTCTTTCCCCCAGCTTTGGGCGACGGCGGCGTCAAACGCGGCGCGGCTGACCCTTTTCCCGTAATTTGCGGCCAGAAAATCGCCCAGCGCGCTGTGTTTTATCTCATGGTTCAGCCGTACCATTGTGCCGAAATAAACGTCTGGATCAAATCCAAAGCAGGCACCGTGCTTGGCGTATTCATAACGTTCCAGACAGGATTTTCCACCGGCTCCGGGCATGACCGCGCTGAGTTTTGCCGCGCTCTCCAGTGAAAGGCCGGTTTCAGGCGCGGCGCATTTACGGCTGGCGCGCGCTTCCGGCAGATTGGGGATCGGACGAGTCGCGCAGCCAAACCGCATCCAACGGCGCTCGTCCACGCCACGCGCGGCAACCGATCCCGGCAGACCTGGCCACAGACCGTGGACAGTCAGAAAATCAGCTTTGTTGGGAATCTCTTTCTGCTGACGGCACTCTTCGGGTTCCCGATGATCGCGCTCATGCTGACTTTGACAAAAACCGGTTTGCCAGGAGAGCGCCAGCACATAGCGGTCAAAATCAGCGTACTGTTTTGCCTGAAGTGGCTCAGCGTTAACGTTGAAGAGGGGAAGCAGGAATACCGCCAGGAGAGAACCATAACGCCATGTTGATTTCATGATGGATGCTGAAACTCATACAAATATTGAATACCACCTATTTAACCATAAAAAAAGCCAGTCAGGTTTATCTGACTGGCATGAGAGGGATAACGCGTTAGCCGTCATCCGGCATTATGTGCCGATGTTTAGTTCCACAGCGCCAGAATCGGCCAGCCAACCACCAGCAGCATGGTGATGTAGATAACCCCAAAGATCGCGCCGAGACGCCAGTAATCTTTGGATTTTACATAGCCGCAGCCGTAGATGATGACCCCCGGCCCTGTTGCATACGGCGTCAGGCAGCCCATGATACCGATAGACAGCACCAGCAGAATACAAAGTTGCTCCATCGGAACGCCTGGAATACCTTTACCTATCGCCAGAATGACCGGCAGCATGGTTGCGGTATGTGCGGACAGGCTGGCGAACAGGTAGTGAGCAAAGTAGAACACCAGTACCAGCACAATCACCGTTGCGTTAGGTGAGAAGCCTTCCAGATGGGCGCTCATTGTGGTAGCAAACCAGTCGATAAAGCCCGAACGGGTTAAACCGTTGGCCATGACAACCAGCGTCGCGAGGTTAACAAGGGTGTTCCACGCACTGTTATAACGCGTGATGTCTTTCCACGGCACAACGTGCAGCGCCAGCATCAGGGATACCGCCAGCAGGCCGACAGCGGTAGCATCAATCACTTCACCGCCAAATACCCACAGTCCGAGGCTGAGCAACACCAGACCGATCAGCGTCATCTCTTTGCGGGTCAGCGTACCCATCGTTTTTAACTCTTCGCCAGCCCATGCCGCAACTTCGGCGCTGTGGGTCACTTCGGGTTTGTAGAGTACGTAAGAGAGCCACGGTGCGACGATCAGCAGAATGATCCCTACCGGTAAGAAGCCCAGGAACCACTGCAACCAGCTGATCTGAATACCGGCAATTTTGCTGACGAATTCCAGACCCAGAACGTTAGGCGCCGCGCCGGTCACGAACATGGAAGAACTGAGGCTGGTACTGATGACCATCATCCACATCAAATAACCGCCAATGCGGCGCGCGGAAGGATCGTTTGGAAACGACTTAAACAGCGGCGGCAGGTTCTTGATTACCGGGAATACCGTACCGCCGGTACGCGCGGTGTTGGACGGTGTAAACGGCGCCAGCAGAATATCGATGATGACAATGGCATAACCCAGCGTCAGGGTGCGTTTACCCATGAATTTCACCAGGAAGAGCGCAATACGGCGGCCCAGACCGGTGACTTCATAGCCCAGCGCGAAAATGAATGCGCCGAACACCAGCCAGACGGTGGTGCTGGAGAAGCCCGCCAGCCCCCATTTCAGCGCCTGCTTGCCCGCGTTAAAGGCCGGGTCGGCCAGCTCTGAGGCATCAAATAACAGATAGTTGCTGCCGATAACGCAAATGGTCACCGCGATAAAACTGATCGCGGTGGCCGGAATCGGCTCCAGTATCATCCCGACGATCATCGCCACGAAAACGGCGAAGTAGTGCCATGCCTGAGGGGGCATGCCGTCCGGGACGGGGATCAAAAACATGATGCCCATAACGACTAATGGGGCCAATAACTTCCATATATTATCTTTAGATAAAGACATAAGTGATTCTCCGAAAAGGATCTTTCAATAATTATGTAAATGATTAACTTGCGAAATTTGTGCTAAAAACCAGGTGACGATCAGTAAGTCGGCGCTGCCGCCAGGGCTGAGGTTGCGTGCAATGCACTGCTGATCGAACCGGTGGAGATGTTCAAGATCGGCAGGAGAACGAATGCCTCCTTGCCGTAATAATGTTGTCGCCTGCTGTTGTATCCAGCGCAGGCCTTCCGCGCCGCCGCGTGATGCGACGTTGGTGTCGCCGTTCATTGAGATCAGCAGCAGCAGGGTGTCGAGCAGCGCCAGCTCGGGGTCGCGCCCCTGCGCCAGCAATGCGCGGTAGTGTGGTAAAGCATGGCGGATCACTAACGGGTAACCCGCTTCGGCTTCGCCGCGCGCGCCAGTTAACCCCAGCAGTTGGTACAAGCGTTGACCTGCGGTGAGTTGTTGATTGTTCTGTCGCAGTTCACGCTCGGTCAGACCCTGGCAAAATGTTGCGGCGGTCGAGCAGATGTTTGCAGGTGTGATCGGGGAATGCTGCTGGTGCAAGCGTCCGATGGCGGCGCACAGCAGTCCCAGGGAAAATATGCTGCCTTTATGCGTGTTAACGCCGGCAGTGGCGCGAAACATGTCGGCTTCGCAGGCCATACCTAATGGACGTAGCCCTTTCAGTACATCGTCTGACGGCAGCTGCGCGCAGCTCGCGCCATATTCGATAAAACGCGGCAGCCAGCCCTGAATGGCCAGCGCGCTGCGATGGAAATCTTCCAGCGCCATGTCTTTGTGCGCGCCGCAGTTAATGCGATCGACCAGACCCGGCTTGGGAGATAAATTGACCTCAGTCAGCATGGCGCGCCACGCCAGCAGGGCGTAGGCGTCAAGCAGCGTCTGAGGAATGGCGGCGGAATCAGTTGATGTGGCTGGAATCGGCATCATGCAGCAGCGCCTCCATGCGAATAAGTAAGTCGGAAAGCGCGTGGGTTTTCCCCCGGGCGCATTCAGCGGCGCTTTGCTCGCACAACAGGCAGCGGCGGGCAGGAAGCGAAAAATGACGGCGGGACAGAATGTCGCCTTCCGGCGTCAGCACATCGATATCCCATAAACGTCCCAGCGGGTGCTGATGCTCAAGCTCGATCGTGGCGAGCTTGAGACCGCGGGCCGGTGCCTCAATGGCGAGGAACCCTTCCGGCCCACTGGCTGAGGCCAGTGCAGCCTGCTCCCTGACAGACCAACCTGCTTTTTTCGCCACGGCGAGCAGGGCGGTTACGCCATGATTGAAGATTCGGCGAGTAAGCTCGCTGTCTTTAATCGGGCCGGGCGCCACCACGGTAAAGGAGACCAGTGGAGTGAGATGGCGCGTCAGCCAGGCGTGTTGCCGCGCTTGTCTCTCATCACGGCTGACGAGCAGCTCGGGAATGGAAACCGCATGGCGAGTGGCCTGTTCAGGGAGCAGGTGCATGGCTTATTCCTTCACCTGATGAACAACGTCAATGACCGAACCGTCGCGGTAACGCACTACGGCGATGACGCGATCGGTATATTCAATGGCGCGAGGTTGACCGGTGAGCAACTGCGCACGTTCACGCAGCCATTCAATGGAGACCACTTTCATTCCCGCTTCTTTCAGGCGTTCCGCCAGCTCCGGGCGCGCCGGGTTGACGGCGATGCCGTGGTCGGTCACCAGAATGTCGACGCTGGAGCCAGGCGTTACGCAGGTGAGCACGTTATCGACCAGCGTCGGGATGCGGCCGCGAACCAGCGGTGCGACGATGATCGACAGCGCGGCGGCAACGGCGGTATCGCAGTGACCGCCTGACGCGCCGCGCAGTACGCCATCGGAACCGGTCAGCACGTTCACGTTGAACTGGGTATCCACCTCCAGGGCGCTCAGCACCACGACATCCAGACGATCGACCGATGCGCCTTTTGAACCCCAGTTGGCGTACTGGTTGGCGCTGATTTCGATGTGATTCGGGTTGCGGGCCAGCGATTCTGCGGCGTTACGGTCGAAGCTCTGTACGTCCAGCAATTTGCGGATCAGTCCTTTTTCATGCAGGTCGACAATCGTGGCGGTAATGCCGCCCAGCGCGAAATCCGCGTGAATATCGCGGCTGCGCATTTTGTCTTCCAGAAAACGGGTTACTGCCAGAGAAGCGCCGCCGGTTCCGGTTTGCAGAGAGAAGCCTTCCTGGAAATAGCCTGAGTTGACAATCACGTCTGCCGCGCTGCGGGCAATTAACAGTTCACGCGGGTTGGTGGTCATACGGGTCGCATCTGCGCCAATTTTGTCGGCGTCGCCTACCTGTTCGATCTGCACGATGAGATCCACCTGATCCTGGGCGATACTGGCTGGATTATGCGGATACGGCAGCAGCGCTTCCGTCAGCAGAACAACCTGGCGGGCGTTTTCGGCATCCACTTTCGCATAGCCCAGCGAACCGCAGCAGGCTTTACCGGTGTAGCCGTTGGCGTTGCCAAACGGATCGCAGGACGGCACGCCGAGGAAGGCCACATCGATATTGAGCTCACCGCTTTGCACCAGATGGACTCGACCGCCGTGGGAGTGGATTTGTACGGGCTCATCCAGCAATCCGCGGGAGATCTCTTCCGCCAGGGGGCCACGCAGACCAGACGTGTAAATTCGGCTCACGACGCCCTGGCGAATATGCCCGACCAGTGGCGCGTGGCAATCGCTCAGCGAACTGGAGGCCAGCGTCAGGTTTTTAAAGCCCATGCTGGCGATGGTGTCCATCACCAGATTGATCGTCAGGTCGCCGCCACGGAAAGCGTGGTGGAAAGAGATGGTCATTCCATCCTGTAAACCAGAACGGCGGATGGCTTCTTCAAGCGTGGCGCACAGTTTTTTATCGCGCGGTTTTTGCGCCTGTAAATTCAGTTTCGAAGTGCTCTGAAAAGCGGAAAATTCGCTTTCGGCATGGCGACTCCAGGCCGCTACCCGTTCTTGTCGTTGAAGTTGTTCGATTTTCTGCGTCATTTTTTTGCCTTATTCTTCGCGAATGCCGGAAAGTTCTGCACGGGAGAGCACCAGACGGGCGCGTTCAATCACCGGGCTGTCTACCATTTTGCCGTTCAGGGAGACGACGCCGCGGCCTTCACGGGCGGCGGCTTCCGCGGCTTCCACGACCAGACGCGCATGGGCGACTTCTTTAAGCGTCGGGGCATACAGGTTGTGCAGCAGTTCAATCTGGCGTGGGTTGATGAGGGACTTGCCGTCAAAACCCAGCTGTTTGATGTGTGACGCTTCGTGCAGGAAACCCGCTTCGTTATTGGCATCGGAATAGACGGTATCGAACGCCTGAATGCCTGCGGAGCGTGCCGCCTGTAAAATGGAGCAGCGGGCAAACAGCAGCTCGGTGCCTTCCGGGGAACGTTCGGTACGCAGATTGCGCACATAGTCTTCCGCCCCCAGCGCGATCCCGATGAGACGTTCGGAGGCGTGGGCGATTTCAACGGCGCGGGTAATGCCCAGCGGCGACTCGATTGCGGCCAGCAGCCCGGTGCTGCCGGGTTCACGGCCGCAGGTTTGCTCAATGCGCAGGATCTCTTTCTCGATGTCGGTAACATCCTGAGCGGTGTCGGTTTTCGGCAAACGGACAACGTCAGCGCCGCCGCGAACCACCGCTTCAAGGTCGTTAATGCCCCATTCGGAATCCAGCGCATTAACGCGGACAATGGTTTCCACATCACGGTACAGCGGGTGTTGCAGGGCGTGATATACCAGACGGCGAGCGGTATCTTTTTCACGTAGTGCGACGGAGTCTTCCAGGTCGAACATCAGCGCATCGGCCGGGTAGATAAACGAGTTGCTGACCATCGCGGCATTTGCGCCGGGGACGAACAGCATGCTGCGGCGGGTGCGGGATTTACGTTGTTGCAGAGAGGCGGAAATCATTGGCGATCCTCCCACGGCAGAGCGGGGATGCCGCTGGCGCGAGCCAGTAACGCTTCCAGCCGCGCACGCAAAATGCAGTCCAGCGCGCCTTTGTCATCAACATTTAATTGCACGCCGCGGACGTTATAACGGGCAAGCACATCCAGAATGGTGGCGCGAATGGCGTCGCCAAACTGTTTTTCAACGCTGCTGTTGATTTGCAGGTCAATATCCTGCGTGTCGAGTGGAGCAATGCGAATCATCACATCACCGGACTCAAGTGTGCCAGCGACGGCAGCCTGGTCTATTTTCATTTTTCACCTGTTTCTAATGCGGGGGTCTTTTGGCGGACTACCGCGCTGGACGGGTTACGTTCAACCATGCCTTGCAGATAGTGCAGAGTGGGGTTGGGAACCAGCGGTGCGATAGCCGTGAGATCTTTTTTAACCAGCAGCTTGCGCACCCAGGAGGCGGAAATCGGCATCTCCTGGAAACACAGCCGCTCAATTTCCACCAGCTCGATGGGTGGGGCGGGAAGCGTTGGCGTCTCCAGCCAGTAGCGCATATCGTGGTTGTACTGGGAGGTGACGGTGCAAAACGGTTCCGTGCCGACAAAACGGTGTGTTACACCCAATGCTGGCGCCAGGTACTGGCGGAAAATCTTCAGGTCGATTTCGGTGTAACAGTGGTTAATGACGCTTTGTTCTTTGATGAAGTAGCACGGAAAGGTCGCACGCGAGATGATGTACTCGGAACCGCGATGCACAGTCAGGCGTGGAATATCCGTTGTTCCTTTGATCACCAGATCAAACCTGTCCTCGTACGGAAAACGCGACGTATCCTCTTTTACCAGGAACAGATGCAGCCAGTCGCACTGTGCGGCGGCCTGCTGGATCAGATAGCGATGCCCGTTTGTGAAGGGGTTGGCGTTCATGACGATACAGCCGATTTTTTTCCCGTCATGACGCAGTTTCGTTAAGGATTCAGCGTAGCGTTTCAGGCGCGTATTGCTGTTTTCCATGAGCACCATCACGCCAGGCACATCAGCCAGCGTTGAGAAGCCGCACTGTTTAAAGAGCGCTTCGTATTCTGTTTTGGTGTAGATGAAGAGGTGCGTACAGTGCCTTTCGTAGGCGAGGTTGATTAACTCTGTAGCCAGCGTCAGCGCCAGCCCTTCGCCGCGCACGGATTGGCAGATAGCAACGCATTTAATGATATTTCCGGCAATACCGCCGCAGGCAATAAGACGATCATCGCGCGTAACGGTAATAAAAACTTCGACGGTGGTATCTACGCTTAAATCATTCTCTTTCAGAAATTGCGTGATAACCGCCATCTTTTTATTTTCTGAGCGTTTCACTTGCGTGAATACATTATTACCGAACATAGTATTGAGCGTCCTGATGATATATTTTGTTGCCAGTTTTTTGCGTATGTTGTGTGTCGTTGCAACCTGATAACGTTTTGTTTTCAATTGGAGCGGTCGTTGTTTTTATTACGACGTATTTCTTTTTCTCTCTGTTGCCTACATCGTAAGGGGTATTTTGGTGGTAAATTTTGATTTATTTCACAAACACTTAGATGGTTTTTATGTGTTTAATGGTTTTAAGTTTTTTAATTAATTTAATAGCAAATTGCGCGGTGGGTTTTATTTGTTTAATTGATTTAAGGTGGGGAATCTGTAACGATCGCTATTAAATGCACAGCAGAAAGTTAAAACATTTTTATTACATATACGGGAAATGAGACGCTTACGCCAGCGAAGGAATAACAATGCCCGACCCAAAAAATAAAAAACGGTTTCTTTTTTTTCGTCAACTCGCGTTCCCGCTGCGGATTTTTCTGCTCATTCTGGTCGTTTCTGTTTTCATCATCGCCGCGTTAGCCCGCTATTTTTCCGCCAGCTTTGAAGACTATCTGGCATCGCATGTCAGGGATATGGCGATGAACCAGGCAAAAATTATCGCCTCTAACGACAGTATCATCACGGCCGTGAAACACCGGGATTACAGGCGGCTGGCGACCATCGCGGATAAACTACAAAGCGACACCGATTTTGATTATGTGGTCATCGGCGACAAAAACTCGATTCGCCTCTACCATCCTAACCCGGAAAAAATTGGTTATCCGATGCAGTTCACGAAACCCGGCGCGCTGGAGAACGGTGAGAGCTATTTCATCACCGGCAAGGGGTCTATTGGTATGGCGATGCGCGCTAAAACGCCGATATTTGACGACAATGGCAACGTGATCGGCGTGGTTTCCATCGGTTATCTGGTCAGTAAAATTGACAGCTGGCGACTGGATTTTTTACTGCCGATGGCGGGAGTATTCGTTCTGCTGCTGGTGGTGCTTATGCTGCTTTCCTGGTTTTTCGCCGCCCACATTCGCCGCCAGATGCTCGGGATGGAGCCAAAGCAGATTGCGCGCGTTGTGCGCCAGCAGGAGGCATTATTCAGTTCAGTGTATGAAGGATTAATTGCGGTCGACCCGGAAGGGCACATTACTGCCATTAACCGCAACGCGCGAAAAATGCTGGGGCTGCGTTCGCCGGGGCGGCAATGGCTGGGTAAGTCGATAGAGACGGTAGTTAATCCTGCGGACTTCTTCACACAGCAGATTGCGGAAAAACGCCAGGATGTGATGGCGAATTTCAATGGGTTGAGCGTTATTGCTAATCGTGAGGCCATTCGCTCCGGGGATGAATTACTGGGGGCGATCATCAGCTTTCGCAGCAAGGATGAAATTTCCACCCTGAACGCCCAACTGACGCAAATAAAACAGTATGTGGAGAGCCTGAGAACGCTGCGTCATGAACACCTGAACTGGATGTCGACGCTCAACGGTCTGCTCCAGATGAAAGAGTATGATCGGGTCAGGGAAATGGTGCAGGGCGAGTCGCAGGCGCAACAGCAACTGATCGATAGTCTACGCAGCGCGTTTGCCGATCGCCAGGTCGCCGGTCTGCTGTTCGGCAAAGTCCAGCGGGCGCGGGAGCTGGGGCTAAAAATGACGATCGTACCCGGGAGTCAGCTGCACCGACTCCCGGAAGGGCTTGATAGCACCGAATTTGCCGCGATTGTCGGCAATCTTCTCGATAACGCGTTTGAAGCCAGTTTGCGTACCCGGGAAGGGAATAACGTCGTTGAACTCTATTTGAGCGACGAAGGGGACGATGTGGTGATTGAAGTTGCCGATCAGGGATGCGGCGTTCCTGAATCTCTGCGCGAAAAAATATTTGAACAGGGTGTCAGCACCCGAACCGATGAACCAGGCGAACATGGCATCGGGCTGTATCTGATTGCAAGTTATGTGGGGCGCTGTGGCGGGGTGATTACGCTGGAAGATAATGATCCCTGTGGCACCTTGTTTTCTCTATTTCTTCCGAAAGTGAAAAAAAACGATGACGGAACCATTAACCCTATTGATCGTTGAGGATGAAACGCTGCTGGCGGAAATGCATGCGGAATATATCCGCCATATTCCCGGTTTCAGCCAGATATGGCTGGCGGGCAATCTGGCGCAGGCCCGTATGATGATCGAACGTTTTAAACCCGGGCTTATTCTGTTGGATAACTATCTGCCGGATGGGAAGGGCATCACGCTACTGCATGAACTGATGCAGGCGCGCTATCCCGGCGGAATTGTGTTTACCACGGCCGCCAGTGATATGGAAACCGTCTCCGAAGCGGTGCGCTGGGGGGCGTTTGATTATCTGGTGAAGCCGATTGCCTATGAGCGCCTGGGGCAGACGCTTACGCGGTATCAGCAACGCCGGCGTATGCTGGCGGGTAACGATAGTGCCAGCCAGCGGCAGATTGACGAGATGTTTAATGCCTATGCGCGAGGGGAGCCAAAAGGTGATTTGCCGACCGGGATTGATGCTCTGACGCTGAATGCCGTGCTGAAGCTGTTTAGCGACCCAGCGACGCGCCATACGGCTGAGACGGTGGCGCAGGCGTTGACGATCAGCCGTACCACATCCCGGCGGTATCTGGAGTATTGCGCCAGTCAGCATTTGATTATTGCCGAGATTATTCACGGAAAAGTGGGCAGACCGCAGCGTATTTACCACGGTTGAATTCGGGATTGACCAATCGCCCGGTGGCGCTGCGCTTACCGGGCCTACGGGTAAGTTTTGTAGGCCGGGTAAGGCGTTACGCCGCCATCCGGCGAATCGCCCGGTGGCGCTGCGCTTACCGGGCCTATGGGTAAGATTTGTAGGCCGGATAAGGCGTTACGCCGCCACCCGGCCAATCGCCCGGTGGCGCTGTGCTTACCGGGCCTACGGGGAGTTTTGTAGGCCGGAATAAGGCGTTACGCAATCGCCCGGTGGCGCTGCGCTTACCGGGCCTACGGGGAAGATTTGTAGGCCGGATAAGGCGTTACGCCGCCATCCGGCGAATCGTCTACAAATTACTTCGCTTAACCACCTGCTACAGCGGAAGAAGTGCCTGGCACCATCACTTCAGTTGCAATGATGACAACCAGCAGCCCGACCATAACCGGAACGGAAGTACGCTTCACCACTTCAAACGGCGAAATCTTCGCCATCCCTGCCACCGCAACGACGACGCCAGAGACCGGGGAGATCGTGCGCCCCAGATTTGAAGCCTGCAACATCGGAATGGACAGGTAAGCCGGATTAATACCGGAAGAGTGCGCCAGTTTGGGAATCATTTCGACAAAGGCATAGAAAGGCGCGTTACCGGAACCGGTGGTCATTGCCGCGAGCATGGTCAGGATCACCAGTACCAGCATGAGGATAATACTGGCGGAGCCAAACGAGGTGGCGATAGAGATCAGACTCTGGATGAAACCGATAGTGCTCAGCCCCTGAGCGAATACCCCGGCTGCGACCAGCAGCATCACTACGCCCGCAAATGCGTCAGCCATCCCGCGGTATGCGACTTCCAGACCGGAAAAGACTTTCTGTGTATTGAATCCGCGAATGAACTCCAGCACGGCAGCGAGCAGCATACAGATGACGAGAATAGTAATAATGTGCAGCTGCGGACCCCATTTACCATCAAAAACCAGAACGCCGATAATCGGTGTGAATGGCAGAATGGCGTAAAACGCCGGGGCGGTGGTGGTAATTTCGTTTACATCCAGCATTTCATGGGAGATGTTCTCTTTTTTATCCAGATAACGCTGCCAGAAAAAGTGGGCAATCGCCATACCGATAATGGCGGCAATGGAGATCGGCAGGGTTGTTTTAAAGGCAAAATCAATCAACGGCATCTCAGCCGCTTTTGCCGCCAGAACCACGTCGCCCGAGGTCGGAGAGAGGATGATCGCTGCGGGGGAAGCGCAGATGGCGGCGGCAGCGCCACGGCTGATCCCGACGTTAACCATCACCGGGAAGAGCGTTGCCATCAACAATACGCCAAGCCCTGTTGCCGAAGAGACCGCCAGCGACATCAGGCAGGCGACAAAATAGGCGGCGATCATCAGCAGGTAAGGTGAGTTAATGTATTGCAGCGGTTTGGAGGCCAGTTTTACAACCATGTCGTTTGCGCCGATATGCGTCATGTAGGCGGCGAAACCGCACAGCATCATGATCATCATACCGAGGTCGCCACCACGGCTCATCAACAGAATCTTAATGTATTCAACGATGTCCGTCGCGGTATAGCCGGTACTGGTTTCACTGGCGGGCAGGACTTTATGCCCCATTAACGCGCTGATAATCAGCAGCACCAGGCCGCCCACAAAGAGCACGCCGGTTGCCGAATAACCTTTAATGATGTAGCGCGCTACACCCACAATAACCATAACCCCAATAAGGAGTTCAATAAACGTTAGCATTGTTTCCCCTGTCGCCTGGACGCCCAGAAAGTAAGAATAAAAAAGGAACAGAAAGTGGTGGAAAATGTGCCGAATAAACCGCTTCCCCTTGCTGATTAAAATCAAGAAAAGGACGGATTAAACGTCCTGTGTTGTTATTTTTTCATGCAGGCAACGAATATGAAATCTCTCAGGCGAAAAATTTACGTAGAAACGTATTTGTTTTGTATTTGTTATTTTTATGGAAATGTAATGTTAACTGTGAGGTGGTGTACAGAATTATAACAGGCCAGATTCCCTTTCCTGATGATAAAAAGTTTCAGTAAACGGCGATGATCCGTATGAAATAAACGGGAAATAAGCGGGTTCGCTATTGCAAAGGGGAGTTTTCTGATTTTTCGTTACCTGTTTTTTGTTAAGATTCCATTCAGGTTCGTTTTGCTACGATCGGTATTGAACTCCAGGATGGTAATTAAGTTGTGATTGTCGCTAAAAAATATTTTCTTGTTCTTTCATTTCTCTTTGTGCAATTCGCCCTTCTGCCCCAGGCCTTTTCAGCAGATAAAGGCTGGTTTGATACGCTGAAAGATAATGTGTCGGAAACCTGGCAACAACCCGAGCATTATGATTTGTACGTGCCGGCCATTACCTGGCATGCGCGGTTTGCCTACGATAAAGAAAAAACGGATCGCTACAATGAGCGCCCGTGGGGGGCCGGGTTTGGTCAGTCACGCTGGGATGATAAAGGCAACTGGCATGGGCTTTACATCATGGCGTTTAAAGACTCCTTCAATAAGTGGGAGCCTATCGGCGGTTACGGTTGGGAAAAAACCTGGCGACCTCTGGCAGATGAAAACTTCCACATGGGGCTGGGATTTACCGCTGGCGCAACGGCGCGTGATAACTGGAAGTACATTCCGGTGCCGGTTCTGTTGCCGTTAGCCTCGATAGGCTACGGTCCGGCAACGTTCCAGATGACTTACATCCCCGGTACGTATAACAACGGTAACGTCTACTTTGCCTGGATGCGTTTCCAGTTTTGATGAGTGATATGCCTGGTTAGTGGTATATAAAATAGCGTTATAAAACAATAGGTAGTACAAAAAATCTAAAAAATAACGCGATATTTATCACTTTTTGGCAAAGTTGGACTGGACAAAATGCACCACAATTGATGTACTGGTACCCGACACAGCATTTGTGTCTATTTTTCATGTAAAGGTAATTTTGATGTCTAAGATTAAAGGTAACGTTAAGTGGTTTAATGAATCCAAAGGATTCGGTTTCATTACTCCGGAAGATGGCAGCAAAGACGTGTTCGTACACTTCTCTGCAATCCAGACTAATGGTTTTAAAACTCTGGCTGAAGGTCAGCGCGTAGAGTTCGAAATCACTAACGGTGCCAAAGGCCCTTCTGCTGCTAACGTAATCGCTCTGTAAGCATACGACAGCAAGAATTCCAAAACCCGCCAACTGGCGGGTTTTTTTATGCCCTTAATGCGCGGTGGATGCCGAAAACAGCCAAAACGCAAGCGCGGTCATGGCAAATGACCCGAGCAGGTTGACCAGTATATTCACCATCGCCCAGCCAAAACGTCCATCCTGAAGCAAAAAAACAACTTCCGCTGAGAAGGTGGAAAACGTGGTCAGGCCGCCGCAAAAACCGGTGGTAATCAATACCTTCCACATCGGATCAATATTCGTCATGCGACTAAATAAGGCGAAGCCCATACCGATGATGAAGGCGCCGATCAAATTCGCCGTCAGGGTGCCGAACGGAATGGACTGATGAAGCGGATTAAACCGCATACTCAACATCCATCTCGCTACGCTTCCTGTACCACCGCCAATAAAAACTGCTAAAAGGAGTTGTAACACTGAATATTCCTGCTATTTGATTGTATATGGGATGAGTGTAACGCCGAATAAACATCTTTGGCGAGTTTAACGAATCTGGTCGGAGGGGAGTATGCTCGTTGCAGCAGGACAATTCGCCGTGGCGTCGGTCTGGGAAAAGAACGCCGAAACATGCGTTTCGTTAATGTCTCAGGCGGCAGAAAATGGCGTTTCCTTACTGGTGTTGCCTGAGGCGCTGCTGGCTCGCGACGATCGCGATCCCGATCTGTCGGTTAAGTCCGCGCAGCTACTGGAGGGCGGATTTTTGCGCTGCTTGCTGCGTGAGAGCGCGCACAATACGATGACGACAATCCTGACGATTCATGTTCCTTCAACGCCGGGGCGGGCATTCAACATGCAGGTTGCGTTGTGCGGGGGAAAGATTGTTGCGCATTACGCCAAGCTGCATTTGTACGATGCCTTTTCGATTCAGGAGTCCCGCAGCGTTGATGCAGGCGACACCATTGCCCCGCTGCTGGATGTTGAGGGGATCAAAGTCGGGTTAATGACCTGCTATGACCTGCGCTTCCCGGAGCTGGCTCTGGCGCTGGCTTTGCAGGGGGCTGACATTCTGGTGCTGCCTGCCGCCTGGGTAAGAGGGGCGCTGAAAGAGCATCACTGGGCGACCTTGCTGGCGGCAAGAGCGCTGGATTCAACCTGCTATATCGTTGCCGCAGGGGAGTGCGGCAACAAAAATATCGGTCAGAGCCGAATCGTCGATCCGTTTGGCGTCACAGTAGCCGCTGCGGCAGAGACTCCGGCGCTGATTATGGCCGAGGTCTCCGCCGAGCGCGTCAGGCAAGTTCGGGCGCAACTTCCCGTTTTACGTAACCGTCGTTTTGCGCCACCGCAATTATTATGATGTTTTTTTAAACTAAGCTTGATTCACCTTGTTACAGATTGCTATTGTGTGCGCGCGTCGAATGACCGTTAATATTCTCAGGTTAATATGGCGCGTTAAGCCGCCTGATTTTAAGTCAAGAAGGTATCTATGGGTGAGATTAGTATTACCAAACTGCTGGTGGTTGCCGCACTGGTCGTTCTGCTGTTTGGTACCAGGAAGTTACGTACGCTGGGCGGAGACCTGGGCACGGCAATTAAAGGTTTCAAAAAGGCGATGAATGATGAAGACGCTGGCGCGAAAAAAGAAGCGGGCGGCGATATTCAGGCTGAGAAACTCTCTCATAAAGAGTGATCATGACGCGAGCAGGATGCTCCTTCACTGACTCTGAAGAGAAAAAACCCGCGTTTAAGCGGGTTTTTTATGCGTTAAATGTAAGCGAGTATTACTCGATTACTTCACTTCCAGTCCTTTCGCCTGCATGTCTGCATGGTAAGAAGAACGAACAAACGGCCCGCAAGCGGCATGGGTAAAGCCCATCGCCATGGCTTCGGCTTTCATCTCATCGAACTCTTCCGGGCTAACATAACGCTGTACCGGCAGGTGATGGCGGCTTGGCTGTAAATACTGGCCCAGCGTCAGCATGGTGACGCCATGACGGCGCAAGTCGCGCATAACCTCAATGATTTCAGCGTTGGTTTCTCCCAGACCGACCATCAGACCCGATTTGGTTGGGATTTCCGGGTGGGCCTCTTTGAAACGCTCCAGCAGCTTCAGCGACCAGTTGTAATCGGCGCCTGGGCGTACCTGACGATAGACACGCGGTACGTTTTCAAGGTTATGGTTGAAGACATCTGGCGGAGTGGCGTTAAGGATCTCCAGTGCGCGATCCATACGGCCACGGAAGTCAGGCACCAGCGTTTCAATTTTAATTGCCGGGTTTTTTTCACGAATCGCGGTAATGCAGTCAGCAAAGTGCTGAGCGCCGCCATCGCGCAGATCATCGCGGTCAACGGAGGTGATAACCACATAGCGTAACGCCATATCCGCAATCGTCTGAGCCAGTTTTAATGGTTCGTTGGTATCCGGGGCGACAGGGCGACCGTGGGCAACGTCACAGAACGGGCAACGGCGGGTACAAATCGCGCCGAGGATCATAAAGGTGGCGGTTCCGTGATTGAAACATTCCGCCAGGTTAGGGCAAGAGGCTTCCTCGCAGACAGAATGCAGGCCATTTTTGCGCATTGCCGCTTTGATGCCCTGGATACGAGTGGAGTCCGCTGGAAGCTTTATTTTCATCCATTCCGGTTTACGCAGCAGGGCTTCGCGCTCTGTTGCCACATTTTTAACCGGGATAAGGGCCATCTTATCGGCATCGCGGTATTTGACACCGCGTTCCATCACAATGGGTTTACTCATAGCGTGCGTGTTCCAGTTGCGAATAACGAAGGAAAGCGTTTCAATTCAAGGGAATGTTGTATTTATCAACTATTTTTGAATTAACTACAGGCAGTATATCATTGAAACGGGCCATAAAGCAGCCTGAGTGGTCGGCAAAATGTAAAATAGTTGTTGTTTTGTGCCATTTGCCCAACATCTCCTGTGACTAAGCAGCAACATCTCCGGTTCGAAACGCATCGCGTATTACATCAATAACATTCTCCAGCACCGGGTCACGCAAGCTTAATTTGTTGTAATGCAGCGAAAAGTCGATTCTCTCATCGCTCAGTGGCGCATAGGGAATGCGCTTGAGCGGCCAGCAACGGCTAAATAAGGTGTAGAACCGGGTAGGCATCATCCCCAGCAGGTCGCTGCTGGCGATGAGTGAGGCAATGGTGAAGATGTTGTAGCTGCTAAAGTTGATTTGTCGTTCAGGGAAGAGGTCCTGGATACGCTGACGCACCAGGCTGAAATTCTGCCCTTCGAGCATCAGCAGAGTATGGTCGACCGCTTTCAGCTTCTCTTCGGTTAGCGGGGCGGAAAGTGAAGGGTGATCCTGGCGACAAACCAGCTCAACAGTATCGGCAAACAGCACATGGTGATGAATGGCCCGACTACTGTAGATATGGGTATCGATGACCAAATCGGTCTGAAACTGGCTGAGCTGGCATTCGGCGTCGCTTACCGGAATGTTGCGTAACAGAAGCTGCGGATACCGGGATTTGATCGCCTGATAGATGGTTGGCATGACTAACGCCCCGATAGAGGGAGGCGTGCCTATCGTGATGGTGCGCTGTTTGTCGTAGCTGCCGGTCAGATCCAGCGCGCCCAGAATAGATTCCAGCCCCTGGCTAATATACTCATGCAGGTGGGTGGCATAGGCCGTCGGGGTCACGCCCTGGCCTTTACGGATAAATAGCGGGTCGGGAAATATAGCGCGTAATTTTTGAATAGACTGGCTAATAGCGGATGGCGTTAAATTAAGAATTTTCGCAGCATTGACGATGCCTTTATGAACGTATACCGCTTCAAAAATAGTCAAGAGATTAAGGTCAATATTTCTCAGCGTTCTGAAAATTTGAGGTTTGTCTTCTGGCCGTTGCTCGATTAGACGTCGTCCCGGCAGATTATTATCATTCACGCTCTCGCTCCGAATTTATTCACGTTATAAATAATAGTAGGGTTTATATTTATTGCATTTTTGATTTGGCTTAAATATCGCCTGAATGTCAATATCAGTAACAATTTCAACAGGGTAACAAACAGTACATTCGGATTTTAGCCACGGCGAATCCCCTCATTCTGATGGCTGATGAGGTTGCGTCATTGACGGTTTTAGCTTAGGCATAACGAAAATATAGAAACCGGGCGGAGAAGTAAAGCATTCAAGCAATATATAGTTAATGACCCATGAATTGCGTGGGTCATTATATTTTATTGATTAAGCAGGAATATATTCATGAGGTGGATTGTTTAGCAGGGCTAAAATATTGGCCAACAGGCGAGGGGCAATATTATCCGTCGTTGCGTTATTATCCCATTGCGATATTTTCGCCATTTCCATCCCGGCATAACCGCAAGGATTGATGCGTAAGAACGGAGAAAGATCCATATTGACGTTTAATGCCAGACCATGAAAAGAGCAGCCGCGACGGATTCGTAAACCCAGTGAGCAGATCTTTTTTTCTCCCACATAAACTCCGGGCGCATCGGCTCGCGGATGCGCATCAATACCCAGTTCGGCAAGCGTATTGACGACGGTTTGTTCCAGCAGCGTTACCAGCTCCCGCACGCCCAGCTTACGGCGTTTAAGATTCAGCAGAACATACATTACCTGCTGGCCGGGGCCGTGATAGGTGACTTGCCCGCCACGATCGCTCTGGATCACCGGAATATCGCCGGGCATTAATACATGCTCCGCTTTACCGGCCTGACCCTGGGTGAAAACAGGAAAGTGCTCAACTAACCAGATCTCATCGGGCGTGTTTTCATCGCGGGTATCGGTGAATTCGTGCATGGCCTGGGAAACGGGTTCGTAGGGCTGAAGACCGAGCTGGCGGACAAGAATTTTATCCTGATACAAAACGGCATCTCCGTAGAGAATGAACAAAAGAGGGAGAAAAGTATATCACAGCGGGGGAGGATGTTACCCGGGCAACGCCGGGTAACGAACGGATGTATTACAGCACCATACGAACGATATCGATATTACCCAGTTCTTCGTACAGTGTTTCAACCTGCTCGATATGGGTTGCGTTGATGGTGATAGAGACCGAGTGGTAGTTACCTTTGCTGCTCGGTTTTACCGTCGGGGAGTAATCACCTGGCGCATGGCGCTGTACCACTTCAACCACCTGATCAACCAGCTCAGGCAACGCCTGCCCCATTACTTTGTAAGTAAATGGCGTAGGGAATTCAAGCAGTTCGTTAAGTTTGGTTTTCATGTCAGCTCCGGCATTACATCAAAAAATAATAACTCCCACAGCGTGTGGGAGTTATCAGGATACTCAGTATATGGGGATGGAAATCACACTTTCAAGTGCTTAATTTTTAACCAAACCAGTGATGGAACATTAATTTAATGTAATCAATGATTTTGCTGAAGAAGTTACCTTCAGGAATTTCCTGTAGTACCACCAGCGGGCGCTGCTCAATGGTTTTGCCATCCAGTTGGAAGTTGATTGTGCCGACGACCTGGTTTTTCTGCAACGGGGCATGCAGTTCAGCCGTGTTCAGCACATAGCTGGCTTTCAGATCTTTCATGCGGCCGCGAGGAATGGTCAGATAGACATCTTTATCCACACCCAGCGAGGCGCGGTCGGTATCGCCAAACCAGGCCGGTTCAGAGGCAAACTCTTTCCCGACTTTCAGCGGGTTCACGGTTTCAAAGAAGCGGAAGCCCCAGGTCAGCAGTTTTTTGCTTTCTGTTTCACGACCTTTGTAGGTACGTCCACCCATCACCGCAGAGATCAGGCGCATCTGGCCTTCAGTTGCCGACGCCACGAGGTTGTAGCCTGCTTTATCCGTGTGGCCGGTTTTGATCCCGTCAACGTTCAGGCTGTTGTCCCACAGCAGACCATTGCGGTTTAACTGGCGAATCCCGTTGAAGGTGAACTCTTTTTCTTTGTAGATGGAGTATTCGTTTGGCACATCGCGGATTAACGCCTGGCCGATCAGCGCCATGTCGCGCGCAGAGCTGTATTGTCCATCAGCATCCAGGCCATGAACGGTCTGGAAGTGGGTGTTTTTCAGACCCAGGGCATTCACATAGCTGTTCATCAGCCCGACGAAGGCATCCTGGCTGCCGGCGGCAAAGTCGGCCATCGCCACGCAGGCGTCGTTGCCGGATTGCAGGTTAATACCACGGATTAACTGGGAAACAGGAACTTGCATACCCGGTTTCAGGAACATCAGGGACGAGCCTTTAAATACCGGGTTGCCGGTAGCCCAGGCGTCGTTGCCGATCGTCACCAGATCGGTTTCTTTAAATTTCCCTGCTTTCATCGCCTGGCCGATGACATAGCTGGTCATCATTTTGGTCAGGCTGGCGGGATCGCGGCGTGTATCCGCATTCTGTTCCGCCAGCACTTTGCCGGAGTTGTAGTCGATCAGGATATACGACTCCGCATCGATCTGCGGAACGCCTGGGATCATGGTTTTGATATTCAGGTCATCGGCATGCGCGCTTGTGATAAAGGCGGCGCAAAGAGCCGTGGTGAGCGCCATGCGCTGCATGAAACGAGCGGAAAAAGTGGTCTTCATGGTCTGAACTACGACGTCCGTGATGGAATTAAAAAAAGTGCCCTACTATAGCAAAAGCATAACCGGCAGGCATCTGACTTTCCGCGTGACTTTGTTAATGTCATTTACAGAAATTGACAATTCAGATGCCCTTTGCAGGCTACTGCGCGCTGGCGATAAAGGACTGTAACTGGGCTTCAGATTGCAGACGCTGCTGCAACGCGCTGGCTTCAGTTTTGCTGGCGAATGGCCCAAGCTGAATGCGCCAGACCGCGCCGTTTTGCATCACACGGCCCGGTACGCCAAACTGCTGGCTTAAACGCTGCTGGTACTGCTGCGCGCGCGTTTGATCGCTGACCGCGCCAACCTGAACCACGAAACCGCTGCTTGCGGCAGCCGGGGTTGGCGTCGGGGCAGCGACTGCGCCCTGAGTCGAACCAGGAGCCGTTACCGGCGCGGCGGGTGTCGCTGCGGCGGGTGTCGCTGCGGCGGGTTGTGGCGCGGGCGTTGCTTCGCTGCCTTCGAGCACCCCGGAGGCGAGCGTGGTCGGCGCGCCAAGGAAGCCGCTGCTGTTGACCGGTGCGCCGCTCGGGTCATCGCTTTTCAGCGTCGAATTGCTTATCGCCCGGACATCGCCTTGCGGCTGTACCGATTCCGGCGCGGAAGAGACGCTGCCCATGCCGCCGCTTAAATCAGGGCGCGCGGGCAGGGCGTAGGTCTGTTTCGCCACAGTCGTGCAGGCCATGCCTGGCCCTGACAGTGAACCGTCCTGCGCAACGATAATGGGATCAACGCGGACTTTGGTGTTATTCGACGTATTCAGACGATCGGCCGCCGCGCGGGAGAGTGAAATCACCCGATCGTTACCGTAAGGGCCGCGATCGTTAATGCGTACCACGATCATCCGGCCATTCGCCAGATTCGTGATTCGCGCATAGCTCGGGATCGGCAGCGTTGGATGCGCAGCGGTGAGCTGCATCGGGTCAAACGCTTCGCCTGATGCGGTCAAATTGCTGCCGGGTTCCGCATCATAAATGGCGGCAAGCCCGGCCTGGCTAAAGCGAGACGGGTCCTGGACAATTTTGTAGCTTCTACCGTCTCGTTGATAATCCTGATTTGCTGTCGGGCTCAGAGGTTCATAACGTGGCTCCGCCCCGCCGATCTCAACAATCGGCCCGTTACACACCGCAGGCTGCGGCGCGACGGCAACCTGCTGCTGACCATCATCACTCGAACACGCCGCGAGTAACATTATTCCTGCCGCGACGCAGACTCCTGGCAACTGCTTACGCATTGCGCACCCCTTACACGCTTTTCGACAACATTTTTCTGTGGGTGTGGATCGACATAACAATCCCGAACCCGGCCATCAGCACTATCAGTGCGGAGCCTCCGTAACTGACCAGCGGGAGTGGAACCCCTACAACGGGCAGAATACCGCTCACCATACCAATATTTACGAAGACATAAACGAATAATATCAACATTAAACCACCGGCCATCACGCGGCCAAAGGTGGTTTGCGCGCGGGCAGCGATCCACAGTCCGCGCATAATCAGCAGAATGTAGAGCGCCAGCAGGATTAATATTCCCACCAGGCCTAACTCTTCCGCCAGTACGGCGAAGATAAAGTCGGTGTGGCGTTCGGGTAAAAACTCAAGCTGCGACTGAGTGCCGTGCAGCCAGCCTTTACCGCGCAGGCCGCCGGAGCCAATCGCAATTTTAGACTGGATGATATGATAACCCGCGCCTAAAGGGTCGGTCTCCGGGTCGAGAAGCATCATGACGCGCTGGCGCTGATAATCATGCATCAGGAAGAACCACATGATCGGGATAAACGCGGCAATCAGCACCACCGCAATGCCGATTAAACGCCAGCTCAAACCAGACAAAAACAGCACGAACAGGCCGGAAAGGGCGACCAGAATCGAGGTGCCCAGGTCAGGCTGCGCGGCAACCAGCAGCGTCGGCATAAAAATCAATACCAGCGCGATAGCCGTGTTTTTCAGCGACGGCGGGCAGACATCACGGTTGATAAAGCGCGCCACCATCAGGGGGACGGCGATCTTGGCGATTTCAGAAGGCTGAAAACGGACGATCCCCAGATCCAGCCAGCGTTGCGCTCCTTTGGATATCGCCCCGAAGGCGTCTACCGCCACCAGCAGGATGATGCAGAAAATATAGAGATAGGGCGCCCATCCTTCGTAGACACGAGGCGGGATTTGCGCCATCACCACCATAATGACCAGACCCATCGCGATCTGACCGATTTTTCGCTCCATCATGCCAATATCCTGGCCGCTGGCGCTCCAGATGACTAATGAACTGTAAACCAGCAGCGCCAGCAGAATCAGTAACATCGTGGGATCGATATGGATTTTATCCCAGAATGTTTTTTTGTTCGGATTATCCGTCACGATTATTGGTCCTCCGCCGCTGCAACCGCCGGGTTTTCCGCAGGCAAATTGGTGTTGTTGTCGCCCAACATGATGTGGTCAAGAATCTGACGCATGATTGTACCGACAGCCGGGCCCGCGCCGCCGTTTTCCAGGATCATGGCGACAGCAACCTGGGGATTGTTATACGGCGCGAATGCCGTCATCAGTTTATGGTCGCGTAGTCGTTCAGCAATTTTGTGCGCGTTGTAGGTTTCGTTGGCTTTCAGGCCAAAGACCTGCGCCGTACCAGACTTCGCGGCGATTTTATACGGCGCGCTGGCGAAATATTTATGCGCAGTGCCGTTAGCGCGGTTTGCGACGCCGTACATGCCGTCTTTGGCGATTTCCCAGTAACCGGAGTGAATATCGCCGACAGGCGGTTCGTGCGGCTGTACCCACGGCACCTGTTTGCCATTCTCCGCCGTGCTCATCAGCAGATGCGGCACTTTTACCACCCCGTCGTTAATCAGGATCATCAGCGCTTTGCTCATCTGGATCGGGGTCGCCGTCCAGTAACCCTGGCCGATGCCCACCGGGATGGTATCGCCCTGATACCACGGCTTTTTAAAGCGTTTTTGCTTCCATTCACGGGTTGGCATATTGCCGGAACGCTCTTCAGCCAGATCGATGCCGGTATATTCCCCGTATCCAAATTTGCTCATCCACTCGGAGAGTCGGTCTATCCCCATGTCATAGGCCACCTGGTAGAAGAAGGTATCCGCTGACTCTTCAAGGGATTTGGTGATATTCAGATGACCGTGACCCCATTTTTTCCAGTCGCGGTAACGCTTCTCAGAACCCGGCAACTGCCACCATCCGGGGTCGAACAGGCTGGTATTGCGGGTGATCACCCCAGCGCTTAAAGCGGACACCGCGACATACGGTTTAACCGTTGAGGCCGGCGGGTAAACACCTTGCGTCGCCCGGTTAACCAGCGGCGTATTCGGGTCGTTGAGTAACCCTGAGTAATCTTTGCTGGAGATGCCATCCACAAACAGGTTCGGGTCGTAGCTCGGCATGGAAACCAGCGCCAGTACGCCGCCTGTCCGTGGGTCGGTTACGATCACGGCGGCGCGGCTGCCCGCCAGCAGCGTTTCAATATATTGCTGGAGTTTCAGGTCAATTGTGAGATGGATGTCATGCCCGGCCTGCGGCGGCACCTCTTTAAGCTGACGGATGACGCGGCCACGGTTGTTGACTTCAACCTCTTCATAACCCGTCTGGCCGTGCAGCACCTCTTCGTAATAGCGCTCAATCCCCAGCTTGCCGATATCGTGCGTGGCGGCGTAGTTGGCCAGCTTACCGTCTTTATCAAGGCGTTCGACGTCTTTATCGTTAATCTTCGAAACGTAGCCGATGACGTGGGTCAGCGCGGAGTTGTAAGGATAGTAGCGGCGCTTGTAGCCTTTCACTTCCACGCCAGGAAAACGGTACTGATTGACGGCAAAACGCGCGACCTGCACTTCGGTCAGGTTCGTTTTGACGGGAATAGAGGTAAAACGGTGTGAACGTGCGCGCTCTTTCTTGAACGCGGCAATGTCATCGTCGTTCAAATCGACCACGCTGCGTAACGCATCCAGCGTTTGCTGAACGTTATCGACCTTCTCCGGCATCATTTCTATCTGATAAATAGTGCGGTTGAGGGCGAGGGGGATGCCGTTACGGTCATAGATGATCCCACGGCTGGGGGCGATAGGGACCAGTTTGATGCGGTTTTCGTTCGAGCGGGTCTGGTAATCGGTAAAACGCACGATTTGCAGATTATAAAGGTTGGCGATGAGCACGCCGGTCAGCAGCAAAATACCCAAAAAAGCGACCAGCGCCCGGCGCACGAACAGCGCGGACTCAGCCGTATAGTCGCGAAAAGAATTCTGTAGTTTCATCCGCTGCTTAATCTACTCAAGGCTTAATAATCACTCACGGTGATAAGGGTGGTTGGTGGTAATGCTCCACGCCCGGTACAGACTCTCTGCCACCAGCACCCGAACCAGCGGGTGGGGGAGGGTTAACGCAGAAAGTGACCAGCTTTGTTCCGCCGCCGCTTTACAGGCCGGAGACAACCCCTCAGGGCCGCCAATCAGGAGACTGACGTCGCGACCATCCAGCTTCCAGCGCTCCAGCTCAGTCGCCAGTTGCGGCGTGTCCCAGGGTTTCCCTGGGATATCAAGGGTGACGATACGGTTTTTGCCTGCGGCTGCCAGCATCTGCTCACCCTCTTTATCGAGAATACGTTTAATATCCGCGTTCTTGCCGCGTTTGCCCGCTGGAATTTCGATCAGCTCAAACGGCATGTCTTTCGGAAAACGCCGGAGATACTCCGTAAAACCGGTTTGTACCCAGTCGGGCATTTTCGTACCGACAGCGACAAGTTGAAGCTTCACGCATTAACTCCAGAGTTTTTCCAGTTCATACAGGCGACGGCTCTCTTCCTGCATGACATGGACAATCACATCACCCAGGTCAACGACAATCCAGTCGGCTACGCTTTCACCTTCAACGCCAAGCGGCAACATGCCCGCCGCGCGAGATTCCTGTACAACGTGGTCAGCAATAGACATAACGTGACGGCTGGATGTACCGGTGCAGATAATCATGCAGTCGGTGATACTGGATTTACCCTGAACATCTAAGGTGATGATGTCCTGACCTTTCAGGTCATCAATTTTGTCGATTACAAAATCCTGGAGTGCTTTACCCTGCAAGTTTTCCCCCTGGGTATTACGGATGAATATAAATAAGCCTGTCAGTATACCTGAACCCGAGGCGATGTCGGGACTAATGTCATCAACGGGCGTTTAAAAGTGGGTTATCATCCCATCCCGCACAACAGATTGCATCGCCATTTTTGTAAAACAATTTCTGCAAAGCTCTGAAGGGCGGGAGAAGTCTGGCGCGGAGGATAGCAGCCTGTCAGGGGGTGTCAATGGTCGAAACGCCCCCGAGGAGAAAAAACAGAAATATCACTCGCCGTGATGCCAGACGGCCCGACTGTTTAACACCTTCAGCGTGGCGAAATCTTCACAAAAATCAATGGCGCTCCAGCATCCTTGCTCAACCCTGAAATGCCATAATGAGGCGGCGGGCATGGACAATAATCGCGCGATCATGAGACTCAGAACCCCCTGGTGGCTCACGACCAGCAGGTTTTTATTATCTTTATAATCAGTAAGTTGTGCAATAAAACGCTCTACGCGTTGTGAGAACGCCTGGAAGCCTTCCCCATTGGTCGGGACGGCGTTCTGCCAGTCGGTGCACCAGGCCGCGTAACTTGCCGCGTCTTCGCGGCTCAGATCGCGGTGATGACGCATCTCCCAGTCGCCAAAAAACATCTCGTTAAGCTCCGGGAACAGGCGCTGCGGTACGTCGCGGTCGTGAAGCACCAGCCGCGCCGTGTGGCGGGCGCGTTCCAGTTCGCTACAGAATACGTTGTCAAAGGGGACATTGCGCAGCAGATTATTCAGCGTTTGCGCCTGGGCTATCCCTTTTTCTGTCAGCGGAGTGGGGGCGTGGCCGCTGTATAATCCGGCTACATTGGCTTCGGTTTCCCCATGACGAACTAACCAGAGTCGCATGTTTTTCCTCGTGATACGTATTCGCGCAAAATATGATATTCACCCTGATTGCGCAGCGCTTTTTCACTAAAATAGACTTTTTATCGGAGGCAAGATGCCTTTACTGAAGAGTGCGCATGGCGGTAACACCCGGGAAGCCGCCGCATTGTTGGGCATCTCGCCTGAACAGTTGCTGGATTTTAGCGCAAATATTAATCCTCTGGGTATGCCAGGGCGCTTAAAACGCGCGCTTATCGACAATCTTACCTGCGCGGAGCGGTATCCTGATGTGGATTATCAGCATTTGCACCAGGCGCTGGCGCAGCACCATCAGATCCCCGCGTCATGGCTCCTGGCCGGAAATGGCGAGACGGAATCCATCTTCACGCTGGTTCACGGGCTGAAGCCGCGTCATGCCATGATCGTCACGCCGGGCTTTGCCGAGTATCGCCGTGCGCTACAGTGGGGCGCGTGTGAGATACATGAATTTGCGCTTCGCGAAGCCGATGGCTGGCAACTCACGGACGCCATTCTGAATGCGCTGACCCCGGAACTGGACTGCCTGTTTCTCTGTACGCCAAATAATCCAACCGGACTCCTGCCTGCTCGCGAACTGTTACTGGCTATTGCGGAGCGCTGTAAGACGCAGGGGATCGCGCTGATCCTGGATGAGGCGTTTATCGATTTTATTCCGGGTGAAGAGGGCTTTATTCCGTTGTTGCAGGGCAACCCGCATATCTGGGTGCTGCGTTCGCTCACCAAATTTTACGCCATTCCGGGGCTGCGGCTGGGCTATCTGGTGAACAGCGACGAGCAGGCGGTCGCGCGAATGAGAGCGCAACAGATGCCCTGGTCAATCAACGCGTTTGCGGCGCTGGCCGGAGAAGTTATCTTGCAGGATGCCGCCTATCACCAGGCGACCTGGCAGTGGCTGGCGGAGGAGGGACAGCGCTTCCGTCAGCGGTTACATGCGTTTCCTGAGCTAACGGTTTATCCCGGTCGGGCGAATTATCTTTTATTACGCTGTGAGCGGGAAGGTCTGGATTTGCAACGCGCCTTGCTGGAGAAGCACATTCTGATCCGCAGCTGTGCTAACTATCCGGGGCTTGACGCGCGTTATTACCGGGTGGCGATTCGCAGTCAGGAAGAGAACAGCCGCCTGCTGACGGCGCTGGCGGAAGTCTTTACCGATACAACCCTTGCTGGTTGATGTAGTTCAGGACGGATTCCGGCATGAGATCGTCGCACGGTTCGCCTTTCTCCAGCCGCTCGCGGATAAGGGTGGCGGAAATATTGAACCAGGGCGTTTCAGCCAGATAAATTTTACCCGCCGGGAGCGCGTGCAGATCGTCCGGCGTATGGGTTAAATGGCGCTCCAGCCACTGCTGATGTTGCTCTTTCACCATCTCAAGCGGGTAGCCGGGGCGTCGGCAAACGATCAGGTGAGTGTTGTCCAGAATGGTTTCATAGTCGTGCCAGGTCGGGAACGTCAGTAAGGAGTCCTGGCCGATGATAAACGCCAGCGGCGCGTCCGGGCCTTGCTCTTCCCGCCACTCTTTCAGCGTTTGCGCGGTGTAAGAGGCGGTATCGCGTTTGAGTTCGCGCTCATCCAGGATAAACAGCGGTTTGTCGGCGATAGCCAGCTCAAGCATATATTTACGCTGTGCGCTGGACGCTTCAGGCTGTGGACGATGAGGCGGTACGTTATTGGGCATGATAATCACCCGCGACAGGCCAATCAGATTGGCCAGCGTTTCCACGGGCTTGAGATGACCATAATGCACGGGATCAAAGGTGCCGCCGAACAGAGCCTGTAACGATTTCATATCAACCATCAATAAAAACATCTGCCAGCGCTTTGTGGCAGAGAAGAAGAGAAAGCCCCTCCAGCTCAGCCCACACTGACTGTCCATAATCTTGTTTTAGCGTAATTTCCGTCCGCGTCAACAGTTGCACTGCCTGGCGAAGCTGGGTTTGCTGGAGGCGATTCAACGCATCGCCAATCATGCCGCGACGGTTTTGCCATACCCGATGTTTATCAAACAGCGTGCGCAGAGGCGTATGGGCGGATTGCCGTTTAAGGTTAACCAGCATCAGTAATTCGCGTTGCAGGGTGCGCAGCAGGATCACGGGCTCACTGCCCTCAAGGCGCAGTTGCTGCAAAATATGCAGGGCGCGTTTGCTTTTGCCCATCAATAACGCATCCACCCAATGGTATGGCGTGAAGTGCGCCGCGTCGTTGACGGCCTGCTCTACGCGTGGAAGCGTGAGCTTACCGTCAGGCCAGAGGAGTGAAAGCCGCTCCAGCGCCTGCGCCAGCGCCAGCAGGTTGCCTTCGTAGCAATAACACAGCAGCTGATTCGCGGCGTCATCCAGTTGCAAATTATTCTGCTTTGCTCTGGCGGCAACCCAGCGCGGTAGCTGCGCCTGCTCCGGCGTCTGACAGCTTACCTGCACGCCAGTGCCCGCCAGCGAGGTATACCAGGCGGCGTTTTCCTGGGCTTTGGTGAGCTTGTTTCCGCGCACGATCAGCAGCAGGTCGTCATGCAGCAAACCGCTGAGCGTTGCGAGCTGTTCATTGATCGCCGCATTCGGGCCATTTTCCGGTAGCAATAACAGCAGCGTTTGACGGCTGGCAAACAGGCTCATTGCCTGACACTGTGAGAACAGAGTTCCCCAGTCGGTGCTGGTGTCGATCGTAAAGGCGTGGTGTTCTTCGAACCCTTGCGCAGCGGCCGTCAGACGAATAGCGTCCTGGCTTTCCTGCAACAAGAGAGGGTCGTTGCCCAGGAGCAAATACGCCGCGCGCAGCCCTTCATTGAGCTGTGCGCGGAGTTGTTCAGGGTACAACCGGATCATCAGTTACCCAGCGTGGTGGACACGCGTGCCGGGGAAGATGCTGGCGTCGCCGTGGTATTTTCAGCGGCGTCCGCGTTTTCCTGGGATGACTGAGCATCAGCGACATGGATACTCGGCAGCTTGCGAATCAACTGTTCGGCCGCTTTGTCATACATCTCTTTGATGATCATATCCTGTTCATTATCCTTCGCCAGCGCGGTTTGCGGGTTATCAAAGAATGAACGGTACACTTTCGTGCTGATCGGATAAATATCATGACCCGGGATCAGAACGCTTGCACTGACGCTCATGACCATCTGGTATTCCGCCGTACGGCCATCCTGGAACACGGAGGCGGTATCTTTAGAGATACTGGTCCGGCCAAGGCGCAGTGACGGAACATCCTGGCGCGTTGTATCTTTTTCAAGCAATTCAATATTGTTAAGACGCAGTTGGTTACGTACCGCCCGGCTTAATGGTCCATTCGGATCGCTTGTATCAAGAATCATAGTTTTCATCGTGCTGGGTACCTGCGTAGTGCTACGCAGGTGCCAGCCGCACCCAGCGGTGACCAGCACCGCCAGGGATAACAACAATGTTGTCAGATGTCGCACGCTTCCTCCCGCGCTTAGCCAACGACCAAATTGAGGAGTTTACCCGGAACGTAAATCACTTTACGCACGGTAACGCCATCAAGATATTTTGCGACCAAATGTTCCTGGCCAGCACGTTCACGAACCTGTTCTTCAGTGGCGTTCACCGGTACGGTGATTTTGCCACGGACTTTACCGTTCACCTGAACCACAACCAACGTAGAGTCTTCTACCATTGCTTTGTCGTCAGCGACCGGCCACGGCGCGTTATCGATATCGCCTTCGCCTTTCAGCGCTTCCCACAGCGTGAAGCAAGCATGTGGGGTGAACGGGTTGAGCATACGCACGACAGCCAGCAGCGCTTCCTGCATCAGGGCGCGATCCTGCTCGCCTTCCTGCGGCGCTTTCGCCAGTTTGTTCATCAGCTCCATAATTGCGGCAATCGCGGTGTTGAAGGTCTGACGGCGGCCGATATCATCGGTCACTTTCGCGATGGTTTTGTGGACGTCGCGACGCAGCGCTTTCTGATCTTCGCTCAGCGCATCAACGTTCAGTGCCGCAACCTCGCCTTTCGCGGTGTGCTCATAGACCAGTTTCCAGACGCGCTTCAGGAAGCGGTTTGCCCCTTCCACGCCAGATTCCTGCCATTCCAGCGTCATATCGGCTGGAGAAGCAAACATCATGAACAGACGCACGGTGTCCGCGCCGTAACGCTCAACCATTACCTGCGGGTCGATGCCGTTGTTTTTGGACTTGGACATCTTGCTCATGCCGGTGTACACCAGCTCATGGCCCGCCGCGTCTTTCGCCTTAACGATGCGGCCTTTCTCGTCGCGCTCAACGATGGCATCAACCGGGGAAACCCAGTTACGCTCGCCGTTTTCGCCTACATAGTAGAATGCGTCTGCCAGCACCATACCCTGGCACAGTAGCTGTTTCGCCGGTTCGTCAGAGTTCACCATGCCCGCGTCGCGCATCAGCTTGTGGAAGAAGCGGAAGTAGAGCAGGTGCATGATCGCGTGTTCAATACCGCCGATGTAGATATCGACCGGCAGCCAGTAATTTGCTGCTTCCGGGTCCAGCATCCCTTCGTTGTACTGCGGGCAGGTGTAGCGCGCGTAGTACCAGGAGGACTCCATAAAGGTGTCAAAGGTGTCGGTTTCACGCAGCGCAGGCTGACCGTTAACGGTGGTTTTCGCCCACTCAGGATCGGCTTTGATCGGGCTGGTGATGCCGTCCATGACGACGTCTTCCGGCAGGATGACCGGCAGTTGATCTTCCGGGGTCGGCAGAACGGTGCCGTCTTCCAGAGTCACCATCGGAATCGGCGCGCCCCAGTAACGCTGACGGGAAACGCCCCAGTCGCGCAGACGGTAGTTGACTTTTCGCTCGCCGACGCCTTTTGCCGCCAGTTTATCGGCAATCGCGTTGAAGGCGTCTTCAAAGCCCAGACCGTTAAATTCGCCGGAGTTAAACAGTACGCCTTTCTCGGTCAGCGCCTGCTCGGACAGATCCGGTTCAGAGCCGTCCGCCGCCAGGATAACCGGCTTGATGGTCAGGCCATATTTGGTGGCAAATTCATAGTCACGCTGATCGTGGCCCGGAACGGCCATGACCGCACCGGTACCGTATTCCATCAGCACGAAGTTGGCGGCCCATACCGGGATCGCTTCGCCGGTCAGTGGGTGAATGGCTTTAAAACCGGTGTCGACGCCTTTTTTCTCCATCGTCGCCATATCGGCTTCCGCCACTTTGGTGTTGCGGCATTCGTCGATAAAGGCAGCCAGTTCCGGGTTGTTGGCAGCCGCTTTCTGCGCCAGCGGGTGACCTGCGGCAACCGCCAGGTAAGTGGCGCCCATGAACGTGTCTGGACGCGTGGTGTACACCGTCAGCGTATTGTCGTAGCCGTTCACGTCAAAAGTGATCTCGACGCCTTCAGAACGGCCGATCCAGTTGCGCTGCATGGTTTTAACGGTGTCTGGCCAGTGATCCAGTTTATCCAGATCGTTCAGCAGTTCGTCAGCGTAGGCGGTGATCTTAATGAACCACTGCGGGATCTCTTTACGCTCAACTTTGGTGTCGCAGCGCCAGCAGCAGCCGTCGATAACCTGCTCGTTCGCCAGTACGGTCTGGTCGTTCGGGCACCAGTTCACCGCAGAGGTCTTTTTGTACACCAGGCCTTTTTTATACAGCTCGGTGAAGAATTTCTGCTCCCAGCGGTAGTATTCCGGGGTGCAGGTCGCCAGCTCGCGGCTCCAGTCATAGCCGAAGCCCAGCATTTTGAGCTGGTTTTTCATGTAGGCGATGTTGTCATAGGTCCACGGCGCCGGCGCCGTGTTGTTTTTCACCGCCGCGCCTTCAGCAGGCAGGCCGAAAGCATCCCAGCCGATGGGCTGTAGAACGTTTTTACCCAGCATGCGCTGGTAGCGGGCAATCACATCACCGATGGTGTAGTTACGCACATGGCCCATGTGTAGTCGACCAGAAGGATAGGGAAGCATCGACAGGCAGTAATACTTCTCTTTGCTCTCGTCTTCGGTTACTTCAAAGGTGCGCTTCTCGTCCCAGTGTTGCTGGACTTTTGATTCTATCTCTTCCGGGCGGTATTGCTCTTGCATGGCAGCCAGTGGTCCTGTTTTCATTACGGCTACAAACGTAGCGTTAGATGTGGTGTTTCAGATCCGCATAGCATAGCCCAAACGCCCGCGCCAAAACAGCCTTTCGCGCATTCTGCATTGAATTCCCGCCATGCTAATCCTTGCATGAATTTACACAGTCTGTGGGCGGTCTTGCAAAGCGCGGCGTAAATAACGTCTATTATTATAGACAGTTAACGACCCAGGAGGCGAAGCGATGAACAAGGTTGCTCAATATTACCGTGAACTGGTGACGTCATTAAGCGAACGCCTGCGTAATGGCGAACGCGATATTGACGCGCTGGTGGAACAGGCGCGTCAGAGCGTAATGAAAGCAGGGGAGTTAACGCGAATTGAGGTGGACGAACTGACGCGCGCCGTCAGACGCGACCTGGAAGAGTTCGCCATGAGCTACGAGGAGAGCCAGGAAGAGGAGAGCGACAGCGTCTTTATGCGGGTGATTAAAGAGAGCCTCTGGCAGGAGCTGGCGGACATCACCGACAAAACGCAACTGGAGTGGCGCGAAGTGTTCCAGGATCTCAATCACCACGGGGTCTACCACAGCGGCGAGGTGGTCGGCTTGGGCAACCTTGTGTGCGAGAAGTGTCATTACCATTTAGCGGTGTATACGCCGGATGTACTGCCGCTGTGCCCGAAATGCGGCCACGACCAGTTCCAGCGCAGACCGTTTGAGCCGTAATCGGCAGTGCCGGATGGCGACGCGAAGCGTCTTGTCCGGCCTACAAATTGTACGCTGATGTAGGCCGGATAAGCGTTAGCGCCATCCGGCTGGTTATGATGCGTAGAACGCCAGCCTCTCCGCCAGCAAATCCACAAAGCCCTGCCGGTCGATATCGACCATCACCGTCGCATTCGGTTTATTCCCCGTCAGGAAGTAATAATCCACGACCGTCATTCCCTGGGTGTATTTCCCCTGAGTCTCCACGCCGACCCAACGTTCAACGGTGGTGAAAAGCTCGGGTTTTAGCAGCCAGGCGATGGTGCAAGGGTCATGCAACGGCGCGCCGATAAAGCCCCACTTTTCGTCTTTGTGATATTCGAGGAAGAAATCCAGCAGCTCCGCCACGATCGTGGAAACAGGATTGCCTATCGCCCGGAAACGCTCGGTATCTTCAGCGTGAATCTGCGCTTTGTGCGTTACGTCCAGCCCGGCCATCACCACGGGAATCCCTGACTGGAAAACAATCTCTGCCGCTTCGGGGTCGACGTAAATATTGAATTCTGCCGCTGGCGTCCAGTTACCTAATCCCATCGCGCCGCCCATGATCACAATACGGGCGATTTTACGGTGCAATTCTGGATGGCTGTTCAGCAGCAAGGCGACGTTGGTTTGCGGCCCGGTGGCGACGATGGTTACCGGTTCCGGGCTTTCGCGCAGGGTTTTCGCCATCAGCTCAACGGCGGTGCAGGTCTGCGGCGCAAATGACGGCTCCGGTAGCGCCGGGCCGTCCAGTCCGCTTTCGCCGTGTACGTTATCGGCGATGATCAGATCGCGCATCAGCGGTTTTATCGCGCCACCCGCGACAGGAATATCGTTACGCCCCAGTAGCGTCAGCATACGCAATACGTTACGCAGCGTTTTGTCAGGCGTCTGGTTACCGGCGGAAGAGGTGATCGCTTTCACATCCAGTTCAGGCGATGCGAGGGCGAGAACAATTGCGATGGCGTCGTCATGACCTGGATCGCAATCAAAAAGGACTGGAAGTGCCATTGTTGCTCCTTGTAAGTGGTACTTTGTGACAAGGGTAACGCCGGGATGAGTGCGATTCGAGATATGAAGAGATAAAGCGTGATATGGCGCGCACTCTGTCGTGCGCGCCGGGAGGATTAATGCAGGATTTTCGCCAGGAAGTCTTTGGCGCGGTCCGATTTCGGGTTGGCGAAGAACTCCTCTTTCGGTGAGTCTTCGACAATTTTCCCCTCGTCCATAAAGATCACCCGATTGGCCACCTTACGGGCAAAGCCCATTTCGTGGGTGACGACCATCATGGTCATCCCTTCGTTTGCCAGCTCGACCATAACGTCCAGCACTTCGTTGATCATTTCAGGATCGAGTGCGGATGTCGGTTCATCAAACAGCATAGCGATAGGGTCCATGCACAGCGCGCGCGCGATTGCCACACGCTGTTGCTGCCCGCCGGAAAGCTGCGCCGGGAACTTATTGGCATGGGCCGAAAGTCCTACGCGCTCAAGCAACTTCTGCGCTTTTTCACGGGCGGGCGCTTTGCCGCGTTTGAGCACTTTCACCTGCGCCAGCGTCAGGTTTTCAATGATCGACAGATGTGGGAATAGTTCAAAGTGCTGGAACACCATTCCGACCCGCGAGCGGAGCTTCGCCAGATCCGTTTTTTTGTCATTCACTTTGGTGCCGTCAACGGTGATTTCACCCTGTTGCACCGGTTCCAGTCCGTTCACCGTTTTGATCAGGGTCGATTTACCGGAACCCGACGGGCCGCAGACCACCACCACTTCACCTTTTTTCACTTCCGTGGAGCAGTCGGTCAGCACCTGAAAGTGACCATACCATTTAGAAACATTTTTCAGGGTAATCATTAAACTGTCCTTTTCTTCAAATAGCTGACCAACAACGACGCGCTCAGGCTGATAACAAAGTAGACGGCACCGGCAAACAGGATCATTTCGACCTGCGTACCATCACGCTCGCCAATGGTGGTGGCGGTGCGGAAGAAATCCGCGAGGCTTAACACGTAAACCAGGGAGGTATCCTGGAACAGTACGATACCCTGGGTAAGCAGCAGCGGCACCATCGCACGGAACGCCTGCGGCAGGATGATGAGCTTCATCGACTGCCAGTGGGTCATCCCCAGCGCCAGCGCAGCGCTGGACTGCCCGCGTGAAATGCTCTGAATACCCGCACGGATAATCTCCGAGTAATACGCCGCTTCAAACATGGAAAACGCGACCATCGCTGAAATCAGGCGAATATCCGTTTTGGGCGAAATACCCAGTACGTCCTGCAACAGCCCCGGCACAATCAGGTAGAACCATAGCAGCACCATCACCAGCGGGATGGAGCGGAAAACGTTGACGTAAGCTTTCGCAAACCAGGCGACAGGGGCGAAACTTGAGAGACGCATTACCGCCAGAATAGTGCCCCAGAGAATCCCGATCACCACGGCGGTGACGGTAATTTTCAGGGTGATCACCAGCCCGGCCAGCAAGTACGGCATGGAAGGAACGATCGAACTCCAGTCAAACTCGTACATTATTTGCCTCCCATATTGCCAGGCAGGCGGACTTTACGTTCCACCAGATTCATCACCAGCATAATGACGGCATTAATCAGCACGTAGGCCAGCGTAATCGCGGTGAACGACTCCCAGGCGTGGGCGGAGTAATCCAGCAGCTTGCCCGCCTGCGCCGCCATATCCACCAGACCAATGGTCGATGCGATGGCGGAGTTTTTCACCAGGTTCATCATTTCCGAGGTCATCGGCGGGACAATCACCCGATAGGCGTTCGGTAGCAGAACATAGCGATAAGCCTGAGGCAGCGTCAGCCCCATCGCCAGCGCAGCGTTTTTCTGCCCGCGAGGCAGCGACTGAATCGCGGCGCGTACCTGCTCGCAGACGCGCGCAGCGGTAAACAGCCCCAGACAGATCATTGATGAGAGGAAAAATTGAATGTTCGGGTCCAGTTCCGCCTTGAACCACATGCCGATATTTTCCGGCAACAGCTCAGGCACGACCAGATACCAGGTAAAGAACTGAACAATCAGCGGGACGTTACGAAACAGTTCCACGTAAAGCGTCCCCATTCCTGAGAGGAAGCGGTTAGGTACAGTACGTAAAATGCCGAATAACGAGCCGACGAGGAAAGCAATAATCCAGGCGGTGATGGATAACGCGACGGTGACCTGGAAGCCGCTCCAGAGCCAGCCGAGATACGTGGTGTTGCCGAACGGGGCTTGTTGTAAAAAAATCCCCCAGTTCCAGTCTATTGACATAAATCTACTCCAGAAAAAAAAGGGTAGCAGCGCTACCCTCGAAGATTGTTATCCAGCGTTTTGCGGTTTTCAGGCCTGATGGGGAACGACCATCAGGCTTATAGTCTGTCCGTGCTGAATGACAATCGAGAGGGCAAGGAGATCCCGCCCCATTTATTTTAGTTAGTTAAGTGCTTTGTCATTCGGTTCTTTGAACAGCGCCTTCATCTCGTCGGACAGTTCGAAATTCATGTTCAGGTTTTTCGGCGGGATTGGGTTTTTAAACCACTTATCAAACCATTTTTCCGCTTCGCCTGAGGTCTGCACCTGGGCAATCGTGTCATCTACCAGCGTTTTAAACTCAGGATCGTTTTTACGCAGCATACAGCCGTAGGCTTCCTGAGATTGCGGCTTACCGACGATCTCCCAGTTGTCTGGTTTTTTGGCTTTCGCACGTTCACCCGCCAGCAGGGCATCATCCATCATAAAGGCGACGGCGCGACCGCTTTCCAGCGTACGGAAGGAGTCGCCGTGGTCTTTCGCGCTGATAATGCGCATATTCATTTTTTGTTCTTCATTCAGCTTGTGCAGCAGAATTTCAGAGGTGGTACCGGAGGTGACCACGACCGCTTTTCCTTTCAGGTCCGGGAAGTCTTTAATATCGCCGTCTTTTTTCGCCAGCAGACGCGTACCGACGATGAAAATGGTGTCAGAGAACGCAGCTTGTTTCTGGCGTTCGACGTTGTTGGTGGTGGAGCCACATTCAAAGTCGAAGGTTCCGTTCTGCAACAGCGGAATACGGTTCTGGGAGGTAATTGGGATCAACTTCACCTGCAGGTCAGGTTTGTTAAGCTTTTTCTTCACGGCTTCAACGATGGCGTTGGAGTAGTCCTGTGAATAACCGACCACTTTTTGCTGGTTGTCGTAGTAAGAGAACGGCACGGAGGACTCGCGGTGGCCAACGACGATAATGCCATTCTTCGCGATTTTATCCAGCGTACTGCCCGCCGCCGGCGCGGCGTCTTCCGCGTGTGCCAGACCGGCAGACATTCCCATGACCAGCATTGCTGTGGCTAGCTTACGTAATTGCATATCCAACTCCTTTATCGTCTGCGCCATCGACGCATTGATACCCATTGTGAGTGTTTGTGTTGTTATCGTCTGCAACTTGAGCGTGCAGTGTTATGCGTGTTTGTTAACATTTAGTTTGGCTGAATGTAAAGATTTTGCTGCTTTATTGTTTATTTTTGCGAAGTGCGCCGCACCGTTTAGAGGCAAAAATCTTTCATTGCACTGTTTGGGTGCTACCGATGATCGATATTGGTGCGACCAGGTTGCACATATAGCCAAAACAAGGTTTACCTTGTTTAACAAAGCAATAGGCGTGCCAGAATGGAGGGATATAGCCAGGCCGGGTAAGACGCATCGCGTCTTACCCGGTAATAAGGGAGATTATTTACGACGCTGACGCAGGCTCATCACCACGGCGCCAAAGCCCATCAGCGCGGTGAGCAACCATAACGGCCAGTTGCCGGTACGGGCATAAGGCGTTAAACCACGGGTTGGCGTAACGTGGGTGGTCAACACGTCGCGGGTAAACTGCGGGATCATCGCCTGAATTTCACCCTGCGGGCCAATGACTGCCGTAATGCCGTTGTTGGTGCTGCGCAACAGCGGGCGCGCCAGCTCCAGAGAACGCATTCTCGCCATCTGGAAGTGCTGCCACGGGCCGATAGATTTTCCGAACCAGGCGTCGTTAGAGATGGTCAGCAGATAGTCAGTGTCCGGGCGGAAATTGTCCCGAACCTGTTCACCCAGAATGATTTCGTAGCAAATCGCCGCCGTCAGTTTAAAGCCATGCGCATGCAGCTGTGGCTGTATGTACGGCCCACGGCTGAATGAGGACATCGGCAGGTCAAAGAACGGCGCTAACGGGCGCAGAATCGACTCCAGCGGCACGAACTCGCCAAACGGCACCAGGTGGTTTTTGTTGTAGCGATTGCTGGAATCGTAGTTGTACGGGCTGTCTTTACCCAGCGTGATAATCGTGTTGTAGGTGTCGTAGCGGTTCTGCTTGTTCAGACGCGCATCGACGATGCCGGTAATCAACGTGCTGTTTTTGGATTTCAGCAGATCGTCCATCATGCCCAGAAAACGCTGCTGATTAATCTCCAGATCGGGAATGGCGGACTCTGGCCAGATAATCAGTTGCGATTTACCCATTTCCGGCTGGGTGGCGTCGAGATAGATTTTCAGCGTATTGATAAGCTGACTCTCATCCCACTTCAGCGATTGGGGAATGTCGCCCTGAACCAGCGAGACCTGCGTTGTTTTTTCCGGCTCCAGCGTATACCACTGGATGTAACGCAGCGGGAAGGGCAGGGCAAATAACACCAGCGCGGCGACCAGAGGACGCCAGTTGCGGGTGACTGCCGCCAGCACCAGTAGGCCGCTGACCATCATCAGCAGGAAGTTGATGGCCTCAACGCCCATCACCGGCGCCAGCCCCTTCAGCGGGCCGTCAATCTGGCTATAGCCGAACTGTAGCCACGGGAAGCCGGTCAGTACCCAGCCACGCAGAAACTCGGTGATTTGCCAGACTACGGGGGCGGCGATCGCCACGCGCAGCCAGGTGGTTTTCGGCCACAGACGCGACAGAATACCGGCAAACAGGCCCGTGTAGAGGGAAAGGTATGCGGCAAGCAGCACCACAAGAAAGACGTTTATCGGGCCGGGCATACCGCCGAACTGCGCGATACTAACGTAGACCCAGTTGATGCCGGAGCCAAAGAGTCCCAGCCCCCAGAAGTAGCCGATAGCAGCCGACTGGAGCGGGCGGCGGTGTAAGGTTAACGCCTGTAGGCCCATAAGCGAGATAAGCGCGGCGGGCCAGACGTCATACGGAGAAAAAGCCAGCGTTCCGCAGGCGCCGAATAATAACGCCAGCAGCAGGCGAATGCGCTGGCGTTCAATCAGTGAGGCAAATGCCATTTAGTCTTTAGTCCACTTTTGGTTTTATTCGTCCAGTTTAGGCTGGGGCGAGTCATCCGGTATTCTGACATGAACCTGAATAATACGACGGCTGTCGGCCATAGCGACTTTGAACTGGTAACCATCAATGTCAATGGTTTCACCGCGCGCAGGCAGATGACCGAACGCCTGCATCACCAGACCGCCAATGGTATCGACCTCTTCATCGCTGAAGCTGGTGCCGAAGGCTTCGTTGAAGTCTTCAATCGGTGCGAGAGCGCGAATGGTCCAGGTGTGGCGACTGAGCTGACGGAAGTCGATATCGTCTTCTTCATCATACTCGTCTTCAATTTCACCCACGATCAGTTCGAGAATGTCTTCAATGGTCACCAGACCCGACACCCCGCCAAACTCGTCGATAACGATCGCCATATGGTAACGCTGGGAACGGAACTCTTTGAGCATACGGTCAACGCGCTTACTCTCCGGGACAACAACGGCCTGGCGTAACACTTTTTCCATGCTGAAGGCTTCGGCATCGCTGCGCATAAACGGCAGCAGATCCTTCGCCATCAGAATCCCTTCAATGTGATCTTTGTCTTCGCTGATGACCGGGAAACGCGAGTGTG
The DNA here is from genome assembly GCF_030333395.1 of Citrobacter sp. CK194. NCBI lineage: Bacteria > Pseudomonadati > Pseudomonadota > Gammaproteobacteria > Enterobacterales > Enterobacteriaceae > Citrobacter > Citrobacter sp. CK194. Next base: position 480,681 of record NZ_JAOWGA010000013.1, read on the forward strand.
CTGACTCAATGATGACATCAAGGCACTCATCCAGCGTCTGGTTGCGTTTCAGGGTAATCATCTGGGAGCGGGGGATCATGATGTCGCGAACGCGCTGGTCCGCAATGTCCATCACCCCTTCGAGCATATCGCGCGTATCTTCATCGATAAGGTCGTTCTGCCCGGAATCACGGATCAGCGCCAGCAGTTCGTCACGGTTTTTGGGTTCACCGTGGAAAAGTTGGCTCAGTAACAGGGAAAAAAATCCCTTTTTGCTGTTTAACGTGTCACTACTGTGTGAATTGTCGTCGCTCATGGCGTCGTATGGGTTCTCATGTTGGTTAATAGGTCGCTCGTCATGCATATACTTAACGGCTGACGGCATGTTTGTTCATCGTACTTAGTCTTTCTCGGAAATGTACGGGTCCTCATAGCCCAGAGCAAGCATAATCTCTGTTTCGAGGGCTTCCATCTCTTCCGCTTCATCATCTTCGATATGGTCGTAGCCCAGCAAATGCAGGCTGCCGTGCACGACCATATGCGCCCAGTGGGCCTCCAGCGGCTTATCTTGTTCTTTCGCTTCTTGCTCCACCACCTGGCGGCAGATGATCAGATCGCCCAGCAGCGGCATCTCCATACCTGGCGGCGCTTCAAACGGGAAAGAGAGCACGTTGGTTGGCTTATCTTTCCCGCGGTAGGTCAGGTTAAGATCGTGGCTTTCGGCCTCATCCACCAGGCGAATCGTCACTTCTGATTCTTCCTGAAACTGTGGGATCACCGCATTCAGCCACGTCTGAAACTGGCTCTCTTCCGGCAGGCCGGAATGGTCTTCACATGCCAGTTGTAAATCGAGGATCACCTGACTCATTTTTGTTCCTGCTCCTGCGCTTCACGCTTACGTTCTGCCGCCAGCGCTGCCTTGCGTTTTTGCTCCGCTTCTTCCCAGGCTTCATAGGCGTTAACGATACGGGCAACCACCGGATGGCGCACCACGTCTTCGCTGTGGAAGAAGTTAAAGCTGATCTCTTCGACTTCCGCCAGCACCTCTATCGCATGGCGCAGGCCAGACTTCGTATTGCGCGGCAGGTCAATCTGCGTGACGTCGCCGGTAATGACCGCTTTCGAATTAAAGCCGATACGCGTCAGGAACATCTTCATCTGTTCGATGGTGGTGTTCTGGCTCTCATCGAGAATAATAAAGGCGTCGTTCAGCGTACGACCGCGCATATAGGCCAGCGGCGCGACTTCAATGACGTTGCGCTCAATCAGCTTTTCTACTTTCTCGAAGCCGAGCATCTCAAACAGCGCGTCGTACAGCGGGCGAAGATACGGGTCGACCTTCTGGCTCAGGTCGCCTGGCAGAAAGCCCAGTTTTTCCCCGGCTTCCACCGCCGGACGGGTCAGCAGAATACGACGAATTTCCTGACGCTCAAGAGCGTCCACGGCGGCGGCAACGGCGAGGTAGGTTTTCCCCGTACCGGCAGGGCCAACGCCGAAAGTAATGTCGTGATCGAGAATGTTGGCGATGTACTGCGCCTGATTCGGCGTGCGCGGCTTAATCACGCCACGCTTGGTTTTAATATTTATCGCCTTGCCATAGTCAGGAACGCTCTCCGCGCTTTGTTCCAGCACGCGCGCTTCTTTAATCGCAAGGTGGATTTGTTCCGGCTCGATGTCCTGAATCTGACCGCGCATCGGGGCGGTATCGACGTACAGGCTGCGCAGGATATCTACCGCGGCGGTGACGCAAATCGGGCGACCGGTCAGCTTAAAGTGATTGTCACGACGGTTGATCTCGATGCCGAGACGGCGTTCCAGTTGTTTGATGTTGTCGTCAAACGGGCCGCAAAGGCTCAACAGACGGGCGTTGTCTGCGGGCTCAAGGGTAATTTCGCGAGTGTCTATGTTCAAACTGTTCCTCTTATGCCTGAGTCGCCGGAAAATGAAAATTCACCGGCAGATAAGGAAATTATTCACGCCACGGGATAAAGGCGCAAGCATTGCAATGAAGATGGGGGCGTAGGGGGGAATTACAAGGTCTGCCTGTTATTTGCCGGATGGCGGCACAAGTGCCTCATCCGGCCTACGAACCATATTGTGCCGTAGGCCCGATAAGTGCAGCGCCATCGGGCATTTTTTCGCTTTTCAGCAGGATTAAGGCTGGTAAAAACCGACGCCAATCTCGTTTTCTTTACGGGTGCGGGCAATGACTGACTCCGGCGTTTCAGCCACACGCAGCCCCATCTCATCTTCGGTGCGTACAACCTTGCCGCGCAGAGAGTTGGTGTAGACATCGGTGATTTCCACATCCACAAACTTACCGATCATCTCCGGGGTGCCTTCAAAGTTCACCACGCGGTTATTTTCGGTACGGCCTGACAGTTCCATAATGCTCTTACGCGAGGTGCCTTCCACCAGAATACGCTGGACGGTGCCGAGCATCCGACGGCTCCAGGCCATCGCCTGCTGGTTAATACGCTCCTGTAGAATATACAGACGCTGCTTTTTCTCTTCTTCCGGCACATCGTCAACCATATCGGCCGCCGGTGTTCCCGGACGCGCCGAGAAGATAAAGCTGTAGCTCATGTCGAAATTGACGTCGGCAATCAGCTTCATGGTCTGTTCGAAGTCCTGAGTCGTTTCGCCAGGGAAGCCAACGATGAAGTCCGAGCTAATTTGAATATCCGGGCGCGCCGCGCGCAGTTTACGGATGATCGCTTTGTACTCCAGCGCCGTGTGGGTACGCCCCATCAGGTTCAGTACGCGATCCGCGCCGCTCTGTACCGGCAGGTGCAGGAAGCTCACCAGTTCCGGCGTATCACGGTAAACTTCGATGATGTCGTCGGTGAACTCGATCGGGTGGCTGGTGGTGAAGCGGATGCGATCGATCCCGTCGATGGCGGCAACCAGACGCAGCAGGTCGGCAAAGGAGCCGGTGGTGCCGTCGTAGTTTTCACCGCGCCAGGCGTTAACGTTCTGACCGAGCAGGTTGACTTCACGCACGCCCTGAGCGGCAAGCTGGGCGATCTCAAACAGGATGTCGTCAGACGGACGGCTGACCTCTTCACCACGGGTATACGGCACCACACAGTACGTGCAGTATTTATTACACCCTTCCATGATGGAGACAAACGCGGTCGGGCCTTCCGCACGCGGTTCCGGCAGGCGGTCGAACTTCTCGATTTCCGGGAAGCTGATGTCCACCACCGGGCTGCGGTCGCCACGAACGGAGTTGATCATTTCCGGTAAGCGGTGCAGCGTTTGCGGGCCAAAAATAATATCGACATAGTGCGCACGCTGACGGATGTGGTCGCCTTCCTGGGAGGCCACGCAACCGCCGACGCCGATAATCAGGTCCGGGTTCTTCTCTTTTAAGAGCTTCCAGCGGCCTAATTGATGGAAGACTTTTTCCTGAGCCTTCTCGCGGATTGAGCAGGTATTCAGCAGCAGCACATCCGCTTCTTCCGCGACCTCGGTCAGTTGATACCCGTGGGTAGCATCCAGCAGATCGGCCATCTTCGATGAATCGTACTCGTTCATCTGACAGCCCCAGGTTTTAATATGGAGTTTTTTGGTCATCGACTTGCTCTTGCGAAATAGTGGCTGAATTGCAGGGCGCATAGTGTAATGCTTTGGCGCGGTTGTGACCAGTATGACGCTTATCAGCCCTTAGAGGTAAAAAATCCTGTAAACTTGTCTTATCAACGTAACAGGATGAGTGACCATGACAAATCAACCAACGGAAATTGCCATTGTTGGCGGGGGGATGGTCGGTGGCGCGCTGGCGCTGGGACTGGCGCAGCATGGATTTACCGTCACGGTGATTGAACATGCTGAGCCTGCGCCGTTTGTGGCCGACAGCCAGCCTGATGTGCGTATTTCAGCGATCAGCGCGGCGTCGGTGTCGCTGCTTAAAGGCCTGGGCGTCTGGGATGCGGTGCAGGGGATGCGCAGCCATCCGTACCGTCGTCTGGAAACCTGGGAGTGGGAAAACGCCCATGTGGTGTTTGACGCCGCCGAGCTTAAGTTACCGCTGCTTGGCTATATGGTTGAGAATATCGTGCTGCAACAGGCGCTGTGGCAGGCGCTGGATGCGCACCCAAAAGTGACGCTGCGCGCGCCTGCTTCACTGATTGCGTTGCATCGCCACAATGATCGACATGAGCTGGAGCTGGCGGATGGTGAGCGTCTTACCGCAAAACTGGTGATCGGCGCTGACGGTGCGAACTCGCAGGTACGACAGCTGGCGGGGATTGGCATTCATGCCTGGCAGTATGCTCAGTCCTGTATGCTGATTACCGTACAGTGTGAGAACGATCCCGGTGACAGCACCTGGCAGCAATTTACGCCAGACGGCCCACGGGCCTTTTTACCGTTGTTCGACAACTGGGCATCGCTGGTGTGGTATGACTCACCAGCGCGTATTCGCCAGTTGCAGAACCTGAGTATGCCGCAGTTGCAGGCGGAAATTATGCAACATTTTCCGTCGCGTCTGGGGGAGGTCACACCGGTTGCGGCAGGTGCTTTTCCGCTGACGCGCCGCCATGCGTTGCAATACGTACAGCCTGGCCTGGCGCTGGTGGGGGATGCGGCGCATACCATTCATCCATTAGCCGGGCAGGGGGTAAACCTGGGGTATCGTGATGTGGATGCGCTGCTGGATGTGTTGATCAGCGCCCGCAGTCATGGCGAAGTCTGGGCCAGTCACCAGGTGCTGAAACGCTATCAGACGCGCCGCATGGCGGATAACTTCATTATGCAAAGCGGGATGGATCTGTTCTATGCCGGTTTCAGCAATAATCTTCAGCCGCTGCGCATTATGCGTAATATTGGATTGATGGCGGCAGAGCGCGCAGGTGTGTTGAAACGTCAGGCTCTGAAGTATGCGTTAGGGTTGTAGGATGTTCTGTGCCTGATAGCGTTGCGCTTATCAGGCCAACACCGCCACCCGGCGTGCCGGGCAGAAAAGCAAAAAGCTCGCCGAAGCGAGCTTTTTTAATGTGGCTGGGGTACGAGGATTCGAACCTCGGAATGCCGGAATCAGAATCCGGTGCCTTACCGCTTGGCGATACCCCAATGATTGGGTTTTTGCGTTCGTCATCCGAACGTCTTTCAAATTTGGCTGGGGTACGAGGATTCGAACCTCGGAATGCCGGAATCAGAATCCGGTGCCTTACCGCTTGGCGATACCCCAAGAATTTGGTGGCTACGACGGGATTCGAACCTGTGACCCCATCATTATGAGTGATGTGCTCTAACCAACTGAGCTACGTAGCCAGATTGTTTTCTTCGATGGCTGGGGTACCTGGATTCGAACCAGGGAATGCCGGTATCAAAAACCGGTGCCTTACCGCTTGGCGATACCCCAATGACCGTCGCGGCAATCCGCAAACTCGAAGAAATATGGCTGGGGTACCTGGATTCGAACCAGGGAATGCCGGTATCAAAAACCGGTGCCTTACCGCTTGGCGATACCCCATCCGTGCAACGCGTACTGGTGAATGGTGCGGGAGGCGAGACTTGAACTCGCACACCTTGCGGCGCCAGAACCTAAATCTGGTGCGTCTACCAATTTCGCCACTCCCGCAAAAAAGATGGTGGCTACGACGGGATTCGAACCTGTGACCCCATCATTATGAGTGATGTGCTCTAACCAACTGAGCTACGTAGCCATCTTTTTTCGCGTTACCTTATCGGCGTTGCGGGGCGCATTATGCGTATTGAGTCTTGAAGCGTCAACCTCTTTTTCATTGAAAATGGCCGGAATGTGACTGTTTGGTTAGGTTGCGAACAGCGTGACGCAATATTCGGCAATTATTGGTTATTAATCGTTTTTTGCGGTGAAAAAACGGCGTAAAAAAAGAGCCCCGCAGGACTCTTTTTAACACGATAACTTATTTATAAGCGGACTGGTGTACGCCGACGGCGCGGCCTGATGGATCGTCCATCGTTTTGAACGCCTCATCCCATTCGATGGCCTTCGCAGAAGAACAGGCGACGGACGGGCCGCCTGGTACACATTCTGCCGCGCTGGGTACCGGGAACAACTCTTCGAAGATTTCACGGTACAGGTACGCTTCTTTAGAAGATGGCGTGTTGTACGGGAAACGGAAGCGGGCGGTTTCCAGTTGCTGGTCGGAAATTTGCTCCGCCGCGACCTCTTTCAGCGTGTCGATCCAGCTGTAGCCGACGCCGTCAGAGAACTGCTCTTTTTGACGCCATGCCACGCTTGCGGGCAGGTAGGATTCAAAACATTCACGCAGGATATGTTTCTCCATTTTGCCGTTGCCGCACATTTTGTCTTCCGGGTTGATGCGCATCGCCACATCGAGGAATTTCTTATCCAGGAACGGGACGCGGGCTTCGACGCCCCAGGCAGACATCGCTTTGTTGGCGCGAGCGCAGTCAAACATATGCAACGCCTGTAGCTTACGCACGGTCTCTTCGTGCAGTTCTTTGGCGTTTGGCGCTTTATGGAAGTAGAGATAGCCGCCGAACACTTCATCGGAACCTTCGCCGGACAGCACCATTTTGATTCCCATCGCTTTGATTTTACGCGACATTAAATACATCGGCGTCGAGGCGCGAATGGTGGTGACATCGTAAGTTTCGATGTGGTAAATCACGTCGCGAATCGCATCCAGACCTTCCTGCACGGTGAAGTGAATTTCGTGATGCACGGTGCCGAGATGGTTTGCCACTTCCTGCGCGGCTTTCAGGTCCGGGGAGCCTTCCAGACCGACAGCAAAGGAGTGCAACTGAGGCCACCAGGCTTCCGAACGTTCCTGATCTTCCACGCGGCGTGCGGCGAATTTCTTGGTGATGGCGGAAATGATGGAGGAATCCAGGCCGCCCGAGAGCAATACGCCGTATGGCACGTCTGACATCAGGTGGCTTTTGACGGACTCTTCCAGCGCCTGGCGCAGCACGTTTTTGTCCGTTTCGTTGTCTTTTACTGCGTCGAACTCGAACCAGTCGCGCTGGTAGTACTGACGAATCTCACCGTCTTTGCTCCACAGGTAGCTGCCTGCCGGGAACTCTTTAATCGTGCGGCAGACCGGCACCAGCGCCTTCATTTCAGAGGCGACATAAAAGTTGCCGTATTCGTCATGACCCATATAAAGCGGGATGATTCCAATGTGGTCGCGACCAATCAGCCAGGCATCCTGTTCGCTGTCGTACAGCGCAAAGGCGAACATACCCTGTAGGTCGTCGAGAAATTCCACCCCTTTTTCCTGGTACAGCGCGAGGATCACTTCACAGTCAGACCCGGTCTGGAACTGATAGCGGTCGCCATATTCCGCGCGTAATGCCTGGTGGTTATAAATTTCACCGTTAACGGCCAGCACATGTGTTTTCTTTTCGTTGTACAGCGGCTGCGCACCGGCGTTGACGTCGACAATAGACAGACGCTCGTGTGCCAGAATCGCGTTATCGCAGGCGTAAATACCGGACCAGTCAGGGCCGCGATGGCGCATCAAACGTGACAGCTCAAGGGCTTTTTTACGCAGCTCAACCGCGTCTGTTTTGATATCGAATACGCCAAAAATAGAACACATAACCTTCTCCATTAACCCGTTGCGTGGTGCTTTTTTGTGTTTGCTTGTTTATGAAAATGCCGCAAAGCCGCAGGGTTCGCAAGAGATTTGGCGTGATGAAAGCAAAAAATGCAATGGCAGTTGTTGAATGATGAAAAAAGATTACGTAATGAGCATGTTTATTGATGAATCGATAATTTTATGGCGATTTTATTAAACGATGTTTTTTATCAGGCCTACGATTCGAACAGAACAATATTGTAGGCCTGATAAGCGCAGCGCCATCAGGCAGGGGGATGTTTTCAGATAACGTCGATTTCGGCGACGGAAGGATAAATCCAGCTTGGTCTGAACGGCATGTCGTCGATATCGTTGAGCGTTGAGACGCCAGAGAGCACCAGAATGGTTTCCAGACCGGCCTGGAATCCCGCCAGAATATCGGTGCGCAGATTGTCGCCGACGATAACGGTCTCTTCCGAGTGCGCCTGCATTTTGTTTAACGCGGCGCGGATAATCCACGGGCTGGGTTTACCGACGTAAAAAGGCTTACGGCCAGAAATTTTTTCAATACCTGCACAGAGCGCACCGCAGGCCGGATAGAAACCACGACCGTGGGTATCGGGGTTAGTGGCGATGAAACGGGCGCCGTTGGCGACGAAGAAGGCCGCTTTATGCATCATGTCCCAGTTATAGGAGCGGGTCTCGCCGACAATCACAAAATCGGGATTGACGTCAGTAATGGTAAAACCTGCTTTATACAATTCGTGAATTAGTGCGCCTTCACCGACCACATAGGCTTTCTTGCCTTCCTGACGACGCAGGAAATCGGCGGTGGCCATCGCGGAAGTATAAAAAACGCTGTCCGGTACGTTAACCCCTGCGGTAGCAAAGCGGTTCGCCAGATCCTGGCCGGTCTGCGAAGGGTAATTGGTCAGCAGCACCAGCGGCAGACCTTTTTCCATTACATCCGTCAGAAATTCTGCCGCACCGGGTACGGCAACATTGTCGTGCATCAGCACGCCGTCAATATCACAAATTACATTCTTGATGGTCATGAACTACCCAAAGGATTTAGTCATAATGCGCCACTATAAAAGCTCATTAATTTTCCAGCAAATGTTGCAACAAAATGCCGTTGAGCATGGCGCGTTTCACCAGCGCAAATGCGCCGATGGCGGAGCGGTGATCCAGCGTGGAACGGACAACCGGCAAATTTTTGCGAAACGCTTTCAGCGCCTGTGTGTTGATGCAGCTTTCGATCGCCGGCAGCAGCACTTTATCCGCTTCGGTAATTTCACCGGCAATCACGATTTTTTGCGGATTAAACAGGTTGATAGCGATAGCGATGGTTTTGCCCAGATGACGACCAACGTGTTCAATCACCTCTGCCGCTAAGCTGTCACCTTTATTGGCTGCCTTGCAGATGGTTTTAATCGTGCAGTCGTCCAGCGTAACGCGACTTTGGTAGCCCTGCTTGAGTAAGTGCTGTACGCGTTGTTCAATGGCCGCGTTGGCGGCGATGGTTTCCAGACAGCCAAAATTGCCGCAGTGACAGCGCTCGCCCAGCGGCTCGACCTGAATATGGCCGATCTCTCCGACGTTGCCGTTGCGACCAATAAAAATGCGGCCATTTGAGATAATCCCGGCGCCAGTCCCCCGGTGTACGCGCACCAGAATGGAATCTTCGCAATCCTGGCTTGCACCGAAATAGTGCTCGGCCAGCGCCAGACTGCGGATATCGTGACCGACAAAACAGGTTACGTGAAAACGTTTTTCCAGCGCTTCAACTAATCCCCAGTTTTCAACCTGAATATGCGGCATATAGCGGATCACGCCGCTTTCGGGATCGACAAGACCCGGCAGGATCACAGAAATCGCGATTAACTCGCGAAGTTTACGCTGATTACTGTCGACGAATGTGGTGATGGCATTGAGCAGGGCATGTTCCAGCGTCTCCTGAGTGCGCTCTGGCAGCGGGTAGTGCTCTTCAGCCAGCACTTTACTGCTCAGGTCAAACAGGGTAATGGTTGCGTCATGACGACCCAAACGCACGCCAATAGCATGGAAATTACGGGTTTCGGTAACGATGGAGATGGCGCGGCGGCCCCCGGTGGAGGCCTGCTGATCAACTTCTTTGATCAGCCCGCGTTCAATGAGTTGACGCGTAATTTTGGTTACGCTGGCGGGAGCAAGCTGGCTTTGCTCGGCAATCTGAATACGCGAGATTGGCCCGTGCTGGTCAATCAGGCGGTAAACGGCCGCGCTGTTAAGCTGTTTTACGAGATCAACATTACCTATTTGAGCTTGTCCGCCTGGTGTCATACTTTCTCTTACTCAGTAACGACCTCGTTACCATTAACGATGGTCTTGATGATTTTAAAGTCGTGGGTGAAGGCGGTCAGGTTCGCAACTTTACCCGGCGCGAGGCTGCCGAGCTGCTTATCGACGCCAATCGCGCGCGCAGGGTAGAGCGTCGCCATACGCAGCACTTCATCCAGCGCAATACCACAATGTTCAACCAGATTACGCACGCCTTCGATCATGGTTAATGATGATCCGCTCAGCGTACCGTTCTCATCCACACACAGTCCATTACGGTAGTATATTGTTTTACCAGCAAAAATGAACTGTTCAATGTTTGCACCCGCCGGGGCGGTTGCATCGGTCACCAGGCAAAGTTTGTCACCTTTCAGACGTTTAGCGTTACGAATGTTGACGTAATCAACATGCAGACCATCCGCGATGATGCCGCAATAAATATCGGCATCGTCAAGAATGGCGCCCGCCAGACCCGGTTCACGGCCCGTAATATACGGCATCGCGTTGAACAGGTGGGTGGCAAAGGTGATCCCTGCGCGGAAACCGGCTTTCGCCTCTTTTAACGTCGCGTTGGAGTGACCGGCTGAAACCACAATGCCCGCCGCCGTCAGTTTGGCGATCACTTCCGCCGGCACCATTTCCGGCGCCAGCGTGACTTTGGTGATCACATCGGCATTATCGCACAGGAAGTCCACCAGCGCAGCGTCAGGTTGGCGGACAAAACTCGGATTATGGGTGCCTTTTTTGACCAGGTTCAGCCACGGACCTTCAAGATGAAGACCTAATGCCTGATTCGGGTATTTCGCCAGGTATTCACGCATGACGCGAATGCCCTGTTTCATCAGATCGTCGCTGGTGGTAATCAGCGTCGGCAGGTAGCTGGTGCAGCCTGATTTCTCATTGGCTTTCTGCATGATTTCCAGCGTTTCGACAGTCACCGCGTCAGCGGTATCGTTGAACTGGACGCCGCCGCAGCCGTTTAATTGCACATCAATAAAACCGGGGGAGAGAATGGCCCCATTCAACGCGCGTTGTTCTATCTCTGGCGGCAGTTCCGCCACTGGACAGATGCGATCAATCAGGCCATTGGCGACAACAATCGCATGGTCATCAAGAATTTCGTGACCGGTAAAAATCCGGCCCTGGGTTAAAGCATACATTCCGACCCCCGATTTCAAAAAATGCCGCCCTGCGTCTGCGTGCAGGGCGGAGATAACATTACAGACCTTTAATATTTTCGGCTTCTAACTCGTTGAAATATTTCAGCGTCTTAACTTTCAGTTCCATAGTGGAAGGTTCGTCGCACACCACGACCGCTTTCGGATGCAGTTGCAGACAGCTAATGGTCCACATGTGGTTGACGTTGCCTTCGACAGCCGCCTGTAGCGCCTGCGCTTTCTGATGGCCCAGCACCAGAATCATCACTTCTTCTGCGTCCAGCAGCGTACCCACGCCTACGGTCAGCGCATATTTCGGCACCTGGTTGACGTCGCCGTCAAAGAAGCGGGAGTTTGCCACGCGGGTGTCATGGGTCAGCGTTTTGATACGCGTACGGGAAGCCAGGGAAGAAGCCGGTTCGTTAAACGCGATATGGCCGTCGTTGCCTACGCCGCCCATAAACAGGTGAATTTTACCGTAAGAACGGATTTTTTCTTCATAATTACGGCATTCCGCATCGATATCCGGCGCGTTACCGTTGAGCAGGTTAATATTTTCTGCCGGAATATCAACGTGATCGAAGAAATTGCGGTGCATGAAGCTGTGGTAGCTTTCCGGGTGTTCTTTCGGAAGGCCAACATATTCGTCCATGTTGAACGTCACCACATGCTTAAAGCTGACCTGGCCCGCTTTGTGCATTTCGACTAATGCTTTATACGCCGTCAGCGGCGTGCCGCCGGTCGGCAGGCCCAGGACAAACGGGCGATCGGCGGTAGGTTTGAAGGCGTTAATACGGTTAACGATATGGCGAGCAGCCCATTTGCCGACCTGTTCAGCGGACGTCAGGGGGATCAGTCTCATTCTTCACCTCAAAAGTAAAAGTAATAAATTGGCGGATTGAGCATCTGTACGTTAGTAAGCGTAACCTGGATTCGTATGGACAGGCGCCAATCCGTGTTGATTTTTTGAATGATAAAATAAGTTTTCGCAGTTAGCCAGTATAAGGGAGGGTGAATAACGATATTTGGTGATTCAAATCACAAAAAACACGCGTTTAATTTGCGATACGAATTAATTTTTCACACACTCTGAGCGTAGATGAATAATTCATACCGTTGTTGCCAAACATCACGCTTTAACGATTTGTCGCACAATAAAAAAATGGCTTCCAGAAGCCTAATCGGGGTCTCGTAGGGGGAATAAGATGAATATTTTAGGTTTTTTCCAGCGACTGGGTAGGGCGTTACAGCTCCCTATCGCAGTGCTGCCGGTGGCGGCACTGTTGCTGCGATTCGGTCAACCAGATTTACTGAATGTCGCCTTTATCGCGCAGGCGGGCGGGGCGATCTTCGATAACCTCGCACTGATCTTCGCCATCGGTGTGGCATCTAGCTGGTCTAAGGACAGCGCGGGTGCAGCAGCGTTGGCGGGTGCGGTCGGGTACTTCGTCCTGACCAAAGCGATGGTGACGATTAACCCGGAAATCAACATGGGCGTCCTGGCGGGTATCATTACCGGTCTGGTGGGCGGCGCCGTTTATAACCGTTGGTCCGGTATCAAACTTCCTGATTTCCTGAGCTTCTTTGGCGGCAAACGTTTTGTGCCGATCGCCACGGGCTTCTTCTGTCTGGTGCTGGCGGCGATTTTCGGTTACGTCTGGCCTCCGGTTCAGCACGCTATTCATGCGGGCGGTGAATGGATTGTCGGCGCGGGCGCGCTGGGCTCCGGTATCTTCGGTTTCATCAACCGTCTGTTGATCCCGACAGGTCTGCATCAGGTGCTGAATACTATCGCCTGGTTCCAGATTGGCGAGTTCACTAACACGGCAGGTACGGTATTCCACGGCGACATCAACCGCTTCTACGCGGGTGACGGCACGGCGGGGATGTTCATGTCCGGCTTCTTCCCGATCATGATGTTCGGTCTGCCGGGTGCGGCGCTGGCGATGTACTTCGCTGCGCCGAAAGCGCGTCGTCCAATGGTTGGCGGTATGTTGCTGTCCGTTGCGATCACCGCGTTCCTGACCGGTGTTACTGAGCCGCTGGAATTCCTGTTCATGTTCCTGGCGCCGTTGCTGTACCTCCTGCACGCAATATTGACCGGTATCAGCCTGTTCATCGCGACGCTGCTGGGTATTCATGCGGGCTTCTCCTTCTCCGCAGGCGCAATTGACTACGTGTTGATGTATAGCCTGCCTGCGGCCAGCAAAAACGTCTGGATGCTGCTGGTGATGGGCGCGGTATTCTTCGTCATCTACTTCCTGCTGTTCAGCGCGGTAATTCGCGTGTTCAACCTGAAAACGCCAGGTCGTGAAGATAAAGACGATGATATCGTGACTGACGAAGCGAACAGCAACACTGAAGAAGGTATGACCCAACTGGCGACCAACTACATTGCTGCGGTTGGCGGTACGGATAACCTGAAAGCGATCGATGCCTGCATCACCCGTCTGCGTCTGACCGTTGCCGACGCGGCTCGCGTGAGCGATGCGATGTGTAAACGTCTTGGTGCGTCCGGCGTGGTGAAACTGAACAAACAGACCATCCAGGTTATCGTCGGCGCGAAAGCGGAATCTATCGGCGACGAAATGAAGAAAGTGGTGGCGCGTGGCCCGGTTGCGGCAGCGTCTGCTGACAGCGCGCCAGTGACTGCGGCGCCGGCGGCAAAACCGCAGGCGGTTCCTAATGCGGTGACTATCGCGACGCTGGTTTCTCCAGTCACGGGTGACGTGGTTGCGCTGGAACAGGTTCCTGACGAAGCGTTCGCCAGCAAAGCGGTTGGCGACGGCGTGGCGGTTAAACCAACGGATAAAACCGTTGTTTCCCCGGCGGCAGGCACCATTGTGAAAATCTTCAACACTAATCATGCGTTCTGCCTGGAAACTGAAAAGGGCGCGGAAATCGTTGTCCACATGGGGATCGATACCGTTGCGCTGAACGGTCAGGGCTTCAAACGCCTGGTGGAAGAGGGTGCCGAAGTGGTTGCCGGTCAGCCGATCCTGGAAATGGATCTGGAGTTCCTGAACGCCAATGCGCGCTCGATGATTAGCCCGGTGGTTTGCAGCAACATTGACGATTTCAGCGGTCTGGTGATTAAAGCTGAAGGTCAGGTGGTTGCGGGTCAAACGCCACTGTATGAGATTAAAGGCAAATAATCGCTCCTGAGTAGAGTTTGTGCCTGAGCGGCGGGGGGAAACCTCCGCCGCTTTTTTTGCAGCCTGTAGGCCGGATAAGGTATAGCCGCTATCCGGCAAATGCGCCTGATGGCGCTGCGCTTATCAGGCCTACGGTTCGACACAGTTTGTAGCAGTTTGTAGGCCGGATAAGGCGTAGCCGTCATCCGGCAAAGCGCCGTCGCTTTTTTTTACAGCAATCAGCCCCCATATTTTCTTCAAAGCCACTTTTTAAGTAACTAAAGGTTGTCAGTCTGTCCGGCTTATAAGATCATATGCCGTTATACGTTGTTTACGCTTTGAGGAATCCACGATGAGTGAGGCTGAAGCCCGCCCGACTAACTTTATTCGTCAGATCATCGATGAAGATCTGGCCAGTGGTAAGCACACCACAATCCACACCCGTTTTCCGCCGGAGCCGAATGGCTATCTGCACATCGGCCACGCGAAATCCATCTGTCTGAACTTTGGCATCGCGCAAGATTATCAGGGCCTGTGCAACCTGCGTTTCGATGATACCAACCCGGTAAAAGAAGATATCGAGTACGTTGATTCGATCAAAAACGACGTCGAGTGGTTAGGTTTTCACTGGGCTGGCAACGTTTGCTACTCCTCAGATTACTTCGATCAGCTGCATGCGTATGCGGTTGAGCTGATCACCAAAGGTCTGGCGTACGTCGATGAGCTGACGCCGGATCAGATCCGCGAATATCGCGGTACGCTGAAAGAGCCGGGTAAAAACAGCCCGTTCCGCGATCGCAGCGTGGAAGAGAACCTGGCGCTGTTTGAAAAAATGCGTACCGGTGGTTTTGAAGAAGGTAAAGCGTGCCTGCGCGCCAAAATTGATATGGCGTCGCCGTTTATCGTGATGCGCGATCCGGTGCTGTACCGCATTAAATTTGCCGAACACCACCAGACCGGCAACAAGTGGTGCATCTACCCGATGTACGACTTTACTCACTGCATCAGCGATGCGCTGGAAGGCATTACGCACTCTCTGTGTACGCTGGAATTCCAGGACAACCGTCGTCTGTACGACTGGGTGCTGGACAACATCACCATCCCGGTTCACCCGCGTCAGTACGAATTCTCGCGCCTGAATCTGGAATACACCGTGATGTCCAAGCGTAAGCTGAACCTGCTGGTGACGGACAAACACGTTGAAGGCTGGGACGATCCGCGTATGCCGACCATTTCTGGCCTGCGTCGTCGTGGCTATACCGCGGCCTCCATCCGTGAATTCTGCAAACGCATCGGCGTTACCAAGCAGGACAACACCATTGAGATGGCGTCGCTGGAGTCCTGCATTCGTGAAGATCTGAATGAAAACGCACCGCGCGCGATGGCGGTTATCGATCCGGTGAAACTGGTTATCGAAAACTACCCGCAGGGCGAAAGCGAAATGGTCACCATGCCGAACCATCCGAACAAACCGGAAATGGGCAGCCGTGAAGTACCGTTTAGCGGTGAGATCTGGATCGATCGTGCTGACTTCCGCGAAGAAGCGAACAAGCAGTACAAGCGTCTGGTGATGGGGAAAGAAGTGCGTCTGCGTAACGCCTATGTGGTGAAAGCTGAGCGCGTGGAGAAGGATGCGGAAGGCAATATCACCACCATCTTCTGTACCTATGATGCGGATACCCTGAGCAAAGATCCGGCCGATGGCCGTAAAGTGAAGGGCGTCATTCACTGGGTAAGCGCGGCACACGCGCTGCCGGTTGAAATTCGTCTGTACGATCGTCTGTTCAGCGTGCCGAACCCGGGCGCCGCAGAGGACTTCCTGTCCGTGATCAACCCTGAATCGCTGGTGATTAAGCAGGGTTACGCAGAACCGTCGTTGCAGAACGCCGTAGCGGGTAAAGCGTATCAGTTTGAGCGTGAAGGCTACTTCTGCCTGGACAGCCGCTACACAACGGCGGATAAACGCGTGTTTAACCGTACCGTAGGTCTGCGCGATACGTGGGCTAAAGCGGGCGAGTAAAGCCACCGCATCACATCACCTCATCACCTTCCAACGCCGCATTTTGCGGCGTTTTTTTATCCTTTCCATTTTGTCATCCCGCTCTCTGTTTGCAGAGCGAATTAATGCCGCCAGGAAAATAATTTCGCAACAAAATAGTTTTGGCATAGTGAATTTATGGAATGAATATCATTTCATGTGAAACCGATTTCATGTGCATGGAAAACAAGACAATTTTAACTTTTGTTCATCTTTTTTAGCGCCTGATGAAAATGTAACAGAAAGCAATGAAATATGTGCGGTTGCTCATACTCTTACATTCTCGTTACAGAAAGAGATTGATAATTCGCGTCGCGAAAAATAGTCTGTTCACTGTAGTCTGCGAGGTTTTTCTCAACGCTACTTTTACATTTTTATTTTTCGCTGTCCGCTTTTGTTCGGCAGCATTTTATACGTCAAAGAGGATTAACACATGCGTACGTTTAGTGGCAAACGTAGTACGCTGGCGCTGGCTATCGCCGGTATTACAGCAATGTCAGGTTTGGTCGTCGTTCCACAGGCTCAGGCCGAAGGCTTTATTGACGATTCCACGTTAACAGGCGGCATCTATTACTGGCAGCGTGAGCGTGACCGTAAAGATGTCACCGACGATGACAAATATAAAACCAACCTTTCACACGCGACCTGGAACGCCAACCTGGATTTCCAGTCTGGTTATGCGGCTGATATGTTCGGTCTGGATATCGCGGCATTTACCGCGATAGAAATGACGGAAAACGGCGACAGCGGACACCCCAACGAAATCGCCTTCTCGAAAAAGAATAAAGGTTACGATGAAGATTATTCTGGCGATAAGAGCGGGATCAGCCTTTATAAAGCCGCGGCAAAATTTAAGTACGGGCCAACCTGGGCGCGTGCGGGGTATATCCAGCCGACCGGTCAGACGCTGTTAGCGCCGCACTGGAGCTTTATGCCGGGTACTTATCAGGGCGCGGAAGCCGGAGCGAATTTTGACTACGGTGATGCGGGCGCGCTGAGTTTCTCCTATATGTGGGCCAACCAATATAAAGCGCCGTGGCACACCGATGTTGATAAATTCTATCAGGCCGATAAAAAGACCAAAGTGGATTACCTCCACTCTATCGGCGCTAAATACGATTTCAAAAATGACCTCGTGCTGGAAGCGGCATTTGGTCAGTCAGAAGGGTATGTCGACCAGTATTTTGCCAAAGCCAGCTACAAATTTGATTTGGGCGGCAACCCGTTCACCACCAGCTATCAGTTCTATGGTGCGCGCGACAAAGTTGATGATCGCAGCGTAAACGATATTTATGACGGCACCGCCTGGTTGCAGGCGCTGACTTTCGGTTACAAAGTGGCCGAAGTCGTCGATTTGCGCCTGGAAGGGACCTGGGTTAAGGCGGACGGTCAACAAGGTTACTTCCTGCAACGTATGACGCCAACTTACGCATCCTCAAACGGTCGTCTGGATATCTGGTGGGATAACCGCTCAGACTTTAACGCCAACGGCGAAAAAGCCGTCTTCTTCGGTGCGATGTACGATCTGAAAAACTGGAACCTGCCGGGCTGGGCAGTGGGGGCGTCATACGTTTACGCCTGGGACGCGAAGCCATCAACCTGGCAGATTACCCCGGATGCGTACTATGACAAAAACCGTACCATTGAAGAGTCTTCTTACAGCCTTGATGCGGTCTACACCCTACAGGAAGGCCGTGCCAAAGGCACCATGTTTAAACTGCACTTCACGGAATATGACAACCACTCCAACATCCCAAGCTGGGGCGGCGGTTACGGCAACATCTTCCAGGATGAACGTGACGTGAAGTTCATGGTTATCGCTCCGTTCACTATTTTCTGATGCCCGTTGCGGCAGGCGATTTGTCTGCCGCAACGTTGAGGACACTGATATGAAAAAACTGTTACTCATCGCCATGATGGCATCGGGACTGGTGGCCTGCGCGCAGCCAACCGCGCCCAAAGAAGACAGTCAGTTAAAAGAGGCGTACAGCGCCTGCATCAATACGGCGCAAGGTTCACCAGAGAAAATCGAGGCCTGTCAGAGCGTACTGAACGTGCTGAAGAAAGATGACCAGCACAAGCAGTTTGCTACAGAAGAGAGCGTGCGCGTGCTGGATTATCAGCAGTGCATTCAGGCTACGCGTACGGGGAACGATCAGGCGGTGACCGCCGATTGCGACAAAATCTGGCAGGAAATTCGCAGTAAAAATAGCGCCAAATAAAAGCAGGGCGGGTTAATGGCGGGCGGAGAGAACTCTCCGCCCGTTTGCGTTTTTTAAGGCCGCTACCGGGTCGGAGGCATAAAAAAAGCCAACCGGTCGGTTGGCTTTTTAGGAGGTTTCACATTACTTCGCGTCGTGCGCGTGCTCGTCTTCCCGGCAATCGCCTTCAGCGCAGTGGCCGTAGAGATAGAGGCTGTGGTTCGTCAAACGAATGCCATGCTTAGCCGCAATCTCACGCTGGCGCGCTTCGATAGAATCATCACTGAATTCGATCACTTTGCCACAATCGAGGCAAATAAGGTGATCGTGATGATGCTGTTGGGTCAGCTCAAAAACGGATTTACCGCCTTCAAAATTGTGGCGGGTTACGATACCGGCGTCATCAAACTGGTTCAGCACGCGGTACACGGTCGCCAGCCCAATCTCTTCACCCATGTCGATCAGACGTTTATATAAATCTTCCGCACTGACGTGATGGTTATCCGGTTCCTGAAGAACTTCCAGAATTTTTAAACGAGGAAGCGTTACTTTCAGGCCAGCCTTCTTTAATGCGGTATTGTTGTCAGTCATGCGGAATCTGTCCTGTTGCTAAACGATTCACTTCAAACAAAGAAGTGACAGAAATTGCACTTGAGATAATGCGTTTCATTATAGAACTGCCACGCCTAAATGAAAACTGCAAGCCTCCGGCAAATATTGTTAATAAAAACGAGGTATCGCCAACAAACACACTGTGCAATACCAGAATAACACCCGGACATTGTACAGGGTCAGGCAAGAAAGTTACAAATTTGTAGCAATTATTTTAATTGGTTTTATCTATTGATGCGACGCAGATGCTTTTCTGCGCCGCACAAAATCAGGCGTTAATGATTTCGTCGAGGTGCAGTTCGCCGGAAATCTGTTTAACCCATTTTTCAACGCGCTCTGCGGTCAGTTCAGGCTGACGGTCTTCGTCGATAGCCAGACCAACAAAGTGATCGTCGTCAGCCAGACCTTTGGACGCTTCAAAATGGTAGCCCGCCGTTGGCCAGTGGCCGACGATGGTCGCGCCGCGCGGCTCAATGATGTCGCGGATGGTGCCTAACGCGTCGCAGAAATATTCTGCGTAATCTTCCTGGTCGCCGCAGCCGAACAGCGCCACCAGTTTACCGTTAAAATCAATCTCTTCGAGAGTCGGGAAGAAGTCATCCCAGTCACATTGCGCTTCACCGTAGTACCAGGTCGGGATGCCCAGCAGCAGGATGTCGTACCCTTCCAGGTCCTCTTTGCTGCTTTTCGCAATGTCATGCACATCGGCAACGTCTTTACCAAGCTGTTTTTGAATCATTTTTGCGATATTTTCGGTATTACCGGTGTCGCTGCCGAAAAAGATGCCAGTGATTGCCATGAGTAAAATAACCTCTTGAAACTTATTGAAATGGTGGTGGCGTATTGCCCGCAGATAAGGGCAATCATAGCAGAACAGTCAGGCATGCGGAAACAGCAATCACGCGGGACTGCACTCTGTGCTACATGATTTATGATATTGAGCAGTTTTTCAGACTACGCCCTGGCCGCGCAGCGCTGCCAGTTGAGTCATCAGCATCTCTTCGATGAGTTCGCTACGGCTCATATTGCGGGATTCGGCCAGCTCGTTCAGCGCATCGACAGCCTCAGCGTTGAGTTTCAGTTCGACACGCTTAAGGCCACGTACTTTGTCGCGTTTTAGCTGGTTACGCTTATTAATGCGCAGCTGTTCATCACGCGAAAGCGGATTGGTTTTGGGTCGTCCCGGGCGACGCTCGTGTGCGAACAGATCTAATGTCGTACGGTCCGTTTGTTCTTTGGCCATGATTTTGGTGACTTCGGGGAAACAATCAGCCAGGCGTCTGCCCGGATGGATAGCGCGCCATCATACATCAGCAAGGCAGACACGCCAACGCCCGCGGACGTAATCGCGCGCGGACGCTGAGTTTTTAATCAGTTGGCCTTATCTGCCAGATAGCGACGAATGGCGCGCAGCACCGCATCGGGTTTTTCCGCGTGAACCCAGTGGCCCGCTCCGGCGATGACGTGCGCTCGCGCCTGAGGGAACTGCGCCAGCAGATCGTGACGATATGCTTCGGTCACATAAGGGGAGTTGCCGCCGGGGATAAACAACGCCGGGCGATCCCAGGCTGGAATGGTCTCCCAGCCCACAATATGTGGATACTGTTCCCACAACACCGGTACGTTAAAGCGCCATTCGCCGTCGATAAACGATTTCAGCAGAAACTGGATGACGCCTTCTTCTTGCAGATGTTGACGCATAACGGTGGCGGCCTGTTGACGGGTTTCGGCGCCCGCGTCGGTGACGGCATTGATGGCGGCGAAGATTTCATCGTGGCGGCGAACGTGGTAATCGACCGGCGCGATGTCGATCGCGACCAACTGGTCAATACGCTCCGGCGCCAGCGCGGTGAGCGCCATTACCGCTTTACCGCCCATAGAGTGGCCGATAAAGGTGGCTTTCTCAATGCCTTCGGCATCGATGGTATCCAGTAAGTCTTGCGCCATCGCCGGGTAGTCCATCACCGGATCGCGAGGGGAGAGACCGTGGTTGCGCATATCAACCTGAATGATATCGTGATCGGTCACCAGGTCGCGCGCCAGCACGCCGAGGTTGTCCAGGCTGCCAAACAAACCGTGAACGAGGACGATGGGAGAATTATTGTGCAGGTTTTGTGCAGTTTGCGCTCGGATATTCAATTTCATGGCAAAGTTCTTTTTTTCGCTCTGTCGGGTTAGGGTATTATGTTGACTATTCTGCCACAGGGCTGCAACAACTACGGTTTACTCCGAGTTTTTCCGTCAGCCAGGTTTGACGCTATCCGCTGTTGGAATTTGCCTTTACACTACGTGCAGGTAATCCCAACGACTTGTATTCAGATAAGACACCGCACTGGATTAAGATGAAAACGATTGAAGTTGATGATGAACTCTATAGCTATATTGCCAGCCACACCAAGCATATTGGCGAGAGCGCATCCGACATTTTACGGCGCATGTTGAAGTTTTCCGCCGTATCACAGCCTGTCACTCCGGCGGCGAAAGAGGTTCGCATCGCGCAACCTGCTATCGTGGAAGCGAAGCCCGTCAACCCCGTAAAAGATAAAGTCCGCGCCATGCGTGAACTGCTGCTTTCCGACGAGTACGCGGAGCAGAAGAAAGCGGTAAACCGCTTCATGCTGGTGCTGTCTACACTCTACTCACTGGATAATCGCGCGTTTGCCGAAGCGACGGAGTCGTTGCATGGCCGTACGCGCGTCTATTTTGCGGCTGATGAACAAACGCTGCTGAAAAATGGTAATCAAACCAAACCGAAACATGTGCCCGGCACGCCGTATTGGGTGATTACCAACACCAACACCGGCCGTAAATGCAGCATGGTTGAACACATCATGCAGTCAATGCAATTCCCGGCGGAATTGATTGAGAAGGTTTGCGGAACAATTTAATCCTTGCATTAAAAGGACCAGGCAATGGCAATCCACAACCGTGCAGGTCAACCTGCGCAACAGAGTGATTTGATTAACGTCGCCCAACTGACGGCACAGTACTATGTACTGAAACCCGAAGCAGGGAATGCAGAGCACGCCGTGAAGTTCGGTACGTCCGGGCATCGCGGTAGCGCAGGTCGTCATAGTTTTAACGAGCCGCACATCCTGGCGATCGCCCAGGCGATTGCGGAAGAGCGTGCAAAAAACGGTATTACTGGTCCTTGTTATGTGGGCAAAGATACCCACGCGCTGTCTGAACCGGCATTTATCTCTGTACTGGAAGTGCTGGCGGCGAACGGTGTTGATGTCATCGTGCAGGAAAACAATGGCTTCACGCCAACGCCTGCCGTTTCTAACGCTATCCTGGTTCACAATAAAAAAGGCGGCCCGCTGGCTGATGGCATCGTGATCACGCCATCTCACAACCCACCGGAAGACGGCGGTATTAAGTACAATCCGCCAAACGGCGGCCCGGCGGATACCAACGTCACCAAAGTGGTGGAAGACAGGGCCAACGCGCTGCTGGCTGACGGCCTGAATGGCGTGAAGCGTATCTCTCTGGATGCGGCGATGGCCTCAGGCCACGTTAAAGAGCAGGATCTGGTGCAGCCGTTCGTTGAAGGGCTGGCGGATATCGTCGATATGGCGGCGATTCAGAAAGCGGGCCTGACGCTGGGCGTCGATCCGCTGGGCGGTTCCGGTATCGAATACTGGAAGCGTATTGCTAAGCACTACAACCTGAATCTGACTATCGTTAACGATCACGTTGATCAGACGTTCCGCTTTATGCATCTCGACAAAGACGGTGCAATCCGTATGGACTGCTCCTCCGAGTGCGCGATGGCGGGTCTGCTGGCGCTGCGTGATAAGTTCGATCTGGCGTTCGCCAACGACCCGGACTATGACCGCCACGGCATTGTGACTCCGGCAGGGCTGATGAACCCGAACCACTATCTGGCGGTAGCGATCAACTATCTGTTCCAGCACCGTCCGCAGTGGGGCAAAGAGGTGGCGGTCGGTAAAACGCTGGTTTCCTCTGCGATGATCGATCGCGTGGTGAACGATTTGGGGCGTAAACTGGTGGAAGTGCCGGTCGGCTTTAAATGGTTCGTTGACGGTCTGTTCGACGGCAGCTTCGGCTTCGGCGGCGAAGAGAGCGCCGGGGCGTCTTTCCTGCGTTTCGACGGCACGCCGTGGTCTACCGATAAAGACGGCATCATCATGTGCCTGCTGGCGGCGGAAATCACGGCCGTCACCGGGAAAAACCCGCAGGAGCACTACAACGAGCTGGCGGCTCGCTTTGGCGCGCCGAGCTATAACCGTTTGCAGGCAAGCGCAACGTCTGCGCAGAAAGCCGCATTGTCTAAGCTCTCTCCAGAAATGGTGAGCGCCAGCACGCTGGCGGGCGATCCGATCACCGCGCGTCTGACGGCGGCGCCGGGTAACGGCGCGTCGATTGGCGGCCTGAAAGTGATGACCGACAACGGCTGGTTTGCCGCGCGGCCTTCTGGCACGGAAGACGCTTATAAGATTTATTGCGAAAGCTTCCTCGGCGAGGAACACCGCAAGCAGATCGAAAAAGAAGCGGTTGAGATTGTCAGCGAAGTGCTGAAAAACGCGTAAGTGCGGTTTGTGTGCCGGGCGGTACTGCGTTTGCCCGGCCTACAACAACGATCGTAGGCCCGGTAAGCGTTAGCACCACCGGGCTTTTTTTTTAGCCGTGTTTGTTTTTCAGCTCAAAGCGCGGCGATACCAGTCCATACAGCGTCCAGCCGAGGAAGGTCACGATGGAGCCGTACAGCATCGCTTCTTCACCGGAGGAATACAGCGCATAGAAGCTGTACAGCGCACCGATGAATGCCACGAAGTTCGCCGTTTTGGCTTTTGACGACGGAACATTTGCCACTTTCTGAATGATCACCAGCGCGGCCATCGACAGAATGTACGGGATAATGTTTGTTACCACCGCCAGGTTAACCAGCACGTTGAACTGGCTGTTCAGCGATGGGCTGATGGTCATCAGCGATAATCCGCTCTGGATAATCACGATGGTCAGCATCCCCTGAACCGGCGCATCCACTTTCGTTACGCGAGAGAAGATTTTCGGGAAATAACCTTCATCCGCCGAGGATTTGAAGACCTGGGCGATAGTGAACTGCCAGCCCAGCAGCGAACCGCAGCAGGACATCACCATCAACGCCATGATCACTTTACCGACTTCCGGGGTAAACATCTGTGCGAACGCCAGACCGAACGGCGCGGTGGAGTTGGCCAGATCCATGTTCGGTACGATCCCGGCAATCACGTTGGTGGAGATGATGTAAATCACCGCCGCGCCCAGCGTACCGCCTAATACCGCAATCGGTACGTTACGCTCCGGGTTTTCCACCACTTCGGCGTTGGCGCAGGCAGATTCCAGACCGAGGAAGGCCCACAGCGTCATCGCAATAGAAGAACCGACGGCGGTGAAGAACGGTACGTGATGCGGGTTCCAGGAGTTGGCGTACAGCGTCGGGCTAAACCAGAACCAGCCGATGATGCACAGACCGACAACTGGAATAATCACGCCCCAGACGGTGATACTGCTGATTTGCCCGGTAATGCGCGCGCCGCCGAAGTTGGCGACGGTGCACAGCCACAGCACGCCGATGGTCGCCAGACCGATCTGCACCGGTGACAGCGTGGCGCCGAACAGCTCGGTGCCGTAGCCGACGGCGGAGATGGCGATAGCGACGTTGGCAATCAACAGCGAAACGCCATAGGTGTAGTTCGCCATAAAGTTGCCGGACTTACCAAAGGCATACTCCGCGTAGCCGCCCATACCGCCGGATTTACGGCTGAACATCCCGCATTTGGCGAAAGCCCATGCCAGCGCCATTGAACCAACGGCAGTCACCAGCCACGAGATGATCGAGATGGTGCCGACCTCTGCAAGTTTGGTGGGCAGCATGATAATCCCGGAGCCCATCATATTGACCATTGTCAGGATGGTGAGCTGAACGACGCCCATTTTATTGGATTTGGCTTTACTCATAATTTTTCCCCTTTCAGCAGGGTGTTCTGTGCTTCGCGCGGTTTAATGACGTAGCACCACACCTGTTTACGGCCGTCGTGTTCTTCGATGTAAACGCCCTGTAGTTCAGGCGCAAAGCCCGGCAGCAGGTTGATCCCTTCTTCCAGCGCGCTGAAATAACGCAGCACCGCACCGCCCCAGATTTCACCCGGAACAACGCACAAAACCCCTGGCGGATACGGAAGCGCGCCTTCTGCCGCGATCCGTCCTTCCGCGTCCGGCAGGCGAACCAGTTCGACTTCACCGCGCAGATAGGCGTAGTTGGCGTCCTGCGGGTTCATGCTGACGCGTGGGAAATGGGATTTACGGAACATCTCTTTTTGCAGCTGTTTCACGTTATGGCGTGCGTACAGATCGTGCATCTCCTGGCACAGCTGACGCAGGGTGTAGCCGGCATAACGCGCTTCATGCTGCTTATAAATTGACGGCAGAACGTCAGCCAGCGGCGCATCGGCTTCCAGCAGTTTCTCAAAGCGCACCAGCAGGGCGACGAGTTGCTGCAATTTCGCCATATCTTCCGCTGGCGTCAGCAGGAACAGGATCGAGTTGAGATCGCATTTTTCCGGTACCACGCCGTTTTCACGCAGGAAGTTGGCAAGGATGGTCGCCGGAACGCCGAAGGTGTCGTATTCGCCGTTGCGCGCATTGATGCCCGGCGTCGTGAGCAGCAGTTTGCACGGATCAACAAAGTACTGGTGTTCGGCGTAGCCTTCGAAGGCATGCCAGTGTTCGCCCGGCACAAAGTGGAAGAAGCGCAGGTCGTTTGCGATCTCCGCCGTGGGGTAAGACTGCCACGGTTTGCCGTCGATCAGTTCCGGCACGAACGGACGGATGTGATGGCAGTTATCAAGGATCAGCTTACGTGCATTGATGCCGTTCGCCACGCAGTCCATCCACATGTTACGGCCACCGACGCCTTCGTGCATTTTGGCGTTGATGTCCAGGGCGGCGAACAGCGGGTAGAACGGGCTGGTGGAGGCGTGCATCATGAACGCGTTATTCATACGTTTATGCGGCACATAGCGAGACTGACCTTTGATATGGCTGTCTTTCTTGTGGATCTGCGAGGTCTGGGAGAAACCGGCCTGCTGTTTGTGAACAGACTGCGTGACCAGGATACCCGGATCGTTCTCGTTCAGGTCCAGCAGCAACGGCGAGCAATCGGCCATCATCGGAATAAACTGCTCGTAGCCGACCCATGCGGAGTCAAACAGGATGTAGTCGCACAGATGACCAATCTTATCCACCACCTGACGGGCGTTGTAGATGGTGCCGTCGTAGGTGCCTAACTGGATCACCGCCAGGCGGAACGGACGGGCGTCTTGCGCGCGTTGCGGCGCCACTTCGCTGACCAGTTCACGCAGATAGCCTTCTTCAAAGCAGTGGGCGTCGATCCCGCCGATGAAACCGTACGGGTTGCGCGCGGTTTCCAGATAAACCGGCGTCGCGCCCGCCTGCAACAGCGCGCCGTGGTGGTTCGATTTGTGGTTATTACGATCGAACAGCACCAGATCGCCTGGGGTCAGCAGCGCGTTAAGTACCACTTTGTTTGACGATGAGGTGCCGTTCAGCACAAAGTAGGTTTTATCGGCGTTGAACACTTTCGCGGCGTGTTGTTGCGCGATGCACGGCGCGCCTTCATGGATAAGCAGATCGCCCATCGCCACGTCGGCATTACACAAATCAGAGCGGAAAAGCGTTTCGCCAAAGTACTCAACAAACTGGTTCCCTGCGGGGTGACGGCGGAAGAATTCACCGCCCTGATGCCCCGGACAGTCAAATGCGCTGTTGCCCTGATTTACGTAGTCCACCAGCGCCCGGAAGAACGGCGGGCGCAGTTGCGTTTCATAGTGGCTGGCAGCGGTCTCCAGTTGGAGGCCATAGAAGGCGTTACGGGCTTCATTATGTTCGAATACGCCCGAGATCCGCGGCAGATATTCCGCCGGAACGCGCTCTTCATTTTGTGTCGCGATAAACACGGGAATACCGTAGCCCGTCGCATCAATCTCATCGAGTTTACCTCGTTCAATATCATTGATGGATAACACGATAGCGGCAACATCAATGAAATTACTTTCATCAACATTAACGATACTGCGCTGTGTAGAAAAACAATCAGGGCAGGAACGACTGACGGCAATTTTTAATTCAGACATTTTCATCTCTTTATTTTCAGGTAATAGCAGGTCCTCAATTTCTCGAATGAGAAACTGATAGCTCCGGAAAAAAAGCAATACGACGCCACTGATAAATAAATCAGTAAATTGCTTTTTAGAAGATGCAATAAACCCTAACCTTTCCGGTCACAGGTAAAACAGGGTTATGCAGTGTGAGCACCACGAGATACAGGCGTTAGCCTGCGATACAAGGGGTCAGGAAGACCTGTATGCTGGAGTGCCCTTAGTCGAAAGACTAACGGGCATTAAAGAAATGAAAGTCGAAGCTGTTACGGTGAGCAAACATCATAATATGAGTTGTCCGCCTTATATGGGGCATTGTACGGCTATTATTTTCCATTTTGGTTACCTTTACTGGATAAGTGGAAGGTGAGGGTATTTTATCCAGGAAATGAGCCTGATCTGTGAAGAAGATCAATAAAAAACGATCATTTCTAAAATATTTAGTCGTTGTTTATGCATATCACACGATAAGATATCGTATTGTTGTTTATATGTTATAAGTTTGTGTTTTTATATTTTTTAAGGAATGAGCTTACACTGCAAAATACATTATTTGCAGTGTGGTTAATGATAAAAATGATATTTAGGAATTAATTAAAAAAAATGAATAACCATTCATGGCATAAAACGATAACCGATTCCGGTTTCGGTAATGAAATGGCGGGGGCGGGCGGGATCTTTCTCCAGTTTCTGTCGCAGGTGACCCATATAAATACGCAAATAGTGACTGTGCTCGACGGCGTTCGGGCCCCAGACCTGGTTCAACAGCTGCCGCTGGGTGAGCACTTTGCCCGCATTATTCAGCAACACGGCCAGTAAGCGAAACTCAATCGGCGTCAGGTGAATTTCTTCTTCATCACGGTGGACAAGGTGTGCTGCTAAGTCCACTTTTATGCTGGAAAAGTGCACGATGGGGTCAGGAGAAGGGCCGCTGGCGTGACGGCGCAGCGCCACGCGTAAGCGCGCCTGTAGTTCGCCAATGCCGAAGGGTTTACTCAGATAGTCATCGGCGCCTGCATCCAGCGCAGTGATTTTATCGCTCTCCTCGCTGCGAGCAGAAAGCACAATCACCGGAATTGCGCTCCATTGTCGCAGGTCGCGAATAAAATCGATGCCGTCGCCGTCAGGCAGGCCAAGATCAAGAATGATGAGATCGGGTTTCCGCGTGGCGGCTTCCAGCAACCCACGGCTTAGCGTCTCTGCTTCGTACACGCGCAGCCCGTCGCTTTCCAGCGCGCTGCGCAGAAAGCGACGAATAGCCTGTTCGTCTTCAACAATCAGAACGTTGGTCACATATCCTCATGAAAATCTTCAAGTTCAGGCGCAGTTTCCTGCGGGAGTGTAACACGGAAACAGGCTCCGCCCTGCGGGCGATTGTGGGCGGAAATCGTTCCACCGTGCACTTCAACAATCGCCTGGCAAATAGCCAGCCCCAGCCCAACGCCCGGTACGGCAGACTCTTTATTTCCCCGGGCAAATTTGTCGAAGATGCTTTTCTCCTGCCCGTCAGGAATGCCGGGGCCATTATCCCAGACGTCAAGCTGAAGATGTTCGTCTTCAACATGGGCATCAATGCCGATCTCTGCCTGTGAACCGGCGTATTTGACGGCGTTTTCCAGAAGGTTGATCAGTACCCGTTCAAACAGCGGGCCGTCAACGTGTATCAGCATCAGCGGCGCTGGCAGCGACAGGTTAATGGGGTGGGATAGCCCCGGCTCCAGCATTTGCAGAGCGCTGCCGACAACCTCTTCCAGCGTCAGCCACTCTTTTTTAAGATTAAATCCACCGGACTGGATGCGCGCCATATCCAGCAGGTTATTCACCAGCCGGGTGGTGTTGAGTATGTGCTGGCGGATTTCGCTGGCCTGGCGCGCATGTGGCGATCCTTCACTTGCCAAATCCAGGGTTAAAATCTCCGCCTGACCAAACAGCACCGTCAGCGGCGTGCGCAAGTCGTGGGAGAGGGCGGCGAGCAGGGCATTGCGAATGCTCTCGCGCTCGCTGGCGAGTCGGGCCAGCTCTTCACTGGCGGTAAGCGTCAGACGCTCCAGCGCGCTGGCGACCAGCAAGGTGAATGTTTCCAGTAGCCGCTGTTGCTCCGGGATCATCAACTGACGAAGATTCCCCGGCTCGACCACCACCAGTCCATGCGTTTTATCGGCGCTTTTTAACGGTAAAATTTGATACGGCACGCCGGGCAGGGTATCCGTGCCCGCCCCGGCCGGCAGGCCTTTGTCAAAGCTCCACCGGGCGATGGCGTCATCCCACGGCGTTATGCCCTGCTGGTGGGTCAGCGGCGTCAGCGTGCCGTTTTCATCCGGCAATAACACCTGGCTGCGGGCCTGAAACGTGGAAGCGATAAACTGTTCGCTGGTGGCGGCGATATCCTGCCTGCTTCGCCCCACCGCCAGCGCTTTGGACATCTCGTACAGATGGCGCGTGCGCTGTTCCCGATAGCGGGCAACCCGCGCCTGATAGCGCACGCCCGCCGTCAGGTTACCGATCACCAGCCCCACCGTCAGCATCACGGCGAAGGTCAACAGATACTGCACATCGGAAACGGCAAGCGTGCCGCGAGGAGCAATAAAAAAGAGATCGAAGCTGGCGACGTTAATAAAGGTTGCCACTACCGAGGGCCAGCGCCCATAAAACAGAGCGATAATCACCACGCCCAGTAGATACAGCATCACCAGGTTAGCGGCATCAAAGGCGACCATCCACTGTACGGCGATGACGGTGGTCACCGCGCAAAGGGCGATCGCGACCAGGCAGCCCTGTATCTGCACCCGCCACTTATCTTTGAAGGCACGGGTATCCGGTGTCTGATTCAACGGGTGAGTCGGGGGATCATCAAGGGCGACGACCACCTGATCGAGATCCGGCGCCTGTTTCGCCAGGCGATCGGCAAACGAATCTCTGCGCCACCAGCGTCGCGTTGCCGGGCGACCCAGCACAATTTTGCCGAGGTTATGTTCCCGGGCGTAACGCACAACCGCTTTTTCTTCGGCGGGATCTGAAAGCGTGGCGGTCTCTGCGCCCAGCTCCTGCGCCAGACGCAGGGCGCTTAAGATGGCGCGCCGCTGCTTTTCCGGCAGGCGATGCAGCGCCGGGGTTTCGACATACACCGCGTGCCAGACGCTGCCGAGGCGGGCAGCCAGCCGCGCGGCGGTACGCACCAGTTTTTCACTGCCGGTGTTGTGCCCGATGCACAGCAGAATGGCGTCGCGGGTATGCCACACTTTCTCTTCGCCCGGATGGCTCCGCCAGGCGCGCATTTGATCGTCCACCCGGTCGGCCGTGCGGCGCAGCGCCAGTTCACGCAGGGCGATCAAATTGCCTTTGCGAAAGAAGTGCTCAATGGCGCGTTCAGCCTGACCGGCAATGTACACCTTGCCCTCCTTCAGACGCGCTCGCAGATCGTCAGGCGGCAGGTCGACCAGAACCACCTCGTCGGCGGCATCGAAGAAAGGGTCTGGCACGGTTTCACGAACCTGAATGCCGGTCACGCCGCTGACCACATCGTTGAGGCTTTCCAGGTGCTGGACGTTGACGGTGGTAAAGACGTCAATACCCGCTTCCAGCAGCTCTTCAATATCCTGCCAGCGTTTGGGATGGCGCGAGCCTGGCGCATTACTGTGCGCCAGTTCGTCCATGAGAATAAGCGCCGGGCGACGGGCCAGCGCCGCGTCAAGATCGAACTCGCTGAGATGGCGTCCGTGACGCGTCTGCCGTTTTAGCGGCAGGATGCTGAGGCCGTCCAGCAGCGCGGCGGTCTCTTTACGCCCGTGGGTTTCCACGACACCCGTCAAAATATCCAGCCCTTGTGCCCGCAGTCGCTGCGCCTCAGCCAGCATCGCCCAGGTTTTCCCGACGCCTGCGCAGGCGCCGAAGAAGATTTTCAGTTTTCCCCGGTGTGGTGCGGCGGTCTGTTCCAGCAGGCGATCGGGGTCAGGGCGTAGCGGTTCTTCATTAACCATCAGAGCTTATCCAGCGCTAAATTGAGTTCCACGATATTGACCACTGGCTGGCCGATAAAACTCACCAGCGGCTTTTGCGTATATTCTGCGACCAACTGCGTCACGGCTTCAACGCTGAGATTTCGCGCTTTGGCGACGCGCGGGATCTGCCACGCCGCCGCTGCTGGCGTCAGGTTATTGTCCAGCCCGCTGGCGGAGGCGGTGAGCAGTTCCACCGGAATCGTCGTGCTGGCGTCCGGGTTAGCGGCCCGCAGCGCCTTCACCCGCTGCTGCAACTGTTTATCCAGCACCGGGTTGCTGACCGCCAGATTACTGCCGCCGGAAGCCATGGGATTATAGGGCATTTCCGCCGTTGCTGACGGGCGTCCCTGAAAATGGCCGTCGGCGGTAAAATTCTGCCCGATAAGCGCAGAGCCGCGCACGAGACTGCCATCAACAATCAGTGAGCCGTTAGCCTGATGCGGGAACCACCATTGCCCCAGCGCGGTAGTAAGCAGCGGGTAAATGCCGCCGGTTAGCAGCGTCAGAAACACCAGCGTTGATAATGCAGGACGTAATCCACTCATTATAAACCTCACACCAGACCCAGCAGAGTCAGCAGTAAATCAATCACTTTAATGCCGATAAACGGCACAACCAGACCACCCAGGCCGTAGATCCACAGATTACGGCGCAGCATGGCAGAGGCCGAAAGCGGCTTATAGCTCACCCCTTTCAATGCCAGCGGGATCAGAAAAACGATAATCAACGCATTGAAGATCACCGCGCTGAGGATTGCGGAATCCGGCGAATGCAGACGCATAATGTTCAGCGTATTCAACTGCGGGTACGTCGCGGCAAACGCCGCCGGAATGATGGCGAAATATTTCGCCACGTCATTGGCGATACTGAACGTGGTGAGCGAACCGCGCGTCATCAGCATCTGTTTACCGATATGCACCACTTCGATCAGCTTGGTCGGGTTGGAATCCAGATCCACCATGTTACCGGCTTCTTTCGCTGCCTGAGTACCGGAGTTCATCGCCACCGCCACATCAGCCTGCGCCAGCGCCGGTGCATCGTTGGTTCCATCGCCGGTCATCGCCACCAGGCGACCTTCAGCCTGGTACTGGCGGATCAACGCCAGCTTGGCCTCTGGTGTGGCTTCCGCCAGGAAATCATCCACACCGGCTTCGGCGGCAATCGCCGCTGCCGTCAGGCGGTTGTCGCCGGTGATCATCACCGTTTTGATGCCCATTTTGCGCAACTGGGCAAAACGTTCCTTAATCCCGCCTTTGACAATATCTTTCAGCGCGATAACGCCCAGCACGCGGGAACCTTCCACCACCACCAGCGGCGTGGCGCCAAGACGGGCGACGCTATCCACTTTTTGCTCCACGTCAGCGGGGAAGTGACCGCCGCTGGCTTCAACGTGGCGGCGAATGGCATCCACGGAACCTTTACGGATCATTCGGTTATCAATGTTGATACCGCTCATCCGGCTTTGCGCGGTAAAGGGAACAAAGGTGGCATGGCGCGACTGCACATCGCGCTCGCGCAGATTAAAACGCTGTTTGGCGAGAATGACGATGCTGCGGCCTTCCGGCGTCTCGTCGGCCAGCGAAGAGAGTTGCGCTGCGTCGGCCAGCGTCTTTTCATCCACGCCCTGAGCGGGCAGAAAGTCCGAGGCCTGACGGTTGCCGAGGGTGATGGTGCCGGTTTTATCCAGCAGCAGGACGTCCACGTCGCCTGCGGCTTCTACCGCCCGCCCGCTGGTGGCGATGACGTTTGCTCCCAGCATTCGACTCATCCCGGCGACGCCGATCGCCGAAAGTAATCCGCCGATAGTGGTGGGGATCAGGCAAACCAGCAGGGCGACCAGCACCGTCACGCTGACGGCATGGCCGCCCCAGGCGGAAAAGGGCCAGAGCGTGGCGGTTGCCAGTAAAAAGACAATAGTCAGGGCAACCAGCAGAATGGTCAGCGCGATTTCGTTTGGCGTTTTACGGCGCTGCGCGCCTTCCACCATCGCGATCATCCGGTCAAGGAAGGTTTCGCCGGGATTCACGCTGCATTCGATGACCAGCCAGTCGGAGAGAATACGTGTTCCGCCGGTCACTGAGGCAAAGTCGCCGCCGGATTCACGAATCACCGGCGCGGACTCACCGGTAATGGCGCTTTCGTCCACCGATGCGCCGCCTTCAATGACCTCGCCGTCGCAGGGAATAATATCGCCCGCTTCAACCAGGACGATATCCCCTTTACGCAGCTCATCGGCAGGGAGGCGATCCGCCTGCGCGCCATACTTTGGTTCACGCAGTTTGCGGGCAAATGCCGTTTTCTTCACCCCTTTCAGACTGCTGGCCTGCGCTTTGCTGCGACCTTCCGCCAGCGCTTCGGCAACGTTAGCGAACAGGACGGTAACCCACAGCCAGAGGCTTATCGCGCCAGTAAACCGGGGATTCCCTGGCATCTGCCCGGTTGCCATCGCCACCGTGATAAAGGTCGTCAGCAGACTGCCGATCCAGACAATAAACATGACCGGATTGCGCCACTGGGTATGTGGGCTTAATTTTTTCACGGCCTCGATCAGCGCCTGAGCGACCAGGGAGGGTTCGAACAGCGCCAGTTGTTTGCGACTCATCACCATGTACTCCGCTTCGCTCAATATAAAGAGAGGTGTTCAGCAACCGGCCCAAGCGCCAGCGCAGGAATAAAGGTCAGTGCGCCCACCAGCAACACCGTACCGATCAGCAGGCCGACAAACAGCGCGCCGTGCGTCGGCAGTGTGCCGGGGCTGGCCGGCTGGCGCTTTTTACCGACCAGCGATCCGGCAATTGCCATGACCGGGATAATCACCCCGAAGCGACCGACAAACATGCAGAAGGCCAGCAGGCAGTTCCAGAAGGGTGTGCTGGCGTTCAGACCGGCAAAGGCGCTGCCGTTGTTGTTGGCCGCCGAAGAGACGGCGTACAGCACTTCGCTAAAACCGTGTGGGCCGGGGTTGAGCATTCCGCTACGGCCGGTTTCGGTCATCATCGCCAGCGCCGTACCGAGCAATACCAACGTCGGGGTAATCAGAATCGCCAGAGCGGTCATTTTCATTTCGCGCACGTCGATTTTTTTACCCAGATATTCTGGCGTGCGGCCAATCATCAGCCCGGCGATAAATACGGCTAACAATACGAACAACAGCATGCCGTACAAACCCGAACCGACGCCGCCAAAAACCACTTCGCCGATTTGCATCAGCCACATTGGCACCATGCCGCCCTGCGCGGTAAAGGAGTCATGCATAGCGATAACCGCCCCGCAGGAGGCCGCCGTGGTCACGACGGCGAACAGGCTGCTGACCAGCACGCCAAAGCGACTCTCTTTGCCTTCCATATTGAGGCTGCTGTCGGCGCCAAACTTCAGCAGATGAGGATTGCCCTGGACTTCCGCCGACATCACCACGGCGACGCAGACCACGAAAATGATCGACATCGCCCACAGCAGCATCTGCCCCTGACGGCGATCGCCTGACGCATCGCCAAAGGCAAAGCAAAGCGCGGCGGGAATCAAAAAGATCGCCAGCATCTGTACCATGTTGGTTAATGCGCTCGGGTTTTCAAACGGATGCGATGAGTTGGCGTTGAAGAACCCGCCGCCGTTGGTGCCGAGCATCTTTATGGCTTCCTGTGAAGCTACCGGCCCCATCGGCAAAAGCTGTTTCACACCTTCAACGCTGGTGAACGGTTGATAGGGCAGCAGGTTTTGCAGTGCGCCCTGCTGGATGAAAAGCAGGGCGATTAACAGGGCGAGCGGCAATAAGATCCACAGCGTAATGCGCACCAAATCCATCCAGGCGTTGCCCAGCGTATCCATGTTCTGGCGCGTAAAGGCGCGGATCAGGGCGAAGATCACTGCGATACCGGTAGCCGCCGACAGGAAGTTCTGTACGGTCAGTCCCGCCATCTGGCTGAAGTAGCTTAAGGTGGTTTCCCCGCCGTAGGACTGCCAGTTGGTATTGGTGACAAAACTGATGGCCGTATTGAGCGCCAGATGCCAGGAAAGGCCAGGCAACTGCTGCGGGTTCAGCGGCAGCAGGTTTTGCCCCAGCAGCATCAGAAACAGCACTGCCAGACCCAACAGATTCAGGGTAAGAATGGCCAGCAGATACTGTTTCCAGTCCATTTCCTGCGTCGGTATCCCCAACCCGCGCCATAGCAGACGCTCTACGCTGGCGGTGCCTGGCAGGGGAATGTCGTTGATAAGTCGCGCCAGACCCACGCCTAAAGGGCGGGCGAGCACGAACAGGATCAGTAAAAAACTGGCTGTCAGTAAAAATCCCTGGGCCGCCATCAGAATGCCTCCGCATTAATCAGGGCATACACCAGGTAACCCAAAAGTAAGAAAATCAGCACGATGCCGATGATTACGCCTGCACTCACGGTGCACCTCCAGTGGTTTTTCTTCTGATATGCGGAGGGTAATTTTTTGCCTGCAAAGATTTCGCAAAAATCGGCGCGTAGGGTGTAAAAAAAGTATAAAAATGGAAAAGACCATCATTTAACTAATGATTAGTATTAATTTAACTTTTATGTAACTTAATTACAGGGCGAATGTAAATAAAGCTTAAATAGACAAAAATAAGTGGTCGGATGAGTAGTAAAATTACACGCAAAGCGGTACTATTTTCAGCAGATAACCAATTTGACTTTACCGGTGATGATTACCGGCCAGATAAAGGGGAGAAAAGTATGGAACTCTATAAAGAATATCCAGCTCATGTTGTTTTGTTGCGCCGCATTCTCGCCGTTGTGGCTGGGGTTCTGGCGCTGCCGGTCATGTTGTTCTGGAAAGACCGTGCTCGTTTTTACAGCTATCTGCATCGCGTCTGGTCGAAAACCAGCGATAAACCGGTGTGGATGGAGCAGGCAGAAAAAGTGACCTGCGATTTCTACTGATATACAGCATCGTCCGAGAAAACCGCCAACAGAAATGTGGCGGTTTTTTTATACGTTATGCCGGATGGCGGCGATGCCTTATCCGGCCTACAGAATAGAGCCACACTGTAGGCCCGGTAAGCGCCGCGCCACCGGGCGTAAGGAATGTGGCGGTTTTTTTTATACGTTATGCCGGATGGCGGCGATGCCTTATCCGGCCTACAGGATAGTGCCACACTGTAGGCCCGGTAAGCGCTGCGCCACCGGGCGTAAGAAATGTGGCGGTTTTTTATACGTTATGCCGGATGGCGGCGATGCCTTATCCGGCCTACAGGATAGTGCCACGCTGTAGGCCCGGTAAGCGCCGCGCCACCGGGCGTAAGGAATGTGGCGGTCGGATGGCGGCGATGCCTTATCCGGCCTACAGATAGTGCCACACTGTAGGCCCGGTAAGCGTAGCGCCACCGGGCGTAATGTCATTCAGGACTCAACCGCCAGCGGGTGGTTTCTGAATTTGAGTGACTGATACAGCCAAATCAGCAGTACCAGCGCCACGCAGGCCAGCGCTCCCCAGGTTATCTGGTCGAACACATCGATATAGGCATTGATGGCGTAGTTGATCGCGCCGCTTGCATCAAACGCGCTCTGCGAGGTCTGATCGGCAATGACGCCAGCCAGATAGTTGGCGATTGCGCCGGAGAGCAACATATAGATACCGGTCAGAACGCCCGTCACGCCAGGGATCTCAATACGTGTAATCTGCGACATTGCGACCGGGTCGATGAACAACTCGGCAAAACCCATTACCGCCAACCCTAAGATCATCAGTGGCATAGAAGAGTGACCGTAGGCGGCAGATAACCGGGCGCTTACGGTCAGAATGCAGAATCCGGCGCTCATCAAACCGAGGCCCAGGGCGAATTTCCCCCAGATCCGCACGGTACGGTTGCCGCCCATACTCTCCTTAATCAGCCAGGCCAGCACCACGCCGCACAGCATGACCGCGAAGGCATTCACTGACTGGAAC
The DNA here is from genome assembly GCF_030333395.1 of Citrobacter sp. CK194. NCBI lineage: Bacteria > Pseudomonadati > Pseudomonadota > Gammaproteobacteria > Enterobacterales > Enterobacteriaceae > Citrobacter > Citrobacter sp. CK194. The sequence goes on from NZ_JAOWGA010000013.1 coordinate 517,753, forward strand.
GTCGCCGTCGGTACTTCGTAACCCAGAATCGTACGGTTCACAAATCGGTCGATGTACAAACTGATGGAGCTGCCGCCCTGTTGGGCGAACGCCCAGAACAACATGCTGAAGAAGGTGAGAACCACAATCAGCCCCAGCTCTTTACGCTGTTTTTGCGTCTGTGCCTGACGGTAGATTTTTGTCAGTACCGCAAGACCAATGACGGTGGCGACAATCAGCGCATAGACCGACCATTCTTTCCAGAACAGCACCGTGATCAGCAGCGGCGCGGCGACCAACAGCACCAGCAGCCAACACCAGTTGGGCAGAACAAACGTTCTGGCGTGCAGTGCAGTTTTATTCACCCCAGTGGTGTGGGCGAAATGGCGATTGCCGCACAGAAAGATAATTAACCCGGCGATCATGCCGATAGCGGCCAGCGCAAAACCCATCGCCCAGCTGTACTCTTCCTGAACATAACCACAGGCGATAGGGGCAACGATCGAGCCGATATTGCCGGCGGCATACAGCAGTGAGAATCCCCCGTCGCGGCGTGGATCTTCCGGTTTATACAGCTCACCCAGCAGGCAACTGATGTTGGATTTGAACAGACCGTAACCGCAGACGATGATCGCCAGCGACAAGTAAAGGAAGGTCGGCGCGATTTCACTCGCCCCCAGCACCAGATGCCCAACGGCCATCAAAAATGCTCCCAGCATGACCGCCATGCGATTACCGAGCACTTTATCCGCCAGATACCCGCCGAGAATCGGGGTGACATAGACCAGCGAACAGTAAGCGCTGAACAGCGCATACGCATGGTTATCGTCGTATTTTAGCTGGTTGGTGAGATAGAGAATCAGCAGGGCGCGCATGCCGTAAAAGCTGAAGTATTCCCAAATTTGCAGTGCGACGACGTAATAAATGGCGCGCGGTTGAGAAGATGGTTTATTCATTGTGATTCCGGGATGGATGTCACACCGCAAAAGAAATCCGCGGCGTGAGTGTGTTTCCTTAAAGTTATAACTTCGATACAGATCTGATTATTTTTGCAATATGCTGTCTGATTGCATAAATATACATGAATCAGATCGAGTAAGGGTAAGCATTTTGCATCTTAAAACGGCGTGATTGTTTCTCAATGTGTCGAAGAAATGGCTATCGACGAAGTGACGGGAGAACGCTATTTTAACGTAGTGCACATATGAAGAAGGGAGCGATGATGAAAAACACCGAACTGGAACAACTGATCAATGAAAAGCTGAACAGCGCGGCCATCAGCGATTACGCGCCGAATGGCTTACAGGTTGAAGGCAAAGAGACGGTGCAAAAAATCGTGACCGGCGTGACGGCAAGCCAGGCCTTACTGGATGAAGCGGTACGCCAGCAGGCTGATGCGGTCATCGTTCATCATGGTTACTTCTGGAAAGGGGAATCTCCGGTCATTCGCGGTATGAAACGCAACCGGCTGAAAACGCTGCTGGCGAATGACATTAACCTCTATGGCTGGCATCTGCCGTTGGATGCGCACCCGGAACTGGGAAACAACGTGCAGCTGGCGGCGCTGCTTGGCATTACCGTGATGGGGGAAATCGAGCCGCTGGTGCCGTGGGGAGAGTTATCAATGCCGGTGCCGGGCCTGGAACTGGCCTCGTGGATTGAAGCGCGCCTGGGACGTAAACCGTTATGGTGCGGCGATACCGGGCCGGAAAAAGTGCAGCGTGTGGCCTGGTGTACCGGTGGCGGGCAAAGTTTTATCGACAGCGCCGCGCGATTTGGCGTGGATGCGTTTATTACTGGCGAGGTCTCTGAACAAACGATTCACTCCGCCCGCGAACAGGGGCTGCATTTCTATGCCGCCGGACACCACGCCACCGAGCGCGGCGGTATTCGCGCGTTAAGCGAATGGCTGACTGAAAATACGAGTCTGGATGTGACCTTTATTGATATTCCTAATCCGGCATAACGCATAAAACACGAGAGGGACGAAAGTGCAACGAGCGCGTTGTTATCTGTTAGGTGAAACGGCGGTGGTGCTGGAGCTTGAGCCGCCGGTCACGCTGGCATCCCAGAAACGCATCTGGCGACTGGCGCAGCGCCTGGTCGATATGCCGAATGTTGTTGAAGCAATTCCGGGTATGAACAATATCACGGTGATCCTGCGCGAGCCGCAGACGCTGGCGCTGGATGCGATTGAACGTTTGCAGCGCTGGTGGGAAGAGAGCGAGGCGCTGGAGCCTGATTCACGCTTTATCGAAATTCCCGTGACCTACGGCGGCGAGGGCGGCCCGGATCTGGCGGAGGTGGCGCGACACAGCGGATTAAGCGAAAAGCAGGTGGTTGAACTGCACGCTTCAGTAGAGTACGTCGTCTGGTTTTTAGGTTTTCAGCCGGGCTTCCCGTATCTCGGGGGCTTACCGGAACAATTGCACACGCCAAGACGGGCAGAACCGCGCCTGATTGTTCCGGCTGGTTCCGTGGGGATTGGCGGCCCGCAAACCGGGATTTACCCTCTGCCGACGCCGGGTGGCTGGCAATTAATCGGCCATACGCCGCTGAAGCTGTTCGACCCACAGCGGGATGAGCCCATCCTGTTACGTCCGGGCGACACCATACGCTTTGTTCCGCAGAAGGAGGGGGTATGCTGAACATTATTCGCGCGGGTATGTACACCTCAGTGCAGGATGGGGGACGACACGGCTATCGTCAGTCCGGTATTAGCCATTGCGGCGCGCTGGACAAACCGGCGCTGCATATCGCAAACCTGCTGGTGGGGAATGACGCCAGTGCTCCGGCGCTGGAGATTACGCTCGGCCAACTGGTGGTGGAATTTGAATCCGACGGCTGGTTTGCATTGACCGGCGCCGGGTGCGAGGCCCGTCTGGACGACCAACCGGTCTGGACCGGCTGGCGGCTGCCGGTGAAAGCGGGGCAGCGTCTGGCGCTGAAGCGCCCGCTCCACGGAATGCGCAGCTATCTGGCCGTGGCGGGCGGTATTGACGTGCCTGAAGTGATGGGGTCATGCAGCACCGACCTGAAAGTCGGCATTGGCGGGCTGGAAGGGCGCTTGTTAAAAGATGGCGATCGGCTGGCGACAGGAAGGTCAGAACGCCAGTTCAGCGGCCCGCAGGGCGTTAAACAGCTGCTGTGGGGGAACCGGATTCGCGCGTTGCCTGGCCCGGAATACCAGGAGTTTGAAGCGGCCTCGCAGGAGGCGTTCTGGCGCTCGCCGTGGCAGCTTAGCCCGCAAAGTAACCGTATGGGCTATCGTTTGCAGGGGCAACCGCTGAAACGTACCACCGAACGTGAGTTACTGTCGCACGGGCTGCTGCCGGGCGTTATTCAGGTGCCGCATAATGGTCAGCCGATCGTGCTGATGAACGATGCCCAGACCACCGGCGGCTACCCGCGTATCGCCTGCATCATTGAGGCGGATATGTATCATCTGGCGCAGATCCCTCTCGGGCAACCGATCCATTTTGTTCAGTGTACGCTGGAGGAGGCGCTTAAGGCGCGTCACGACCAGCAGCGTTATCTGGAACAGTTAACATGGCGACTCAACGATGAACATTGATCTTAACGCAGACTTAGGAGAAGGGTGCGCCAGCGATGCGGCGTTACTGCAACTGGTGTCATCCGCCAACATCGCCTGCGGATTTCACGCGGGCGATGCGCAAACCATGCTGGCGAGCGTGCGCGAAGCGCTGAAAAATGGCGTGGCGATTGGCGCGCATCCCAGTTTCCCTGACCGGGAAAACTTTGGCCGCACCGCCATGACGTTACCGCCGGAAACCGTCTACGGCCAGACGCTGTACCAGATCGGCGCGCTGGCGGCGATAGCCCGCGCGGAAGGCGGCGTTATGCGTCATGTCAAACCGCACGGTATGTTGTACAACCAGGCGGCGAAAGATCCACAGCTGGCGGATGCCATCGCCAGAGCGGTACATGCCTGCGATCCGTCGCTGATTCTGGTCGGGCTGGCGGGTAGCGAACTGATTCGCGCAGGCGAGCATTATGGCCTGACGACGCGTCAGGAGGTTTTTGCCGATCGGGGGTATCAGGCTGACGGCAGCCTGGTGCCGCGAACCCAGCCGGGCGCGCTGGTAGAAGACGAAGAACACGCGTTGGCGCAAACGCTGGGCATGGTGGAATCCGGTAGAGTGAAAAGCATTACCGGTGAATGGGCGAACGTTGTGGCGCAAACGGTATGTATTCACGGCGACGGCGAGCACGCACTCGCTTTTGCCCGTCGTTTGCGCGCGGCGTTTGAAGAACGCAGTATCAGGATTATGGCATAACCAATAACCAGGCTGACACAGTGCCCGAAGAGGCGCTGTGCAAATAAAAACAACGCAACACGACTGACAGGAACGGATCATGGGAGACGCAATTTCTCTCTGGCCACTGATGGGTATCGCCGTCATTGTGGCTGGATTTCTTTTACGCTTTAACCCGGTATTAGTGGTCATTATTGCCGGGATCGTTACGGGACTGGCGGCGCAGATGCCGATCGCCACGATCCTCGAAAAACTGGGTGAAGGGTTCCTCAATACCCGTAACCTGCCCTTTATTCTGCTGATTCCGCTGGCGGTTATCGGTCTGCTGGAACGCCACGGGCTCAAAGAGCGCGCGCAGGCGTGGATCGCGAAAATCCGCAGCGCCACGGCAGGACGTCTGCTGATTGTCTATCTGTTTGTCCGCGAAGCGACGGCAGCGCTGGGGCTGACCAGTCTCGGCGGCCATCCGCAAATGGTGCGTCCGTTGCTGGCGCCGATGGCGGAAGGGGCGGCAGAGAAAATACACGGGGAACTGCCAGGCACGGTTCGCTACCGGCTGCGGGCAATGTCAGCAGCCACCGATAACGTCGGGTTGTTTTTTGGTGAAGACATTTTCGTGGCTTTTGGCGCCATCATCTTTATGCACAACTTCATGCTGGAGTCCGGCGGGATTCAGACCGAGCCGCTGCATATTGCGCTGTGGGGGATTCCGACGGCGATCTGCGCTTTTCTGATTCACGGCGCGCGCCTGTGGCGTCTGGACAATTATCTGCAACGTGAAGTGGCGAAAGTCAGCGCGGCGATGAGCAAAGGAGAGGTGAAATGAATTTTCAACAAAGCTATCTCTATTGGCTGGCCGGTGTGGTGCTGTTGATTGTCGCCGTCATGTCGTGGCAGGACAAAGCCAACCCGCGTCGCCTGACGACGGGGTTATTCTGGGGCGTTTATGGCGTACTGTTCCTGCTCGGCGACTGGACTTATCAGCTGGTGGGCGACAAACGCATGGTTAACATCGCCGTCGGTGGGGCGGTGGTGGTGATGGCGCTGATTGCCGGTTTTGGCGGCGTGAAGCTCGGAAGCTATCACCAGCGAACTCGCGAACAGCGTGAGGAAAGCGCCAGTCGTCTGGGCAACCGCCTGTTTTATCCGGCGCTGGCGATCCCGGTGGTCACGGTGATCGGCGTGCTTATGTTCAACCATGTTCCCGGATTGCAGGAGGCGCTGTTCGGGCCGGGCAATCACGCCACGCTGGTGACGCTGTTTTCCATGACTGTGGGGTCATTGATTGGTCTGGGGATGGCGATAAAGATGACGCATGAGAAGGTGCACCAGCCGATTCAGGAAGCGCGTCGTCTGCTGGATTCCATCGGTTGGGCGTTCATTTTGCCGCAGATCCTCGCCACGTTAGGGCTGTTATTTACCGCGGCAGGCGTCGGCAGTGGAATTTCGTATCTCACCCAGGAATATCTTGCCGTCGATAGCCGTTTTATCGCCGTGGCGGTCTACACCATCGGTATGGCGCTACTGACGATGGTGATGGGGAACGCCTTTGCCGCATTCCCGATTGTGACGGCGGGGATTGGGATTCCAATCCTGGTGCTGCAACATGGCGGGAACCCGGCGGTGATGGCGGCAATCGGCATGTTCTCCGGCTACTGCGGAACGCTGATGACGCCGATGGCGGCAAACTTTAATATCGTGCCTGCGGCGCTGCTGGAACTGCCGGATAAAAATGCGGTGATCAAAGCGCAGGTGCCGACCGGTATTGTGCTGCTGTTGGTTAACGTGTTTCTGATGTATTTCCTGATGTTTCTGTAAGGAGGAAGGATGAAGACGGTATTAATCACCGGGTTTGAACCCTTCGGCGGCGAGCAGGTTAACCCTTCCTGGGAAGTGGTCTCGCGTCTCGACAATGCTATCATCGCAGGGTGTCGCGTGGTGGCCCGCCAGCTCCCTTGCGTCTTTGGCGACTCTCTCACCGTGCTGAATGCGGCGATTGACGCGTTATCCCCGGTGCTGGTGCTGGCGATAGGGCAGGCCGGAGGGCGTACGGATATTACCGTGGAGCGCGTGGCGATTAATATTGACGATGCGCGTATCCCCGATAATCGCGGCAGACAGCCGGTTGATGAGCCCATCGTGGCGGAAGGCCCGGCAGCCTGGTTTAGCACGCTGCCGATCAAAGCGATGGTCTCGGCGATGCGCGAAGCGGGGATTCCTGCATCGGTCTCTCAGACCGCAGGCACTTTTGTCTGCAACCACGTAATGTATGGACTGTTGCATAAATTGCGCGATATTCAGGACGTGAAGGGTGGATTTATCCATATTCCTTATCTGCCGGAACAGGCGGCGGCACATCCTGGTGCGCCCAGCATGGCGGCGGAAACGGTGCGTCAGGCGTTGGAAATCGCCATTGTCACAGCGCTTCATGTGGAAACTGACATTGCAGTAACAGGCGGAGCAACTCACTAACAAAGGACAGAACTATGCCTGAAGGCCCGGAGATCCGTCGTGCGGCGGATAACCTGGAGGCGGCGATCAAAGGCAAACCGTTGACGGACGTCTGGTTTGCCTTTTCGCAGTTAAAACCGTATGAATCGCCGCTGATTGGGCAGACGGTCACCCATATCGAAACGCGGGGGAAAGCGTTGCTGACCCACTTTTCGCAGGGGCTGACGCTCTACAGCCATAACCAGTTGTATGGCGTATGGCGAGTAGTGGAGACGGGGAACATCCCGGCAACCAGCCGGGTATTACGCGTTAACCTGCAAACGGCGGATAAAACCATTCTGCTTTACAGCGCGTCCGACATTGAAATGTTGACGCCGGAACAGCTCGCCACCCACCCGTTTCTGCAACGCGTCGGGCCGGACGTGCTGGACCCGCGGCTGACGCCCAGTGATGTAAAAGCGCGTCTGCTCTCTGCGCGTTTTCGTAATCGTCAGTTTTCCGGGCTGTTGCTGGATCAGGCGTTTCTCGCCGGGCTGGGCAACTATCTGCGTGTGGAAATTCTCTGGCAGGTAGGGCTGACGGGGCAGCATAAGGCGAAAGATCTCAGTGACCAACAGCTGGAGGCGTTATCTCATGCGCTGCTCGATATCCCGCGTCTTTCTTATACCACGCGCGGTCAGGCGGATGAGAACACGCATCACGGCGCGCTGTTTCGCTTTAAGGTGTTCCACCGGGACGGCGAAGCCTGCGAGCGCTGCGGCGGCATTATTGAGAAAACGACGCTCTCCTCGCGCCCGTTCTACTGGTGTCCACACTGCCAGACGTAATCTGTCAACGCGCCGGGTGGCGGCTTCGCCTTATCCGGCCTACAGACCAGACCATCCAGCGTGGAAACTAGGCGGGGGAATACGTTTTGCGATATTGCAACGGCGTTTTACCCATATTCTTGCGAAAACAGGTAATAAACCAGGCGTACTCGGAGAAACCGACCTGTTCGGCAATCTCACGCACTGAGCTGTTGGTGTGCAACAGCAATTCACATGCCTGACGGATACGGCGCATCATCAGATACTCCTGAATGGTGCCGCCCGTTTCCTCGTGAAAGCGGCGTGAGGCATGTCCGCGCGAGCAGCCCATCTCGCGGGCGATATCGTCCAGCGAGCAGCGCTGGTGAAAATGAGTTTCTATCCAACGGATAATGCTGACCGAAAAGGTATTGTATCCCGTCGCCTGCTCCTGATGCGGCAGCAGGCTGATAATCTGCATCACCAGAAATGCGCTGTCGCTGACGCTGAACGTTTTGCTTTTTACCAGCGTTTCAAAACGGCTCAGCAGCGTTTCAATCACCGGCTGTACGTCGCCGACATCAAATACCCGCGCCTTTTCTCCCCGACCGCAGAGCTGACGCAGCAACATTTGCTGACGCGGAAAATCCCGCAGGTACTGCTCAATAATTGAACCATTAAAATGCAGCGTTGTACGGTGATAAACATTACGATCGTCCTGCTCGACAAACACCTTATGCAGCTTTCCCGGCGGAAAAATAAAAATGCGCCCCGGTTTAACGGTGTACTGCTGGTGCTCCATTAGCGCGATGCCAACTCCCTGAGAAACTGACAGGATCTCCACACACTGATGCCAGTGGTAGTAGTTGGCAGGCATATTCTTCATGCGGTTAAAGTAAATCGACTTATCGTTGAGGTTGATATTCTCAAGATAACTGCTGTCTTCCATTCGCTGCATTTCTGCCCGCCTCTCCCGCAATGTGAATAAACTTAAACTTTTATCACTCTAATCGAATTTTTGTCGCTAAAAGAGGATGAATGTTGTTATTCATCACCGACGTTGTCCGAAAATACGACAATTATCACATTTGTCTGTCCGTCTGAATCCTTATTATGCGTCCAACATTTATCAAATGAAACGAGGTTTCATTATGCGAATAAGGCAAGAATATGTCGGACTGGCGCAACAATGGCTGGCGTCAGCCGTCCCCCATTTGAGGCGAGGGAACACGCGTCTGGACGCCGGAGAAACGTCTGCACACTACCCGGCGGATGTCGCCGGAATGGAAGGTTTCTCCCGTCTGCTGTGGCTGCTGGCGCCGTTACTGAGCGGTGGCGAAGCCGATGATTTTCGCGAGACGTTTATCGACGGTATTCGTCACGGCTGCGATCCCGAACATCCTGATTACTGGGGTTCTCTGGCGGATAACGATCAGCGATGCGTCGAAATGGCGGCGTTTGGCCTGGCGCTGGCGTTACCGGGAACGGGGCTTTGGTCAGCGCTCTCCATCGACGAGCAAAACAATCTGGAGCGCTGGTTACGCCAGAGCGCCGACATTCAGATCCCCGATAACAACTGGCATTTCTTCCCGGTGCTGGTGCAGGTGGGGCTTAAGTGCGTCGGGCGGCATTACGACATGATGGTGATTGATAAGCATCTGAATGCCATTGAACCGTTCTGGCTTGGCAACGGCTGGTACGCCGATGGCGCCGGTAAGCCGCGCGACTACTACATCTCCAGCGGGTTTCACTTTTACAGCCTGCTGTACAGCCACTTTATGCAGGATGCTGATCCCGAACGTTGCCTGCGCTATCGTCAGCGCGCGCGTCAGTTCGCGAAAGATTATATCCATTACTTTACCGGTGACGGCAATGCGATCCCCTTTGGCCGTAGCCTGACTTATCGCTTCGTACAGGTCGCATTCTGGAGCGCGGTGGCATATACCGGGCTGGATGTGTTTAGCGTACCGGTTATCAAAGGGCTGATCCTGCGGCATATCGACTGGTGGCTGAGCCAACCGTTTATCGGCCCGGATGGTTTGTTCACGCTGGGGTACACATACCCGAATCTGGTGATGACCGAAGATTACAACAGCCCCGGTTCGCCGTACTGGGCATGTAAGGCATTGCTGATTCTGGCGCTGCCGCAAGAGAGTGCGTTCTGGCAGGCGGAACCCGCGCCATTGCCCGCGCTGGAGACGGTTCACCCGATAGCGGAAGCCGGGCAGTTTATTGTTCATGCGGAGGATAACCATCACGTCTGGATGCTGATGTCCGGGCAGTACGATCGCAATAACTTCGTCAATTTCGACGCCAAATACTGCAAGTTCGCCTATTCCAGCCACTTTGGTTTCACCCTTGAACGCGGCGTGTATGGTCTGAACCATGCCGCCTGTGACTCGACGCTGATGTTCAGTGAGCAGGACGGCTACTGGCGCGGGCGTCGCGAGTGTGATGCGGTGGAGATGACGCCAGCGTGGCTTCGAAGCGTCTGGCGCCCCTGGCCGGATGTCAGCGTCACCACCTGGCTTATTCCGCATGAGCAGGGACATCTCCGGCTGCATCGCGTTGTAACCCCACGCACGCTCGACTGCGTGGAAGGCGGATTCGCACTGAATCGCCATCATCTGACGACGACCCGAATGGCAAAAAACGGGCTGACTCTCAGTACCACTTCCGGCGTGTGTCAGATCGAGGATTTGCTGGCTGAACGCCAACCGCGGGTCGTCACCACCCCGCCGAACAGCAACATTCTGTATGCCTCTCCTGGAGAGATCCCCTGTCTCGGCACGACGCTCACGCCGGGCACTCACTGGCTGGCCTGTAGCGTTAACGCCACGATGTCTCCGTCGCTGCCGCCGCCGGTGGTCATGGCATTCGATCGTGTCAATCAGGTGCTGACGCTGAACTCGAAAACGCTGGAAATAAAATAATTGACGCTGATGCGGAGAAAATAATGATGAACCCTGTTCAGTCGACACGTTCGGCTTACATCAAGCTGAGTCTGTTTGTATTTCTGTTTACCTTTACCTGGGCGGCCAGTTTTGGCCTGTATGCTATCTGGCTGGGGGATAAAGCCGGGCTGGATGGCGTGGAAATCGGCACGGTGTTTGCCGTTAACGGCGTTTTTGCGGTGATTATCAAACCCGTTTACGGCTACATCATGGACAAAATGGGCATGAAAAAACACCTGCTCTATTTTGTCTGTATTGTTTCGGCACTGATGGCGCCGTTTTACATCTGGTGCTATCTGCCGCTGCTGCAAACCCATTTTGTCAGCGGAATGATTGTCGGCGCGCTGTTTTTCAGCCTCGGCTGGTATGCGGGCGTGGCGGCGGAAGAGTCGTATGTTGACCGTTTCAGTCGTCTGTATGACATGGAGTTTGGCCGCATCCGCATGTGGGCGGCGCTGGGCTGGGCGACGGCGTCGTCGTTTTCCGGCTATCTCTACAATATCTCCCCCAAAATCAACTTTGTTATCAGCACCGTTTCCGCGCTGTGCATGTTTGCGGTGCTGCTGACGCTGAAGGTCGATCACTTTGGTCAGGAAGAAAACAACGTTCTGTCGAAAGAGAAGATTGTCATTGGCGATGTGTTCCAGCTGCTGCGCAATAAAAAGTTCTGGACCTTCTCCCTGTATATCGCGGGCGTGGCATGGATGATGTTTATTGCCGAGCAGCAATTCTCTCGCTATTTCGTCACCTTCTTCAGTACTAAAGAAGAAGGAAACGCCATGTTTGGCTATATGAGCACCGCGCAGTCCGCCGCCGAGTTCTTCGGCATGATGCTGGTGCCCGTCATTATTAACCGCATCGGCGCCAAGCAGGGGATGCTCCTGACAGGGCTGGTGATCAGCCTGCGTTTGATTATCTCCGGGTTAACTAACGATCCGCTGATTATCTGCCTGGTGAAACCGCTGTATGGAATTGAAATTGCGCTGATTCTGGTCTCGGTTTTCAAATATATCGCCGAACACTTCGACAAGCGCGTCAACGCCACGATGTATCTGCTGGGTTATCAGGCCATGATTTACGTCGGCTCTATCGTGGTGGCGCCGCCTGCCGGGTATGCCTATCAGAAGATCGGTTTTGAGCACACCTATCTGATTATGGGCATCATCGCGCTGATATTTACCGGGATCTCCGCCATCACGCTATCTCCCTGCTATCAGCATAAAAAAAACACCGCCATCCCTGCCCACGGGCAAGAAGCCATTCATTAAAGTAAAGAAAACGAGAGAATTATGTCTGCAACTATCCGTAAAGAAACGATTGTCCCTGTTGCGCTACAGCGCGGCGAGCGCGCTGCTATCGCGCAGAAAATTCGTCATGCGTTGCCGGTGATTTTGAAGGCTGTTGATCGTAACAGCGCTTATTTCGGCCAGCGTTTTCCCGACGCGGCATGTAAAAACGGTATCTATCCGATTATCGATAATCAGGAGTGGACGACCAGTTTCTGGACCGGGCAACTGTGGCTGGCATGGGAGTGGACAGGGAATGCCGCATATCGCGCGTTAGCCGGGCAGCATGTCCGCTCCTTTGGCGAACGTATCGCAAAGCGCGACCACACTAACCACCACGACCTTGGGTTTCTGTACAGCCTTTCATGCGTGGCTGCCAGCAAATTGACCGATAACCGGGAGGCAATATATATCGCCCAGCAGGCGGCAGAAGTGTTGATGGAGCGCTATCACGACAAGTGCGGCATTATTCAGGCGTGGGGCGAGCTGGATAACCCGGAGCAGCAGGGGAGGATGATCATTGACTGCAATATGAATTTGCCGTTGTTGTATCAGGCCAGCGCGACAACGGGCGACCCGCGCTATGCCCAGGCGGCGAAAAGCCATATTGAGCAGGCGCGACGCTATATTGTGCGCGAGGACGGCTCGACGTTTCACACGTACTATATGGATGTTCACACCGGTGAGCCACGCTTTGGCAATACCCATCAGGGGTTCTCCGACGATTCCTGCTGGTCGCGTGGGCAGGCATGGGGCGTGTATGGCTTTCTGCTGAACTACCTCTATACCGGAGATGAGAAACTGCTGGAATTGAGCCAGACGCTGGCAAACTATTTTATTAACCGTTTGCCGGAAGACCTGGTCTGTTACTGGGATCTGGCGCTGACCGATCCCAACAGCGAAAAAGACAGTTCTGCCAGCGCGATTCTCGCCTGCGCCTTGCTGGAGCTGGTAAAACAGCTTCCGGCGACTCATCCCGATCGCGAAAGCTATGAGGCGCTGGCATTGCGAATGATTGAGCGGATGCTCGACGGCTATCTCAATCTGGAGCACAAAGAAGGCGAAGGATTATTAAAACATTCTGTTTATTATTTTAAAGGTAACGTCGGCGTGAATGAATGCTGTGCCTGGGGTGATTATTTCCTGATGGAGGCCATTACCCGCGCAACGTCATGCTGGAATAGTTACTGGTAATATCCCACTCCTCCTGTTGAATAATAATGCTATTCAGTTAGCAGGGGGAGATTTTATCTCTGTTTCTGCAAGGAAAATATAATGCAAAGTAAGAATATGAATACAGCCCTATTAGCGACTGCACTGGTCATGCCTTCCGCCAGCGTTTTTGCGGACAATAACAGTCATTCAACGACGGCGCCACAGGCAAAAGAAAAACCGTTCACGACGGTTTATTTTGCGCCACGCACACAATATCGTACGGCCAGCGAGCGTTTTTTACAACGACTGATGCTGACAGGCGTGGTGCAGGATCCGAACAGTATTTTCGCCCGAATGTACTGGAGTTTTGAGACGGACTCCGATCTCGGTAAAAATATGGAGCAGTGGAAAAGCAGCTACGAAGAAGCGGAGTTTAACAAGCCGTTCCCGCTGGGCGAGAGCGACTTCTGGCTTGAACCTGGGGTTGTCTTTCATTGGGAGTCCGCCGGTTCGCGTATCGATCCTTACCTCGGCATTGGTTATCACTTCGACCCAACGCTGGGTGCCGTTTTACGCTATCGCTATAATCATCAAAATCACGACAGCCAGACGCTACAGGGCGACTGGGATGACTCTTCGGAACATCGCGTTGATATTTATCTGACCAAATATTTTACGCCAGATTTTTGGGTGCAATATAATCCGACATATTACAGTAAAACGCATGGTGATAAATTTGAATATGCGAATGGTAAAAACCATACGCTGCAACATAATTTTGTTTTTAACTTCCATGCAACGCCGCGTTTTTATCCCTTCTTTGAATTAGGTTATCTGGATGAATATAAAGATGGTGATGACACCAAAAACGAATACCAGATCAGGGTTGGGTTTAAATATAATTTAAATTAAACATTTTATGCCTGCGGCTGTTTCGGCGCATAGGTTGAAATAAAACGGGCAACCGCAGGCCCGGTCAACAAAATGCTGAACAGCCGCAGGGTTTGCATCGCCATAATCAGCGCCATGTCGGCGTTGCTACCGGCGGCGATCACCGCCACGGTATCCAGCCCGCCGGGGCTGGTGGCAAGCCAGGCGGTGATAAAATCAATCTGCATGTAGTGGGCGAGTCCCCAGGCCATCGCCGCGCAAATCGCCATCAGGGCAAAGATGGAGGCCAGAATCTGCGGCAGCGGACGCAGCGCCATAAAAAAGACCTGCCTGTCGAACCCTAATCCGATGCGCCAGCCAATGGCCATATACGCAATCGCCAGCAGCCATTCCGGCAGTTCAATCACGATCATGCCGCCTGCATGAAGCCATGCGCCGACGATCATCGGTGCCAGCATCGTACCGGAAGGAATGCGCAATATGCGCCCGGCGAAGCCTGCAACCGCAGCCAGCAGCAGCGTGCTCCACAGATTGCCGCTCAGCGGCGGGAACCACTCAATCTGCTGGCTGACCGCTTCTGCGCTGTCGCCGAGGATCAGCCGCGTGACCAGCACGGCGGCGCCTGCGACAAACAGTACCCGCAGGTACTGCATAAACGCCACCAGGCGGATATCCGCGCCGTAGTCCTGCGCCATCGCCACCATTGCCGCCGCGCCGCCGGGGGAGGAACCCCATGCGCCGGTATTGCCCGGCAGTGAGCTGTAGCGCACCAGCAGCCAGCCGACCACCGCGCTGGAGAGCAGCGTCACCAGCAGAATGGCTAACACCACCGGCCAGTTCACCGCCAGCGTGGTGAGAATCGAACCAGTAAGGTTTTGCGCAATCATGCAGCCGAGAATGGCCTGCGCTGCGAGAAAAGTGGAGCGGGGGAGTTGCAGCGTAATGCCTTTCAGACTGAATGCGATACCGGCAATCATCGGGCCGAGCAGCAGCGCCGCCGGAAGGTGGATGCAGAGAAAAGCCAGCGAAAGAAGGAGTGATAGCAGGAACAACAAACCCCACTGCAAAACCGGCATCCTGTGCTCCCTGTGTTAACTCTCGTGAAATCTCAATAAATCATAGGGAAAGCGTGATGAGAATAACATAACGGGGGTCAAGAAAAGGTGGGTTTGCTGTTATTTGCCTGATGGTGGCATAAATGTCTTATCCGGCCTACAAAAGTGAATCATCGTAGGCCGGATAAGATCCGGCGTTTACAGATTAACGCTTAATATCAGACTTGAAATCGCGCTTTTCGTAGCCGGTGTACAGCTGACGTGGACGGGCGATTTTCATGCCTTCGCTGTGCATTTCGTTCCAGTGTGCAATCCAGCCCACGGTACGCGCCATCGCGAAGATCACGGTGAACATGGAGGACGGAATGCCCATCGCTTTCAGAATGATGCCGGAGTAGAAGTCTACGTTCGGGTAGAGTTTCTTCTCGATAAAGTACGGGTCGTTCAGCGCGATGTGTTCCAGCTCCATCGCGACTTCCAGCAGGTCATCTTTGGTGCCCAGCTCTTTCAGAACTTCGTGGCAGGTTTCACGCATGACGGTAGCGCGCGGGTCATAGTTTTTGTAAACACGGTGACCGAAGCCCATCAGGCGGAAAGAATCATTCTTGTCTTTTGCCCGGCGAATAAATTCCGGGATGTGTTTAACAGAGCTGATTTCTACCAGCATTTTCAGCGCCGCTTCGTTCGCGCCGCCATGCGCCGGTCCCCACAGGGAGGCAATGCCCGCCGCGATGCAGGCGAACGGGTTCGCGCCGGAGGAGCCTGCGGTACGGACGGTTGACGTCGATGCGTTCTGTTCGTGATCGGCGTGAAGAATCAGAATCCTGTCCATTGCGCGTTCCAGCACCGGGTTAACTTCATAGTTTTCGCACGGTGTGGAGAACATCATGTTCAGGAAGTTGCCGGAATAGGAGAGGTCGTTGCGCGGGTAGACGAACGGTTGACCGATAGAATACTTGTAACACATTGCCGCCATTGTCGGCATTTTTGACAGCAGGCGGAACGCGGCGATTTCACGATGACGCGGATTATTCACATCCATCGAGTCGTGGTAGAACGCAGCCAGCGCACCGGTGACGCCGCACATAACGGCCATCGGATGCGAGTCGCGGCGAAAACCGTGGAACAGACGGGTAATCTGCTCATGGATCATGGTATGGCGTGTGACGGTGGTTTTGAACTCGTCGTACTCTGCCTGGGTCGGTTTCTCGCCGTACAGCAGGATGTAACATACTTCCAGATAGTTAGACTCGGTAGCCAGTTGGTCAATCGGGAAGCCGCGATGTAACAGAATGCCTTCGTCGCCGTCGATGAAGGTGATTTTGGATTCGCAGGATGCGGTAGAGGTGAAACCTGGATCAAAAGTGAACATCCCCTTTGAGCCGAGACTACGAATATCAATAACGTCTTGACCGAGTGTGCCCTTTAGCACATCCAGTTCAATAGCAGAGTCACCATTTAGGGTGAGTTTTGCTTTTGTATCAGCCATTTACGGTCTCCTTAGCGCCTTATTGCTTAAGACTACTCAGTGAGATTTGCTTCGTTACATAAATCAACCGTTACCAGTTTGTTATTTGGCTCGCCGCTCTGCGAAAGAGGAGAAAACCAGGGTACAGAGCAATGGGCGCTTGCAGGTAAAAACAGTTAACTTATGGCGAATTAGCAACAAATCAACAACTTAGCAATCCGAATTATTAAACCTGACTATCACTAATAACTGTCCTGAATAAATTGGTCAATACCGCCACACTGTTACATAACTTATTAGCAGGTGAAAGAGTGACCCCATAACTTTTGCGCATTATATGCCTTTTCTGGTGTTGTTTGTAACAACTTTGTTTAATGTTTGTCAAATCAGATGATTAAAAATTAAATAAATGTTGTTATCGTGACCTATGTCACTGTTCGGGATAAAACCCGACAAACTATATGTAGGTTAATTGTAATGATTTTGTGAACGTCCTATACTGCCGCCAGGTCTCCGGAATACCCTGCAATCCCGAGCCACCCAGCGTTGTAACGTGTCGTTTTAGCAACTGGAAGCAGTGTTTTACATGACGCGCAGTTATAGAAAGGACGCTGTCTGACCCGCAAGCAGACCGGAGGAAGGAAATCCCGTCGTCTTTCTGGCTACAGGTAGATTCACCCTCTGTACCCGAAGTCCAAAGGGAATAATAAGAACAGCATGTGGGCGTTATTCATGATAAGAAATGTGAAAAAACAAAGACCTGTCAATCTGGATCTGACAACGATCCGGTTCCCAATCACGGCGATAGCGTCCATTCTCCATCGCGTTTCTGGAGTGATCACCTTCGTGGCGGTCGGGATTCTGTTGTGGTTATTGGGCACCAGCCTCTCTTCCCCTGAAGGATTCCAGCAGGCATCCGCCATCATGGGGAGCTTCTTTGTTAAATTTATTATGTGGGGCATCCTCACCGCGCTGGCGTATCACGTCGTGGTCGGTATTCGTCACATGATGATGGATTTTGGCTATCTGGAAGAAACATTCGAAGCGGGTAAACGCTCAGCCAAAATCTCTTTTGTTATCACTGTCGTGCTTTCACTTCTCGCAGGAGTCCTCGTATGGTAAGCAACGCCTCCGCATTAGGACGCAATGGCGTACATGACTTCATCCTGGTCCGTGCTACCGCTATCGTTCTGACCCTCTACATCGTTTATATGGTGGGCTTTTTCGCAATAAGCGGCGAGCTGACCTTTGATGTCTGGAGCGGTTTCTTCTCATCGGCATTCACCAAAGTCTTCACCCTGCTGGCACTTTTCTCCATCTTGATTCATGCCTGGATCGGCATGTGGCAGGTGTTGACCGACTACGTTAAACCTCTGGCCCTGCGCCTTGTGCTACAGCTGGCAATCGTTGTTGCGCTGGTGGTTTACGTCATTTATGGATTTGTTGTGGTGTGGGGTGTGTAATGAAACTGCCAGTCAGAGAATTTGATGCTGTTGTTATTGGCGCAGGCGGCGCAGGTATGCGCGCAGCGCTGCAAATTTCCCAGAGCGGCCAGACCTGTGCGCTGCTCTCCAAAGTCTTCCCAACCCGTTCCCATACCGTATCCGCACAAGGTGGCATCACCGTGGCGCTCGGTAATACCCATGAAGATAACTGGGAATGGCACATGTACGATACCGTAAAAGGATCGGACTACATCGGCGACCAGGACGCGATTGAATATATGTGCAAAACCGGCCCGGAAGCGATTCTGGAACTGGAGCACATGGGGCTGCCTTTCTCCCGTCTTGACGATGGCCGTATCTATCAGCGTCCGTTCGGCGGCCAGTCGAAAAACTTCGGCGGCGAACAGGCGGCGCGTACCGCAGCAGCGGCTGACCGTACCGGTCACGCGCTGTTGCACACGCTGTACCAGCAGAACCTGAAAAACCACACCACCATTTTTTCTGAATGGTATGCGCTGGATCTGGTGAAAAACCAGGATGGCGCGGTAGTGGGGTGTACCGCGCTGTGTATCGAAACCGGCGAAGTGGTCTACTTCAAAGCGCGCGCAACCGTGCTGGCGACCGGCGGCGCAGGCCGTATTTACCAGTCCACCACTAACGCTCATATCAACACCGGCGACGGCGTGGGTATGGCGCTGCGTGCCGGTGTTCCGGTGCAGGATATGGAAATGTGGCAGTTCCACCCGACCGGCATTGCGGGCGCGGGCGTGCTGGTGACAGAAGGCTGCCGTGGTGAAGGCGGTTATCTGCTGAATAAACATGGCGAGCGCTTTATGGAGCGCTATGCCCCGAACGCGAAGGACCTGGCCGGTCGTGACGTGGTCGCGCGTTCTATTATGATCGAAATCCGTGAAGGTCGCGGCTGCGACGGCCCGTGGGGGCCGCACGCGAAACTGAAGCTCGACCATCTGGGTAAAGAAGTACTCGAATCCCGTCTGCCGGGTATCCTCGAATTGTCCCGTACCTTTGCGCACGTTGACCCGGTTAAAGAGCCGATCCCGGTTATTCCAACCTGTCACTACATGATGGGCGGTATCCCGACCAAAGTGACCGGTCAGGCGCTGACCGTGAACGAGCAGGGCGAAGACGTGGTGATTCCTGGTCTGTTCGCGGTGGGTGAGATCGCCTGCGTATCCGTACACGGCGCTAACCGTCTGGGCGGCAACTCGCTGCTTGACCTGGTGGTCTTCGGACGTGCGGCCGGTCTGCATTTGCAGGAGTCCATCGCCGAGCAGGGCGCGCTGCGTGACGCCAGCGAGTCTGACATTGAGGCCTCTCTGGAACGTCTCAACCGCTGGAACAACAACCGTGACGGCGAAGATCCGGTGGTTATCCGTAAAGCGTTGCAGGAATGTATGCAGCACAACTTCTCGGTATTCCGTGAAGGCGACGCGATGGCGAAAGGGCTTGAGCAACTGAAGGTGATCCGTGAGCGTCTGAAAAACGCCCGTCTGGATGACACCTCCAGCGAGTTCAACACCCAGCGCGTCGAGTGTCTGGAGCTGGACAACCTGATGGAAACGGCTTACGCAACTGCGGTATCCGCCAACTTCCGTACCGAAAGCCGTGGCGCGCATAGCCGCTTCGACTTCCCGGATCGCGATGATGAAAACTGGCTGTGCCATTCCCTGTATCTGCCAGAGACGGAATCCATGACGCGTCGTAGCGTCAATATGGAACCGAAACTGCGCCCGGCATTCCCGCCGAAGATTCGTACTTACTAATGCGGAGACAGGAAAATGAAACTCGAGTTTTCGATTTATCGCTATAACCCGGATGTTGATGACGCTCCGCGTATGCAGGATTACACCCTGGAAGGCGAAGAAGGGCGTGACATGATGCTGCTGGATGCGCTGATGCAGCTGAAAGAGAAAGATCCCAGCCTCTCTTTCCGTCGCTCATGCCGTGAAGGCGTGTGCGGTTCAGATGGCCTGAACATGAACGGCAAAAACGGCCTGGCGTGTATTACGCCGGTTTCGGCGCTACACCAGCCGGGTAAGAAGATTGTTATCCGTCCGCTGCCCGGTTTACCGGTTATCCGCGATTTGGTGGTAGACATGGGGCAATTCTACGCACAATATGAGAAGATTAAGCCTTACTTATTGAATAATGGGCAAAATCCACCCGCTCGTGAGCATTTACAGATGCCCGAGCAGCGTGAAAAACTCGATGGGCTGTATGAGTGTATTCTTTGTGCGTGCTGTTCAACGTCGTGCCCGTCGTTCTGGTGGAACCCGGATAAGTTTATCGGCCCGGCAGGTCTGTTAGCAGCGTATCGTTTCCTGATCGATAGCCGTGATACCGAGACCGACAGCCGCCTGGAAGACCTGAGCGATGCATTCAGCGTATTCCGCTGTCATAGCATCATGAACTGCGTCAGTGTATGTCCTAAGGGGCTGAACCCGACGCGCGCCATCGGCCATATTAAGTCGATGTTGTTGCAACGCAGTGCGTAAATAATAACGCCGGTAAGCGCAGTAAATGACAGTCCCGTAGGCCGGATAAGACGTTGGCGTCGTCATCCGGCATATATTGCCCGATGGCGCTACGCTTATCAGGTCTACGGGGCCACCACCGGTTTGAAATGCAGGAAACCTTTAAAAACTGCCCTGATGGTTAGACAGTTTCTAAAGGTTCCTTCGCGAGCCGCTACACAGAGAAGAGCTCGCAAGTGAACCCCGGCACGCACAGCAATGTGCGTGGTAGTATCCACGGCGAAGTAAGCATACAGAATGCTTAAGGGATCACGATGCAGAACAGCGCTTTGAAAGCCTGGTTGGACTCTTCTTACCTCTCTGGCGCAAACCAGAGCTGGATAGAACAGCTCTATGAAGACTTCTTAACCGATCCTGACTCGGTAGACGCTAACTGGCGTTCGACGTTCCAGCAGTTACCTGGCACCGGAGTCAAACCGGATCAATTCCATTCAAAAACGCGTGATTATTTCCGTCGTCTGGCGAAGGATGCCTCACGTTACTCTTCTTCGATTTCCGACCCTGACACCAATACGAAGCAGGTCAAAGTCCTGCAACTTATCAACGCTTATCGTTTCCGTGGTCACCAGCATGCGAATCTCGATCCGCTGGGACTGTGGGAACAAGAAAACGTGGCGGATCTGGACCCCTCTTTCCACGATCTGACAGAGGCCGATTTCCAGGAAAGCTTTAACGTAGGTTCTTTTGCGATTGGCAAAGAGACGATGAAGCTGGGCGAACTTATTTCCGCGCTCAAACAAACATACTGCGGCCCGATTGGCGCCGAGTATATGCACATCACCAGCACCGAAGAGAAACGCTGGATTCAGCAGCGTATCGAATCCGGCCGCGCCGCCTTCAGCGCGGAAGAGAAAAAACGCTTCCTCAACGAACTGACCGCCGCCGAAGGGCTGGAGCGTTATCTGGGGGCGAAATTCCCGGGGGCGAAACGCTTCTCGCTGGAAGGCGGCGATGCGTTAATCCCGATGCTCAAAGAGATGATCCGCCATGCGGGCAACAGCGGCACCCGCGAAGTGGTGCTGGGTATGGCGCACCGTGGTCGTCTGAACGTGCTGGTCAACGTGCTGGGTAAAAAACCGCAGGATCTGTTCGACGAATTTGCGGGCAAACATAAAGAACACCTCGGCACCGGCGACGTGAAGTACCACATGGGCTTCTCGTCTGATATCGAAACCGAAGGCGGTCTGGTTCACCTGGCGCTGGCGTTTAACCCGTCGCACCTGGAAATCGTCAGCCCGGTGGTGATCGGTTCCGTGCGCGCCCGTCTGGATCGTCTGGATGAGCCGAGCAGCAATAAAGTGCTGCCAATCACCATTCACGGCGACGCCGCAGTGACGGGCCAGGGCGTGGTTCAGGAAACCCTGAACATGTCCAAGGCGCGTGGTTACGAAGTGGGCGGTACGGTGCGTATCGTCATCAACAACCAGGTGGGCTTTACCACCTCCAACCCGCTGGATGCGCGTTCCACCCCATACTGCACCGACATTGGCAAGATGGTTCAGGCGCCGATTTTCCACGTTAACGCGGATGACCCGGAAGCGGTGGCTTTCGTTACCCGTCTGGCGCTGGACTTCCGTAACACCTTTAAACGCGATGTCTTCATCGATCTGGTGTGCTACCGCCGTCACGGCCATAACGAAGCCGACGAGCCGAGCGCAACCCAGCCGCTGATGTACCAGAAAATCAAAAAGCATCCGACGCCGCGTAAACTCTACGCCGACAAGCTGGAAGCGGACAAGGTCGCTACGCTGGAAGACGCCACTGAAATGGTCAACCTCTACCGCGATGCGCTGGATGCAGGCGAATGCGTGGTGAAAGAGTGGCGTCCGATGAACATGCACTCCTTCACCTGGTCGCCGTACCTCAACCATGAATGGGATGAGAGCTACCCGAACAAGGTGGAAATGAAGCGTTTGCAGGAACTGGCTAAACGCATCAGCACGGTGCCGGAAGCGGTAGAAATGCAGTCGCGCGTCGCCAAAATTTACGGCGATCGTCAGTCGATGGCCGCTGGCGAGAAGCTGTTCGACTGGGGCGGCGCGGAAACGCTGGCCTACGCCACGCTGGTTGATGAGGGGATTCCGGTGCGTCTGTCCGGCGAGGACTCCGGTCGCGGCACCTTCTTCCACCGTCATGCGGTGATTCATAACCAGGCAAATGGTTCCACGTATACGCCGTTGCAGCACATTCATAACGGTCAGGGCACCTTCCGCGTCTGGGACTCCGTCCTGTCTGAAGAAGCGGTGCTGGCGTTCGAATACGGCTATGCGACCGCTGAACCGCGCACCCTGACCATCTGGGAAGCGCAGTTCGGCGACTTCGCCAACGGCGCGCAGGTGGTGATCGATCAGTTCATCTCCTCTGGCGAGCAGAAATGGGGGCGGATGTGCGGCCTGGTGATGCTGCTGCCGCACGGCTACGAAGGGCAGGGGCCGGAGCACTCCTCCGCGCGTCTGGAACGTTATCTGCAACTTTGCGCTGAGCAAAACATGCAGGTTTGCGTCCCGTCCACTCCGGCGCAGGTTTACCACATGCTGCGTCGTCAGGCGCTGCGCGGTATGCGCCGTCCGCTGGTCGTTATGTCGCCGAAGTCGCTGCTGCGTCATCCGCTGGCGGTCTCCAGCCTGGACGAACTGGCCAACGGCGCCTTCCAGCCAGCGATTGGCGAGGTTGATGAGCTCGATCCGCAAGGCGTGAAGCGCGTGGTGATGTGTTCTGGTAAGGTTTATTACGACCTGCTGGAACAACGCCGTAAAAACGATCAGAAAGATGTCGCCATTGTGCGCATTGAACAGCTCTACCCGTTCCCGCACAAAGCGGTTCAGGAAGCGCTGAAACCGTACGCCCACGTACATGATTTTGTCTGGTGCCAGGAAGAGCCGCTCAACCAGGGCGCATGGTACTGTAGTCAGCATCATTTCCGTGAAGTGATTCCATTTGGGTCTGCTCTGCGTTACGCAGGTCGCCCGGCCTCCGCCTCTCCGGCGGTAGGGTATCTGTCCGTTCACCAGAAACAGCAACAAGATCTGGTTAATGACGCGCTGAACGTCGATTAATTAAAGGATAAATAATGAGTAGCGTAGATATTCTTGTTCCCGACCTGCCTGAGTCCGTAGCGGACGCAACCGTTGCGACCTGGCACAAAAAACCGGGCGATAGTGTCCAGCGTGATGAAGTGCTGGTAGAAATCGAAACTGACAAAGTGGTACTGGAAGTACCGGCATCGGCTGACGGCATTCTGGATGCGGTTCTGGAAGATGAAGGTACGACGGTAACGTCTCGCCAGATCCTGGGTCGCCTGCGTGAAGGCAACAGCTCCGGTAAAGAGACCAGCGCCAAATCCGAAGAGAAAGCGTCTACACCGGCTCAGCGCCAGCAGGCGTCGCTATCCGAGCAGAACAACGATGCCCTCAGCCCGGCGATCCGCCGTCTGTTGGGTGAACATAACCTCGACGCCAGCGCCATCAAAGGCACGGGCGTAGGCGGTCGCATCACGCGCGAAGATGTGGAAAAACATCTGGCGAAGGCACCGGCGAAAGTGGAAGCCAAAGCGCCGGAAGCCGCGCCTGCCGCACAGCCTGCGCTTGGCGCTCGCAGTGAAAAACGCGTCCCGATGACCCGTCTGCGCAAGCGCGTAGCCGAGCGTCTGCTGGAAGCGAAAAACTCCACCGCGATGCTGACCACGTTCAACGAAGTCAACATGAAGCCAATCATGGATCTGCGTAAGCAGTACGGCGACGCGTTTGAAAAACGTCATGGCATTCGTCTGGGCTTCATGTCCTTCTACGTGAAAGCGGTGGTTGAAGCGCTGAAACGCTACCCGGAAGTGAACGCCTCCATTGATGGCGACGACGTGGTGTATCACAACTACTTCGACGTCAGCATGGCGGTTTCCACGCCGCGTGGTCTGGTAACGCCGGTACTGCGTGATGTCGATACCCTCGGCATGGCGGATATCGAGAAAAAAATCAAAGAACTGGCCGTGAAAGGGCGTGACGGTAAGCTGACGGTGGACGATCTGACCGGCGGTAACTTCACCATCACCAACGGTGGCGTGTTCGGCTCGCTGATGTCTACCCCGATCATCAACCCGCCGCAGAGCGCAATCCTCGGCATGCATGCGATCAAAGATCGTCCGATGGCGGTGGATGGTAAGGTTGAGATCCTGCCGATGATGTACCTGGCGCTGTCTTACGATCACCGTCTGATCGATGGTCGTGAATCAGTGGGCTTCCTGGTCGCCATTAAAGAGCTGCTGGAAGATCCGACGCGTCTGCTGCTGGACGTGTAGTCACTTTTTAGTGTCACCTGCCCTGTAGGCCGGATAAGGCGCTGGTGAGATGCCTGATGGCGACGCAGCCGCGTCTTATCAGGCCTACAGGTTTAAAGATAACGATTACCTGAAGGATGGACAGAACACATGAACTTACATGAATATCAGGCAAAACAACTTTTTGCCCGCTATGGCTTACCGGCGCCGGTGGGTTATGCCTGTACTACTCCGCGTGAAGCAGAAGAAGCCGCTTCAAAAATCGGCGCGGGTCCGTGGGTAGTAAAATGTCAGGTTCACGCAGGCGGCCGTGGCAAAGCGGGCGGTGTGAAGGTTGTTAACAGCAAAGAAGAGATTCGCGCGTTCGCGGAACACTGGCTGGGTAAACGCCTCGTGACCTACCAGACAGACGCTAACGGTCAACCGGTCAACCAGATTCTGGTTGAAGCGGCGACCGATATCGATAAAGAGCTGTATCTTGGCGCGGTTGTTGACCGTAGTTCCCGCCGCGTGGTCTTTATGGCCTCCACCGAAGGCGGCGTGGAAATCGAAAAAGTGGCGGAAGAGACCCCGCACCTGATCCACAAAATCGCCCTCGATCCGCTGGCGGGCCCAATGCCGTATCAGGGCCGTGAACTGGCGTTCAAACTGGGTCTGGAAGGTAAGCAGGTTCAGCAATTTACGAAGATCTTTATGGGTCTGGCGACCATTTTCCTTGAGCGCGATCTGGCGCTGATCGAAATCAACCCGCTGGTGATCACTAAACAAGGCGATCTGATCTGTCTCGACGGTAAACTGGGCGCTGACGGCAACGCGCTGTTCCGCCAGCCGGATCTGCGCGAAATGCGCGACCAGTCTCAGGAAGACCCGCGTGAAGCGCAGGCGGCGCAGTGGGAACTGAACTACGTGGCGCTGGACGGCAACATCGGCTGCATGGTTAACGGCGCAGGTCTGGCGATGGGCACGATGGACATCGTTAAACTGCACGGCGGCGAACCGGCTAACTTCCTCGACGTAGGCGGCGGCGCGACCAAAGAGCGCGTAACCGAAGCGTTCAAAATCATCCTCTCTGATGACAACGTGAAAGCGGTTCTGGTTAACATCTTCGGCGGCATCGTCCGTTGCGACCTGATTGCCGACGGTATCATCGGCGCGGTAGAAGAAGTGGGTGTTAGCGTACCGGTTGTCGTACGTCTGGAAGGCAACAACGCCGAACTCGGCGCGAAAAAACTGGCTGACAGCGGCCTGAATATTATTGCAGCGAAAAGTCTGACGGATGCAGCTCAGCAGGTTGTTGCCGCAGTGGAGGGGAAATAATGTCTGTTTTAATCGATAAAAACACCAAGGTTATCTGCCAGGGCTTTACCGGTAGCCAGGGGACTTTCCACTCTGAACAGGCGATTGCTTACGGCACGCAGATGGTGGGCGGCGTAACGCCAGGCAAAGGCGGCACC
Organism: Citrobacter sp. CK194; assembly: GCF_030333395.1. Lineage (NCBI taxonomy): Bacteria > Pseudomonadati > Pseudomonadota > Gammaproteobacteria > Enterobacterales > Enterobacteriaceae > Citrobacter > Citrobacter sp. CK194. The sequence goes on from NZ_JAOWGA010000013.1 coordinate 543,778, forward strand.
ACGCATCTGGGTCTGCCGGTGTTCAATACCGTGCGTGAAGCGGTAGAAGCCACTGGCGCCACCGCAACGGTTATCTACGTTCCGGCGCCGTTCTGTAAAGACTCCATTCTGGAAGCTGTCGACGCGGGCATCAAACTGATTATCACCATCACTGAAGGCATCCCGACGCTGGATATGCTGACCGTGAAAGTCGCGCTTGACGAAGCGGGCGTGCGCATGATCGGGCCGAACTGCCCGGGCGTGATCACCCCAGGCGAGTGCAAAATCGGCATCATGCCGGGCCACATCCACAAGCCGGGCAAAGTGGGCATCGTGTCCCGCTCCGGTACGCTGACCTATGAAGCGGTTAAGCAGACCACTGACTACGGTTTCGGCCAGTCCACCTGTGTGGGCATCGGCGGCGACCCGATCCCGGGCTCTAACTTCATCGATATCCTGAAACTGTTCCAGGAAGATCCGCAGACTGAAGCGATCGTGATGATCGGTGAGATCGGCGGTAGCGCGGAAGAAGAGGCGGCGGCATACATCAAAGAACACGTAACCAAGCCGGTTGTTGGTTACATCGCGGGCGTTACCGCGCCGAAAGGCAAGCGTATGGGTCACGCGGGCGCGATTATCGCGGGTGGTAAAGGTACGGCGGATGAGAAATTCGCCGCGCTGGAAGCCGCAGGCGTGAAAACCGTTCGTAGCCTGGCGGATATCGGCGAAGCGCTGAAAGCCGTAATGAAGTAATTCTCAAAAAGCAGCAATAAGGCCCGACTCCTTCGTGCGACAGGGGAATACCTGAAGCGCGAAGGATGCAGGGCTGGTCCGTTTTCGACATGGTTGGTCACCTTCTGGTGACCTTTTTTTTGCCTGTTTTGCCGCTTAACCGTGTTGAAAATAAGCATCTTGCTGCGGTAAACGTTTACCCGCGCTTATTGTTATTAATATCATCCTGCCAGCAGGTGACGAACAGAAAATTATCAGACACATAAACAGTCGCTTTCTGTTATGCCGCGTGTTAAATCCTCCTTAAATAAACCACAAATAATATTGATTCACCTCGCAACATTTTTTCTCCATAAAACAAGTTAACATGAAAAATTATTAAGAACTTATTAGCACTATTTGCCTGTAATTAACCGCGTTTAAATTGTGTTTATTGTCGGGGTTGAGTATTATTGCTTAATATTTAAACACTGGCAGTGTGCGTAAATCATGGAGTGGATCAATGACATTAGCGGAGAAAATAAAATATAACTCTCGGGGATAATCTGGAGGGGTTGCATTAATTTTTTATAAATTAAACTATTTTTGTACGCTGCATATGGAAGACGTTATGAGAGGAAAGATACCCAAGACCGAATTACTGGTGACTTTTGAAGTGGTGGCGCGTCACGAAAGCTATACCCGGGCAGCAGAAGAGTTGGCGTTGACTCAGAGTGCCGTGTTCCGGCAGGTGAATGCGCTGGAGGATTTTTTACATACCTCGTTATTTAACCATGCTAAAAAGCGAATTTTTTTAAATGCAGCCGGTAAGCATTATCTGAGCATTGTTAAAGAAACACTTAACAAACTTGAACGCGATACCAATACGATAATGACCTGGCAACCCACCGTTCAGGTCATTGAGCTGGCGGTGAACCCAACGTTCAGTACCCACTGGCTGATTCCGAATTTACGTGAATTTAATAAAATAAATCCTGACATTATCGTTAATATTCATTCGCTGGCGAATATTGGCGATTTTCTTAACCGTGAGTATGACGCCGCCATTATGCGGGAAGATTTTTGCTCGCCCTGGTCAGAGGTGGAGTATTTATTTGAAGAGGAAATTTTACCCGTATGCAGTGGCAGCCTTTTACCTCAGCCGAATCAAAAACTGACCGTAGAAGAGTTGCTCAATGAATTTCCCCTTTTGCATCAAAGTACGCGCATCAAAGGCTGGCAGGAATGGTTCGCGCTGTCGGATATCAACAGTCCGCTGGTGAATAAAGGCCCGCGCTTTGATTTATTGTCGATGCTGATTGCCGCCGTGCGTTCTAATCTGGGCGTGGCGCTATTGCCCCGGTTTGCGATCCAGCACGATCTGGATAACGGTGAGATGGTGATTCCCTGCGATGTGCCGATGCGTACAGGGAACCGGTTTATTATGACGTGGCGCGAAGAAAAAGCGGAATCCCGGTATTTACAGATCTTCCGTGACTGGCTGCTGCAAAAATCGGTAATCTCAGCGGTGGAGCGCTGACGCCGGATGCCGGCCAGTGGCCTTATCCGGCCTACAAACGGTGAGAACTGATGCCGGATGGCGGCCAATGGCCTTATCAGGCCTACAAATGGTAAGGACTGTAGGCCTGATAAGCGCAGCGCCATCAGGCAAAGGCGCGGCTACCAGTCTATCCCGGCCTGCGCCTGAATGCCGCTATCAAATGCATGTTTCACCGGGCGGACTTCGCTAACCGTATCGGCGAGTTCCAGTAACTGCGTATGACACCCGCGACCGGTAACGATCACGCTCTGCTGTTCGGGACGATTCACAATCGCGGCGATCACGTCCTGGGTGTCCAGGTAGTGATAAGCCAGCATGTACGTCAGTTCATCCAGCACCACCAGATCGTAACGCGGGTCGGCGAGCATGCGCCTGCCTTCCTGCCAGACGGCTTCCGCCGCCTGTATATCCGCTTCCCGATCCTGCGTCTCCCAGGTAAAACCGGTGCCCATAATGTGAAACTCAACGCCCAGCGGTTGCAGCGTGTTGTATTCACCGTTATCCCACTGACCTTTAATAAATTGCGCGACGCCAACGGTTTTGCCGTGACCGACCGCGCGGGTCGCGGTGCCAAAGGCCGCCGTCGATTTTCCTTTACCGTTCCCGGTGAAAACAATCAGGACTCCTTTCTGTTCCGTGGCCGCCGCCACGCGGGTGTCCACCTGTTCTTTCAGTTTTTGCTGCCGCTGGCGGTGCCTGTCAGTATTGGCTCGCGCTTCCATAAATGCTCCTTAATGTCCTGCCGGACAGGTCGCGCAGCGATGTTGCTGCTCAAACTGGCTGAAGAAGTTATTGCCTTTATCATCCACCAGCACAAAGGCGGGCAGGTTTTTGACCTCCATCATCCACACGGCTTCCATCCCCAGTTCGGGATACTCAAGGCAGCGCAAGCTTTTAACGTACTGCTGCGCCAGAAGCGCGGCGGCGCCGCCAATGCTGCCAAGATTGAAGCCGCCATGCTTGTGGCAGGCCTCGGTCACTTGCTGGCTGCGGTTGCCTTTCGAAAGCATGATCAAACTGCCGCCCGCCGCCTGGAAGGCGTCAACATAGCCGTCCATGCGCCCGCCGGTGGTCGGGCCGAGCGAGCCGCAGGCCTGTTTTTCCGGCGTTTTGGCTGGCCCCGCGTAATAAACAATGTGATTTTTCATGTAGTCCGGCATCGGTTCGCCGTTATCCAGACGCTCTTTAATTTTGGCGTGCGCGATATCGCGGGCGACGACAATCGGGCCGTTCAGCGACAGTCGGGTGCCGACAGGCAGCGTGGAAAGGTTATGCAGGATCTCGCGCAGCGGACGGTTGAGATCGAGCTGTACGGTCTGGGCGCTGTTTTCCACGCGCAGGGATTCAGGAATAAATTTTCCCGGATTGTGTTCGAGTTTTTCCAGCCAGATGCCGCGCTTGTTGATTTTCGCTTTAATATTGCGGTCGGCAGAGCAGGAGAGCGCCATTGCGATGGGGCAGGAGCCGCCGTGACGCGGCAGGCGGATAACGCGGATATCATGAGCGAAATATTTGCCACCAAACTGTGCTCCGATGCCAAACTCGCGGCTGGCATTGAGCAGGGTTGTTTCCAGCGCCGTGTCGCGAAACGCCTGGCCCAGCTCGTTTCCGCTGGTCGGCAGGGTGTCGTAATATTTGGTTGAGGCCAGCTTCGCCACTTTCAGCGCTTGGTCGGCAGACAATCCGCCAACCACAAAAGCGATATGGTAGGGCGGGCAGGCTGCTGTTCCCAGCGACCGCATTTTTTCGATCAGGAAAGCGGTGAGTTTTTCGGGTTGCAGAATAGATTTGGTTTCCTGAAACAGCGCCGCTTTGTTGGCGGAACCGCCGCCTTTATTGACGAAGAGAAACCGGTATTCGTCACCCGGCGTCGCGCTGATATCAATCTGGGCGGGCAGGTTGGTTTGGGTATTCACCTCGGTGTACATGTCCAGCGGGGCGTTCTGGGAGTAGCGTAAGTTATTTTCCTGGAAAGTGATGTACACGCCTTTGCTCAGGGCTTCGGCATCGTTGCCGCCTGTCCAGACGTGCTGACCTTTGCTCGCCACAATGGTTGCCGTTCCTGTGTCCTGGCAGTTTGGCAGTACGCCTTTCGCCGAGACTTCGGCATTGCGTAACAGTTGCAGCGCGACGTACTTATCATTACTGCTGGCCTGTGGATCGTGCAGGATGCTGGCAATCTGTTTCAGATGCGCGGTGCGCAGGAAAAACGAGGCTTCATAAAATGCCTGTTGGGCCAGCAGAGTCAGCGCTTCAGGCGCGACTTTGATAACCTCTTCACCGTCTAACTCCGTTACCGTAATGTGCTTGTCGCTGAGTAATTCATATTCCGTCGTATCTTTGCTTTGAACAAACGGTTCCTGCCAGACAAATGGTTTAGACATATTAACTTCTCACCTTTAAGTTATTTTTGCCGGACGGCTGTCCGGCCTACAACAATGCGCAAACCGTAGGCCGGATAAGCGTTAGCGCCATCCGGCATCGCTGTGGTATCAGGACATCGCCACTTCTGAGTGTTCGGTTGCCGGGCGCTCCTGTTCCGGGGTTTTGACCGGCGCTTTGCCACGGCAGCCTGCGCCGAAGTGCTCGCCTTCCCAACGACCGACAATCGCCGCCCCCATCGCATTACTCATCACGTTGGTGGCAGAACGGCCCATATCGAGGAACGGATCGACGCCCATCAGCAGGATCAGACCGGCTTCTGGAATGTTGAACTGGTTGAGAGTGGCGGCGATAACCACCATTGACGCACGCGGCACGCCTGCCATTCCTTTGGAGGTCAGCATCAGAATCAGCAGCATGGTGATCTGCTCGCCCATGCTCAGTTCAATGTTGCACGCCTGGGCGATAAACACGGTGGCAAACGAGCAGTAGGCCATTGAGCCGACGAGGTTAAAGGAGTAACCGATAGGCAGTACGAAGCTGGCAATCTTGGAAGAGACGCCAAACTTCTCCAGCTTGTCCAGCGTACCGGGGAAAGCCGCTTCCGAGCTGGACGTGGTAAAGGCCAGCAGCGCGGGTTCGAAGATTGCTTTGGTCAGACGACTGATGCACGGCCCGACAATCATTGTCGACAGGCCAATCAGGATCGCCCACAGCATCCCCAGCGTCAGGTAGAACTCGCCCATGAAGATCCCGGCGCTGACCATCACGCCCAGACCGCGTTCAGCAATCAAACCGGAGATGGCGGCAAAGACGGTCAGCGGCGCAAACAGCATCACGTAACCTGTCAGCTTCAGCATGACGTGCACCAGCGAGTCGAGCACTTTAACGATGGCGGCGCCTTTTTCACCAACAGCGGCCAGGCTGCAACCGAGGAAAATGGAGAACACCACAATTTGCAGGATCTCGTTGCGCGCCATCGCATCGATAATACTGGTGGGCACGGCGTGCGAGATAAAGACTTTCAGCGTGAAGGGTTCAGACTGCACGGCGGCAACCGCGCCTGCGTCGTGTGCCACAAAGTTAATGCCTGCGCCTGGCTGGAACATATTGACGATGACCAGACCCAACGCAATAGACAACAATGAGGCGCAAATAAACAGGAAAAAGGTTTTAGAGAATATACGCCCCAGCGTTTTGGCATCGCCCATTTTGGCGATCCCCACCACTAACGTTGAAATAACCAGGGGGGCAATAATCATTTTTACCATGCGCAAAAATATGGTGGTAAAAATAGAGATGTCCTGGGCGTACGATTTTGCTGTTTCAGCCGATGCCATATTATTAATGGCCACCCCGGCAATCATGCCGAGTATCAGGCCTAATATGATCATTTTGGTTAAACTTATTTTTTTCATGTTTGCTCCATCGGATAATGGTTGGAGAATAATGTGTAGGGCAGCGCATACCCGAACGCAGACAACCGCTCAGGTACGCGCTTGTTATGACCAACCGCATGAATAATCAGGAAAACAGTGATACAGCAAAATCCTGTATCCTGATGGCTGTTGTTGTATTGTTATGACTACAAGTCGAAGGTAATACTTAATAGCGGCGCGTGTTGCTGTGCGCCATAAACATCATTGTCACCAACGTTGCCGGAAATAATATCGCGCGGCATGACAATTTTTACCGCATTTGCCGGATCAAACCAGACAATGCGATGAATAAAATCAGGCTCGACGTTATATAAACGGGCAATAAGCTGCGGCGTTAATTGTTCCGATGCTTTTACCCGCTGATAGTCTTCCCGGGTTTTAAACAAAATATCTAAAACCAGTTCGTACGGTCCGGCGTTTTTGGAACGGATCACCTGCGCCAGTGAGCAAATCGAGTGTTTCATGCCTGAACTCCTTCCGGCGTCACCTGTTCGAGGTGGAAATCAAATTGCAGCGCGTCGCTCGCTTCAATCAGGTGATAGATTGAAAACTCATACACTGGCCCGCTTTGAATGTCGGAAGGCGAGAACGGGAAGGCGAGGTTGCCCGCCGTCGCAATCCGGTTTTCATAGCCATAGTGCAGGAGGGTGGAACGCACCAGCGAACAGACGCTGTTGGCGATATCCTGCGTCGGCGCGACTACGTCGAGCAATATGCCCAGTTCGTGCCCGGCGCTCTGCATCGGTTCGTGATTGCCCATCACCCCGTTCTTACCGTACAGGTGGAACGTCATGCGGATGCTGTCATCATTCAGCGAGAGGTTACGCGCCACGCTGGTCTTCACCTCTTCGAGAATGGTGTCAATGCTGGCAATCATGATCGGGTCGCGCGTCCCGGCGATGGTCAGACAGCGGAAGCCCACCTGACGCGCGCCTTCCAGCTTCAGCGCGTACGGCGTCTCTTCGTGACGGGAACCGCTGACGTAGACCTCGCCCTCGTTGACCGCTTTGAAGCTGCACCCTTTCAGATTCAGCACGCCGCCCGGCCCCGGCAGGTAGTACGGATCGGATTTCTCATACAGGGTGTGCGCCGCCGCAGAGGTTTCGGTGAACTTGCGCTTTGGATTGAACGTTTTGAGCGTAAAGCCGTTATCGTCAATGATCCCCATCGCGCAGTCGGAACCGGAACCCGGCGTCGCGGCGATGGCCGCGCACTCAAGGATCTTGCCGCAGTGCAGCGCCAGACCTTCATCAAAGCCCTGCATGATCGGCAGCGCCGCGAAGCAGGCCGGATCGTAAGCGCGTCCGCCCAGCACCACCTGCGCACCGGCTTTCAGCGCCCGCTGGAAAGGTTCGATGCCCATTTGCGCGACGATATAGGTGCTTTGGTCGATCGCGTCGTGGGTCAGTTCCGGGACGAAATCCAGCGCGGTGATTTTGCCGTTATCCAGCGCCTGGTGAACGATCGCTTTATCAACATCTGACGGGATAAGCGCCATCGAGAACGACAGTTTCTCTTCCTGCGCAATCTCAAGGATTATCTGGCGACACCACTCCAGATGCGGCGCCGCGCCGGAGCCTCCGGCAGTGCCGATCACCACCGGGATGTCGTTTTTTACGCCAGCGGTGATCATATAGCGCAGATCGCGTTTCACTCCCGCCCTGTCGGTAAAGGGTTTCCCTGCCCCCAGGTAGTGAGGGCCAGGATCGGAGGAACCGGCGTCAACGGCGATCAGATCCGGCGACTCCTCCATCGCTTTGCGAAAGCTCTCTTCCGGGAAGCCATAGCCCAGAATGGCCGTCGGCGATAAGATCTTAAATGTGCGTGCCATTTCTCAATCCTTTGTCTGCAACATCGCGATGGTACGGTTCATCTCGTTAAACACGATGTTGAGACCTTCATCGAAGCCCATACCCGGTTTCACCAGCATCCGCATCGGGCGCGCGGCCAGCGCGACATGTACGCAAGTGCGGGCGCTGATCTCGGTTTCGTTACAGGTACCGCCCTGATAGGCTTCCATCCCGTGTTTGTTGCAATAGAGCACGGCGTCGACGATGTTATGAATGCCGCCGAGATCCGGGGTTTTGATCTGCACCATGTGGCAACTGCCCGCGTCAGTGAAATCGACGATGTCCTGATAGGTGTTACACCATTCGTCAGCGACAATTTTCACGCCGGAACCGAGGCGGGTCAGCTCTTTGGTGATGGCGGTCAGCAGACGGATCTGATCCGGTTTGTTACCGGCATCCACCGGGCCTTCAATGTACAACGGCAGACCCTGCGCTTCTTTCTCCAGGCTGGCGATGTACTCCGCGCAGCGTACCGGGTCCATATCGAAGATCAGACCGATGGTGCCGTAGACATCAATATGCAGCGTCGGGTGATAGCGTGGGCTGGTGCGCAGGCTCAGGATGCGGTCGGACAGCCAGCGTACATACTCACGCAGTTTCTCGCCCTGAAAGCCCAGTTTCTCTTCCACGTTGTTGATCAGCGCATGCGGCAGCACGTCAACGCCTTTGAGGATCATCTTATCGACGGCGATATAGCGATCGTCGCCGCTCTGACCAAATAACGGAATCGTTTCCGGGACGCACGGCAACTGCCATTCATCGCAAACCACTTCTGCTTTCAGACGACCGGACGCCAGCGCGGTGGCGTCGAGCAGCGCCTGCGACAGGCCGTAACGCACGGCGGTGTGCAGCAGATTGCCGTCAATGCGCAGCTTGTCGAAGAAGCGGGCGTTCGGCAGGAACGCATCAACATCACGGCCTTCCAGCAGCGGTTTAATGTGATCGTTCAGGAACGGAATAAAGTGTTCCGCCAGGAACAGCGGGTCACGACCGCCAGCGCCGGAATACTGCACGGCGGCGCAGTCACCGACCGCTACCGCGCCATTTTCCAGAATCAGCTGTACCGAGATGCACTCGCCCGCCTGACGCACAGAGGTAAAGCCGGGCGTGACCGGCGCGCCGGTATAAATGAATCCATCATGACCCGCGCCGTTTTTAATCGCCTGCTGATCGTCGAAATAGAATGAGGAGTAGCCAGCGGTGAAAAGGGCCTGTTTAATTTTCATTATGGTCTTCCTATTAATTGACTGTGGGATACCGCGTTGATGTCATCAACAACCATCTGGAATGAGGGCTTGCGTCCTTCAAAATGGGCGCGCTCAGCGACGTAATCGTGGTGCAGGGCGAGGATATCTTTCGGCAGCGGAACCGCACCGGCTTCAAGGATGCGAATGGCGCCGGAGTTATCGCGAACCGGCAGGATTTTGCCTGCGTTACAGGAGGCCGGGGCGAAAGGTACGTCCAGCACGCCAGCTTCAAAAGCCAGCACCGTGCCGCGCGCCACATCGCCGTTACCCAGCTCAAAGACTTTTTTCAGCACCGCACGGACTTCGCACTTAATCAGTTCGACTTCCTGTTCCACGGCCGCGCACGGCGGGAACTTCTGGTCGCTGACCATATTGAGCATCTGGCGAGAGGCTTTAAGCCCCTGGGCGTTTGCGGCGGCCGTTGGGATACCGAAGGCTTCGTGCGGACTCTTGGTGATCACTTTGGTCGCGCCGGACATACCCGCCACCGCCGCGCCCCAGGAGATAATGGCGAACGCTTTGGATTCATCTTCCGGGAAGCCGCCCATCCACTGGTGGAAGACGGTGCTCAGTTCGTAATCATCAAAGCCGTAGTTCTGGAAATATTCGTGGGACAGTTCGCGCAGTGACTGAATGGCGGCGATATCCTGCGTCAGGCTGCCCACCTGGCCATAGCCGACGGTAATCGACTTCACGCCCTGTTCCAGCGCCAGCAGACCTTCGATGATGGCGACCGCGTGGGACATAAACGGCGGGATCAGCGTGCCGGTCAGCGGGCCGAACGGCTCGCGGTTAATGCGGATGCCGTGTTCTTCATACATTCCCATCAGACGGTCGCAGTACTGCCAGTCGCGGATTGATTTTTCCAGCGTGACGCGCTTGGCGTAAGGAATGTTGTAGGAGATGCCGCCGCCTTCATAGCTGGTGAAGCCGCTGGCCATCGCGATTTCCGCCAGCAGTCGCGCATCCGGCGTACCGTGACGAACCTGAATGGGTTTTTCCAGCGCTTCCGTCATCCGGCGGCAGGCAGCAACGCCGTGGTTGACAACCGGCAGGCCGTTCAGCTTAGAGGTGCCTGCTTCGATGGATTTTTGAATACCGATCGCCGCTTCTTCGTAACGGTTCAGACGGGTATAGGCATCGATGGTGCTGGGAAGCAGATCGCACTCTTCCTGCAACGTTTTGAGCAGCGCGATGTGTTCATCCATCAGCGCCACGCCCGCGCGCGGCTGGCTGAGCGTTTTGCCTTCCTGATCGGCTTTTAACAGGGCGTGAGAAAAGCGTTTTTTCTCTGGAATGGTTTGCTGATACTTCACGCCATCTTCAAAATTCTCGACGTCCTTGCCGGTATGCCAGGTTTGTAATACCTGATGCCGCTCGGTCATGAATTCGTCATGGGTTAATTTTTTATTTCGGAGTTCCATTCGTAGCTGCCTTAGGTTTTATAGGGTTAAACATTGAATACTGGTGCGAGCGGCGAGCTGCGGGTACAGCCTGGCGACGTTCGCCAGCAGAGGAAGCAAGCCTTTTGAATCGCGGTAATAGTCAAACTGCCCGGGTAAGAGAATGCGTCTGCCGTCATCGTCCAGCTCGCGGTATTTCAACCAGCGATGGATGTCGAACTGACTGGCGCGGGAGAGCCATCCGCCGGAACCGACAACTTTGCGAACGGTGGTGAGGTCGCGCCCCATCTGTAAGTCGACGTTGCCCACGCAGGTGCAGACCTGCTTTTTGGTGCCCGCGTGACGTTCGCTGGCATAACCCACGCACAGCCCAGCCAGCAGGGCGTCGAAGAATTTCTCTTCGTCGCTGCGGGGGAGGTAATCGGGGTGGGAAACCAGGTGGCGCAGATAGCCGTAGAACGCCTCCTGACGCTCAGGCTGTTGGGCAAACACGACGTTTACCATCTCCTGGGTGCTTTCTCCGACCACAAGGGCAGAGACGCGCATCCCGAGATCGCCTTCAACGGTGCGTTTGACGAACGGTTCCGGCACGCCATGCAGCACGGTATCGGGAGAGAGCATATTGGCGCAGGCGGAGTACACGTCGGTGGTGGCGCCGCCCATATCGATCAGCATGAACTCTTTCCATGCGCTGTCGATGTCGCTGATGGCTTTAACCAGCTCGTAGACGGTCCACGGCGTTGGCATCGGCTCTTCGCCGGTTTCGCCAACAATCACGTCCAGCCCTTTGCCTTTCACGATGCGGGACAGGAACAGATCGCAAATGGCCTGGCGGGCGGCATACGGATTCGGGTGATCGAGGTCGGGCAGAATGTTGTCTACCGTGGTCAGATCTTTGTGCCCCAGAATGGCCTGTACCTCATCCTGAATGTCACGGTTTCCGGCATAAATAATCGCGCAATCCAGATTTGAGTTCGCCAGCGCGCGCGCATTCGCCAGGCCGTAGCTTTCTTCGCCGCCATCCGTACCGCCGGTAAACAGCAGGATGTCCGGCGGCGAGTTTTCTAACGCCTGGATGTCATGGCGGTTGAGCTTATACGCGTAATATTGCGCGATCTTCGCCCCCGCTGAGTGGGCAGTAACTTTTGCTGATTCCAGCGTGATAGATGGCACCAGCCCCATAGCGGCGACGGCGAGCCCGCCTTTTGCCGATGAGGAGTATTTCAACTGCACTTCGCCGCTTTTCAGCAACGGACGAGCATCGGCGACATTCAGCACCTGATTCAGACTGGCAAAAAAACCGTCTGCCAGATGGTATGTGGTGGTTGGCGTCAGGACATGGTTCACCAGGGTTAACGCATCCCCCTCCCTGGCGAAGAGGGCGGCTTTGGTCCATGTCGAGCCGATATCGACAGAGACGATTTGCATCAGATGGCCTCTTCAAGGCAGCGCTGTTCAACACCATGACGCGGGTTAATGTCCCCGGCCATTAACCGGCACACATCTTCCAGATCATGACTTGGCGCAAAGACGCGGTTAAAGCCCATCTCTTTAAACTTCGCTTCCACGTCGGCAAAGTCATGTTTACCCACCACCAGATTGCCGCCGACATAGAGCAGAATGTCACCAATACCGCGTTCGATGCAGCGTTCACGTAAACCGAGGCAGTCGATATCTCCGTGGCCGTAAATGGATGACACGACAATCGCATCGGCGCCGGTTTCGATTGCGGCATCAATATATTCATCCTGGCTTACCATGACCCCCAGATTGATTACGCGAAAATCATGGGCAGTAAAAACGCGATCCAAAACTTTATTGCCTACTGCATGGCAGTCAGCACCAATGACGCCAATAACAAGTGTTGATTTTTTCATGAGTAATCCTCTGTAGAGCTGATGAACAAAAGGTAAGAGTCTTCGTTTAATATTGCGCACTCAGGTTTCTGCAACCTTTTAATAGTCATGGAGTGTCTGTGCAGGCGGGAAGGGATGCAATTGATCTATTTTCAAAATATCTTTCTTAAAACTAATGTTCTTAATTAATCATTAGAAGTGTGTTTGTTATCAATGAGTTATTATTGATTGCCCAGCTCTGGTTAATTTAATTGGAACAGGGAGTTAATAAATAATATGCTGTGTTTGTGATCGCGGTCTTATTTATTTTTGCAAACGGTTATTGAGAGATAAATATAATACAAAGGCAAAACTGTGAGTTAAATAACGGAACAGAAATGGATGTTTCTATAGGAACACGGTTTATTGTTAATGAAAGGATAAATATGATAATAATTTGTTCTTTCTTACCGGGCGGATTATTTGTGAGCCCGGTAGCATATTGTCACAATACCGTGAACAGAAAACATGATCAGCGCTGTTTTCTGCGCGCGATCAACGTAAATTTATAATCATCGGTATTAAACGCATTACGGCTATATTCAAATACCTGACCGTCTTTCAGAAATCCGCGAGAGACCTTTTCCAGGATCGGTTTACTTGCGCTGATCGCCAGCGTGCGGCTCATTTCTTCGGTTGGCATGATCGGGATCAGCTCCTGCTCGCTGCGATCAATGACCATCTGCTTCACCTCTTCAATAAAGTGATACTTGGAATTTTCCATCACCTGCCAGGTCAGGTCGGGAAAGAGCGCCAGCGGCATCCATGTCTCTTCGAGGGCGACGGGTTTTTGCTTAATGTAACGCACGCGTTTTACGTGCCAGGCCCGGTTGTTCTCCGCCAGTTGTAACTGGTTGCGCAGAAAGTCGTCCGCCGGGATCACTTCAAAAACCAAAACGTCACTGTGGGTGTCAACATGGCGATCGGCGAGTTTTTCGTAAAAGCTGGTTAGCTGGTAGATATCGTAATTGACCCGCTCTTCTTTCACATAGGTCCCGCTGCCCTGAATGCTTTCGATGATCTGCTGTTCGGTCAGTTGCTTGAGCGCCTGGCGTACCGTGACCCGGCTCACGCCAAACGCATGCTGCAATGCCTGCTCGGTGGGTAACGCGTCGCCTGCTTTCAGTTCGCCACGTTCAATCTGCTCGCGGATTCGATCGGCAATCTGTCGGTATAACGGTTTTTGGCTCATCTTTTTACTTTTGTATGAATGAATTAATACGACTTCGTTGATTATGCCCGATCAATAGCTCTTGTAAATAATACAAATTAAATACAAATTATTTTGCGTAAGTGAAAATGATCACATAAATGTATTGTTTCATCTGGCGCAATTTCTGAAACATACAATGACAGTGTGAGGACTATGATGAACCTGACGACGTTAACCCACCGCGACGCTTTATGCCTGAACGCCCGGTTTGGCAGTCGTGAAGAGGCTATTCACGCGTTAACCCAGCGGCTCGTGCAACTGGGGAAAATTTCAGATTCCGATGCTTACCTTGAAGAAGTCTTTTTGCGTGAAAGCCAGGGGCCAACGGCGTTGGGAGAAGGGCTGGCGGTGCCGCATGGTAAAACGTCGGCGGTTAAAGAAGCGGCATTTGCCGTGGCCACCCTGCGCGAACCCATGATGTGGGAAGGGGTTGACGGGCCGGAAGCGGTGACGCTGATTTTTCTGCTCGCCATTCCGCCAGGCGAAGCGGGAAGCACCCATATGCAGTTGCTGACCGCACTCACCACGCGACTGGCGGATGATGACACCCGCGCGAGGATTCTGGCAGCGACCACGGCGGATGAGCTACTGTCGACGCTGGACGACCAATATCAGGAAAGCGCTTTTCAGCCCTTACAGGATGCGCCGACCATCGTTTGCGTAACGGCGTGCCCGGCAGGGATTGCGCACACCTATATGGCGGCGGAGTATCTGGAAAAAGCGGGACGCAAACTGGGCGTGAACGTGTATGTGGAAAAGCAGGGCGCTAACGGAATTGAAGGCCGTCTTACCGCGCAGCAGCTCAACGCGGCAAAAGCCTGCATTTTCGCCGCAGAGGTGGCGATAAAAGAGAGTGAGCGCTTTGCGGGCATTCCTGCGCTGTCGGTACCCGTCGCCGAACCTATCCGCCATGCCGAAGCATTGATCCAACAAACGCTGGCGCTGGAGCCCGTGCAGGGCGATCGCGCGGTTTACCAGGAAACGGCAGCGCCTAAGAGTCTGAAAACGGAGTTAAAACAGGCGCTGTTGAGCGGCATCTCGTTCGCCGTGCCGCTGATTGTCGCCGGGGGAACCGTACTGGCCGTGTCGGTGCTGCTGGCGCAAATGCTCGGCTTGCAGCATCTCTTCGATCAGGAGAACTCCTGGCTGTGGATGTACCGCAAGCTGGGCGGTGGGATGCTCGGCATCCTGATGGTGCCGGTGCTCGCCGCTTATACCGCCTATTCGCTGGCGGATAAACCCGCGCTGGCTCCCGGATTCGCCGCCGGTCTTGCCGCCAATATGATTGGCTCCGGCTTTCTCGGCGCGATTGCGGGGGGGTTGATCGCCGGATATCTGATGCGCTGGGTGAAAAACCATCTTCGCCTGAGCAGCAAATTCAACGGCTTCCTGACCTTCTATCTGTATCCGGTCATCGGCACCTTAGGCGCGGGCAGCCTGATGCTGTTTGTGGTGGGCGAGCCCGTTGCGTGGATCAACAACGCGCTGACCGCCTGGCTTAATGGGCTGAGCGGCGCCAATGCGCTGCTGCTTGGCGCGATTCTCGGCTTTATGTGTTCTTTCGATTTGGGCGGGCCGGTCAATAAAGCGTCTTACGCGTTCTGCCTTGGGGCGATGGCGAACGGCGTCTACGGCCCGTATGCCATTTTCGCCTCGGTCAAAATGGTGTCCGCCTTCACCGTAACGGCATCAACGATGCTGGCGCCGAGGCTGTTCAAAGAGTTTGAGATCGAAACAGGAAAGTCGACCTGGCTACTGGGGCTGGCGGGCATTACGGAAGGGGCAATCCCGATGGCGATTGAAGATCCGCTGCGGGTTATCGGTTCTTTTGTTCTGGGGTCAATGGTGACGGGCGCGATTGTCGGCGCGATGAACATTGGTCTTTCGACGCCGGGCGCAGGCATTTTTTCACTCTTTCTTTTGCATGACGCCGGATACGGCGGTTTCGCCGCCGCCGCAGGCTGGTTTGGCGCAGCGTTAGTGGGGACAGCGATATCGACCACTATCCTGCTGTTCTGGCGTCGTCATGCGGTAAAGCAGGGCAAGTATCTGACTAACAATGTGTTGCCATAAACGAACTAACAGGAAACGAAGATGAAAGCAGTATCTCGCGTTCACATTACGCCGCACATGCACTGGGATCGTGAATGGTATTTCACCACGGAAGCGTCACGTATTTTGCTGGTCAACAATATGGAGGAGATCCTGACCCGCCTGGAGCAGGATGCAGAGTATAAATACTATGTCCTTGACGGGCAGACGGCGGTGCTGGAGGACTATTTCGCCGTCAAAGCGGAAAATAAAGCGCGGGTAAGAAAACTGGTGCAGGCCGGAAAACTGATTATCGGCCCGTGGTATACCCAAACGGATACCACGCTGGTATCCGGGGAGTCGATCGTGCGTAATCTGATGTACGGTATGCGCGACTGCCAGGCGTTTGGCGAACCGATGAAAATTGGCTATCTGCCGGATTCGTTCGGCATGTCGGGGCAGCTTCCGCATATCTATAACGGTTTCGGTATTACCCGCGCCATGTTCTGGCGTGGTTGTTCGGAACGCCACGGCACCGATAAAACCGAGTTTTTATGGCAAAGCGCGGATGGCAGTGAAGTGACGGCGCAGGTGCTGCCGCTGGGCTACGCGATTGGTAAGTACTTACCGGAGGACGAGGCCGGGCTGCGTAAACGTCTCGACAGCTACTTCGATGTGCTGGAGCGCGCGTCGCTGACCAAAGAAATTTTGCTGCCGAATGGCCACGATCAGATGCCGTTGCAGCAAAATATCTTTGCGGTGATGGATAAACTGCGCGAAATCTACCCGCAGCGTAAGTTTGTGATGAGCCGCTTTGAAGAGGTGTTTGAACACATAGAAGCCCGCCGCGAGCAGCTTGCCACGCTGAAAGGCGAGTTTATTGATGGCAAATATATGCGCGTTCATCGCACCATTGGTTCGACGCGGATGGACATCAAAATCGCCCATGCGCGCATTGAGAACAAAATCGTCAACATTCTTGAGCCGCTGGCGACGCTGGCCTGGACGCTGGGGTTTGAGTATCACCACGGCCTGCTGGAGAAAATGTGGAAAGAGATTCTGAAGAATCACGCCCACGACAGCATCGGCTGCTGTTGCAGTGACAAAGTACACCGCGAAATTGCGTCCCGTTTCGAGCTGGCTGAGGATATGGCCGACAACCTGATCTGTTTTTATCAGCGCAAAATCGCCGACAACATGCCGCAGAGCGATGCCGACAAACTGGTGCTGTTTAACCTGATGCCGTGGCCGCGTGAAGAGGTGATTAACACCACGGTACGCCTGCGCGCCAGCCAGTTCTCTCTGCGGGATGATCGGGGCAACGCCATTCCTTATTGCATTCGCCAGGCCCGGGAGATCGATCCCGGTTTAATCGACCGCCAGATTGTGCATTACGGTAACTACGAGCCGTTTATGGAATTTGATATCCAGATCCAGCAGATTATCCCTTCAATGGGCTATCGCACGCTTTATATCGAACCGAACGCAGCGGGCAATGTGGTGAGCCCGACGGTTTCATCAGACGCGCTGCTGGAGAACGCGTTCTGGCAGATTACGGCGAATGATGACGGTACTCTGAACCTGCGCGATAAAGACAGCGGCGTGCGTTATCAGCGCATACTGGCGCTGGAAGAGGGATCCGACGATGGCGATGAGTACGATTACTCCCCCGCCAGAGAAGAGTGGCTGCTTACTTCGACGACGGCAAAACCGGAATATGAAGTGATTCATGACGCGTGGCAGAGCAGGGTTGTCATTCGCTATGCCCTGGCGGTTCCGGCGAATCTTGCCGAACGCAGCGCGCGGCAGCGCAACGGAACGTTAGGCGTGGAGATCGCCGTTACCCTGAGCCATAACAGCAGACGCATTGATGTTGAGGTGGCGCTGGATAATCAGGCTGACGATCACCGCGTGCGGGTGTTAATCCCCACGCCGTTCACGACGGATGTTGTGCTGGCGGACACCCAGTTTGGCGCAGTGACGCGCCCAGTACAGGACAGCGCGATGGAAAACTGGCAGGAAGAGGGGTGGAAAGAGGCGCCGGTACCGGTCTGGAATATGCTGAACTATGCGGCGCTTCAGGAAGAGAGAAATGGCCTTGCGCTTTTCACGGAGGGATTACGTGAATTTGAAGTTATCGGCGAAGGGAAGAAAACGTTCGCCTTAACGCTCCTGCGTGGGGTGGGGCTGCTGGGGAAAGAGGATCTACTGCTGCGGCCAGGGCGGCCTTCCGGCATCAAAATGGCGGTGCCGGATTCACAAATGCGCGGAATGCTACGCAGTCGGTTTAGCCTGTTCAGCTATAGCGGAACGCCTTTTAGCGCCGGTGTCGCGCAACAGGCGAAGGCGTGGCTGACGCCTGTTCAGTGCTATAACAAAATTCCCTGGGATGCGATGAAACTCAACAAGGCCGATGTTTGCGTACCGGAACATTACAGCCTGTTAACGATGTCGCCGGTGGGCTGCCTGTTAAGCGCGCTGAAAAAAGCAGAGGATCGCGATGATGTCATCCTGCGCCTGTACAATCCGTCCGAAACAACCTCATGTGATGCCACCGTTGCCTTCGGCAGAGCCGTTAGCGCATGTACAGAGACCATGATGGATGAACAGGCGTGCCCTGCGAAAGGAGAGGGCGCAAGTGGGGCTGGCCTCTTTCTGCCGGGGCAGTCCCGAACGTTTAGCTACACGCTTGCCTGAATCTCAGACAAACAGATTAAAGCCACGCTTAGCGTGGCTTTATTGTTAACGGAATAATAACAATCCGGTGTTAATTTCAATGGGCTTAAAAGTAAAATATTTGTGATTATTTTCATGGCGAATTGACCCTGTGGAAAATTACGCTGAAGCGTCTACGCTAAATAGTTGCAGACGGCAAAAGAATGTCGTCGATGATAACGTTAAATGAAATGCTGTTTTTTTATATATACCTTTCTATTAGATAACCGCCAACACCCTCAGAGATACATATGCGCAACATTGTTTTCACTGTGTTTACGCATTGTATACACCGTTAACGAATTTTGGTGTTTTTGATTTAAATCAATGTTTAATGCTTGGAAAAAGATGTCAAAACACGATAAATTGTCGCCGATCAAATTGGCCTGAAACTGGTAAATTAGCTATAAATTGATCAATGTCGAAAAATGCAAATTTGACTCAATAAAAACCTGTTTATTGTAGGGATTTTACGGCGTAATATATTTGCGGGATCAATTTAGGTTTTTTATTAACATGTTTGTAACTTTTTATCATTGCTGTTTCCTCTGATGATGAAACGGCAACGGTGAAGGGGAGCAAATAAATTTTATTGGGGCATGCGTGTGACCCTTTCTAACGGGGTTCACTCTCGGAGTCTTCATGCGATGAGCAAGGAGTCATGATGTTAGATATAGTCGAACTGTCGCGCTTACAGTTTGCCTTGACCGCGATGTACCACTTCCTGTTTGTGCCGCTGACGCTCGGTATGGCGTTCCTGCTGGCCATTATGGAAACGGTATACGTCCTTTCCGGCAAACAGATTTATAAAGATATGACCAAGTTCTGGGGCAAGTTGTTTGGTATCAACTTCGCTCTGGGTGTGGCTACCGGTCTGACCATGGAGTTCCAGTTCGGGACTAACTGGTCTTACTATTCCCACTATGTAGGGGATATCTTCGGTGCGCCGCTGGCAATCGAAGGTTTGATGGCCTTCTTCCTCGAATCCACCTTTGTAGGTCTGTTCTTCTTTGGCTGGGACCGTCTGGGTAAAGTCCAGCATATGTGTGTTACCTGGCTGGTGGCGCTGGGTTCCAACCTGTCTGCGCTGTGGATACTTGTGGCGAACGGCTGGATGCAGAACCCTATCGCATCGGATTTCAACTTCGAAACCATGCGTATGGAGATGGTGAGCTTCTCCGAACTGGTGCTTAACCCGGTTGCGCAGGTGAAATTCGTTCACACTGTGGCGTCTGGCTATGTGACCGGTGCAATGTTCATCCTCGGTATCAGTGCTTACTACCTGCTGAAAGGTCGCGACATCGCGTTCGCTAAACGCTCCTTTGCTATCGCCGCCAGCTTCGGTATGGCTGCTGTACTGTCTGTTATCGTGCTGGGTGACGAATCCGGCTACGAAATGGGCGACGTGCAGAAAACCAAACTCGCCGCGATTGAAGCGGAATGGGAAACCCAGCCAGCGCCTGCTTCCTTCACCCTGTTCGGTATCCCGGATCAGGAGACGCAGGAAAACAAACTGGCTATCCAGATCCCTTACGCGCTGGGTATTATCGCGACTCGCTCCGTCGATACGCCGGTCATCGGTCTGAAAGACCTGATGGTGCAGCATGAAGAACGTATCCGTAGCGGGATGAAAGCCTACGCGCTGCTGGAAGAACTGCGTGCCGGTTCTACCGACCAGGCCGTTCGCGACCAGTTCAATAACGTGAAGAAAGATCTGGGCTACGGTCTGCTGCTTAAACGCTATACGCCGAACGTCACTGACGCGACCGAAGCGCAAATTGAGATGGCGACCAAAGACTCCATCCCACGCGTTGCGCCGCTGTACTTTGCGTTCCGTATCATGGTTGCGTGCGGCTTCCTGCTGCTGGCGATCATCGCGCTCTCCTTCTGGAGCGTCATTCGTAACCGCATCGGTGAGAAAAAATGGCTGCTGCGTGCGGCGCTGTACGGCATCCCGCTGCCGTGGATTGCTGTAGAAGCAGGCTGGTTCGTTGCCGAATATGGTCGTCAGCCGTGGGCGATCGGTGAGGTGCTGCCAACCGCCGTGGCGAACTCGTCACTGACGGTCGGTGACCTGCTGTTCTCCATGATCCTGATTTGCGGCCTGTATACCCTGTTCCTGGTGGCGGAGCTGTACTTAATGTTCAAGTTTGCACGCCGTGGCCCAAGCAGCCTGAAAACCGGTCGCTATCACTTTGAGCAGCCCAATGTGGCCTCTCAGCCGGCACGCTAAGACAGGAGTCGTCAAATGATCGATTATGAAGTATTGCGTTTTATCTGGTGGCTGCTGGTTGGCATTCTGCTGATCGGTTTTGCGGTTACCGATGGCTTCGACATGGGGGTGGGCATGCTCACCCGTTTCCTCGGTCGTAACGACACCGAGCGTCGAATTATGATCAACTCCATCGCCCCGCACTGGGATGGTAACCAGGTGTGGCTGATCACCGCCGGTGGCGCGCTGTTCGCCGCCTGGCCGATGGTTTACGCTGCGGCGTTTTCCGGTTTCTATGTGGCGATGATCCTCGTGCTGGCGTCCTTGTTCTTCCGTCCGGTTGGTTTTGACTACCGTTCCAAGATTGAAGACACCCGCTGGCGCAACATGTGGGACTGGGGCATCTTCGTGGGGAGCTTTGTGCCGCCGTTGGTTATCGGCGTGGCGTTTGGCAACCTGTTGCAGGGCGTACCGTTCCATATCGACGAGTATCTGCGTCTGTACTACACCGGTAACTTCTTCCAGCTGCTGAACCCGTTTGGCCTGCTGGCAGGTATCGTCAGCGTAGGGATGATCATTACCCAGGGCGCGACCTATCTGCAAATGCGTACCGTAGGTGAGCTGCACCTGCGTTCCCGCACGACGGCACAGGTAGCCGCGCTGGTTACGCTGGTGTGCTTCGCGCTGGCGGGCGTATGGGTGGTTTACGGTATTGATGGTTATGTCGTGACGTCCGCGATGGATCATCACGCCGCATCTAACCCGCTGACCAAAGAAGTCGCGCGTGAAGCCGGTGCGTGGATGGTGAACTTCAACAGTACGCCGATCCTGTGGCTGGTTCCGGCGCTGGGCGTGGTTCTGCCGCTGCTGACTATCCTGACCTCCCGTATGGAGAAAGGAGCATGGGCATTCCTGTTCTCTTCTCTGACCCTGGCCTGCATCATCCTGACTGCCGGTATCGCAATGTTCCCGTTTGTGATGCCTTCCAGCACCATGATGAATGCGAGCCTGACCATGTGGGATGCGACCTCCAGCCAGAGAACGCTGAACCTGATGACCTGGGTTGCGTTGGTGTTTGTACCGATCATTCTGATCTACACCAGCTGGTGTTACTGGAAAATGTTCGGCCGCATCACTAAAGAACATATTGAAAGCAACACCCACTCTCTGTACTAAGTAAGGAGCTAAAAATGTGGTATTTCGCATGGATTCTGGGAACGCTTCTTGCCTGTGCATTTGGGATAATCACTGCGCTGGCGCTTGAGCACGTAGAATCAGGTAAAGCCGGACAAGAAGACAGCTAATGACCAGTATTATCGCAACGTTGTATGCGGTAATGGATAAGCGCCCATTACGGGCGCTTTCCTTTATGCTGGCGTTAGTGTTGGCAGGCTGCATCTTCTGGGACCCGACGCGTTTCGCGGCGAAAACAAGCGAGCTGGAAATCTGGCATGGTTTTCTGCTGATGTGGGCCGTCTGTACGGGCGTGATTCATGGCGTAGGATTTCGTCCTCGCGCGGTTCACTGGCAAGGGATCTTTTGCCCGCTGCTCGCCGATATCGTGCTTATTGTTGGTCTGATTTTTTTCTTCTTTTGAATAAGAAGTATCCTTAAAAATTTATGGGTTTTCATAAGCCCATAAATTTTTACTCTCCCTTAACTTCCCCCCATTCCCAAGCCTCATTCGCGCGCGTATAGTAGCAACGTTTAAAAGCGTTAACTTTTTTTGCATTACCGGGATGTACAGTGAATATATTTCGATGGCCGGTTCGTGTCTATTATGAGGATACCGACGCCGGTGGTGTGGTTTACCACGCTAGTTACGTCGCTTTTTATGAAAGAGCACGCACAGAGATGCTGCGTCATCATCACTTCAGTCAGCAGGTGCTGTTGGCTGAACGGGTTGCTTTCGTGGTGCGTAAAATGACGCTGGAATATTATGCGCCTGCGCGACTCGACGATATGCTCGAAGTCCAAACTGAAATTACGTCAATGCGTGGCACCTCTTTGGTTTTCACGCAACGCATTGTCAACGCAGAGAACAACGTGCTCAACGAAGCGGAAGTTCTGATTGTTTGCGTTGATCCACTCAAAATGAAGCCTCGTGCGCTTCCCAAGTCTATTGTCGCGGAGTTTAAGCAGTGACTGACATGAATATCCTTGATTTGTTCCTGAAGGCAAGCCTTCTGGTTAAACTTATCATGTTGATTTTGATTGGTTTTTCAATCGCATCCTGGGCTATCATCATCCAGCGGACTCGTATTCTTAACGCTGCGGCGCGCGAAGCGGAAGCGTTCGAAGATAAATTCTGGTCTGGAATCGAACTGTCTCGCCTGTATCAGGAGAGCCAGGGGCGTCGTGATAGCCTCGCGGGTTCGGAACAAATCTTCTATAGCGGGTTCAAAGAGTTTGTGCGACTGCATCGTGCAAACAACCATGCGCCGGAAGCGGTTGTTGAGGGGGCGTCCCGTGCGATGCGTATCTCCATGAACCGTGAGCTGGAAACATTAGAGACGCACATTCCTTTCCTCGGCACCGTGGGTTCCATCAGTCCGTATATTGGTCTGTTTGGTACGGTATGGGGGATTATGCACGCGTTTATCGCCCTCGGTGCGGTGAAACAGGCGACGCTGCAAATGGTGGCGCCGGGTATCGCGGAAGCGCTGATTGCAACGGCTATCGGTCTGTTTGCGGCGATTCCAGCGGTTATGGCCTACAACCGTCTGAATCAGCGCGTGAACAAGCTGGAACTGAATTACGACAACTTTATGGAAGAGTTCACCGCCATTCTGCACCGTCAGGCGTTTACCAGTAGCGAGAGCAACAAGGGGTAAGCCATGGCCAGAACGCGTGGACGAGGTCGTCGCGATCTCAAGTCCGAAATCAACATTGTACCGTTGCTCGACGTACTGTTGGTGCTGCTGCTGATTTTCATGGCGACGGCGCCGATCATTACCCAGAGTGTGGAAGTCGATCTGCCGGACGCGACCGAGTCGCAGGCTGTCAGCACCAATGACGATCCGCCGGTCATTATTGAAGTTTCCGGTATTGGGCAATACAGCGTGGTGGTTGAGAAAGACAGGATGGATCAGTTGCCGCCAGAGCAGGTTATTGCCGAAGCGAAAAGTCGCCTGGAATCCAATCCGAAAACGGTCTTCTTAATCGGTGGCGCGAAAGACGTGCCTTACGATGAAATAATTAAAGCGCTGAACTTGTTACACAGTGCGGGCGTGAAATCGGTTGGCTTGATGACGCAGCCTATCTGATCTTCTGCGTCTCCGGGACGTAAAGATAGCAAGTAACAGGCGCACAGTTTTTGGGAACCGAGAGTGTCAAAGGCAACCGAACAAAACGACAAGCTCAAACGGGCGATAATTATTTCAGCGGTACTGCATGTCATCTTATTTGCAGTGCTGATCTGGAGTTCGTTCGATGAGCATATAGAGGCTTCAGCCGGGGGCGGCGGTGGTTCTTCCATCGACGCCGTCATGGTCGATCCCGGCGCAGTTGTTCAGCAGTACGATCGTCAGCAGCAGCAACAGGCGAGCGCGAAGCGGGCGGCGGAACAGCGTGAAAAACAGGCGCAGCAGCAAGCTGAAGAGCTTCGCGAGAAGCAGGTGGCTGAACAGGAACGACTGAAGCAACTTGAGAAAGAACGTTTAGCCGCGCAGGAACAGGCGCGCGAGCAGGCGGAACAGCAGAAACAAGCGGAAGCGGCCGCGAAGAAAGCGCAGGAGCAGCAGAAACAGGCTGAAGAAGCGGCGGCGAAAGCCGCAGCGGATGCGAAAGCGAAAGCGGACGCGCAGGCTAAAGCAGCGGCGGAAGCGCAGAAGAAAGCGGAAGCTGAAGCGGTAAAAGCGGCTGCTGATGCGAAGAAGAAAGCCGAAGCTGAAGCGGCAAAAGCCGCCGCCGACGCGAAGAAAAAAGCGGAAGCCGAGGCGGCTAAGCAGGCTCAGGCAGAGGCCGCGAAGAAAGCCGCAGCAGAAAAGGCTGCTGCTGAAAAAGCGGCCGCAGAGAAGAAAGCTGCCGCCGACAAAGCCGCCGCTGAGAAAGCGGCAGCAGCAAAAAAAGCTGCTGCTGAGAAGGCTGCTGCCGATAAGAAAGCTGCGGCAGATAAAGCGGCTGCTGCGAAGAAAGCCGCAGCCGAAAAAGCCGCTGCCGCATCTGGCGTCGACGACCTGTTGGGCGATTTAAGCTCCGGTAAGAATGCGCCGAAAACCGGCGGCGGAGCGGCAGGAAGCAATGCTTCTCCTGCGGGGAGTGGTAATACTAAAAACAATGGTGCATCAGGCGCGGATATCAGCAACTATGCCGGGCAGATTAAATCGGCCATTGAAAGTAAGTTTTACGACGCATCGTCCTATGCAGGTAAAACCTGTACGCTGCGTATAAAACTGGCTCCAGATGGCCTGTTGCTGGATATTCAGTCTGAAGGTGGCGATCCCGCGCTTTGTCAGGCAGCGCTTGCTGCGGCCCGACAGGCGAAGATTCCAAAACCACCAAGCCAGGCGGTATACGAAGTGTTTAAAAACGCACCTCTGGACTTTAAACCGTAAGCTAAACTTTCCCCGTCACGGCGGGGAAAGGCACGCAACGGGAGTCGCTGGGTTCTGGTAGTTTTGTGTATTTGAGTTTGTTAACATTCTGCTAAATTATCGTGGGCTTTCCGCCCGGATAAGGGAGATATGATGAAGCAGGCATTACGAGTAGCATTTGGTTTCTTAATGCTGTGGGCAGCGGTGCTGCACGCAGAAGTACGTATCGAGATCACCCAGGGGGTGGACTCGGCGCGCCCGATTGGCGTTGTGCCATTCCAGTGGGCAGGGCCGGGAGCTGCGCCTGAAGATATTGGCGGCATCGTTGGCGCTGACCTGCGCAACAGCGGTAAATTCAATCCGTTGGATCGTTCTCGTCTGCCGCAGCAGCCGGGTACGGCGCAAGAAGTTCAGCCGGCGGCATGGTCTGCGCTGGGTATTGATGCGGTTGTTGTCGGCCAGGTGACTCCGAATCCTGACGGTTCCTACAATGTTGCTTATCAGCTGGTTGACACCGGCGGCGCACCGGGTACTGTACTGGCGCAGAACTCTTACAAAGTGAACAAGCAGTGGCTGCGTTATGCTGGCCATACTGCAAGTGATGAAGTGTTTGAGAAGCTGACCGGCATCAAGGGCGCATTCCGCACCCGTATCGCTTACGTAGTGCAGACTAACGGCGGCCAGTTCCCGTATGAGTTGCGCGTGTCTGACTACGATGGCTACAACCAGTTCGTGGTTCACCGTTCTCCGCAGCCGCTGATGTCTCCGGCGTGGTCTCCTGACGGCTCTAAACTGGCCTACGTGACCTTCGAAAGCGGTCGTTCCGCGCTGGTTATCCAGACGCTGGCTAACGGGGCTGTGCGTCAGGTTGCGTCGTTCCCGCGTCACAACGGCGCGCCTGCGTTCTCGCCGGATGGCAGCAAACTGGCGTTTGCGTTGTCTAAAACCGGTAGCCTGAACCTGTATGTGATGGACATTGGTTCTGGTCAGATTCGTCAGGTGACGGATGGTCGCAGCAACAACACCGAACCAACATGGTTCCCGGACAGCCAGAACCTGGCCTTTACCTCTGACCAGGCCGGTCGTCCGCAGGTGTATAAAGTTAACGTGAACGGCGGTGCTCCGCAGCGTATCACCTGGGAAGGTTCGCAAAACCAGGATGCGGATGTGAGCAGCGACGGTAAATTTATGGTAATGGTAAGCTCGGCGAATGGTCAGCAGCACATTGCCAAACAAGATCTGGTAGCGGGTGGCGTACAGGTTCTGTCGTCAACGTTCCTGGATGAAACGCCAAGTCTGGCACCTAACGGCACTATGGTAATCTACAGCTCTTCTCAGGGGATGGGATCCGTGCTGAATTTGGTTTCTACAGATGGGCGTTTCAAGGCGCGTCTTCCGGCAACTGATGGTCAGGTTAAATTCCCTGCCTGGTCGCCGTATCTGTGATAATAATTAATTGATTAGTAAAGGAATCATTGAAATGCAACTGAACAAAGTGCTGAAAGGGCTGATGATCGCTCTGCCTGTTATGGCAATTGCTGCATGTTCTTCCAACAAGAACGCCAGCAATGACGGCAGCGAAGGCATGCTGGGTGCAGGCACTGGTATGGATGCGAACGGCAGCGGCAACATGTCTTCTGAAGAGCAAGCGCGTTTGCAGATGCAGCAATTGCAGCAGAACAACATCGTTTACTTCGATCTGGACAAGTACGATATCCGTTCTGACTTCGCGGCAATGCTGGATGCGCACGCTAACTTCCTGCGTAGCAACCCGTCTTACAAAGTCACCGTAGAAGGTCATGCGGACGAACGTGGTACTCCTGAGTACAACATCTCCCTGGGCGAACGCCGTGCTAACGCTGTTAAGATGTACTTGCAGGGTAAAGGCGTTTCTGCTGACCAGATCTCCATCGTTTCTTACGGTAAAGAAAAACCCGCAGTACTGGGTCACGACGAAGCGGCTTACGCTAAAAACCGTCGCGCCGTACTGGTTTACTAAGAGAATTGCATGAGCAGTAACTTCAGACATCACCTGTTGAGTCTGTCGTTACTGGTTGGCATAGCGGCCCCCTGGGCCGCTTTTGCTCAGGCGCCAATCAGTAGTGTCGGCTCAGGCTCGGTCGAAGACCGCGTCACTCAACTCGAGCGTATTTCGAATGCTCACAGCCAGCTTTTAACCCAACTCCAGCAACAACTCTCTGATAATCAGTCCGATATTGATTCCCTGCGTGGTCAAATCCAGGAAAGCCAGTATCAGCTGAATCAGGTTGTTGAACGGCAGAAGCAGATCCTGCTACAGATGGACAGTCTGAGCAGCGGTAGCACAGCGACGCCATCGGCGGGCGGCGAGCAAAGCGGGGCGGCAACCGCAATACCTGCGCCTGGCGCGGGCGCGGCGACGTCAGGCGCGCCGGTACAAAGCGGCGACGCCAATACCGATTACAATGCGGCAATTGCTCTGGTGCAGGATAAGTCCCGCCAGGATGATGCGATTGTGGCGTTTCAGAACTTCATCAAAAAATACCCGGACTCAACTTATCAGCCGAATGCCAATTACTGGCTCGGCCAGTTGAATTACAACAAGGGTAAAAAAGATGATGCCGCATTTTATTTTGCCTCGGTAGTCAAAAACTACCCGAAGTCACCAAAAGCGTCTGATGCGATGTACAAAGTCGGCGTCATCATGCAGGACAAAGGCGACGCGGCAAAAGCCAAAGCGGTTTATCAGCAGGTTATCAGTAAATACCCTGGCACTGATGGCGCAAAACAAGCGCAAAAACGTCTTAACACGATGTAATGCACACCACGCGACCAGAAATCGCGTTATTTCTGGTCTCGTCGTGCGATTCCTAAGCAGTTGAGTGATCTACATCGAAATTTTTGTTGCGCTGAAATCTGAAATCAGTAATATATGCCGCCGTTGCCAGGGGATATCAAACAAACCGAAAGCAGCGCAAAAGTGGGTCGTTAGCTCAGTTGGTAGAGCAGTTGACTTTTAATCAATTGGTCGCAGGTTCGAATCCTGCACGACCCACCACTAATTTAGTTAGTAAGCAGTATCCAGCGTAGTATCGGGTGATTAGCTCAGCTGGGAGAGCACCTCCCTTACAAGGAGGGGGTCGGCGGTTCGATCCCGTCATCACCCACCACTCGGGTCGTTAGCTCAGTTGGTAGAGCAGTTGACTTTTAATCAATTGGTCGCAGGTTCGAATCCTGCACGACCCACCAGTTTTAGCATCACACTCAGATGTTAAGCGTGAAGGATAACGTTGCATCAGCAACGGCCCGTAGGGCGAGGCGAAGCCGAGTCATCCTGCACGACCCACCAATTTTAAATTGGTGCCGAGTAAAATCTTTCAGGTAACACCCGTATGGGTCGTTAGCTCAGTTGGTAGAGCAGTTGACTTTTAATCAATTGGTCGCAGGTTCGAATCCTGCACGACCCACCAGTT
>NZ_JAOWGA010000014.1:0-4334 GCF_030333395.1 Citrobacter sp. CK194
GTGTCGTATTCAACGTGAGAAGTGTTGATGGTGATACCACGAGCTTTTTCTTCCGGCGCGTTATCGATCTGGTCGAATGCGCGAGCAGCACCGCCGTAGGTTTTAGCCAGTACGGTAGTGATTGCAGCGGTCAGCGTTGTTTTACCATGGTCAACGTGGCCGATAGTACCGACGTTGACGTGCGGTTTTGTACGTTCAAACTTTTCTTTAGACATCGATTGTCCCTCTAAGACACGGATAAATCGGTGATATCACCACATCAACCAGGCGATATGCCTGAATTGTTGAATATTTAAGTTTATACAGAGAGAAACGGGAAGGAGAAGTGAAGTGGTGCTGATACCCAGAGTCGAACTGGGGACCTCACCCTTACCAAGGGTGCGCTCTACCAACTGAGCCATATCAGCACGTCTGGAGCGGGCAGCGGGAATCGAACCCGCATCATCAGCTTGGAAGGCTGAGGTAATAGCCATTATACGATGCCCGCATCCTGGAACTCGGCTACCCAGTTCTTTCTGTAACAAAAAAAGAGACATGTCTCTTTTCTTATTCGAACCGGTTAATTTTTTCAACCAGTTCAGACAGCAAACACGCTGCCAGAAAGTGGTGGTGGGGGAAGGATTCGAACCTTCGAAGTCTGTGACGGCAGATTTACAGTCTGCTCCCTTTGGCCGCTCGGGAACCCCACCGGACTTGATGGTGCCGACTACCGGAATCGAACTGGTGACCTACTGATTACAAGTCAGTTGCTCTACCTACTGAGCTAAGTCGGCATCAAGTAGCGCGCATTCTATGGAGACCTGCGACCTCATGCAACTAAAAAATTGCATAAAATGTTCTATCGCTCACATTTTGCACGACAAGACTGCTAAATGGCCTATTTTTAGTCAGGTCAGTGCGATTTTTCGACACCAGGATGCTAACGGCTTAACGGAGAGCATCATCATATCTGTGTTTGAAAGAGAAAAATTCTTCTTTTACATATGGTATATCCGTCACATTGCGTTTCAGGGATAACTTATCAGGAGAGATTTTTTCTTATTATTCCCTCCCATCTGGTGTTACCCTCCTGCCCATTGTCCAAATTAACTGAAATGTGTCGTGCCATTGCATGCCGGGGATGATTCGCTTTTTTATCGCTGACCTGATGCAGCAATGACAGCCAGAAACATGCTTATGAGTAAAGAGCAAACGTTAATGACGCCTTACCTACAATTTGATCGCAACCAGTGGGCTGCGCTTCGTGATTCCGTGCCGATGACCCTGACCGAGGGCGAAATCGCACGACTCAAAGGCATTAATGAAGATTTATCACTGGAAGAAGTTGCCGAGATTTATTTGCCCCTGTCGCGTTTGCTAAATTTCTATATCAGTTCAAACCTGCGCCGTCAGGCTGTTCTGGAGCAATTTTTAGGCACTAACGGCCAGCGTATTCCTTATATCATCAGCATTGCCGGTAGCGTCGCCGTGGGCAAAAGCACCACCGCGCGCGTACTGCAAGCGCTGCTGAGCCGTTGGCCGGAACATCGTCGCGTCGAATTGATCACCACTGACGGTTTTCTGCACCCTAACCAGGTGCTGAAAGATCGCGGGCTGATGAAGAAGAAAGGCTTTCCTGAGTCTTACGATATGCACCGTCTGGTGAAGTTCGTTTCCGATCTCAAATCAGGGGTGCCAAATGTTACCGCACCAGTCTATTCACACCTGATTTATGATGTGATTCCAGACGGAGATAAAACCGTCGCGCAGCCCGATATATTAATTCTTGAAGGCTTAAATGTACTACAGAGTGGAATGGATTATCCTCACGATCCACATCATGTATTTGTTTCTGACTTCGTTGATTTTTCTATTTATGTTGATGCGCCTGAAGATTTACTCCAGACGTGGTACATCAACCGCTTCCTGAAATTTCGTGAAGGGGCGTTCACCGACCCAGATTCTTATTTCCATAATTACGCAAAATTATCGAAAGATGAAGCGATCAATACCGCCGCATCATTATGGAAAGAAATCAACTGGTTGAACTTAAAGCAAAATATTTTACCCACTCGTGAACGGGCCAGTCTGATTATGACCAAAAGCGCCAATCATGCGGTCGAACAAGTCAGGTTGAGAAAATAATGTAAAAAGGGAGCCTTAGCTCCCTTTTTATTATTCTGCGCTGCGTAAAGATATTTCTCCGCCCATCCACGGCTTAATTACGCCATCCTGTTCAAGCAACAACGCGCCTTGCGCATCTATCCCACGGGAAATACCAAATATTTCTTTATCACCAATAATCAGTTTAACCGGTCGGTTAATAAAATTATCCAGTTTTTCCCAGCGAGACAGGTAAGGTGCCAGACCTTCCTGCTCAAAGAGTTCCAGCGCCGCACGCAACTCTTTGATTAACGTCGCCGCCAGCATGTTGCGATCAAGCGTAATGCCCGCTTCCTGGAGATTGATCCATCCCTGATTCACAACACCTTCTTCCACACGGCGCATGGCCATATTGATACCTGCGCCAATAACGATTTGCGCAGCGTCGCCCGTTTTACCCGTAAGCTCAACCAGAATGCCTGCCAGCTTGCGATCGAGTAAATAGAGATCATTAGGCCACTTAACCCGAACCTTCTCTGCCCCCAGATCGCGCAGAACCTCAGCCATCACAATGCCGATCACCAGACTCAGCCCGATCGCGGCTGCCGGCCCCTGCTCCAGACGCCAGTACATAGAAAGATACAGGTTCGCACCAAATGGAGAGAACCATTTCCGCCCACGACGACCACGCCCAGCCTGCTGGTATTCCGCTACACAGGCATCACCCGACGTCAACTGGCCGATACGATCCAGCAGATACTGGTTCGTCGAATCGATAACCGGAAGTACCGTGACATTCCCGCTGTCCAGTTGTGCATGGATGACAGAAGCATCTAATAATTGGATAGGTTCTGGCAGGCTATATCCTTTGCCAGGAACGGTAAACACATCAACTCCCCAGTCACGCAGCGTCTGGACATGCTTGTTGATGGCTGCGCGGCTCATTCCCAGTGTTTCACCCAGATGTTCACCCGAATGAAACTCACCATCGGCCAGCAAAGAGATCAGCGTCAGGGGAACGGTATTATCCTTCATGCAATGATCTCCACAGCATTCACTTCACCGGTCTGCCCGATAAACCGAACTTCCGGTTCCAGCCAGACATTAAATTTCTCACCCACGTTCTGACGCACATGATGCGCGAGTTTCACCACATCCTCGCTTGTCGCATTATGTGCGTTAATCAGCACCAGAGCCTGCTGACGATGTACCGCAGCGCCCCCGATACTGACGCCTTTTAGCTGGCACTGATCGATCAACCAACCGGCAGCCAGCTTCACTGAACCATCGGCCTGCGGGTAATGTGGCGCACCGGGAAATTGCGCCAGTAATGTGTGCGCAATCTCTGCTGCAACAACAGGATTTTTAAAGAAGCTACCTGCATTACCATTTACTTTTGGATCGGGCAGTTTCGTGGTGCGCATATGGCATACGGCATCAAACACCTGCTGCGGCGTGACCGTTTCAGGTTCAAAGCGAACCAGGTCGCCATAAGTCAGTACGGGCAGCCACTGTTTTGGTAAACGCAGGCCGACAGCCACAATGGCGTAACGATCCTGATATTCATGCTTGAAGATACTATCACGATAACCAAAGCGGCACTCTGTGGCGCTCACCCGTAGAGACTTTCCGGTTGCCAGCTCGACACAATCCACATAGTCACAGACCCGCTGTAGTTCTACACCATAGGCGCCAATGTTCTGGATAGGAGAAGAACCGACGCACCCCGGAATAAGCGCCAGATTCTCCAGCCCCGGCATACCTTGCTGGAGTGTGTATCGTACCAGGTTATGCCAGTTTTCCCCCGCCCCTACGTGCAAGTGCCATGCTTCGGGTTGCTCTGTCACCTCAATACCTTTGATACGGTTGATAATCACCGTTCCATGAAAGGTATCAAGAAACAGAACGTTACTCCCTTCGCCCAGTATCAGTACCGGATGATTTGATGCTTTAGCCGATTGCCAGGCATCCAATAGTTGTTGTTCATTTTCGGCACAGACAATCTCGTTAGCGCGTTGATCGATACCGAAGGTATTCCAGGGTTTGAGGGAGTGATTCATAGACGCTTTCCTGATGCAAAATCGCGTCTAGTTTACCGCATATGCAACAGTATGGCTTGTGGTTATGTAGGTGGGATAAGCGCAGCGTCATCCGGCTGCCCCCGGGCGCATGAACGCAAAAAGGCCATCCCTCAGGATGGCCTCTTCACTTAATTAATGCCTGGCAGTTTATGGCGGGCGTCCTGCCCGCCA